>JAIEMT010000003.1 GCA_019751945.1 bacterium
TACAGAATACCAAGAACTTCCCTGCCCCAACTCAAATCGAAACCATGAAGACGGTCCGGAAACCAAAACGAAAGAAAGAAAATCCAGATTCAGAGAAAATCAAACACTAAAATTTGGATTTTTCATCAGCCAATTAGAAGCATTTTCATTTTTTGCCGCCTAACAAGGATCCCTTGCCCACGCAATCCCCTCCGTCTCCAGTTTTGCAAGCAGCCTCCGATTTCTGAGGCCATGCCCCTCCAATACATTGAGCAGGACATAACGAGAAGCACTCTGAAACTGCCGACCCCAATCTACAATCTTCGACCATACCAAACCTACCCAAAATTTCTGAGGACGACCCTTCACGGCTCCAGTCACGAGCGTAGCTACCCTGCCTGCAAACTCTCTTAGAAATGCCTGCAATTCTGCTCTCTTCTTTACATGCACCAATAGATGCAAGTGATTTCCAACATTAGCAAAGCGATAGACGCGCACATGATACTTCTGGGCGGTCTTTTGCATGAGATCCCACACCCTCCATTTCTGTCGAATCATCGAATGCCCAAGCGCGCGCATTGTCACATGGAGAGCGCGCTTAGGATCGAAAGGCCGGGCGATCTTACGCTTCCCTTTCCGAAAACTACCCCCGTGCTCTCGTTGGACGGATGGAAGGAAGCTGAGCTGCCGCGCTTTTCGCATGCAGTCCTTTTATATCGTTTACGAGTAGTTGCAACAGAAAAAAGTCGGGGCAATGGTATTTTTAGATTCTGAATCCACGCCACGAAAAATGAGAACTGAAAACTAGCTCGAACTTATTTAGAGGCAAAGTCACCTCAACAAGCCCCCCTCGCTGCCTAAAATCTAGTAAAACCAACCAGCAAGGTATCGCCGTGCGCAGGCGCTCCTCACCACGACCAAGTTCTCAAACAATCTTAGGCGGCCTCGCCTGAGCCCGGACGAGTCAGGCGGCGCTTATCGAGGCCGTACTTTTCGACCTTCATAATCAAACCAGCGCGCGAAATTCCCAATTCCTTGGCCAATCGGCTTTTATTCCAATTGGTGCGGCGGAGACCTTCGCGAATCATGGTCTTTTCGAGTTCCTCGAGCGCGTCCTTCAATTTGCCCGCAACGCGAACGCCCTGGACCTTCGATTGTTCACCGAAGTCGCGAATCCGTTGCGAGAGCAAGTCTGCCGAAATGCGCTCTTCGTCGCCCGTCAGGACGATCAAGCGCTCGACTTCGTTCTCGAGTTCTCGGATGTTACCCGGCCACGGGTAATCAAAGATTTTTTCCATCGCGCGCTTCGCAAGCGCTTTCAAAGAAACACCCTTCTCCTTACAGCCACGAGTCAAGAAATGATCCACGAGAATCGGGATATCTTCTTTACGATCGCGCAGCGGCGGAACCACGATGTTGATGACATTGATGCGATAGTACAAGTCTTCTCGGAACGTGCCCTGCTCGACCATTTCTTTCAGATCTTTATTCGTCGCAGCCAACACACGCACTTCCACTTTTTTCTGCTCGGTGCCGCCGACGGGAGTAAGCGTTCCTTCCTGCAATACACGCAAGAGCTTCACTTGCATGGCAAGCGGCATGTCACCGATTTCATCTAGGAACAGAGTGCCTTTATCAGCGACTTCGAAGAGACCCTTCTTGTCTTTGATAGCACCCGTGAACGATCCTTTGACGTGACCGAAGAGTTCGCTATCCAAAAGATTTTCGTTGAATGCCGAACAGTTCACGGTGACGAACTGACCATTCGCGCGTGGCGAGTTAAAGTGAATCGAACGAGCGATCAACTCTTTACCAGTACCGTTTTCACCTTGAATGAGAACGGTCGATTCCGAGTGCTTGATTTTGTCGAGAAGCGCGTAAAGATCCTGCATGTTCTTCGACTTACCAATCATCGAATCATAGCTATAGCGAGTACCCAACTGATTGTTCAGAGCGCTGATGCGTTCTTCGCGCTTCGTGATTTCCGTGTGGAAGGTCACGATTTCTTGCGCAACAAGATCTACCAGTTCATAGAGATATTTTTTCTCAGCCACCGTAAGTGGGCGCATACGGCCCATGGCTTGTTCAAAAGCATCTCCATCCAATCCCATCGACTGAACGTGGTTCTTGGCTGCAGCTTTCTTATCCGCAGAGACTTCGTTTTCAACGAAGCAATAGGCAAAGACGCTTCCTAGAAAGTCATTGTCGACTGCGATTCTGGAAACCAGAACCTTTTCAAATCCTGCCGGTCCATCCAAAACCAAGTGGCTCTGATCGCTCTTGAATGCTTTTTCGTTCGCTTCGGCAATCGCCTTCAACACCAACTCGCGGCCTTTGTCTTTCGGAAGAAGGGTGGCGCAGAGAGGGTTCTTAAACTCTCTTTGACGATCGAGCGGATCGTAGTTCCGAACCTGGCCGCGATCATCGACGAAGAAGATCTCCGTATTGAACCACTGAGCCAGAATCTCTTCGAGTTTTCGAATGACGTGAATGTGTTTGAGCTCGTCCCAATTGATCATATGAAAGGTTCTCCACAAAACTTATCGGCTAAACTTTGGTCACTCCTGAGGGGGGTGTTCATTATTCCGACGGCAATGTCGAAATTCTAGTCACGACGGGGGCTTAGCTGAGTATGGATTGTTAAGAAAAGCGCTGTAGTTCCCAGGATATGGCACCTTGCAACGGGATCTAACTCTTGGCAATCCTCGCAATCTTCGTTAAATAACCTAGGTGAAGAACCCACTATTTTTTGATCACGCTTCGACCACCCCTGCGTGCCCGCAGGCAGTTGAAACGGTCCGCAAATACGCGAACGAGGAATTCGGCAATCCATCTTCGGCACATGCCTTGGGTCAGAAATGCGCCCAGGCCATTCGAGACGCCCGCAAGTACTTTGCCCACCATTTCCGAGTCGAGCCCGAACAAGTCATCTTCACTGGCGGGGGAACGGAATCCGACAATCTCGCCATTCAGGGCACTGCCCTTAGAATTTTAAGCCGCGCCAAGAACCCTGACGAAGTGGCCCGAACGCGCGTTCTGGCTTCCGCCACTGAGCATCCGGCGGTTACAAAAACAGTCACCTCTTTGAAAGACTTTGGCTTTGATTGCCAATTCATTCCCGTAAAAGGCGACGGACAGATTGACCTCGATCGCTTCTCTCAATTGCTTTCACAAGACACGGCGATCGTCAGCATTCAGCAGGTGAACAACATTCTAGGCACCGTTCACCCGGTGGAAGACCTGGCTCGCTTCGCTAAGAAAGTAAACCCGTCTTTGATCTTTCACACCGACGCCGTCCAGGCTTTTGGCAAAGTCCCCTCTCCCAAGGCGCCCAGCCCGGTCGATCTCGTCTCTATTTCCGCCCATAAAATTGGGGGCCCAAAAGGCGTCGGCGCTTTGATTGCACTCAATCCAGCGATCGTCAAACAAGCGCTGCTTCGCCCTTTGATTTGGGGAGGCGGCCAAGAAGACGGCATGCGCAGTGGCACTCAAAACGCCGGATTGATTGCAGGCTTTCATCTCGCTGCTGAAGAAACCATCAAGGCGACTGAAGCTCGTCAAAGACATCTCGAAACTCTCAACAAAGTTTTGAAGAAGAGCCTGATTCAAAGAAATTTATTAAGCGCAGACCCGAAACAGATTTCACCGTTGGTTTGGAATTCGTCTGAGAAATCGATTCCTGGAATTGTCAGCTTGAGCGCACCCGGCCTGCCTTCGAGCTCTTTGGCCATGTTACTCGAACAAAGAGGCATCGTGGTTTCAACAGGCTCGGCTTGCTCTTCTAAAAAGATGGAACCGGATTCCGTTTTGTCTGCCATGGGCTGCCCACTCGAAATCAGCGGATCAGCTATTCGTATCAGCATGTCGCATGAACATACGGAGGCGGACATCTCTACATTGGCTGCAACTTTTGACGACGCTGTTCAACTCATGACCAAACTTTATAAACCCCGCCGCGAACCTCACTGAGCAGATAGTAGTACCATGACAACAAAAGCAGTACTTCTGCGGTATCATGAAATTGCCCTGAAAGGCGCAAACCGCGGGCGCTTCGAACGGCAGCTCTGCCGAAATGCGGAAGCGATCATTCGACGATCGACTCAAAAAGAAATCATTGTTCGAGCTGAACAAAACAACGGTCGAATTATTTTAGAGACCCCCGAAATCAGCGACTCTGATTTCGACCGGGTTTCAAGCGCTTTAAACCATGTTTTTGGAGTGACCAGCTACAGCACCGTCCGCCAGGTTCCCACTCATTTAGATCAAATCCGAGGGATCGCATTCGAAGAGTTTGAAAAATATATTCAGGTACACGGGCTCCCAAAGACTTTTGCTGTACGGACTCGTCGAAGCGAAAAAGCCGTCTCACAAACTTCATCAGAAGTGGATCTCTTCGTAGGCGCGGCGATTCACGACGTGTATCCGACCTTGCAGGTGTCATTGAAGAATCCTGAACTCACCATCGGAATTGAAATTCGCCGCGATACTTCCTTTGTTTGGGTCGGAAAGAATCCAGGCTTAGGCGGCTTACCAGTAGGAATTACGGGAGACGTACTGGCACTTCTCTCCGGAGGAATCGATTCGCCCGTCGCTGCCATGCAGCTCTTAAAACGCGGGGCACGAGTCAGCTTTCTTCATTTCGACGGCCAACCCTTCATCGGACCCCAGTCCCGCCAAAAGGTAGAAGACCTGGTCCAGATTCTGAATCGCTATCAACCCAAACCCATGCCGCTCTACATCGTTCCCTTCGGAAAGATTCAGGAACAAATCGCACTCGTCACCAATCCGAAACTTCGAACCGTGCTCTACCGTCGCATGATGTTTCGAATTGCTTCAAGAGCCGCGGAAAGAATGGGTGCGAAAGCACTGGTGACTGGCGATAGCCTGGGACAAGTGGCAAGTCAAACACTCGAGAATATTGCCACCATCGACGACTGCAGTGGCCACACTGTGTTTCGTCCGCTCATCTCGATGGATAAAGAAGAAATCATTTCCCTTGCTCAGAAGTACGGCACTTTCGATATTTCAATTCGCCCAGCTGCAGATTGCTGCACCCTTTTTGCAGATCGACATCCGTCCACTCGACAGAGAATTGAAGTGATTCAGGCTCAAGAAGAACGCTTCTCACCTCAGGAACTCGTAGAAATTGCGGTTAAGTCTGGGGAGCGCTGGTTGCCGCCTTTTGCGTGGTAAACTTCGAAACGAGCTCATCCAACGTTTTTGTAAATTCAGCAGAATCCCAAGCCTGCGGCCCAATCCACTTATAAAGAATTTTTCCATCGGGGCTGATCAAGTAGCTTTCGGGGAATTGGTAACTGCCATAGAGATCCGGAACCTTCAGTTCCGCATCTAAAACAGAAATGACATTCGGAGAAAGTTTGCTGTCGGGTAAAAGCTTGTGAGCAAGATCCCAGGTTTTATCCAAACTAATGGCTAGCCACTTCACCGGTTTTCCATCTGCCTTTTTCGCAGCAGCAAGCCATTGCGGAAGTTCTTCAGTGCATGGCGGACACCAAGTCGCCCAGAAATGCAGAATCACAAGATTGCCCTTCAACTCGGAAAGAGAACGGGTTTTCCCGGAACCATCCTTCAACGAAAAATCAGGCGCAGGCTGAGGTTGTGATGAAAGCTGAGGAGACTTGCCACCCCCCAACGAATTCATTTTTGCGTAGTAAGCCCCTGCCACCAAAAGCAGGAGGGCAGCGGCAAATCCGACCGAGCGCATATTCTTCATCTCCTTGTTGTAAGTCAGGACTTTCGCGAGATCATTCATTTTTTTCCATTTTTGTGCAAAGACCGTCGAAAAACCGACGCAAAGTGCCATGGTTTTGAGGGGTTGCAAGAATTTTCAAAAATCCTCTATAATATTCATATGGCACATGCGTTGGTACTCAATGCATCCTTCGAGCCTCTGCATATCGTAACCTGGCAAAGAGCTATGCAATTGCTCTTTCAGGGTAAAGTTGAAGTGATCGAAGAGTCTGAGCAGGAAGTTCGCACCGTCCGTCTCACGATCAAAGTCCCCGCGGTTCTGAGGCTCCTCAGTTACGTCCCGTTGAAGCGTAAGAAACAAATCGTACGTTTTTCACGCGCCAATATCTTTTTGCGCGACAACAATATTTGCCAATACTGCGGTGAACGATTTAGCAAAACGCACCTCACCTTAGATCACGTGATTCCCATAGTTCAGGGTGGGAAAAAGTGCTGGGAAAACATCGTCACAGCCTGCAAAGCCTGTAACCAGCGAAAAGGGGGACGCACCCCAGTTCAAGCAGGAATGCACCTCATTCGGAAAGCCGCTTGCCCGATCTGGCTCCCCATGGCCACCCTCCAAATGGGTTTCACCATGGCGCCAAAGAGCTGGCGAATTTACCTCAAGTTAGAAACCCCAAAAATGGCAGAAAATCAGGAAGACAACGACTTGCTTGACTCTCCTGACGATGAATCCTAGCCTAAGTGAACCTTGGCAAAGAACGTGGCAAAAAATCAGAAGAATTCCCAGCCTGCTGCCCCTACTGAAACCTCCGCGCCCGTCGCGCAGGAAGCTGTCCCAGCTGAAACTACAAAAGCCAAGCCTGCAAAAGCAGCTGCTCCTCCAAAGAAAACAGACGTCGATCGTCTCTGTGATCTCTACGGAGACCTTATCTTCGATGTCTGTGAATCGGTTTTATGGAGTCCCCTCAATGCACAGGTGGCATTTCGAGCGATTTTGAAAAGACTGCGCGTGCTCAAAGCCGCCAATCAATACGAAGAATTTGAAAGAATGTGGGTATTGAAGGTCACCTGCGACAAACTTCGCGAATTTGCCAAGAAGCACGGACGACGCTTAAGTCCTTCTGAGCAAATCATGCTCGATGCAACTCTCGCTTTTGATTCGCGCATTAGACAATTCGATTCTTACTTTCACCGCCTCACCGCCGAAGATCAACTGCTTCTGCTTTTGCGAGACAAACTGAAAATTCCAGATCCAGAAATTGCTGGCGCCATGGGCTACCCCATCGGCTCCATAAAAATTCTGAGACAACAGGCTTTTGATCGCCTCGAAGAATGGATCTGGGATCCGGTATGATGGGCTGTTTCGATTTTCGAAGCAGAATCACGGATTACATTGAAGACGCGCTTCCCATCGACGAAGCTCAACTTCTCAGCCAACACCTAAAATCTTGCAACAAGTGCACACACCGCCTAGAGCATTTCAACAAACTTGCGGAGATGATTGCGGCACAGCCAAAAAAACCGATGCCTGCAAACGTTCGGAAATCTCCGCTCGCTCCGCTGGCGACTCAGTCTTCTCGTTCGCAGTTTAAGAATTCCCGCTCACGCTGGGAAAGGGCCCCCTGGTTTGTACGAACGGGGGTCGAAGGTATGGCCATTGCGGTTACCATTCTACTCGTTGTAGTCATGGTGCCAAAACTGAGAAGCCTTTATGAGCAACGTTTAGAACACCGTCTCGACGACTACGGCCTGGAAGAAATCGACTCCAACATCAAAGCTGAAAGCGAAGAAGCAGCTAAAATTCCGATGGCTCGCGGTCGTGTAACAAAAACCCCAGAAGAAGCTGAGGAAAAGTCCGAAGACTTTACCGGTGGCGAAGCGAACGACTCTGAAGAAGGCGAAATTCGAGTAGGAAACTCTGAAATCTGGCGCTTCAATATTAAAACCGCTAGCCCAGAAGAGCTCCGCATTCGAGTCGTACAAATGCTTTCAGAGCTGAGACTCTCCCCTGAAACCCCAGGTCTTGGCGGCACCAAAGTTCCCGGCGGAATTCAATTCGACCTCCTGATTCCCAAAGGTTTGGTAGGAACACTTCGCAGCCAGCTCAAAAAACTTTCTGCAGCAGAAGACCGGGTCAACAATACCGAAAAAGAAATTCGCACTTTTACCTGGTATAAAGACAAATCTCGACGAAAAATCCCAGACGGGCGCGCACGCGTGGTGATCTGGCTCTCACTCTTAATGTAATAGGATTTATTTCACTTGCTGCATGCGACCAATCTGCGAATCAAACTCGGCCGAAGGCATGAACAACCACTGGTTCTTGGTATTTTCAGAAACAGGGAGTTTGTCCGCCATAATTTCTTTACCATCACTGGTTGCTACGGTGCTTTTAACAGCGACCTGGCTGGCATCAATTGCTGACGACGTATCGGACTTCTTGGCAACTTCCTCGCTTCCCTTCACTGAAGCGGGCTTACGAGACTCATCGTTCTTCACGATCCCGGCATTGACAACGTCTACCATCACATTGCGAGCGCTTTCAAAAGCATCACGCTGTTCTTGAGTTGTTACTTGATCTAGATTTCCTCTAACCATTTTGGGACTCCCAGGAGCTCCGTAGGCATCTAATGCAGCCGCTATTTTCTTTTCAGAAGCATCGCGTTCAGCACCTTTTGGGTTCTGCTCCGCCCACTCGCGGTGCGCCTTAGCCCAGGCTTCTTCATCGACCAACGGACGACCAGCTCCATCTTTGACAAGAACGGTGATCATTTCTGCTTTGGGACTTTTGTCCGTCAAATCTTTTTTGCGTTCTACGAACTTCGGAAAATCTTCGCGCTGAGGTTCGCGCTTTCCTTTGAAGTCTTCCTTCCAAGCTTGGTAATCTTCTGAAATAGATTTCGGCATGAAGTTGTCATGACGTTTTTGCAAAGTCGCATACTTCGGAACGTAAGGAACAATTGCCTTTTTCTTGCTCTGATCGTCAGATCTTTGAAAATCAACCGATTCCGGTTCTCCACCCTTGATAGAGGCTGGGCCGCGATAAGATGCTGAAACGCCGTTGCGAAGCTGTGAAGCCTTGTCGCTGTTTTCTGCCATCTTGTTTCGAGTCTCTCGAAAGTAACGAACTTTTTCTAAGCGATAAACTTCGAAGCAGCTCTTCACTTCAGACTCATCCGCACTCGAAGCAGTTCCAGTAGCCTGACAGAATTCTTTCAAATTACTGTAAACCGTCGTGTAATCGCCCGCCTTCATCCGCTCTTCGAGAGTGTTATAAAGTTTGGCGTCGGTTAAAAAACCCAGAATGATGTGTTGATTGCCCAAGGAGTAGTAGCAGTCTTGCGTACATTCCCGGTGAGTCTTGTCGATGTTGGCAAACTCGCCGTCATCGACTTTCTTTTTAAATTGAATGGTCGGAGTAGCCATCGGGCTGATTCCAGAAAGACCTTCCATCACGGCAGAAATGGGACCTGCGGCTTCAGCCGAATTCAGAGACCAAACTAACAAGAGCACTGCCTTGAGAGCGATCTTTCCGATGATGAGGATTTTAAGATTCTTGGATTTCATCCCTCTACTCTTCCCTTACCCTAGAATAAGCAAAGAGCAGGCCAATCCATTAAACTAACTACATGAAACTTAAGGTCTTTTTAGTTAACAAAACGCCGACACAGGCCCAAAACTGTCTAAGGATTAGACGGGAGGATCAAAAACAAACAGAGGGACCCCCTGCGACAAGCGGCGCGAGATTTTACTCGACCCCACCAGCACCGCTCGGTCGTCCTTCGGTGGAACTTCCAATTTCAGACAGACTACCTGTCCTGGCACATACTTTGTTATTAACCAATTTATCTCTAAACGAGATAGCTGCATCTAGATTAAGGGCTCCATCAAATCTTTTTACGAGCTGCTTCGTTCCATAGTAAACATCGAATATGGTAGTTCCCTCGGGGGTCCTCCACGAATGAATCCTGCACTCCTCTTTTAATGACCCTAAGCTACAAACTTCACTTCTAACCATTCGATCTCTAAACGAGATAACTGCGTCTAGATTAGAGCTTCCATCAACTCTTTCTACGAGTTTCTCCCCCTGGTAGACATCGAATTTGGTCGCTCCATAGCGGTTCATCCATGGGTCAACTCTGCATTCATCCATCGCTATAACTGGGGTTGAAACCAAAATAGCTAAAATCATAGCGGGCACAAACTTCATGACCACCTCTCAGGTTTTCTTTTGCAGCCTAAGTGGGCTGCTTCGGGTAATGGCTTTGGATTAAGAGCTGCCGCCAGTTTTGCTGCTGCCACCGCCAGCGGGAGTTTTACGACCAGCGCCACCCTTCGGTGCACGACCAGCCTTACCACCCATTTCGCCAACCTTGGACTTACCGCCGCCCAACATCTTGCGGAACTTTTTGAACGGATCCGTTGCTACGGCCTTCGCGTCGTCAGCACCTTCAGCTTGCTTCGCATCAACTGCTTTCGGCTTACGCTTGCGATCTAACTCCGGACGATCCACGAGTTCGAGGATTGCCATTTCAGCAGCATCACCCCAACGACGTTCCGAAAGCTTCAAGATGCGGGTGTAACCGCCAGCGCGGGTCTTGTAACGATCAGCGAGAGTCGAAAACAACTTCTTCACCACTTCCTTGTTACGGGAGCGACTGAAAGCAACACGACGTGAATGGAGAGTTCCATCCTTTGCGAGAGTGATCAGGCGATCTACCACCCGGCGAGCTTCCTTCGCCTTTTGAATCGTGGTCACGATCTGTTCACGCTCAATCACCGCATTAGCAACGTTCTTCAACATCGCTACTCGGTGCGAGGTGTTTCTACCAAACTTACGACCGTCTACGTTGTGACGCATAAATCTTAATCCTCAAATTCTTCTGACTCGTCTTCGTCGGCTTTGCGATCATTCATGATGCGATTCTCATCGACATCCGAATCAGCCGGCTTCGGCGGATGCGAGGGTGGTACGAAACCATCCAGCTTCATTCCGAGGCTCAGGCCCATTTCCGAAAGAATGTCTTTGATCTCGTTCAGCGACTTACGGCCGAAGTTCTTCGTCTTGAGCATTTCAGCTTCGGTCTTTTGAACGAGTTCATAGATGTACTTGATGTTCGCATTCTGCAAACAGTTTGCAGAACGAACGGAAAGTTCCAGCTCTTCAACCGAACGATAGAGGTTCGGATTGAATTGGCTTCCGCCTTCTTCCTTCATCTGAGCAACCGGTTCCGGCTCCTCTTCGAAGTTCAAGAATACAGAAAGCTGATCTTTCAAAATCTTGGATCCGAGAGAAACTGCATCTTCCGGATTCACCGAACCATCGGTCCAAACTTCGAGAATGAGCTTATCGAAGTCCGTACGTTGACCGACGCGGCTTTGAGTAACAGTGTAGTTCACGCGGCGAATCGGCGAGAAGAAGCTATCCACCGGAATCCAGCCTACAGGCATGTCTTCGGTCTTATTGTTCTCAGCCGGTTGATAACCGCGACCACGAGCCACTTTGATTTCAATGCGGAGCTTAGCGCCCTTACCCAAAGTAGCGAGGTGCTGCTCAGGATTCAAAACCTTGACGTGTTCGTTGACGATGATGTCCGAAGCCTTCACTTCACCCGGACCGGCTTTTTCAACCAGAACCGTGGTTTCTTCAGCGTGAAGACCAAAACGGACTTCTTTCAAATTCAAAATAATTTCTGCGACGTCTTCAGTGACATCCGGAATCGAGGTGAACTCATGGAGAACGCCGTCGATCTTGATGGAGGTTACTGCTGCACCCTGAAGGGAAGACAGCATCACTCTGCGGAGAGAGTTTCCGAGAGTCAGACCATAGCCACGCTCGAGCGGCTTAGCCACAAACTTGCCGTAGTTTGGAGTAAGAGTTTCTTTATCTACATCCAAAGCCTTCGGCTTAATTAAATCGCGCCAATTCTTTTCTAACATTTCAATCTCCTGTCATCCCCTCGCTGTCATCTTGATCAGCCATGCGGGGAGTATTCAGCGGTTAACAAGATTGCTTCTAGGGCGTCCTGCCCAAGAAGGTCCTGCATTCAAACAAAACTACTTCGAGTACAACTCGACAACCATGCGCTCTTCCATCGGTGCGGTGATATCATCACGCGACGGCAAATCCCGAATTCGAGATTTGAAAGCAGCTGCTTCAAGTTCTAACCATTGCGGAATCTCACGACGCTTCACGCCTTCAAGAGCTCCGTTGATGGTCGTAGAATTTCTGCTCCCTTCGCGGACTTCAACCACATCGCCCTTACCAACGAGGTAAGAAGGAATGTTCACGCGCTTGCCGTTCACAGCAAAGTGGCCGTGACGAACGAGCTGACGCGCTTCCGAGCGGGAATTTGCAAAACCCGAACGATAAACCACGTTGTCCATACGACGCTCCAACATGGTCAACAGGTTGGAACCAGTAATACCCTTCATGCGCTCAGCGCTTTCAAACAGATTGCGGAACTGCTTTTCGAGCAATCCGTAGATTCTTTTAATCTTCTGTTTTTCGCGGAGCTGCAAACCGTACTCAGAAAACTTAATACGACCTTGGCCGTGTTGTCCTGGCGGATAACCGCGACGCTCAAATGCACACTTTTCGGTGTAACAACGATCGCCCTTCAAAAAGAGCTTCTGATTTTCTCTTCGGCAAAGTCTACAAACTGAATCACAATTCCGAGCCATGAATTAAACCCTTCTTCTTTTCGGCGGACGGCAACCGTTGTGTGGAATCGGCGTGACGTCTTCAATGTAAGTAACTCTCAAGCCAGCAGACGAAAGCGCTCTCAGAGCAGACTCTCTACCGCCGCCTGGGCCGCTGACATAAACTTGAACTGAACGCATGCCGTTTTCTGCGGCTTTGCGAGCACAGTCTTCTGCAGCAACCTGAGCAGCAAACGGGGTGTTCTTACGCGAACCGCGGAAACCCTTGCCGCCGGCGCTTGACCAGCAAACTGCGTTGCCCATCGTGTCCGTGATGGTCACGATAGTGTTGTTGAAGGTTGCCAAGATGTGAACGTTTCCAGCAGAAACGCTTTTCTTGCCCTTCTTTACTTTTTTAATCTCAGGGGCCGCGCCAGCTGCTGCCGGTGCTTCCTTCTTGGATTCTTTTGCTTCAGTCTTCTGTTCTGACATTTAAATTCCCTTACTCCTTAAACCGTTACTTCATTGCCTTGACAGACTTCTTACCGGCGATTGCGACTGCCGGGCCTTTTCTCGTTCTTGCGTTCGAGTGCGTACGCTGACCGCGAACCGGCAAGCTCTTGCGATGGCGGGTTCCGCGATAACAGCTGAGGTCTACCAAACGTTTAATATTGAGCGCCGTTTCTCTGCGCAGATCACCTTCTACGCGAAACGAACGGTCGATGATTTCACGAATCTTCGCGACTTCTGCTTCAGTCAAAGCGTCGGATTTCGTGTTCAGATTAATTCCTGCTTCAGTCAAAATCTTTTTCGAAGCAGCGCGACCGATTCCATAAACATAGGTCAGCGCAATTTCAATTCTCTTATTTCGCGGAAGATCAACACCTGCAATGCGTGCCACTCAATAACTCCTTCTTAACCTTGACGTTGTTTGTGACGCGGATTTTCACAAATCACACGCACAATGCCTTTACGACGAATGGTTTTACATTTGTCACAAATCTTTTTTACTGAAGCTCTTACTTTCATATTCAACCTTACTTCACTCGGTAAGTGATTCGCCCACGAGTTAAATCGTAAGGCGACATTTCTACCGTCACTTTATCTCCCGGCAAGATCTTGATGTAGTGCATCCGCATCTTTCCCGAGATATGAGCCAAAATTACATGTCCATTCGGTAACTCTACTCTGAACATCGCGTTGGGGAGCGGTTCTACCACCGTTCCCTCCACTTGGATTGCTTCTTCTTTCGTCATTTACCGAATTACCGTTACCTACTCCGTTTTTGCCAGGGTTAAAATCTCCGGACCCGCCGGGGTGATTGCAACCGTGTGCTCAAAATGAGCTGAAAGGGATTTGTCTTTAGTGACAGCTGTCCAGCCGTCATCAAGAACTACCACTTCAGGACCACCAATATTGACCATCGGCTCGATCGCTAACACCATGCCTACCTTGAGGGGTATGCCTTTACCACGAGCCCCGAAATTCGGGACCTGAGGATCCTCGTGTAACGCTCTACCTATGCCGTGGCCAACGAACTCCCTTACCACGCTGTATCCAAGCGATTCAACATAATTTTGGACAGCGTAACCGATGTCAAATACGCGGTTTCCTTCGAAACATTGCTCAATTCCGAGGTGCAAACTCTTCTTAGTTGCATCCATGAGTTTTTGGGCAACAGCATTGATTTTACCCACCGGCACAGTGCGAGCGGAGTCGCCAAACCAGCCCTCATAGCTCACACCGAAGTCCAGGCCGACGATGTCGCCCTCCTTCAGGATCTTCTTAGAGGAGGGGATGCCATGAACGATCTGTTCATTCACCGAGATACAAACGCTCGCTGGAAAGCCGTGGTAGCCCTTAAAAACGGGAATTACCCCCAGCTCCTTACAACGGGATTCTGCATATTTATCAAGCTCTTTAGTTGATATACCGGGACGAACCATCTTCTCCATTTCGTCCAAAAGAAGGGCAACAGCCTGGCCGGCCTTTCTCATCAGATCGATTTCGCGTTCGCTCTTAAGGGTAATCATGGATCACTGAAGAGCCTGCTCAAGCTGGTTATGAACATCATCCTGCTTTTGAGCGGCGTTAATGGTTTTGAGTTTGTGCTGCTTCTTGTAGAAATCGACGAGTGGGCTCGTTTGCTGATGATAAACGGAGAGACGTTTTTGAATCACGTCGGCCTTATCATCATCTCGCTGAATCAGATTCGATCCGCAAGCATCGCAAACGCCGTCCTTCTTGGGCTTCGCTGATTCGACGTGAAACATCGTTCCGCACTTCGAACAAGTCCGACGTCCCGAGAGTCGACGAACTAATTCCTTATCTTGAATTTGGAAAAAAATCGCACGATCCACCGGGCGCATCGCATCTGCTAACATTTTATCCAAAGCTTCAGCCTGCGGAATGGTGCGTGGAAATCCATCGAGAATGAATCCCTTCCGGCAATCATCCTTCGACATCCGATCGGAGATCAAACCAATCACGACTTGGTCGGGAACCAATGCCCCCTTATCCATAAAGCTCTTCGCTTCAAGTCCGAGCTGAGTGCCATTTGCAATAGCACTGCGGAGCATGTCACCCGTGGAAAGCTGCGGCCACTTTCTTTCAGTGGCAAGGCGCTTCGCTTGCGTTCCTTTCCCGGAGCCGGGTGGGCCTAATAAGACAATAATCATGTGTAGGCTGTCCGACCTTTGAGACGAGTGTGCTTCATAAAGCCTTCGTAGTTCCGTGAGAGCAAGAAGGTTTCAATTTGAGCCACTGTATCCAACGCCACACCCACCAAGATGAGAACGCTGGTACCGCCGAAATAAAATGGAACATTGAGCTGCTGAGTAAAGATTGTCGGCAAGACGCAGATCAAGGAGATGTAAACAGCGCCGCCCAGGGTGATTCTCGAAAGAACATAGTCGATGTACTCAGCCGTGGGTTTTCCCGGACGAATGCCTGGAATGAACCCGCCATATTTTTTTAGATTATCCGCGACATCGTCCGTTTTGAACGCAACAGCAGTGTAAAAGTAACAGAAAAAGATGATCAAGCTGACAAACAGAATTTCATACAACAATGCGCCGGGCGCCAACTGAGCGGAAATCTTTTGCATAAATTGCGAAGGAAAAAAATTCGCAACCGTAGCGGGAAACATAATCAACGACGAAGCAAAGATCGGCGGAATAACGCCTGAAGTATTCACCTTCAAGGGTAGGTGCGTGTTCTGACCGCCATAAACTTTTCTGCCCACAATTCGCTTTGCGTACTGAACCGGAATTCGACGAGATCCACGCTCTACAAAGATGATTGCGAAGAAGGTCAAAATAATGATTGCAGTGAAGATCAAAATCTTTAAGAAGCTCAATTCACCCGAACGATAAAGGCTGAACGCGCTTCCGATTTCTTGTGGAATGCGGGCTGCGATACCTGCATAGATCACCAACGAAATGCCGTTGCCGATGCCGCGCTCGGACATCTGTTCACCAATCCACATTAAGAAAACAGTACCAGTGGTAAGAGTAATCATGGTCATGAGACGGAAAGCCAATCCCGGTTCAATGACTACGGACGGATTACTGTAGTGTTCAAGACCCGCAGCGATTCCGTATCCCTGAACAAGCGCCAGAACGACGGTGCCGTAACGAGTATATTGAGTGATTTTCTTGCGGCCATGTTCCCCTTCCTTCTGCAATTCATGCAAATAGGGCCACACCACCGTGAGAAGCTGAAAAATAATGGAACTGCTGATGTAGGGCATGACACCGAGAGCGAAAATACTGAAACGCTCGAGGGCGCCACCGCTAAATAAATTGAAGACACCAAAGATGGTGCCCTTCATATTGTCAAAAACTTGCTGAAGAGCGCCGCCGTCGATCCCCGGAGTAGGAATGTGAATTCCCAATCGGTACACAGCCAACATCATCAGGACGAAAAGGATGCGTTTTCTCAACTCCGAAATTTTTACTAGGCCTTCAATTCCAGACATCCTGCATCACTCCTCTAATTGTAGAAAACTGAATGGCTTACTTTGCAGCAGCAGCGGCTTTTTTCTTAGCCTTTTTATTTTCGCGCGGTTGCGGACCTGGAACTGGAATCAGTTCCACTTGGCCGCCGGCTTTTTTAATTTTATCTTGAGCCGCAGCACTCACGCGATGAGCTTTCACGGTGAAAGCCTTGGTCACTTCACCGGTGGCCAAAACAGCCAAGCGGTCAAAACGACCCTTGAGAATTCCAGCCGCCGTTAAAGATTCCAAGGTCACTTCTTTCGCAGCCAGCTTGCTGAGTTGAACCAAATTCACTTCAGCAGTGGTACGACGACCCGGATTTGCAAAACCTTGTTTCGGAATTCGGCGATACAAAGGCATCTGACCGCCTTCGAAGCCTGGGCGAACCGAGCCGCCAGATCGCTGGAGCTGACCCTTGTCCCCTTTACCTGCAGTAGGACCGTGACCGGAACCAGCACCGCGGCCGAGACGCTTTCTTCTGTGGGTGGCGCCAAATTTCGCCTTAATTGTGTTTAGCTCTAACATAAAATCTCCTATTGCTCTGAAACCACTTCAACCAGGTGAAGAACCTTTTTGATCATTCCGCGTACGGAAGGAGTGTTCTCGAGAGTTTTCATCTGATGGCGCGACTTGAGTCCCAAACCATTGACTGTTGCTCTCTGGTCAGGAGGACAAGCGATCGTGCCCTTCTTCAGTTGAATCGTAATCGTCTTCTTCTTAGCCGTGGTTGCTGCCATAATTCACTCCGAACTTAAATGATCTCCGCCACGGATTTTCCGCGAGCGTCAGCAATGTCTTTAAAATAACGAAGTTCTTTCAAAGCCTCAAAAGTCGCGCGAACGACGTTGTGAGGATTGTCTCTGCGAAGAGACTTCGTCAAAATGTTTTGAATTCCTGCTACTTCAAGAATAGCGCGAACCGAAGAGCTAGCGATGATTCCAGTACCTTCTGGAGCTGGCTTCATCAACACTTGGCTAGCACCGAAGTGCCCGATCACTTCATGAGGAATGGACTTACCATCACCCTCGATCGGTACCCTCATAAGATTCTTCTTGGCTTGCTTTCCGGCCTTTTTAATAGCTTCCGGAACTTCACCTGCTTTACCGAGGCCTACACCGACCTGACCCTTCTTATCGCCCACCACAACGATGGCCGAGAAGCTAAAGCGACGTCCACCCTTCACCACTTTTGCGCAGCGATTGATGTGAATCACCTTGTCTTCAAAGTCAGATTCTTCTCTCTGTCCTCGGTCGAATTTATTATTCTTTTCGAATGCCATGAATCTTTTTTCTCCAATTCCTTATTAGAACTTCAATCCGCCTTCGCGAGCAGCATCTGCAATGGCTTTAATTCTGCCGTGATACAGATAACCGCTACGATCGAAAACCACCTGCGAAATGTTTTTCGCCAAAGCACGTTTTGCGATCAACAGGCCGACTTCCTTCGCACCAGCGAGGGTCGCCTTGCTCTTGCCGCGAGTATCTTCTTCGTTGGTCGACACAGCCACGAGGGTGTGCTGCTTCACATCGTCGATCAACTGAACGTAAAGATGCTTGTTCGAGCGAAACACTGAAAGTCTTGGACGTTCAGCATCGCCTTCCACACGCGAACGAATTCGCTTCTTACGTTTGAACCGAATGACTTTCTTTTCGTCGGTTCTTTTTCTAATCTTGGTAGCCATTGTTCATTTACCTCTTTACGCCCTAAATTACTTGGCGCCAGCAGCTTTACCTTGCTTACGAATGATGTGTTCATCCACGTATTTAACGCCCTTACCTTGATACGGTTCAGGCTTCTTGAATGAACGAATTTTTGCAGCCACCATTCCTACTAAAATTTTGTCTGCGCCAGAAACAACGACGCGGGTGTTGTTTTCAACCTTCACTGCGATGCCGGCCGGAGCTTCGTATTCTACTTGGTGCGAATAGCCCAAGTTCATCGTCAAGGTCTGACCCTTGACTGCAGCTCTATAACCGACGCCGACAATGTCGAGCTCCTTGGTGAAGCCAACAGCTGCACCGTGAACCATGTTGTAAATTAAAGTACGGGTCAAGCCTTGGAGTGCCGAAGCATTCGGAGCAACTTTCAAATCGCCCGTTACCAAGATTGCGCCGTTTTCAACCTTTGCGGTGATGCCAAGCGGAATCTTGTGCATGGTCTTACCCTTGGGGCCTTCGACCTTGATCGTACTATCTTTAATATCGACCTTCACGCCCTGAGAAATTTTGACAGGGACCTTACCTACGCGAGACATAAATCACCATACCTCACAAAGAATTTCGCCACCGATCTTCTCGTTCCGAGCACGAGCACCGGTCATTACACCCTTCGAGGTTGAAACGATCGCGATGCCAGCTCCACTCAACGGACGCGGCATAGTTTCATACCCGGTATACTTGCGCAGGCCTGGACGGCTAATGCGCTTAATACCTTGGATTACGCTGCTGCCCGTTCCGGTGTACTTCAAGTAAACCTTGATGGTCGGGCGACCTTCTTCGCGCTGCAAGCGGAAGTTCTTAATGTAACCTTCCTCTTTCAACACGCGAACGATATTAGCCTTCAAGCGGGAAGCTGGAACTTCCAACTTTTCGTGCTTCTCTTTCGCTGCGTTGCGAACTCGGGTCAACAAATCTGCTACAGGATCAGTCATGCTCATAAATAGTCTTCCTTGTTACCAGCTCGATTTAACGACGCCGGGCAATTGGCCTTTCAGTGCCAACCCACGAAAGCAAAGTCTGCACATATTAAATTTACGCATATAAGCGCGAGGACGTCCGCAGAGTGGGCAACGATTCCGCGTTCGGACGTTGAACTTCAGTTTCTTTCCAATTTTTTCCAGTTTGGACTTAGTAGACAATGTATTTCTCCTTCAGCCGCTTACTTACGGAACGGCATTCCCATTTCCGTCAACACCGCGCGGGCGTGTTCATTGGTTTTTGCCGTTGTTTCAATCGTTACTGTAAAGCCTTTGATCTTATCGACCTTGTCGTAGTTGATTTCCGGGAAAATGATCTGCTCACGGATACCGACTGAATAGTTTCCACGACCGTCGAAAGATTTTGCACTCACACCTTTGAAGTCACGAACGCGAGGAAGCGCGACATTCATCAGGCGATCTAAAAATTCGTACATACGAGCGCGACGCAAAGTCACCATGACGCCGACTGCGTTGCCCTTACGAACTTTGAACGCAGCGATAGCTTTTTTAGCGCGAGTGAGAACTGGCTTCTGACCAGTAATCGCCATGATCTCCTCAAGAGTCGAATCCAAAACCTTCGGATTCGCCACAGCGTCTTTCACTGCGCAGTTCACAACCACCTTAGAAAGGCGAGGAACCTGCATCGGGTTCTTGAATTGGTATTGCTTCATCAACGCCGGCACTGCCTTCTCGTGGTAGTGCTTGAGAAGACGCGGAGTATAGCTCGGAGAAACTTTGGTTTCGCCCGGAGCCGCGATCTTTACAGCGGATGCAGCCGCATCAGCCTTGGCTTTCTTGCCCTTGGCCTTGGCAGCTTCCGCAGCGGCTTTTTTCGCTTCTGCTTTAGCTTTAGCCGCGCCTTCGTCGACTGTTGCTTCGTCTTTTACATCTTTAGCCACGTTCTAAATCCTCCTAAGGCCCGCTTACGCGGTGGCCTCCAAACTCGAATCACACTTCTTACAAACTCTGACTTTCGTCGCCTTCTTCTCAGCGCCCTTCTTACCCTTGGCTGCCTTCTCGGTCATTTTGCTGCCATGGCGAACGCCTTTTGAGCATTTGGTGCAATATAAAAGGACGTTTGAATAATGCAGGGGAATTTCCTTCTCGATGACTCCGCCCTGTGGATTCTTTTGGTTCGGCTTCACATGCTTCTTCATCATGTTAGTCTTCTCAACAACCACACGTCCTTTGACGTGATCGACACTGAGAACCTTGCCAACCTTGCCCTTTTCACGACCTGCAATCACTTGCACCTGGTCGTTTTTTCGAATCGAAAGTTTTCCTACTACTACTACTGAGTTCAACATAATTTCCTCACAGCACTTCCGGAGCTAAAGAGATGATCTTGGTGAACGCTCTTGCTCTCAGTTCACGTGCCACGGGTCCAAAGATACGGGTCCCGATCGGCTCGTTTTGTGCGTTGATCAATACGGCTGAGTTCGTATCGAATCGAATATGTGTTCCGTCGTGACGGTTCACTTCTTTCCGAGTTCTCACGATCACTGCCTTCAAAATTTCGCCCTTCTTCACTTTCGAATTCGGGCTTGCATCTTTCACGGTCACAACGATGACATCGCCGACAGTAGCGTATTGACGTCTGCTGCCACCGAGCACCTTAATGCACATGACGGACTTGGCGCCTGAATTATCTGCAACATCAAGTCGAGTGCGCATCTGAATCATAAAAAAACCTCCGGCTCCGCGTCCTTAAACTGTTTGTGCCTCGTCACGCATTTCAACAACCTGAACCGCCTTGCGGACGATGGATTGAAGTGCCCAACGCTTGCTACGGCTCAACGGACGAGACTCGATCATTTGAACGAGATCGCCCACCTTTGCCGTGTTGTTCTCATCGTGAACCTGGAATCTACGGGATTTCGCAATGTATTTACCGTAGAGGCCGTGTTTCACTTGGCGATCGATCTTTACGACGATCGTCTTTTGCATCTTGTCGCTGACAACTGTTCCAACCAAAACTCGGCGCTTCTGCAACGGATTCATCGAAGCGCGGGGATCAGTCGAAGGAGAAGCAGCTGGCTTAGGAGCCTTTTCTTTCTTAGGCTTCGGAGCAGCAGGAGCTGCTGAATGGGCTTCAACCTTCTTGGAGGCGGCTTTTGGAGCAGCACTCTTAGCGGCGGGTTTGGATTTAGACGTTTTCTTTTCTACCATAAACTATTTGCCCTTCGTCATCTGGGTATGGAGCGTCTTTGCTCGTGCCAGATTCTTACGCATGCGCCAAAGCGATGCGGTGTCTTCCAACTGGCCGGTTACTTTCTTCATGCGAGCCTGAAAGAGTTCCTTCTCGAGCTCACGTGTCTTGGCCGCCAATTCTGCAGCAGTAAGATTCTTAATTTCCTTTATTTGCTTGGTTGCCAAGTTTCTTTACCTCCATCTCCTTCGAGATCGGTTTGCAGTGAATCGGGAGTTTGTGATTCGCCAAACGAAGAGCTTCAAAAGCCTCGTTCTTCGGAATACCGTTCATTTCGAAAATGATACGGCCCGGCTTAATCACCGCTGCCCATTCCTCAACGTTACCTTTACCGGAACCCATTCGAGTCTCAGCCGCCTTCTTAGTGATGGCCTTGTCTGGGAAAATGCGGATCCAAATCTTTCCACCGCGTTTCACATATCGGGTCATCGCTACGCGGGAAGCTTCGATCTGTTTCGAAGTGATCTTTCCGCATTCGGTAGCCTGAAGGCCGAACTCGCCGAAAAACAAGGTGCCGCCGCGGAGTGCTTTCCCGCGCATCTTGCCCTTCTGATGTTTACGCCATTTGACTCTTTTAGGTGCCAACATGAACCGTTACTCCTTAGTTCGCTTGAAGCGCCTTAGCTTCAGCGACTGCCTGTTTCTTCAGTGTTGCGATTTCACCGTGATAGACCCAAGTCTTCACGCCGATCACGCCGTAGGTGGTGCGGGCTTCAGCAGTGCCGTAGTCCACGTTAGCGCGCAGGGTGTGCAGAGGAACGCTGTCTTCGCTGTACCACTCGGTACGAGCGATTTCAGCTCCACCCAAACGACCCGAAACACGAACTTTAATTCCCTTGATGCCTTGCTTGAAGGCAGCGGTCATACACTTCTTCATGGCGCGACGGAAAGCGACGCGCTTTTCAAGCTGCGATGCCACGTTCTCAGCGATGAGGGTTGCGTTGGCTTCTGGCTTCTTCACCTCGATAATGTTGAGCTCGACTTTGTTGCCCGAAAGCTTCTGAACGTCGGCCTTCAAGGACTCTACGCCAGAACCCTTCTTGCCGATCACGATACCTGGACGAGCCGTGTGTACGTTGATCGTCACACGGTTAGCAGCGCGCTCGATTTCAATTCGAGCAATGCCCGCGCTGAACAACTTTGCCTTAAGATGCTCGCGCAACTTAATGTCTTCATGAAGAAGCTCGGCATAGTCCTTCTTGGCGAACCAACGGCTATCCCACGTGCGGGTAATTCCTAAGCGAAACCCAATTGGATTAACTTTCTGACCCATCGTTCTTCCTTTACGTACGCTCAGCCAGTGTCACAGACACGTTGCTGGTTCTTTTGTTAATTCGGAAAGCCGAACCCTTTGCGCGCGGACGGAATCTCTTCAAGATCGTCCCGCCACCCACTAAAATCGTTTTCACGAAAAGTTTATCCACATCGACAGTGCCCTTACGGTCAGCGTTGGCCACAGCACTCTTCAAGAGAGTAGCGATCACGGTAGCCGTGCGCTTGCGTGGCGAAAACTTCAGGTAAGTCAGGGCATCGTTGATGTTCTTGCCGCGGACTTCATCCACGATCAGTCCCATTTTTCGCGGCGTGATTCTGACAAAATTCACTTTTGCGTTCATGGTTTAATTCCTATTCCCTTTCCTTAACCTGCTGGCTTCGCTGCCGGAGCTGCGGCTGGTTTAGCGGCTGCTGCTGGAGCTGCTCCGCCCGCTGCTGGTGCACCTGCTGCTGGAGCACCTTCAGCTGCCTTCTTATCGGCAGGCGTATGACCATGGAAGGTACGGGAGGGAGAAAACTCACCCAACTTGTGTCCCACCATGTTCTCAGTCACATAAACTGGAATAAACTTTTTGCCGTTATGAACAGCGAAAGTCACTCCAACGAAATCTGGAAGAATGGTCGAACGTCTCGACCAAGTCTTGATCACTTTGCGATCTTGCGTCTGCTTGGCAGTTGCCACCTTCGACGAAAGATGCTCATCACAAAACGGACCTTTTTTAATTGAACGAGCCAAGTGACATTCTCCTCTTCTTATCTACGATGCTTTACGATGAAAGCTTCAGTACGCTTATTATTTCTAGTCTTGTAGCCCTTCGTCGGAACGCCCCATGGAGTTCTCGGATGGCCACCGCCGGACGACTTACCTTCACCCCCACCGTGTGGATGGTCGATCGGGTTCATCGAAACACCGCGGTTCGTGGGACGAATTCCCAACCAACGACTGCGGCCGGCTTTACCAATTTTAATATTCTCGTGATCCGTGTTCGAAAGCTGACCGATCGAAGCGCGACAGCGCGAGTGGATCAAACGAATTTCACCGCTCGGCATCTTCACTTGGCAGTAGGTGCCGTCTTTGGCCATGAGCTGTGCGCAATCGCCAGCTGAACGAGCCATCTTGCCACCCTTGCCCGGAGTCACTTCGATGTTGTGGATCAGCGTGCCCACCGGAATCGCACTCAAAACCAGATTGTTTGCTGGCTTGATGTCGGCCTGATCGCTTGCGATCACAGTATCGCCCACATTGAGATTGAGAGGAGCCAAGATGTATCGCTTCTCGCCATCTGCATAGTGCAGAAGAGCAATGTAAGCGGTACGATTTGGATCGTACTCCAACGAAGCAACCTTCGCTGGAATCTCACGCTTCTCACGAGCGAAATCGATCACACGATATTTTCTCTTATGACCACCGCCGATGTGACGAACGGTCATCTTGCCCAAAGCATTGCGACCACCCGACTTCACCAACGATTGGGTCAATCGGCGAGGCTTCGAGGGTTGATCCTTCTTAGGAGTGAGGATGGAGAAATCAGCAACAGTCTTGAATCGCTGTGCCGGAGTAATTGCTTTATAAGATTTAATCGCCATTTTTTCTTCTACCTCTACTTGCCTTACTTAGCCTGGAAGAACTCGATCTTCTGACCTTCGGTCAGGGTGACGAGTGCTTTCTTCCAGTTCGGGCGCTTTGCCATGAACTGGCCAGCACGCTTCATCTTTCCATGAACAATCATGGTGCGGACTTCACGTACCTTCACATTAAACATCTTTTGAACGGCGTCCTTGATCTCGAACTTGTTGGCCTTGATGTCGACTTCGAAAGCATATTTGCCGCCGACTTCAGCAAGAGCCGTACTTTTTTCGCTGATCACAGGGCGTTTGATCACTTCATAAACGCTGTTCATATATTATTCCTTCTTAGCCTTTTCCTTCGGAGCCAAGCGAGCTTCAACAGCTTGCACAGCACTCTTGGTCATTACGAGCCAAGGGAAGCGAATCACGTCATAGACATTGATTCCTTCAGTACGAAGAACCTTAATGTTCGGAATATTGCCGGTGGAACGCTCAAGAGTTTGATTCTTGTCAGAAACAATCAAAGCCTTCTCGAGTTGCAAACCCTTCTTGAAGAGTTCGTTAGCAACCTTCGTCTTAGCGTCCTTCAGCTTGAACTCATCGATAATGAGAACACGGCTCGCCTTCACTCGGTCTGAAAGAGCCGAACGAAGAGCTCCGCGCATCATCTCTTTAGGAGTTGCTTGCTCGTAAGAACGTGGAATCGGACCGAAGCTCTGACCGCCACCCGGATGAAGCGGAGAACGCGTCGAACCTTGTCGAGCATTACCCGTACCCTTTTGACGGAATGGCTTACGACCGCCACCGCGAACTTCTGACTTCACCTTGGTCTTTGCAGTACCTTGGCGCTTGCCAGCCAACTGAGCTTTGATCACTTGATGAACGAGCGGAACGTTCACCTTCACTCCGAAAACATCTTCGCGGAGTTCGATCGTGCCGACCTTTTTCTTTTCCTGATTAATGACGTCTAAAGTTGGCATATATCCCTACTTACCTTTTCCGCTTTTTGGCGTGCGCTTAACCGCAGGAGAGATCGTCACGATCCCGCTGCGAGGACCCGGCACGCTGCCGTTCACCAGCAAGAGCTGGTTTTCTAAATCCACGCGGACGACTTGCACGTTCTGAACAGTGACCTGCTCATGACCCATGTGGCCGCCCATCTTTTTATTCTTGAAACACTTACCGGGATCGGCGCGGTTACCGATAGAACCCAGCTGTCTGTGCGAAACCGAGGCACCGTGCGATTTATAACCGCCGGCCATGTGGTAGCGCTTCATACCGCCCTGAAAACCCTTACCTTTGCTCATGGCGGTCAGGTCGATCAAATCGCCAGGCTTCAAAAACTCAGCCGTAAGCGATTTGCCCACAGCGTAGTCTTCAGCCTTCGCTTTGTCCGCGAGACGAAACTCTTGATAATGATAGAAGCCGCCTTTTACACCGGCAGCTTTCACATGACCTTGCTCAGCTTTCGTGGCGTGCTTCTCTTTCTTTTCGAGGAAGCCGATTTGAACAGCTTGATAGCCGTTCTTCGCCTTGGTCTTCACCTGAGTGACCATGTTGGGGCGTAGATCGATCACAGTCACTGCGATCGAGTCGCCTTGCTCGTTAAAAACTTGCGTCATGCCTGCTTTGATTCCCAAAATACCACCTGGGTTTACGGACAGTGACCCGCCCGTTGCCGTGGTGGCTTGAGATTCAGCCTGTTGCTCCATATTCTTCTCCAAAAGCGATTCACCTTCACAGCATCACCGGGAAGCTACTTAATAAATTAAGCCGCCGGATGCTTTCATGAGATGACCGTCTGAGCTCCTGACTTTCCTTCTGGGAAAACTGCCGAAGCAGCTGCAGAAAGAAGTATCAGTCCCTCACTTCCCAAACCGAGATCTACAACCTCTGTTTAAGATTTGATTTCCACGTCTACGCCGGCAGAAAGGTCGAGTTTCATGAGAGAATCGACTGTCTGCTGCGTCGGCTCGAGGATATCCAAAAGCCGCTTATGCGTTCTTACTTCGAACTGCTCGCGGGATTTTTTGTCTACATGAGGCGATCTGAGAACGCAATACTTATTGATCACGGTCGGAAGTGGGATGGGCCCTCTTACCGTCGCGCCCGTTCTCTTAGCTGTGTTCACGATTTCCCAGACCGACTGGTCCAGAACTCGATGATCAAAAGCCTTCAATTTAATTCGAATCTTATGTTCCATAGCCATAGCACTACTCCTTAAAAAACCCGGGGAGTTCCCTCTGCCCTGTGCTATCGGGCCGAGCAATCTCTCCCAGTACGTCTGAGTTACCTCATTTAGAGGGCGGGAACATACCGGGTTTAAAAGGGAAAGACAATAGGTATTTCTGACGGTTTCGGGCGGACGGGCTCGTACAGACCTGGAGGTTAAGTGCACGCCTCATAGCTTCGAAGCGTTTCTAAGACCTTTTATACTCTGAGCTTCCTTGCTAGGTGGGCCAGCATGAAAATCTTATCTTTAGTTGTTTGGAGTCTCTTTCTATCTATTAACGGTTTTACGGCGGACCCCGTTGTGAAAGCCGTTTCTTGCAAGGACAGTTTGCCGGTCACCCACCCTGGTGATCCGGTCCCTTTAATGATCTTGAAGAAGGTGGGTACCAACTATGAACTCCAGGTTCTCGCCAGTATCATGGAAACAGGGACACCTTACACCCACCCATCCCCTCTAGAATGTAGATTTGACACCTTAGAACCCCAGGTCTTTTTCTGCAAAAATCTAAAAGGAGATCAACGCTTACAAGTGAGTGGAGGTAGAAATCTGGTTCGATCTTTTAGGTTGGGCGTATTTGGAGGTGTAGACGAACTCAGCTGGCTGGAGCTTAAAATTGAAGGCGTCTTCCCTCTCGACGTGCGCTTCCTCTCAAAGGACTGTTCCGTAGAAATGGAATAGTTAGGTCCCGGACGGTGCAGGGATTACCCCTGCTTTGATCTTAATCTCTTCGGCGAGATTCGGCGGCACAGGCTCGTAGTGCGAGAACTCCATACTGAAGCTCGCTCGGCCCTGCGAAGAAGAACGGAGAGCGGTCGAGTAGCCGAACATCGTCGCCAGAGGCACTTCCGCTTTGATCACCTGAAGGCCGTGACGTTCGGACATACTGATGATTTTTCCGCGGCGGCTGTTTAAGTCACCAATCACGCCACCCATATAGTCCGCAGGCGAAGTGATTTCACACGACATCATGGGTTCGAGAATGAGGGGATCAGAGGCTCTGGCGGCATCCTTAAATGCCATCGATGCCGCGATTTTGTAGGCGACTTCAGACGAATCGACCTCGTGAAATGAGCCGTTCAGCAAAGTCGCTTTGACATCGACTGCGGGATAGCCCGCAATGATTCCACCAAGCATCGCTTCGGAAACACCTTTTTCAATCGCAGGATAAAACTCTTTTGGGATCACACCTTGCGGGATTTGATTCACGAACTGATAACCCTTGCCCCGCGGAAGGGGATCAAACTGAATGACCACATGACCATATTGGCCCTTGCCTTGGCCCTGGCGAATGAATTTGCCTTCGGATTTATGACTCTTCGAAATGGTTTCTTTGTATGCGACTTGCGGGTTACCGACGTTGCCTTCAACCTTAAACTCGCGCTTCATTCGATCGACGATGATTTCGAGATGCAACTCCCCCATCCCGCTGATCAACGTCTGCGCGGTTTCCTCGTTGGTAGAAACGCGGAAAGAAGGATCTTCCATCGCAAGACGCTGTAAAGCTCCAGCCAACTTTTCTTGATCGGCTTTAGTTTTAGGTTCGATGGCGATGGAAATCACTGGCTCGGGGAATTCCATCTTTTCAAGCAGGATTGGATTTTTTTCGTCGCAAAGGGTGTCGCCAGTAATAGTGAAACGCAGACCCACGGCAGCGGCGATTTCGCCCGCCTTCACTTCTTGAATATCTTCGCGCTTGTTGGCGTGCATTTGCAGCAAGCGGCCGAGGCGTTCCTTCTTGTCTTTGCCCGGGTTGTAAACCATCTGACCCGACGTCGCTTTGCCCGAATAAACGCGAAAATAAACCAGCTGCCCTACGAACGGATCGTTCATCACTTTAAATGCGAGTGCTGCAAACGGTTCGTCGACCTTCGGTTTACGTAAGAGCACTTTGTTCTCATCCCGAATATCTTTTCCTTCGGTCGGACGAATATCGAGAGGTGATGGCAAGTAAGCGACGACCGCATCGAGCAAAGGCTGAACGCCCTTGTTTTTAAAACTCGCACCACAGAGAACCGGAACCATCTTGAGTTCGATGCAGCCTTTGCGGACGGCTTTGCGAATTTCGTCGGAAGTCAGGGCTTCACCGCCGCCCAGGTATTTTTCCATCAGCGTTTCATCTGCTTCGGCAGCAGCTTCTAATAATTTTTCACGATACTCATCCGCTTCGGCTTTCATCTCTGCAGGGATGTCTTGCGTCTGCATGTTTGCGCCTAAGTCATCCGAAGTCCAAACGATGGCCTTCATCTCGACGAGATCGATGACGCCTTTAAATGTATCTTCAGCGCCCCACGGCAGCTGCAAAGCAATCGGATTGGCGCCCAGCTTTTCTTTGATCTGTCCCAGAACGTCAAAGAAGTCGGCTCCGACTCGATCCATCTTGTTGACGAATGCAATTCGCGGAACGTGATATTTATTCGCCTGTCGCCACACCGTTTCGGACTGTGGCTCGACCCCGCCCACTGCGCAAAACACGCCAATGGCTCCGTCTAAGACGCGAAGAGAACGCTCAACCTCGATTGTGAAATCGACGTGGCCGGGAGTATCGATGATGTTGATTCGGTAATCTTTCCAGAATGCGGTCGTCGCAGCAGAAGTGATGGTGATGCCGCGCTCTTGCTCCTGCGGCATCCAATCCATGACGGTCGTGCCCTCATGAACCTCGCCGATCTTGTGAGTCTTTCCGGTGTAGTAAAGGATGCGCTCAGTGGTCGTAGTTTTACCCGCATCAATATGGGCCATGATGCCAATATTGCGAGTAGAGAGGAGATCACCAGAATCTGATTTGGCCATACATGGGCCCAATCCGAGCCCAAATTGCAAAGAGGCTCAAACTTACCAACGGTAGTGGGCGAAAGCCTTATTGGCTTCAGCCATTTTGTGAACGTCTTCGCGCTTCTTCATAGCGCCGCCGCGACCATTCGCAGCTTCGATCATTTCAGCGGCAAGGCGTTCTGCCATCGAGTGCTCGGGACGAGTCTTAGCAGCATCGATCAACCAGCGAGAAGCGAGCGATTGTTTACGAGCTGGCTTCACTTCGACTGGAACTTGGTAGGTCGCACCACCAACACGGCGAGACTTCACTTCGAGCAACGGCTTCAGATTTTCGAGAGCTTTTTTGAAAAGCTTCATTCCATCTTCACCGGTGCGCTCGTGCATGACATCCACCGAGGTGTAGAAAATTCTTTCCGCGGTCGACTTCTTACCTTCTCTTAAGAGGCTGGCAACGAACTTCGTCACGACGACGTCGTTGAACTTCGGATCCGGGAGAACTTCACGTTTACGAACAAATTTCTTACGACCCATTTTTACTTTCCTTTAGCATCCTCGCCTACGGCGAGAGAAATTACTTTGCTGCTGCTGCCGGAGCTGCTGCTGCACCTGCCGCTGCGCCGCCGGAACCTTTTTTCGCGCCGTATTTCGAACGGCTTTGCTTGCGGTTTGCAACGCCTTGAGCGTCGAGAGTTCCGCGAACGGTGTGGTAACGAACGCCGGGAAGATCCTTCACACGGCCTCCACGAATCAGGACAATCGAGTGTTCCTGAAGATTGTGTCCAATCCCCGGGATGTACGAAGTCACTTCATACCCATTGGTTAATCTCACACGACAAACTTTGCGAAGTGCCGAGTTCGGTTTCTTCGGTGTCGTTGTGTAAACGCGTGTGCAAACTCCGCGGCGCTGAGGGCAGCTCTGCAATGCAGGAGACTTCGTCTTCCAAAGCTTATTAGTCCGGCCCCGGCGGATAAGCTGATTAATAGTGGGCATGAATCTATTGTCCTTTCGTAAAGAAAGGCAAAATAGACGACACTCCCGCTGGGGTCAAGGGCTAAACGCCGCTATGCTCCTATGAAGAGCGAGGGTTCCGGAAGCTTAGTGCTTCACGGCTCCGCCGCCTTTGCCCGGTTCATCCGTTCCCTTAGCCGCCACCAATTCTGCGGGGACATCCACCTTCGCAGAAGGACGAACTAGGAACGTTTCGGGGTTCGGCAGGTCCAGAGCCAATCTTAGCACTTCATCACCGTGCTCGACGGGAATGACTTGAAGACCCGAGACAATATCCTTCGAAATCTTCTTTAAATCCGGAATATTATCCTTCGGGATCAAGACCGTCTTCACGCCGCCGATCTTGGCAGCCAAGAGCTTCTCTTTTAAGCCGCCGATAGCCAAGACTCGGCCACGGAGGGTGATTTCACCCGTCATCGCCACACTCTGCTTCACCGGAATTTTGGTCAGCGCGCTAGTGATCGCGGTGGCCATGGTGATCCCTGCCGACGGGCCGTCCTTCGGAACAGCGCCTTCCGGCACGTGCAGGTGGATGTCGATGTTCTGGTAGAAGTCTTTTTCTAGACCCATGAGCTCGGCTCGAGAACGAACGTAGCTCATCGCGGTTGCAGCCGACTCCTGCATGACTTCACCGAGCTTACCGGTGATCTTCACCTGGCCCTTGCCCGCCACGACCGAGACTTCGATCTGCAAGAGATCGCCGCCCGATTCCGTATAAGCCAGGCCGTTGGTCAAACCGATTTCGCTGTTTTCTTCGGCCTTGCTGACAATCTGCTTCGGAGGACCGAGCAGTTCTTCAAGGTCAGAAGCTTTCACGCGGAACGGAACGGTCTTCGAATTCGGAACTGCCTTGCCGTCCGTCGAACCGTCTTTGAATCGCTTCTCGACGATTTGCTTCGCAGCTTTTCTGCACAGAGTAGCGACCGTGCGCTCGAGGTTACGAACGCCGGCTTCTCTCGTGTACAGGCGAATCAAGCTTTGCAACGCTTCTTCGTCGACTTCGAGATCCTCAGGCTTCAAGCCGTGAGCTTCCATCTGCTTGGTGAGCAGGTAGCGCTTAGCGATGTTGAACTTTTCGATTTCCGTGTAGCCCGAGATCGTGATGACTTCCATACGATCCAAGAGCGGTCTCGGAATCGAGTGCAACGAATTCGCGGTCAGAACGAACATCACTTTAGAAAGATCGTAATCCACTTCTAAGTAATGGTCGCCGAAAGACACGTTCTGTTCCGGATCCAAAACTTCAAGCAGAGCCGAGGAGGGATCGCCGCGGAAATCGGTGCTCATCTTATCCACTTCATCCAACAAGAAGACGGGGTTCGAAGAACCAGCCTTCTTTAAGGACTGCACGATCTTGCCAGGCAGAGCGCCGACGTACGTACGACGATGGCCGCGAATTTCAGCTTCGTCTCTCACGCCGCCGAGCGAACAACGCACGAACTTTTTATTGAGCGATTGAGCGATCGATCGCGCGAGCGAGGTTTTACCCACACCCGGGGGGCCCGCAAAACAGAGGATCTGGCCCTTGGAATTTTCGGTCAACACGCGGACCGCTAAGTATTCCAAAATACGCTCTTTCACTTCTTCCAAACCGTAGTGATCTTCATCGAGCACCTTGGCCGCAAGCTTAAGATCATTGCGGTCCGAGGTGTACTCAGCCCACGGTAAGCTGATCAGCCAGTCGATGTAGTTGCGCACGACGGTGGCTTCAGCCGACATCGGCGACATCATCTTGAGCTTCTTCAGTTCCTTGGTGGCTTTCTCCTTCGCCTCTTTGCTCATGGGCTTGGAGCGAATCTGCTTTTCGATGGCTTGCAGTTCAGCCTTGAACTCGTCCTTCTCACCAAGTTCCTTCTGAATCGCCTGCATTTGCTCGTTGAGATAGTACTCCTTCTGCGAGCGTTCCATCTGCTTCTTCACGCGCGAACGAATGCGGCGTTCGACCTGCAAAATTTCGATCTCGCCTTGCATGAGTTGCAGAAGCTTTTCTAACCGCTTAGCGGCATCGGAAATTTCCAAGATCTCTTGCTTGTCTTCGAGCTTGAGATTCAAGTGAGCAACCACCAAGTCCGCCAGACGTGAAGGATCGTCGATCGTGTTCACGCTCATCAGCATTTCAGGTGGAATGCGCTTGTTGAGTTTTACGTAGTTTTCAAAAGTTCCTTTTAAGGAGCGAACCAAAGCTTCGATCTCGACCGACACCGTGGTGGTGTCTTCGATCTCTTCGACCTCTGCTTCGATCATGCGGTCGGTTTCTTGATAATCAATGATGCGCGCGCGACGCTTTCCTTCGATCAACACCTTCACCGTGTTGTCGGGAAGACGTAGGATCTGCAGAATGGTTCCCAGCGTTCCAACTTCGAAAATATCTTTTTCATTGGGGCTAACGGTGGTGGCCTGTTTTTGGGCAACCAAGAACAGATCCATCTTTTTGCTGACACACTCTTCAAGCGCGTTGATGGATTTTTCTCGGCCGACAAACAACGGCACGACCATGTGAGGGAAAATAATCACATCGCGAAGCGGGAGCAAGGGTACTCGCATCGTATCGCTAGAACTGCCCGCTGAAGACTTCTTTTCTTTCGATTCTTTATTGCTGGGGCTCATCCATTGATCTCCTCAAAGAGGCCGCCTGAGCCTCTTTATTAACTACAGCATACCCAAATGCGGACTGCAAATTTTGGGCAAATATTTCTTCGGTTTAACGGAATTGGATGAGGGATTTTTAGAGGAGTCACCTATTTTAGCAAAGAATAGAGGACGCCGTCTACCCCCCAGCCGGGTACACGTTTCTACTTTAATGAGGTCCGGTTGATTAAGCGCTTTCGGCCTTACCTGGCATGCCTGTGGCGCCCGGCTTATTGCTCTCAGATCCGTCAGAAAACACCATGACGGGTCGCTCGCCTTTGAGAATGACGTTTTTCGAAACGATACATTTCTTCACGTCAGTTCGGGCGGGCAACTCATACATCACCTCGAGCATGGACTGTTCGAGAATAGCCCGAAGTCCGCGAGCACCGGTGTTCCGTTTGATCGCTTCTTTCGCAACTGCCTCGAGAGCATCCTCTTCAAATTCGAGCTGAATGCCATCGTATTCAAAGAGCTTGGTGTACTGTTTGGTCAACGCATTGCGCGGTTTCTTGAGAATCTCAACAAGAGCCTTTTCATCGAGCTCTTCGAGAGATGCAATCACCGGCATACGACCAATAAATTCTGGGATGAGACCGAACTTGATCAGATCTTCTGGCTCTACTTGACCCAGAAGCTTCGATACGTTTTCTTCGGCCTTCGAAGTAATGTTGGCGTGTAAGCCCATCTGTCTCTTGCCTTTACGGACCGACACGATTTTGTCGATACCGACGAAAGCGCCACCGCAGATGAAGAGAATGTTCGAAGTATCCACCTGAACGAACTCTTGCTGCGGATGCTTACGGCCACCCTTGGGAGGAACGTTAGCAATCGTGCCTTCGATAATTTTAAGCAATGCTTGTTGAACGCCTTCACCGCTGACGTCGCGAGTAATGGACGGGTTTTCGCTCTTACGTGAAATCTTATCGACTTCATCGATGTAAACGATGCCCTTCTGTGCCCGCTCGACGTTGTTGTCGCAAGCTTGCAGCAGATTCAAAATAATGTTTTCAACGTCTTCACCGACGTAACCTGCTTCGGTCAACGTCGTTGCGTCTGCCATAGCAAACGGAACGTTCAAAAGCTTCGCAAGGGTTTGAGCCAGTAGGGTCTTGCCGGTACCGGTGGGACCCATGAGCAAGATATTGCTCTTTTGAAGCTCAATGGAGTCCTTCGATTTTTTATCGCCCTGATGTTGAATGCGCTTGTAGTGGTTGTAAACAGCGACAGACAAAACTTTCTTCGCCTGTTCTTGGCCAATGACGTATTCGTCCAGGATGCCCTTGATCTCAGCCGGTTTCGGAATTTTATCCGAAGAGCGAGCGGGGCCTTCTTTTTGACCTTCTTCAGCAATGATGTCGTTACAGAGCTCGATACATTCGTCGCAAATATAGACGGTCGGGCCCGCGATCAGCTTCTTTACTTCTCGCTGATTCTTCCCGCAGAAGGAGCAACACAGATTTCCAAAACCATCGCCGTATCGTTTGTTGTCCATAATCTTTCAGCTTTCTCTTACTAAATCTTGCCGTGCTTATCGACTACCTTATCAATTAATCCGTACTCCACAGCATCTTCCGCAGAGAGGTAGTTGTCGCGATCAGTGTCCTTTTTGACCTGATCCATCGACTTACCGGTATGTTTTGCAAGAATTGCGCTCAGGCGATCTTTTAAATAAAGAATTTCCTTAGCCTGAATTTCGATATCAGAAGCCTGTCCGCGAGCACCGCCGAGAGGTTGATGAATCATGATTCGGCTATGGGGCAAACTGTATCGTTTGCCCTTTTCACCTGCGGTTAAAAGCAATGCGCCCATGCTGGCAGCCATGCCGATGCAGTAAGTGCACACGCTTGATTTAATGTATTGCATGACATCGTAGATCCCAAGACCTGCTGTGACAGAGCCTCCCGGGGAATTGATGTACATGTGAATATCTTTATCCGGATCCGAAGATTCCAAGAAGAAGAGCTGGGCGATTAAGAGATTCGCCACCACGTCGTTCACTTCGGTACCTAAGAAAATGATTCGATCGAGGAGCAGGCGCGAGTAAATGTCGTACTGTCTTTCGCCGCGAGCAGTCTGCTCAACTACGATAGGATTTGGAATATAGTTCGCCGAGGTCTGTAAAGAATACTGGCCAAAGGGCTGCGATGAGGCCTGAATGATACCGGACGCCGGAAAACCGACTAAGTCTGGTCTGATTAATTCTGCGGGTGGTTTTTTCTGAGAAGAAAGAATGATCATTTGCCCTCCGTTTTTAAAACCAAGAGACAACAATACAGGTACTTTTTAAAGTATACCTAAAACCGAGGGTTTGTTGCACAGCATTAAATAAAAATTTCTACTGTGCCGAACTATTTGACAGGTGTTCAGCTTGTATAGCCTCGAGGTAGGCAATCATTGCAGCTCGCAGCTGTTCGAGCGTCAAACTCTCCTGATCGTGGCCAGAATTCTTGACTATTTGCTGGAGTTCTTCCTGTAATTCCTGGCTCGGAAGCCCCGTCAAAGCAATCACTTCATTGATTAAGTCTGCACCCGAATTCTCGGGCGAGTTGGAGATATCCGTTCTCCCTTTGTCCCCGCTCATAGCGCCTCTCTCTGCCTTTTCCCCAAAAGCCTTTTAGCTCCCCAAATCCCCAAGGAGCACTATGAGGTCAAGTATAGAAATGTCTAAATTGGAACCGCAAGCTTTTTATTCAACTGAACGCTCACTCCGAGAAGAATTAACGCCGCCCCAATAAACTGGATGGGAGTCATTAAATCCCCCAGGACCAAGTAGCCAATGAGCGATCCCACCACAGGCTGAATAAAGAGGGTCACCGTGATGCTGGCAATCGAGATTCGGGTCAGGGCAACCATCCAAAACAGGTAGCAAATCCCAGTGCCCAAAACCCCGTTCCAGACCGAGCCAGCGGCGCTCTTCCAGGTAAACTGATGAAGTGGCGGCAGCCCTGGACCCAGCAGAGTAATGATAGTGAGAAACACCCCTCCAAAGAACAGGGCGGTACCGAAAATCTCGGTCGGCTCATTCCGTTTTAAGGCGCCCCGAGCCAAAAGGGAATAAGCCGCCTCTCCCAAGAGCGAGCAGAAAATGAGGAGGTTCCCCATCAAGTGGGGATCAAAACCGGCTCTGATCTTGGCGGGGGTCAGTCCGCTCAAAAGCGAAAAACCGACGATGGAGAGGGAGAAAGAAACCACGTGGTTCCATTGCATCCGATCCCGAAAAATCACCCAGGCCAGCACCACCGTAATGATGGGTTCCATAGCAATGATGAGAGCGTTGTCGGTGGCGCGCGAAGTGGAGAGCCCCTTGAGTTGAAGGATACCCACTCCACAAAAAGTGATGGCGCCGATGGCAATCACGGTGGCCCAGTCTTTCGGATGTTTTGATTTTAAAAAAGGAGGGCTCTTCGCTCGCTTTGTGACTATCAAGAAAACGGTCAGCATCACGTAGAAAGCAAATGCCGAAACATAGCGAAGCCACGCCCCTTGAATCGGTGTGAAATCTTGCAGCACCCAAACCCCACCGACTGGCGCTGCAGACCAAATGATGTTGCAGAGAATGAGGCCGAGTAGAATCGAGAGTGGCATTCCTCTTGGCTAGCACGATATAATGGTGGTCACCACCTTTTGGTAGAGGACCGCGTCACATGAGCAAAAAAAATTCAGCCCCAGGGAATTCGGCGCCCGGGAAAAAAGTCAGCGAATCTGTCGTCCAAATGACCGAACTGGTTCTTCCTTCCGACACCAATACTTTGGGAACGATCTTCGGGGGCAAGATCATGGCGTGGATCGATATTGCTGCTGCGATTGCAGCTGGTCGGCACGCTCGCAGAGTGGTGGTCACGGCTTCGATCGACGCGCTTCATTTCGTCAGTGCGGTGAAGATGGGTCACTTTGTTCACATTCAAGCTTCGGTGAACTTTGCAGGACGGACTTCCATGGAAGTCGGCGTGCGTGTGGACGCAGAAAATCCTCTCACCGGCAAGCGGCAGCACACGGCGACTGCTTATACCACCTTTGTGGCGCTAGATGAAAACGGACAACCCACTCCAGTTCCTCCTCTCAACCCTGAAACGCCTGAAGAAAAACGACGCTTCGCCGAAGCGCAAAAGCGCCGCCAATCCCGAATGCGTTTAGCTGAAGAACTCAAGGCCACCCGTAACGACGACTGATGGAACTCTATTTTTTTCGCCACGGCGAAACCGACTGGAACGTTGAAGGTAGAATTCAAGGACACGTCGACGTTCCTTTGAACGACAAAGGCCGCGGACAAGCGCGCTCCCTCGTACCGATTTTAAAAAAACTGGGAATTCAGGCGCTGCTCAGTTCCGACCTTTGTCGCGCGAGTGAGACTGCCGAGCTCATTGCAAAACCCCTAGGACTACCCGTTCATGTTTCAGAAGGACTGCGCGAAGTTCATTTCGGAAGAATTCAGGGACTCAATCGCGAAGAGATGGCGACACAGTTTGGATTTACCTTCGCTCGCGATGTCATGGCTCGCACTCTTTCCGATGCCGAGCTCGTTCAATATGGAACAGAGACCAGCGAAAAAGTGATCAACCGGGTGACTCATGCGTTTATCGATTTGTTAGCGAAGCATGGACAGGGGCAATACCAAAAACTGGCAGTCGTCACGCATGGAGGCGTCATTCGCCGCCTCATTATACAAGCCACCAAAGACGATCCGTTTTATTCCGCCATCCCGAATGGGACGCTCTATCCGATGACGTTCTCTTCGACTGAGAAGAAGTTCCAACTCCGAAATTTTGTACCCTGGGGCTAGTTACCTCGCTCGAGGTAGGAACGCACTTCCCAGAGATACGGAAACGCGCGCTTCGACGTTGTGGATTTCAAATATTCCGCGCCGGCTGAACCGCCAGTGCCGCGTCTGAAACCAATCACGCGCTCAACGACACGCACATGATGTTCGCGCCAAAGAGACAGAAACTCGTCAAACTCCACGAGCGATTCGCTGAGTAGGTAGAGCTCATAGTTTTTGGCCGGGGTTTTGTAGATGGGAAGCAGAGCTTTAATGATGGCTGCCTTCGCCTCTTCGTCGCCTTCCACTTCGAGCTTCGAAGCGTTGTTGGGGATGGCGTAGCCCATCTTCTTCAACATCTCGTAGTAATGATGGCGCACATCGGGCTCACCTAGACGCTTCTTCAACGCTTCGATCATTTCAGGGCGATCTTTGAAGTATTTCAAAAAGCGCTCGTCGCGCATTCCGGCAACGTATTCCAGCTCGCGAAATTGGAGTGATTGAAATCCGCTGGCAGGTTCTAGGCGATAACGGAATTCCATGAAGTCTGCGGGAGTCATGGTTTCGAGAATGTGAATCTGATCCACCAAGAGGCGCATGATGGCTACTACGCGCTTCATGAAATGGTGGGCTTGAAGCACTTCCTTTTGATCCATGCACTTGATGGCCGCGCCGATTTCATGCAGCACCAGCTTGAACCAAAGTTCGTAAGCTTGGTGAATGACGATGAAGAGCAATTCGTCGTGATGGGGCGGATCGGACTGAAGCTTCTGAAGCGTCAGCAGCTCAGGCACCTTCAAGTAATCATTATACGTGAGGTGTCCCGGCGTGACCTGAACAAAGGCCTCGGGATTTCCGTGCCCCATGGGGCATCCACCAGTAGACTTCGGTTTCTCTGCCATACTACTTTCCTATTTGGCTCAAAAGCTGAGCCAAGCTTTGGGCCGAAGAGGCCTCAATATCTTTATGAAGCGAATTTCCGTGCGCATCGATCGTCACTACCACAGGAAACTTCACTACACGCAATTGCCAAATCGCTTCGGGACTTCCAAACTGTTCTAAGCCGTAAACGTTTTCGACTTCTTGAATCGCTTCGGCCAAAACTTGGGCAGCACCGCCGACGGCATGGAAGTAAACACAACCAAACTTTTCACAGGCGACGCGAGTCTTTTCGCCCATTCCACCTTTGCCGATCACACCGCGCACACCGAACTTTTCGATGATGCCGGCCTGATACGGTTCTTCACGAGTCGAGGTTGTCGGGCCAGCTGCTGTCACCACCCACTTGCCCTTCTTCTTCATCACCACTGGGCCACAGTGATAAATGATGGCGTCTTTCAAACTCACCGGCGGCTCGTTTCCTTCGTGCAGCCACTTATGAACTGCATCTCGCCCCGTGTAGACCACGCCTTCGATCTCCACCATGTCACCCACTTTGAGGGCGCGAATCTTGTCTTCCGTAAAAGGTGCTTTGAGCGTCTTCATTAGTAGAGCCACCGTTTAATTTTGGCGCCGCCGTCGACGATGGCGCCATGTCGTCTGTAGGCCCAGCACATGTACGAGATACTGACGAAGAATGAGGCTGGGAGCCTGTTGAGGACTCCTACCTTTACTCCCATCAGCGTCGTCTTACCACCAAATCCCATGGGGCCGATGCCCAGTTGATTGGCTTCGTTCAGGCACTCTTCTTCGAGTTGAGCGAGCACGGGATTCGGGTTCTTATCCTTCATTTTTCGAAGAAACTGCTCTTTCGAAAGTGCGTATCCCGTCGCTCGGTCGCCGCCGATGATCACGCCCAACACGCCCGGCCCACAGCCCTTGCCTTGCGCTTGTTGAACGGCGTCCAAAATACATTTCTTCACCCCTTTGATGTCACGACCTGCGCCCACGCGTCCGTCCGGTAAACTGTACTGAGCGCCGACGTTTTCACATCCGCCGCCCTTCAGAATCAGACGAATATCGAATTCATTTTTCTTCCAGGGATGCAAGTGAAGCGACGGAGTCCCCGGACCGACGTTCGTACCGTTATTCTTTCCGGTCAAACTATCCACACTGTTTTGACGAAGGTAGCCCTTCTTAGTCGCAGCAACGACGGCCTTCTTGATCACTTTTTCAAGCGCTTCTGCTTCGAGCTTCATCGGGTAATGAACGTAGAAAAGAATACTGCCCGTATCTTGACAAAGCGGCTGGCTCTTCGTTTTAGCTAGGTCGATGTTCTTGCAAATAATCCCCATCGCGTAGTCGCCGCGCGACTCTGGGGCTTCGACCCTCTTTCCTGACTGAATTGCCTCGATAACGTCTTTCGGGAGTTCGGCCGAGGTCTTCCGAATCACCTCGATAAAGGTGTCGACTAACTTCTTTTGGAGAGCTGCATTCATGCGAATACCTTAACGTGATATGAACAGAATGTGAATCAGGACCCCAAGAACGCCCCGTTTTTTGTGGATAACGAAGTCATCACCCTCAATCGGGAAGGGATTTGGATTGCCGACGGGATGGAAATCACCCACGAACCCACGCGCAAACTCTTTGCCCGAAGCCTGAAGAAAGACGGAGACGGCTATTACCTCCACATCGGACGCGAAACCAAACGCATCGGCGTGGAAGACACGGCTTACTTTGTCGAAGGCTTAGAAGGTTCAGCTAAGACCGGTTATGAAATCCGTCTGAGCGATCAATCTCAAGAGCGGCTCGATGTGAAATCCTTAAAATACAAACCCGGGCGCTTGTGCTGCCGAATCAAATCGGGCTCGGAAGAAGCCAAGTTTCTGCGGGTGACCTACCACCAGATTCTTCGGGATTTAAAAGAGGACGGCGAAGGGTATTTCTTGGTTCTCGAAAATCAGCGAGTACAATTAGCTAAGAAATGACCCCTTTCTAAAACTCTACCTACTGAGCTGGAGTGCGCTCGTCGTCGCTCTCGCGCTGACCTTTCGTCATAGAAAATCGCTGAGCTGTTTCCTTGATACTCTCCTTTTTGTTTCAGTAATGCTTAGGTTTTGCCTATCACACTCATTGCTATTCCCAATTATCTCCTATGCCTGATTCGAGTTACTTGAATCTTAGAAAAGGGGATAACGAAAATGAAAAAACTTTTAGGAATTTTAGTGATGGTGACAAGTCTCAATGCTGAGGCGATGGAGTTCAATCTAGGTGGAGGAGGTCCAACTCCGGAAAGTGAAACGGCCGTGCTTTCAGTTCGGGATGAAGGCGCTGTGACGCGCATTCGAGTGATGGTTTCGAATGGACGTTGCGCTGAATTTCGAACCGAGCTCTGCGGAGTTGCCCGAGTGCAGATGGTAGAGTTTGTAACGCCATCGAAAACGTGCACGATTCTCAAAAGCACTTTATTGACCTGCTACATGGACTCCTTCCATCCTCAGTCTCAGTTCACGGTGTTCTTGGCTGACGGATCTCAGCTTCAACCGGGCGAACTCTCAGTCTACCTCGCCGTCGGAGAAACCAAGCGGGTTGAAAACGGTATAGCGAGAGATTCCATCTTCATCGACTTCAGCGCAATGGGTCATCGCGCGGACGGTCTCGATACACTGATCGAAGAGCATTACGGTTCGAGCGCCTTCTTGATTTCACACCTGCAGGAAGTTTCGAAATCGCTTTTTAAATAAAACTGAGTTAGCGCATGCCTCGGGGTATTTGGGGCATGCGCTATTTCACTTTAGTTTGTTTATTTTTTTCTGGCTGCCAGTTGGTGGAGCTCGACAAGGGAAAGTTTTATCGAAGCCCGCAACCCTCTCGAAAAGACTTGGAACGCGCCATCACCTTCTTAAAAATTAAAACGGTGATCAACCTGCGCGGCGCGAACCCCGGCGAAATCTGGTACGACGAAGAAAAAGCGGTCACAGATTTTCGAGGGGTAAAGCTAATCGACATTCCCATGTCCGCTGGAAGATTGCCCCACCGCAAAGACCTCCTTGCCCTACTCGACGCCTATCAAACTGCAGAACGCCCCATCTTGGTACACTGCCAAGCAGGGGTAGACCGAACCGGGGAAGCCAGCGCCATTTACGCCATGCTTTATCTGGGGATTTCGAAGGACTTAGCGCTGGAAATGCTCACTCCACAATTTGGATATATTGAGGAGATTTCAGCAGCTCGCGCAAAAATGTATTTTATTCGCGACCTTTGGCAGGGGGAAGAATGGGCTCGCACACAATACGATCCCTGCAAACAGAACTACCGCTACTACGATAAAAACAATTACGCCGAGTGCAAGTGATCAAAACCTAGACAGTATTTTAGACAATAAATCCTATAAGCAGTTTTAATTCTTCTTAACCTTGGCTTGGGTTTTGCTTTCTCTGTGCTCGAGTATGAACCTCACGTCGGTCCTCTCGGATATTGTCCTCGCTGCATTGGTGGCCTCACCCTTCATCCTCATTTTTGTCTTGGGTGAGAAAAACATGCTTGCGCGCGCTGGAAGAATCGAACGCGTACGCCAATCGAAGTACACTACAAAGGATCTCCTATTTGGCTCAAGGTACACAGCTTCCACAGTTTTCATTTGGTTTCTCTTCGATAGACTAGATAGCATTTTTACTCAGCAAGGCTGGAGCCTGGTTTACCGTGATAACACCCAACATGGCTGGATCTATTTCACCCTTTCGTTTTTACTTTTTTTTCTAGTCTACGATCTTTGGACCTTCTCCTTTCATTTTTCTCTCCACCACTTCAAGTGCTTGAGAAAATTCCATAGCGTGCATCACCAAAACGAGACCTCCCCCATGGGTGCGTTTGCTTTCCATCCTGTAGAAGCGGTTTTATTTCGCCTTCCTATTACTTTGGCAAAGCTGTTTGTCCCGTTACCTTATTCTGTCTTTGTTTGGTTCTACATTATTGTGATCGCCCATACCGTCTACATCCACATGGGCTACGACTTCAAAGGCTTGAGCACAAAGTTCATCCTGACCTCACGGTTTCATTCCCTTCATCATCGAAACCCTCATCACAACTTTGGTTTGTTTTTCGGAATCTGGGACACCTTTTTTGGGACAGCTACGGGAGTGAATAAGAAATGAAGTCACTCGCCCTAAGAAATAGTCCACATATCTCTCTTTTAAAGCTGGTAATGGCCATCGCCGTAGTACTTGCTCACGTTCATTGCACTTATGCTTCGGCGGTAACAGAAATCTGGCCCCTCAAAGACCCATTCGATACAAGTGCCGTACTGAATGCCACGATCCTTCTGCACTATATTTTAATGCCCCTATTTTTCTTCATAAGTGGGCTGACTGCTAGAAATTCTTTCAATAAGAAAACTCCGGAAAGATTTTGGAAGGATGGCGCCACCCGACTAGCTGTCCCTCTTGTTTTAGGTCTGCTCATCCTCGAACCCTGGGCGGCGTGGGGATTTTCAGTTCAAAGCGGTGGAAACATTCTAGCGAGTTTCAACCTGGGGCACCTTTGGTATCTTTATTTTCTAATTCTATTTTACGTGCTGGCTCCTTTAGTGCTTAAGAAAGTCAGTACTTCATTTCTGGCAGATCCTTTCAAAGGACCGATTACTTTTGCAGCAGCCTTTTTGATTTTTCTGAATGTGAAAAAGGGAATCATTCCAACATCCCAAGGTGCCATCCCAGATCTTTCCGCATTTTTAGTATACGGATTACTTTTTACTTACGGCTGGGGATTTGAAGGTAAGAAAACAAGTCGCGATACGACCTACGTGCTCTTAGGTCTCCTGAGCTGGGTTGTAACCATGATTCTTTTCTTGAACTCGGATCAGAATGCGAGCGTGGTTATTCAACTTGCAGCCTCTGCATTTGCCGGCGTGACAGTATGGTTCTTCGTCACCGGCTTTTTTTCACTTTTCACTTCAATCAAAAACAAAAAAATTCTGGCACTCAGTCGATTTCACCGATTGAGCTACCCCATCTATCTTCTCCATTTTCCGTTCGTGATTTGGATTCCCATTTTGATTGCTGAACCTTTGCAGGGATTTCTACTCACCAAGATTTTCATTACATTTTTCGCAAGCCTGTTATTTTCAGTGTTTCTGGGCAAGGCCCTCACACCTCGGTCAGGACTTTTGTCCAGACTTTCTTAAATTCTAGTCCAGATTGAAATTGACTCCGACGCCCGGCGTTGCTACCTCGGTCTCGTTCAAATTTTAAACGAGGAGATTAGAGATGAACGTTTTCAAAATCGGTATGGTTCTGATGTTCTTGGCCGGTACCCCTGCTTTCGCGAGCGGCGGAGGAAAAACAGGGGGAGGCTTACCCAAACACCCCTCCAAATTCATAACCACCCACATTCTTCCGGATCAGACTCTGGTACAGACTCGAGAGCTCCTGGCAAAAATGTCAGCTAATTTCCCATCTCTGGCTGCGACTTTCAACCTCATGCTCGAAAGGTTCCTTGACGCGAATCAGGCCAAATATCTCATTCTCCGCTATGAAGGTGTGAACACCGAAGATTGGGCACACTACTACGCAAGTCCTGAGCTTGGGCCCAAGGGTCTCCCCCTCGAAGCACAACTCTGGTTCTGGGAAGACTTCGAAACGCTCCCAATAACCAACGACAGCCCCGATCAACCCAGCCAAGTGAAAGCGGTTTTACACGAACTGATTCATGTGGGCTTCACCGGTGAAAACGAACTGAAAACCGCAATGCTGGCTGAGAAGCTTTATCTCCTCTCAAGAGGGGTAGATGAAAGTCTTGAGACTCAGAAATTTATTCAAAGCCTGCTGTTTGAAAAAATCTCAGCTATTAACGACAGGAGCTACGGAGTCGGAAAATATGAAAAAGACTACAATCCCGACTGGTTTCCGATGATTCAGTCGTTCTACTTTGCGAGCCAAGGCCTCAGGTGTGAGGACCTGATTCTCACTGATGAAATGGTCATTGCCGGGAGAACCTACCGCGCTCCGCTATTGTCGGACCTTCTCAAAGAAAAGGTCAGTATTATCAGGGACGACTTTTTCTCAAACCTTCGCAATCACTGTGTGAGACAGGTCGGTGACGGAATTTATTTTTCGAGGTTACAACTTCACACATCCTCTAAAGGCGGCACTGAGCTATGGCCTTCTATCGACCACCCTTTATTTTGGGACCCTGCAATTCAATACGCCTACCTCACCAATGGAGGTAGAAAGAGTATCCATATTTCTCTAGGGGGAGATAATAACGAACTCTATTTAGGAGTCGGCGGGAGCGGGAGCTCTGTAAGCGAACAGCCATTAAAAAGAAGAGAAAAACAACAGTCTTCTCGGCCTCTTTATGACCGAATTGAAGGCTACTCGAACTGGACAAACCGGATGAAGGAGCTTTACGGCCCGGGAGTACTGAATAAACTTTCAATTCACCTTCTGCCATACAGCGCATTGCTGCGATATTGGGCCGATAAAAATCTAGAGGGCAAGGGCTCTGTTACAATTTCCTCAGGCTCCTCGTTTCCTGGGAACATCAGAGTCGAAACTACACATGGAGAATGGAGCCCTGCAGTCACCTGCTCTTACGAGTTTCGCATACTGACCTGTACTTTTCCTAAAGTAGGAAGGAAACTCTGGTTTCCCAAGGAAGCTAAAACAGCAACGGTACGTCTAGCCGATCTAGAAACCGATCCCGGTATCGACCCACCCTATTACGTAAACGTAGCCGATCTAGAAACCGATCCCGGTATCGACCCACCCTATTACGTAAACGAATGATACCCAACACTCCCTCCCTCAAGTGCGACATCTTCCGATACTCGGATTACCGGTCGTACTTGAGGGACTTCATCAGTTTGAAGAAGGCTTCCGGAAAAGGCTTCAGCGTTCGACAATTCTGTCTGAAGGCAGGGATTACCACCGAAAACTATCTCAATCGAATCCTCCGCAAACAAAGAAACATCGGCCCTAGAACTGCGGAGCGGCTGATCGATGTGATGAAGTTGAACCGCGAGGAAAAGAATTTCTTTATCACCTTGGTGCTCAAAGAAAGCGCAAAGACGGTGGAGTCCAAGAGTTTTTACCTGGAAAAAATTAGCGCCGTACAACGGCGCAAAAAAATCCCGGATCGAATCACTGACAACTCAATGATGCGGAACTGGTACACGGTCGTGATCTGGGAATTAGCGACGTGCAAGGACTTCGATCTCACCATCGAGAATATTATTCGCTCTCTCAGGAAACCGATCTCCCCCGCGCAGGCCAGAGAGGCGCTAAAATACCTCGTGGAAAAAGGGTTTTTGAAACAGGTCGACGGTAGGTGGCGGCAAAGCGAGAAGGCCTACACGACTACGAATGAAATCGAAGACCCCCTAGTTCAGATGAATCACAAAATGGCTTTCGAATCCGCAATCGAATCGATCAACGGCCCCTTGGCTGAAAGGGGAATGTATGGCCTCACCATCGCCATCAATCGCAATCGGATTCCGACCCTCAAGAAACACCTAGACCGCTTCATCGACGAACTCAATGCCGAGTTTGCCTACGACAAAAGTTCGGATGTCGTACTGAGGGCTGGCGCCTTTTGTTTCATTCAAGCAGAAACACCAAAATGCTGAACTAACCGTGACCGCCCATTAAGAAGGGCTCAGCCATAAATTTATAGTCGCGAAGAGATGCAGTGGCTCCGAAGAACTTGCGGGCTTCCGTCCAGAGTTCTTCGGGTTGAATTTCACTGAAAACTTTTTTGCGAAACTCTGCCGATCCTGGAAAACCGGCTGAGTACCAAGCCAGAAACTTTCGGACGTGAATGACGGCGGAGCGCTCATTATAGTCTTCGCTCAGGAACGCGCGCTGACGGTCCATTAAATCGACGTAGCGCTGGGGCTCGGGCTTCGTAAAGCTGCGACCCTCCCAGAGAGCGTATGCTTGTTCAAAGATAAAGGGATTTCGAAGCGCGCCTCGGCCGATCATCACCGCATCGACGCCGTAGGTTTTCATTTTCTGAACGGCGACTTCGGGAGTGGTGATATCGCCGTTTCCAATAATCGGGAGCGGACTTTTCGCCTTCACGTCCCCGATGAAATCCCAGTCCGCCAAACCGCTGTAACCTTGTGCGCGCGTGCGGCCATGAATGGCTACCCAGCGAACACCGGCATCGGCTGCGGCTTCCACCACAGCGAGGGCATTCTTGGTCGACTCATCCCAGCCCGTTCGAATTTTAATGGTCACCGGAATTTTTACGGACTCGACCATCATTTTTAACGTCTTGCCAAGTTCAGAGGGATTACGACACATCGCTGAGCCGGCGCCCTTCTTCACTACTTTTGGAACAGGACAGCCCAAATTCAAATCGACAAAGTCGGCACCCAAACGCTCCACATGCTGGCAGGCTTTGACTAAGAATTCAGGAACCTCGCCAAAAATCTGGAGGCCCACGGTGCGTTCGTCATCTTTGAAGCGGAGGAGCTCGAGAGTTTTCGGACCACCGTATTCAATGCCATTGGCAGAAACGAGTTCCGATACGACCATCGAGCTATTCAATCCCCGCATGAGTCGACGAAACGGGGAATTGGTAATTCCCGCCATCGGCGCCAGAATGAAAGGATGATCGAGTTTGAAAGGGCCTAGTACTACAGCCATGTCACATTACTTCTTGAGCGCTTCGATTTCCTCACGCAGCTTGGGAACATCCTTGGTCAGGACTTCGCAGCCGGTGTCGGTGACGAGCACGTCATCTTCAATTCGAATGCCGATGTTGCGGTACTCTTCGGGGACTTCCTTGTCATACGACTGGAAGTAGAGTCCCGGCTCCACAGTGAAAATCATTCCGGCTTGAAGCGGACGCGATTCCCCAGCTGGATTTCGATACAAGCCGACATCATGAACGTCCATCCCCAACCAATGGCCAGTGCCATGAGGATAGAAACGCTTGAAGGCATCGGTCTTGAGTAAATCCGGAACCTTGCCCTTGAGAAGCCCGAGACCCACCAAGCCTTCCGTGAGTATTTCACAAGCCTTCATGTGCAGGTCGCCTAAGCGCGCTCCTGGACGAACCGACTTGATCACTTCCATTTGAGCTTTCAAAACTAAGTCATAGATAGTGGCTTGAGGTTTGGTAAAAGTTTTTCCGATTGGGAAAGTGCGGGTGATGTCTGCCGTATAGTAATTGTATTCGCCGCCCGCATCGATCAGAAGAAGTTCACCGTCACGAAGTTCGTCGTTGTTGGAACGATAGTGCAAGCAGCAAGCATTTTTTCCACCGGCCACGATGCTGTCGTAACCCAGACGCTTACAACCGTTTTTGCGGAAGTAGTAGTCGATCATGGCTTCGACTTCGCTCTCATTCATTCCGGGCTTCACTTCTCGAATGATTTGCTTGTGAGCCAATGCGGTGATCTGGCAAGCCTTGCGCTGAAACTCGACTTCTTCAGCTGATTTGAACAAGCGCAACTCACCTAAAACTTCGTTGGGATCGAGGATGGGAAGAAGTCCGCGACCGCTACGACCCATGCTCTTTCTAGCCGTGTCGAGTCCCTTAAGAATGGTGCGGTCCATGTCTTCATTCATGCCGACGCGGTAGAAAACTTTCTGCGCGCTCATTAGAAAATCGGGCATGCGCTTTTCGAAGTCTTCGATTGGAAAAACTTCGTCGAATCCAAAAATCTTTTTTGCACCTTCAACGCCGTATCGTTCGCCATCCCAAAGTTCCCGATCCGGATCACGCTGACGAACAAACATCACGGATTTATAGGAACCACCCTTCATGGGACAGAGCATCAACACGGACTCGGGCTCTTCGAATCCCGTGAGGTAGAAAAGGTTGCTCTCCTGGCGGAAGGGGTAAGTCACATCCGGATTGCGCAAAGTCTCCGGATTGGCAGGGAATATGAACGCCGCCTCCGGATTGGACTTCATAGCTTTATTTCTTCTATCCTTAAAAAACTTTGGCACGCTGGTCAGCAACATAGGAAACCCACCTTATATGAGTTTACCACCATTCCTCAAGCCCCTGATTTCATGTTATAGAAGTTGGAAAAGGGGATCCTCAATGAACCCAGTCGAAACCACCAGCACTCCAGATACCCAAAACACCAACGAAACCGAATCTGTAAAACTGATCGGACTGACACCCAAGGCGGAAGAAATCATCGCCTACTGCGCTCGAGTCAGTAACCCTCAGAACCAAGACAACCCTAAGATTTCCAACTTATTGACCTATTGTGTAAAAAACGGCCACTGGTCGATCTTCGAGCAAGCCAGCATGGTGCTTGAAATCGTCACCTCCAGAGGGATTGCACCTCAGATTTTGAGACATCGATCCTTCTCGTTCCAAGAATTCTCACAACGCTACGCTGCCGCGAACTCCTACGTGGGCTACCAGCCTCGCCGACAGGACTTAAAGAACCGACAAAACTCGGTGGATGACCTGGACACTCAGACTAAGGATTGGTTTCAACAGGCTCAGTCCGAAGTTTGGGAGCTGGCTTACACCAAGTATCAACAGGCACTTGAGAAGGGCATCGCCAAAGAATGTGCGCGCTTCTTACTGCCGCTCAACACCCAGACCCGTCTTTATATGAACGGGACAGTCCGCAGCTGGATTCATTATATTGAACTCCGCACCGGGCACGGCACTCAGCTCGAACACATGCAGATCGCCAATAAGTGTAAGCAGATTTTCTGCGAACAGCTGCCGACAGTTGCGCAATCGCTGGGTTGGTTGCCTCCTCCGGCAAGCTAGCGGCAGCGAACCGTAGAGTCATCAATTTGCCCGATGATATTCGTGGTGTTTTTTTCAAAAATCAGGCCCACCGGATTCCCACCGGGATAGAAAATTGCTGTGTCAACTTCAGTCGGATTTGGCTTTGTTTGAGCAATCTCGACATTCAAATACAAATCTTCGCCCTCACTGCCTTCCATCAAATATCTAACAGCTTCGCTGAGGGCATGGATCTCTTGGTCTTCAGGAATAGCCTTATTCACGTGACGAGCCAGTATGATGATCTGTCCGGCCTGAACTGAATCCAGGTCGGTAGAGCCCGTGACATGCAAGCTCTCTTTTTGCGAGTAGGAATCTTCATCATAGCCGTCGGGCAAATTGCACGTCCCCGCAGCGCTTGCTTGAATAGAAAAACCCAGACCTAAAATCATAATAAATTTTCTCATCACAAACCCCTTATACAAGAAGCAACTAAAACAAAATGGCAAAGATTGTCTAGAACGAAGCCCCTGGGCAATTTTCGGGGTTCTTCTGGTTTCCGGACAAATCGAAGCAAAGCGCCATGATTTCATAGGGTGCTGTATCAAAATTTATGTACGAAAAGGCGAAGAAACCCGAAAATTGCCCAGGGGAGAGAATGACTAGGGGGTGGCGGGCGGTGGGGTCTGAGGATCCCACTTCAGCTCCGCCTTTGGGGCCTCGTGATCGAAGAGAGTTTGAACTCGGAGTTTGATTAGCGCACCGAGGTCCACGGCCTTCGCAGTACAAGCACGACCCGATTTCACAAAGTTGTAACCATGCAGGTTTTCTAAATCTGGAACCTTCTCACCTTCTCCAACTCCATCGAAGGACAGGAGATGCTCCTTTCCTCGAGAAATCACCGCAAGCTTCCATTTTTTAAAGTAAGCGCCGTTCACGCTAAGACTAGCCAGCTTGATATTAAAACAGGTCCGACGCAGAAAACTTTCCCGAAGTGCGCGGTCGACACTGGTTCGAGCCAATGCTTCGTCGAGCCCCTTTTTCTTAGCAGCCGTGAATGCCACCGCCTCCACATAAGACCGAGTCAGTAGTGCCGCCTCCACATAATAAAACGAGTAAGCGTTGTGAGAACGAGTCGCTGTTTCCAAAATCTTTGGAGCCGGGGTTTTACCATCCCATCCCATGGAGAAGGGCTTCGGCACTACGGGCTTATGCGACGCCGCTGCTGTTGCAGCCGCTGTAGTTTCAGTAGGAGCAGTTTCAGGCTTTGTAGCCTTTGAAGTCGCACAAGATTGAAAAACTAAAATTAGCGGAATCCAGAGGAGTGCGTGCTTAATCTTCAGATACCTCATCAGTCAGTTCGTTGGGATTAACCTGCCCGTCAGCAGGAAAATATTTGCGAAGCGGTTTTCCCATTTTGTTCACTGCCCAGGCGATGGCGTTCTCGTAATGAGTGGATTTCAATGCCTCACCCAGTTCTTTTGCAATCTGATCCCAATACCTCTGAGAAACCTTTTCATGAATTCCGGTATCGCCCACGATTGCGAACTTCTTTCGGGTCACATTCACGTAAAGCAAAATTCCATTTCGAGCCTGAGTCTTCTGCATGCCGAGCTGGTAAAAAATTTTCTTGGCCCGCAAAAGAGGATCGGGTTCAAAAAACCTTCGAGCGATGTGCACTCGAATTTCTCCGGTGGTGCCCTTCTCGGCGATTTGAATGGCTTCAATAATTTTACCAACTGCCACTCGCACCTCCTCCGCCGGACCGGCCCCCACCGCCGCTGAATCCTCCACCGCCAAAACCGCCTCCACCCCACCCACCGGTGTTGCGAGGAAAGTTAAAACCACCCCACCCCGTACGTATTCTACCGCGAGAAGTAAGGTGCCTCTCGGACAAACGTTGAATCACCGAGATAAAAACAATGATCCCAAAAAGAATTAGGAAAGCGGCGGGAGAACTTTTTCTCCGTTTCGTTTTTTTAGGAACTTGGTTGGCAAGCTCATCTGCCTGTCCCGACAGAACCAACGGAGAATCTAAAACCTGAAGGATGGAATAAGCGCCCATGGAAACAGCGCGCGGAACATTTCCATCTTTCAAATTGGGAATAAGAATGGTTTCAATGACCCGCTTGGATTTCGCATCCGTCAGCGTGGCTTCAAGCCCATAGCCCACTTCGATTCGAATTTTTCTATCTTTGAGATAGATCGCTAAGAGCGCTCCCTTATTAGAACCCTTCTGACCAATACCCCAGATGGTGAAAACTCGATTGGTGAAATCCACCAACTCTTCTGAGTCGAGGGAATTAAAAACAGCGACAACGACCTGTTCGCCTGTGGCCTGACTGTGCTGATAAAGAGTGGAGTTCAGCGACTGAATCACTTTTTCAGGGACAACTCCAGCTTCGTCGTAGATGTAATACTTGGGCGGAGGTGGAACGGACCGCGACGCCTCTACAAAAGGCGCGGCAAGAAGAGCCAACGCGAGGATCGGGAAAAACCTGCGTGCAATCATTCTTCCTTAGAATTTCACTTCGGGAGCTGTAGCGGCACCAGCAGCTGCCGAGAAATACGGTCTCTCTTTAAAGCCACGAATCATGGCGATCAGCATTTGTGGAAAGGACCGAACGTATACATTGTAGGTTTGAGAAGCTTCATTGAAGCGTTGACGCTCGATGGTGATTCGATTCTCAGATCCTTCCAGCTGAGATTGCAGCTCTTGGAAGTTTCGGTCAGCTTTCAAATCCGGATATTTTTCAGCCACTACCAAAAGGCGCGAAAGCGCGTGGGAAAGCCCGACTTGAGCTTGATCGTACTTTGCAAAGTCCTCGGGCTTGGCGGTGATGTTCACCTGGCCTGCCTGGGAGCGAGCCTTAGCCACACCCTCCAGCACTTCCGCTTCATGCTTGGCATAGGCGCGGACCGTATTCACCAGATTGGGAATCAAATCCAACCGACGTTGATAGACGTTTTCGACCTGAGCTTTGGCTCCATTGACGCCCTCATCCAGCCTCACCATGGAATTGCTCACTGACACAGTCCATCCGATAAACAGAAGAACTGCCACACCGATACCCGGCAAAACCCATTTAGATTTGTTCATACCTCCCTAAAATTACCTGAGAATTTGAAAAAAGCTCGGATTTTCCGGTTGCGACGCACCGGATAACCGGGTAATACAGTCCCCATTACACACACCCCCGTCTTTACTATTTTATAGGCGTGGTGCTTAAGGGCTTAGGCTCTTGGGTTTAGGGGGTGGAGGGGAGTTCCTAAGTCAGGAGAATAGTTTCCTGGCTGTACTAGGTTCTCCATTAACCGCGGCTCACCTCGATCGCTTCGCCTCTCGCGTCGTCTCGAAGTCCCGCAGATTTAAAACGGAGTATTTAATGCCTGCAGTTACTATGAAAGAACTCTTGGAGGCCGGCGTTCATTTCGGTCACCAAACCCGTCGTTGGAATCCTAAGATGAAGCCCTATGTCTTTGGCGCCCGCAACGGTATCTACATCATCGACCTTCAAAAGACGGTCGAACAAACTCGTGCAGCTTGCACCTTCGCCTCCAAGATTACTTCGGAAGGGAAGAAGGTTCTCTTCGTCGGCACCAAGAAACAAGCGAAGGAAGTCATCGAAGAAGAAGCAAAGCGCTCTGGCATGTACTACGTCACCAACCGCTGGTTGGGCGGCATGCTCACCAATTATCAAACTGTAAAAGCTTCGATCGACCGCTTAAAGAAGATTGAAGCTCTCAAAAACTCTCCTGAGTGGGATGAAACCCCGAAGAAGATGCAATCTCGCTACGATCGCGAACTTGAAAAACTCAAGAGATCGCTCGGCGGCATCGAAGACATGAAGAAACTCCCCGGAGCTCTCTTCGTCATCGACACGGAAAAAGAACACATCGCTATTAAGGAAGCCAAGAAGCTTGGCATTCCGACGATCGCCGTCGTGGACACCAACTGTGATCCAGGCAACGTTCAGCACGTTATTCCGGGCAACGACGATGCTATTCGCAGCGTTCGTCTCTTTGCTCGCTTGATCGCTGACAGCTGCTTGGAGGGCGCTAAGACGTTCCAGGAAAAACTGCGCGCTCAAGAGATCTCGGACAATAAGGAAGAAGTCACCGAGAAGAAGGTTTCTCGCTTTGAAGGCGACATCGACCTGCAGGGGATCGACGAAGCTGATATCGCAGCTGAAGAAACCACTGAGACCACTGAAGAGGCATCCGAATAATGGAAATCTCAGCAAACTTAGTAAAAGAGCTTCGTGAAAAAACCGGGGCCGGGATGATGGACTGTAAAAAGGCCCTCTCCGAAACCTCGGGTGATTTCGAGAAAGCCATCGAATATCTGCGCAAAAAAGGAGTCGCTGCTGCTGCCAAAAAAGCGGGCCGCGCTACCAAAGAAGGCGCGGTTACTTCTTATATTCATGGAGAAGGAAAAGTTGGCGTACTCCTCGAAGTCAATTGCGAAACCGATTTCGTGGCTCGAACAGAGCAGTTCCGTCAGTTCGTAAAAGATGTGGCCATGCACGTGGCTGCAGCTAGCCCCCAATGGGTTTTCCCTGAAGAAGTTCCAGCAAACATCCTTGCGAAAGAAAAAGAAATCGCAGTGGAGCAAATGAAAGCTTCCGGCAAGCCGGTGGCTGTTCTGGAAAAAATTGCCGAAGGGAAGATCAAGAAATTCTACGAAGACACCTGCCTCATGCAGCAATCCTTCGTGAAAGATCCAGCAAAGAGCATTGAGCAATTGCTCAAAGAAACAATCGCATTGCTGGGTGAGAATATCTCGATCCGACGCTTTACACGTTATGCTTTGGGCGATGGCCTCAAAGAAACGCCAAGCGCTGAAGCCTAAAAGCGTAAGCCTAACTGGGAGGCCCTATGGCGGCCGATAAGAAACGCAGTCAGCCCTACAAGCGCATTTTGTTGAAGCTTTCTGGAGAAGCGCTTGCTGGGAACACCGGATACGGAATCGACACGACTGTTTTGAAATCCATTGCCGAGGAATTGAAAGAAATTCACGACAAGGGGATTCAAATCGGAATCGTGCTCGGCGGTGGAAATATTTTTCGCGGAATCAAAGGTGCGACCCAAGGGATGGATCGCGCTTCCGCAGATTATATGGGGATGCTTGCAACGGTCTTGAACTGTTTAGCGCTTTCAGATGCTCTGGAGCGTGAAGGAGTTCAGACCCGCGTGCAGTCGGCAATTGAAATGAGAGAGCTTGCCGAGCCCTACATCCGCAGAAGAGCCGTTCGACACCTCGAGAAAAAACGAGTGGTCATCTTCGGTGGTGGTACTGGCAATCCTTATTTCACTACCGATACGACTGCCGCGCTACGAGCCATGGAAATTGGCTCCGAAGTGGTGATCAAAGCTACCAAGGTGGATGGAATCTACGACGCCGACCCCGTTAAAAACCCCAAGGCTAAAATGTTCCAAGAGATTTCTTACATTGATGTCCTTCAAAAAGGACTGTCAGTGATGGACTCGACCGCGATTTCGCTTTGTATGGATAACAAACTTCCCATTATTGTTTTCAACCTCGGCAAAGCCGGCGAACTCAAGCGCCTGGTCGAAGGTCAGCAAGTGGGAACTCTCGTACGTCAGGAGAAATAACGATGTCTGCAAAAGAACATATGGATGTCATGATCCAGCACATGGACAAGAGTATTCAGTCGTTGAAGGCGGAACTCGCCAAGCTTCGAACTGGGCGCGCTTCCACCGCTCTGGTCGATACCGTGCACGTGGACTACTACGGCTCGAACGTGCCGATCAATCAAGTAGCTAACGTCACGACGCCCGATGCGCGAACCATTCAGATTGCTCCTTGGGAGGCCAACACCCTCGGCGCTATTGAGAAAGCTATTCTCGCTGCCAACATTGGCCTCACTCCAAACAACGATGGCAAAGTGATTCGAATTCCCCTTCCTCAAATGACCGAAGAGCGCCGCAAGGACCTTGTAAAGATCGTGAAGAAGTTGGGAGAAGAATCTAAGGTTGCTGTTCGCAATCAGCGCCGCGATTCGAACGAAGAAATTAAGAAGCTCGAAAAAGCCAAGAGCATGTCTGAAGACGAGTTGAAGAAAACTTTGGACGTCATTCAGAAAAAAACGGACGAGAAGACTACCGAGATCGACAAGATTGTTCAGGCCAAAGAAAAAGAGATCATGACGATCTAGTCGGAACGCGAATGACTTCCTCCACGAGCACACCACGACATGTTGCAATCATCATGGACGGAAACGGCCGCTGGGCACAGTCTCGTGGTCACCGCCGAATCTACGGTCACGTCCGCGGCGCTTCCCGAGTAAAAGCCATTGTTCGAGAAGCGGATCGCTTAGGAGTCAAAGCTCTGACGCTATTTGCCTTCTCTACTGAGAACTGGCTGAGGCCCGAACTGGAGCTCCAAGTTCTCTGGAAACTGCTTAAAAAATACCTAGTTCTTGAACAAGAAGAGCTGCTCAGAGAAAATGTAAGACTGAGGGTCATTGGTGAAGTGGATCGACTAAGTGCGGATGTTCGCGCCGTGTTGGATCCAGCTGTAGAAAAACTCTCGGGCAACACTGGACTGCAACTTACCTTCGCAATTTCCTATGGATCGCGAAGAGAGTTAACGGTCGCAGCGAGCCGTTTTGCAAAAGACTGTGTAGAAGGAAAACGCAGTCCGGGTGAAATGAACGAGAAACTTCTCTCTCAGTACCTGTGGACTTCGTATTTAGGGGATTTAGCTGAAGTGGATCTCATGATTCGAACCAGCGGAGAACATCGCGTGAGCAATTTTCTTCTCTGGCAGTCAGCATATGCCGAGTTTGTTTTTACGGATCTGTGCTGGCCGGACTTCCGGCCCTATCACTTGCGTGAGGCGGTCGAAAAGTATTCGCATCGAGAGCGTCGTTATGGAGCGATCAATGCAGCCAGCGCTGCAGGAGCACAGCCGATATGAGCAGCCTGACCAATTCTCTTTCGATCTCGCCCGAGTTGAGTAAACGCATACTCACCGGACTGGCGGGAATCGTCGTCTTCACCTTACTCATTGTTTATGCAGGCCGAGTGGGAGTAGCTGCGATCTCCGTCATTATGTCACTGGGCATGCTCTTCGAGTTCGTCGACATGGTTTTCACTTTGCACGATAAACGCGAGAAGCGACTGATCCTCTTGGGCAGCGCGTGGCTCATTGCTTTCATCAACTTCTGGATTCCAAGAATGGAATTCGAACTCCTGCTCTTCGCTTTCTTTCCCCTCTTTGCTTATTTTCTTTTCACAGTAGAACGCCATCATGGGGATGCCCTGGCCACCCATTTCTGGGAACTCATGGCGTCCTTGTTTGGGGTTCTCTACTTAGTTTTCTTGCCTCTTTTTCTCATTTCTTTACGCGACGTACCAAAGGGCATGCACTGGACTTTGATTTTCTTCATCGTGGTTTGGGCATCTGACTCGGCCGCCTATTTCGTAGGTCGCAAATATGGGAAAAGGAAGCTCTTTGCTGCAATTAGTCCAAACAAAACTGTAGAAGGTGCCGCAGGCGGTTTGGCAGCTGGTTTCATCCTCGTTCTCTTATATAAAGCTGCGATTTTTAGGCAGATTCCGTGGAGCGCTACGATTGCCATCCCCATTTTTGTCGGGATTTTTGCGCAGCTTGGCGACCTCAGTGAGAGTTTTTTAAAACGCGCATTCCACCGAAAAGACTCTGGGAGCATGATTCCAGGGCATGGGGGCTTCCTAGACCGGTTTGACGGTGTAGTCTTCGCCCTGCCCGTCATGTATGGTTGTGTTAAGTACCTCGGTGGCGTCATCTAAGTCGTCCGCTACAGAGATTCAACGAGGAGAGTTCCGTGCTCATTTCGATTCTTGGTTTCTTAGTAGTTCTGGGTCCCCTGGTCATCGTCCATGAATTTGGACATTTCACCTTCGCCAAGATTTTTGGCGTCCGTGCTGACATCTTTTCAATCGGATTTGGTCCGCGGATGTGGAGCAAGCAGATCGGGGAAACGGAATTCCGCGTCTCCTGGATTCCGCTCGGGGGTTACGTAAAACTCTTTGGCGAAGATTCGGCCTCAAAGGGTTCCCCGGCCGAACAAAAACGTGCCCTTCACAAGCAGGAGGCCTGGAAGCGGTTCTTTATTTTCTTCGGCGGCCCGCTCTTCAATTTCATTTTCGCAGTGTTGATCTTCATGGCCATCTTGGTCATCGGCGAGCCCCAAATGGCCAGCTATGTGGGGCGTTCCGTTCAGGGTTCGGCAGCACAACGTGCGGGCTTCCAAAGTGGAGACCAAGTGGTTTCCATCAACGGCACCCCGGTTCGAAAGTTTGAAGAAGTTCTGACTCATATTAATGAGCATCCGGATCTTCCGATGACCTTCTTAGTGAAACATCCGGGTCAAACGACGCCAAAGGAAATTCGCATCACCCCGACCATTCAATCGGGATACAGCGTTTACGGCGAAGCAGTGAATGTTGGGGAAATCGAAGGATTGCTCCCTACCTCTCGCTCCATGACGATTGGGGTTTCGAACCCCAACTCTCCAGCGGGTCGCGCTGGAATAAAAACCGGCGACATCGCCCTGACCTTGAACGGTGCTGAAATCAATGACTGGGAAACGCTCGAAAATGCGTACCGAAATCTGGCGCCATCCACGACTTTCCAGCTCCAAGTAAAAACAGGCAAGGCGACTCGAAACGTTCTGCTAAACAAGCCCGCTAAAGCAACAAACTTGGGCGAAGATTTAGGACTCTACTCTTCAGAACTCTTCATCGATAAAACCGTAAAAGCCGCACCCGCTGAAACTGCCGGTGTTCGCGCTGGCGACCGCATTGTCACCATTCACGGTCACAAAGTGCAGAGCTTCTTTGAATTGAGAGACTCGGTTCAACGTGCCGGCGAAAAAGACGGCAAGGTCAACGTGTCTTGGGAAAGAAATGGAAAGATCATGACTGCAGCGATCTCCCCCACTTCCACTACGGGGCGCGATCCGTCGTTGAGAAAAACCACTCAGTACACCATCGGCATCGTTCCGATGCTGACCTGGGCAGAACCCAAAATGATTTTAGAAAGAACCTGGAACCCCTTCGTCCTCGTTTACAAAGCGACGGAAAGAATGGCGGTCTACAGCTGGAGAAATCTCGTCTCCATCAAGAAAATGTTCACGGGCGATGTTTCGGTCGGCACTTTAGGCGGCCCCATCCTGATTGCAAAAATCTCGGGTGAATCGCTCTCTCGCGGACTCATTGCATTTTTAACCACCATGGCCATTCTCTCGGTCGGCTTGGGAATTCTGAACGTCTTACCGGTTCCGGTATTAGACGGCGGACATCTCTTGCTCTTGGGAATTGAATCCATTCGAGGCAGACCGCTCACCTTGCGACAGATGGAAATCTTTCAGCAAGTGGGGCTCTCGCTGATCTTGCTCCTGATGATTGTCGTCATGAGAAACGATTTAGCGCGGCTCCCGATTTTCCAGTAAGCGAGCACAAGAAGTTCATGCGTTTTTTAACCTGGGATACCTCATCAAAGACGGGAGCCATTGCGGCCATCGAAACCGATGTCGACGGGCATCAAACCCGCTTGGTGAGCGAGTGGAGCCTCAACATCGAAATGAGCACCCACTCGGAACACCTGCTCTGGGCCATCGATCAAGTTCTGGATGCTTCGAAGTGGACGCTCAGTGATGTCGATGTCTTTGGCGTTGGCGTAGGTCCCGGAAGTTTTACGGGCCTTCGCATTGGGGTAGTTACCGCTCGCACTCTCGCTCACACCATGCAAAAACCCTTGGTCTCGGTTTCTAGTCTTTCAGTCTTAGCCAGACCGGCCGCCATTTGGGCTCAATCCCAAAAAGAACCCACTGTAATAGTGGCCACCACCGACGCTTGCAAAGGAGAGCTCTTTGCCCTTTGGGGAAAAGCGCAGGACGTGGCAAAATCATTTTCTGGAACTCGAAAAGGAGTGGCCGAAAAAGTGATTCGCCCCGCAGACCTCATCTCCGAAATAAAATCAGCGCAGAAAAAAAGTCGCGGCACTCGTTGGCTCGCTGTGGGTGAAGGTCGCCAACGCTATTTAGAAGAGTGGAAGAAGCTTTCTGCGAAACAAGCCCGTCAGGCGGAGTATCCGTTTCCCGACCAGGTTCAGGGGCGCTACTTAGCCATGCTCACTCTCGAGTCCTATCAAGCCCTCGAAAAGAAGAAGGCTCTCTCCGAAGATGCTGATCCCTTGAAAGTGTTTCCGCACTACGTGCGCGCGTCCGATGCTGAAATGAAGTTGAAAGCAGGTTTGCTGAAATGACCGATGTCGCATGGCTGGGTCCAGTCTGCGCCTTCATGTCATCAGTCACTTGGGCAATCGGGAGCAGCGCTTACTCTCATCTTTCAAAAAACTATTCTCCCTTTGGTGTAAACTTTTCGCGCGCATGGTTGGCGCTGCCCGTTTTTATTCTGGCCGTTTTCATAACCGGCGGGTCTTTGAGTGGGGGGCTCGCCCTCTACCGAGAACTCACCCCGTATCATTGGGCTTGGCTCGCCACCTCCATGGTAGTCAGCTACGGAATTGGAGACGCCCTTTTTCTGTGGAGCACTCGCTATCTTGGGATTCCCGGTGCCCTAGCTATTTCATCGGCCTACCCCCTGCTGACCACTTTGTATGGAGTGCTGTTTCGCGAAGAAGTACTGTCCATGAAACAAGCGCTTGGAATTCTGGTGGCGATTGGGGGAATGGTCCTGGTCATTCTTTACGCTCCCCACACCGAGGTTTCTCGACACAAAAAGAGAAGCCACGCCCTGAAGGGCTTAGCGCTAGCTACGGGGGCTTGCCTGCTCTGGGCCATGAATTCCATTGCTGTGAGTTATGGGGGTCAAGGCATCTCGCCTTTTGTTGGAAACTCCGTTCGCATGCTTTTGGCGCTTCCCATTAGTGCGGCGGCGGGCTTCCTTTTGGCGAGACGGCAGCCTCTACTCCTCCCCGTGCGGGAGTTCAAAAAGTACTGGTGGGCCATTTTGTTCGAGGCCTTTGGGGGCTCCACTTTCTTCATGTATGGTTTAGCCCATTCCTCGCTGGCAATAGGCTCAACATTATCAGCACTTGCTCCCATCCTAGCGGTTCCCTTTGCCTGGGCAATTGGGGGCGAAAAGGTGTCTTACGTTCGAACTGGGGGAGTGGGGATGGCGGTCTGCGGTCTCTGGCTTCTGGTGGTTCCTTAATTCCTGACTTTGGGTTAATGATTAAGGACATGGACGCGATCAACACTGAAGCCGTAAATGAACTCGTAAAATTCCCAAGCTCCCCCATTGCCTATGATGGTTGGGCCATTATTTTGGCCGGCCTCTTCGTGGCTTTCGGGTGCTGGATTGGCCTGCGCTATATGAACCCCGAACCTCAAAGCACCGCTTGGATGCTCTGGGTGAGCGGAACCGTTCTGGCCCTCGCCTTCACCGTTTTTTCGATCTGGTTTTTCAGAGATCCGCAGCGGACTCCGCTTTCGCAAGCTGCGGAAGACGTGATCAGCGCCGCTGACGGCACTGTATTGAAGGTAGAGACGGTGAACGATCCCCGCTACGGGGGCACGGCTGAAAAGATCAGCATTTTCATGTCTCCACTGAACGTGCACGTCAACCGCGCACCCATTCGAGGAAAAGTAACCAAGGTCGAATACGTTCCTGGAAAATTTTTCGCAGCTAACCTGGACAAGGCTTCTACTGATAACGAACGCAACTGGGTCAGCATGCAGAATGCGAAAGGTCAGCAAGTGGCCTTCTTGCAAATTGCAGGGTTCATCGCTCGACGAATTGTTTGCCGCACTCACGTCGGCGACCATCTGGGCGTGGGGCAACGCTACGGCATGATTCGTTTTGGATCGCGAATGGAAATCTTTTTACCCAAGGGCAGTAAAATCAACGTGAAGCCGGGAGATAAACTCCAGGCCGGTGAAACTGTGGTGGGGAAACTCCCGAATGCGTAAGGTCTACTTGGTCCCAAACTTCGTCACAACGGCGAACATGTTTTGCGGATTTTATTCGATGATTGCATCCATTCGACACGAATTTGTCGATGCCTGCTGGTTCATCGTCGCTGCGTCGGTCTTCGATATGCTCGACGGGCGTATTGCTCGCTTAGCTCGAGCCACCAGTCAGTTCGGTGTGGAGTATGACAGCCTCTCCGATCTGGTCTCCTTCGGAATCGCTCCGGGAATTCTTCTGTATCTTTGGGCGCTCGAACCCTTTGGACGATTGGGTTGGTTAGCGGCGTTCCTGTTTGTCGCCTGCGGGGGTCTTCGTCTCGCTCGGTTCAACGTTTTTTCGGGCAGCTTACCAAAAGCCTACTTTCAAGGGTTGCCCATTCCTATGGCCGCGGGAATGGTTTCTACCTTCATTATCTTTAACAAGACGTCGGGGTGGCCCGATGCAAGTTCCCTGGGTGTCGTGAGCTTGCTCCTGACACTGACATTGGCCAGCTTAATGGTCAGCACCATTCGATTCCCTTCCTTTAAGGAGTTGAATTGGAGATCCCGCGCGAGCTTTGGCTTCATGTTGGTGGGCGTGTTGGCCATGATCCTCATCGCCACACAGCCAGAAGTAACGCTGTTCCTTCTGATTTCGACCTACATTGTTTTCAGCCTTCTCTGGAATGCAGCCCGATGGTTGGGAGTTCCGATCTTACAAGGCAAACCGAAAGTCGTTCACGCCTCTGCTCCAGATCCGGACGGGAGATAGTTTTACACTCATGACAACGAAGTCTTCAAAACGGGGTTTAAAAGTCGCAGTCGTGGGCGTCACCGGCGCGGTCGGCCGTGAAATGCTCGCAGTGATGGAAGGCCGAAAGTTTCCAGTTCAAGATTTTGTGGGTTTTGCTTCAGCCCGCTCTGAAGGCAAAAATATTCGTCTCAACGACAAAACGTATCGTTGCCAATCCTTGAAGAAGGGCTGCTTTGAGGGAGTCGATCTGGCCTTCTTCGACGCATCAGACAGCATTTCAAACGAATGGGTGCCTGAAGCGTTGAATGCTGGGGCTTGGGTTGTCGACAATTCTTCTGCGCATCGAATGAAGCCCGATGTTCCCCTCATTGTTCCAGAAGTAAACGGCCACGCTCTAGAGAAATCCTTAAAAACTTCTCCGTCGAGTCGCTTGGTGGCTGGTCCGAATTGCTCGGTGGCTCAACTCGTCGTGGCGCTGAAACCCTTGCACGAAAAATGGGGCATTAAACGAGTGGTCGTATCGACTTATCAGAGCACGAGCGGGGCAGGCACTGCTGCCATGGATGAACTCTCTCGACAAACTGTGGCCATGTTCAACCAGGGATCTATTGAGCCGAAATTTTTTCCGCATCAGATTGCGTTTAATTGCATTCCCCAAATTGGAAGCTTTAAGGAAAACGGAAACACCTCGGAAGAAAATAAGATGATTGAAGAGGCGCGAAAGCTTCTCGAAATTCCCGGATTAAAAATCTCTGTGACGGCCGTTCGCGTTCCTACCTTTTCCTGTCATGCAGAGAGTGTGAATGTGGAATTTGAAAAAAGCCTGACTCCCGAAGAAGCTCGGGAGGTTCTCAATAGTGCCGATGGAATTCAGGTTTTGGACGACCCTTCGAAGAATATTTACCCCATGGGCTTTACCCATTCTGGAGGGAGCGTGGAGGCCGCTACGGGGCGGGACGCAGTCTACGTGGGGCGAATTCGACGAGACGAATCCACCGAAAATGGTTTAAACTTCTGGGTAGTGTCAGATAACTTGAGAAAGGGAGCCGCACTCAATGCCATCCAAATTGGCGAAGTTTTGCTTCGCGCTCTCGTTTAGCTTACTTCTGACTTCGTGGAGCTGGGCGACGACAAACGTCTATCCCATTTCTCCTTGGTCTCGTTCGGTCGGGACTTCTGCTGTCGCCTACTCCGTCACACCCACCGCTTATGCGGGCGACACGAATTATAAAATCAATTACGATTTCACGGTTCTTTCAACAGCTGCGGGAGAAGTTAGTGCTCGAAGCGGCGCCGGTCAACAAAGCCTGATCGACAATACGAACATGCTGTTGTTCACGGTTTATTCCAGCAAAACAGATATCGGAGATCCTGCTAGAAATTACATCCTCACTGTGACCATGAACGCCAACAGTGCAGATAGCCGAGTCCCGATCGCCTTTTTTGGGAACCTCTCAACCGAAACCACAGGAACAGACTGTAACTCTACCGATTGCATCACGGAAACTTTAGCCGACGGAACTTCTTTCTTCGCCGCCGTTCCTCTCGCCACCAAGGGAATGCCCGCTACGATTGGCATTTATGTTGCCGACATCTGCAAATTCGCGCTCAGTCACTATGGAGCGCCAGAAACGGCCGCCACTCTTTGTTCCTCTGCGGGAACGAACAACGTCGCAACCGTCGATGCCACATCCGGATACAAAACACTCCCCCTCAAATTTAATATTTACCAAACTACAGGTGGCAGCACGAATGTCACGGCAGCCAGCGGTTCCACCACTGAAACCGATTCCATCACCATCAAAGCTCAGCTTTCTCAGCCGACCCTGACTTGCCCTGCAAATCTTTACGCCTCCTATTTTCCGGGAGATGAACAAATCTACGTCGACACCGGTCTTTTCGGTGGAGGTACTGCTATCAGCGGAAATGCAGTAGGCACCACCCTGGTAGGCCTGGCTAGTCGGACGGCGACGCCGACGCCGTCGTCCTATCAAGCCATTGGCCGTATGCCCATTCAGTCCGGCCAGCAACCTTTCGGTGGTTTTGTGAACACCACCGACGGAACGGACAATGCCTACAACATCAGTTATCGGCTTCGCGACGACTCGGGAGTATTTTCCAACGCGGACCCCCTTTGCGAATTCACCGGCGTTAAAACTTCTGCCATCTACGGATTTCTGAAACAAGGTCAGTGCTTCATTGCTACGGCAGCATTTCAATCTGATAAGGCAGCGCCCGTCAGTCTCTTGCGAGAATTTCGAGGAGAGGTGCTGCTCAAGTCCGTCTTAGGTCGCGCTTTTGTCCGTTGGTATTATTCTTGGTCGCCCGATGCTGCGCTCTGGCTCTTAGAAAATCCGGACTTTAGGCAACCCGTTTTATCCTTGCTCTTACCACTTCAGATCTTCGCTTGGATCTGCTTGCGTCCCTTACTGCTAGCTGCGTTGGTGCTTGCGGGGATTGCGGCTCTCTTAGGGTCTCGGTTCCTAGTTCCGCGAACCTTGCGGGAGGTCGAATGAGAATTCGAACTCTGAGCTTCGTGAGTCTGACCTTGATCTCGCTTTCGGCCTTTGCCGAACCAGAACTTCAACCCTACATCGATCAGCTGAAGAGCACTCTCCCCGAAGAGAAGCGAGTGCCTGATCCAACAGATAGCAACCCGTCTCCATTCATCGACTCCATCAATGCCCAGGCAAAAGATAAGAAAACGGAAACCGATGAAGAATCCTACACCGAACACTTGAAGAAGACGGATCCGAAGCTCCGTGAAAATGAAGACGCCAAGCCCTTCACTGAAGAAGCGAAGAAAACACTGGGTCCAGGTGAACCCACTGACGGAGCGATTGCAGCGGTCACTCAGGGAAAATCGGAACTTCACCCCCGATTGGATGGCGAAATTCACAACGCCTTTGGATTCTCTGTCGGCGGTGGTGGAACTAGAAACCTAAGCGCTCCTTCGGATGTTCAAGGCGCAAATTTCAACACCCTTTACGGCAGCGGCTGGGCCCCCGACCTGAGATTCTTTTACGAGTACCAACCCTTTCACAGCGAATGGTTTGGAAACTTCGGCATCATTGCATCCGGTGCAGTGGCCATTCATACGGGAACGGGCGCCTTCGATCAGAACGTCGATGTGGGTGCTTCCACTAATTTTGGGAGCTCGTCACAAACCCAGTTTCGATTCCTCACCCTTCCGGCAACAGTCGGCGTAATTTATCGATTCAATCTGCTCCGAGTTATCCGCCCCTTTGTCTCCGTGAGCGCTGCCGCGGTTGGCTTCATTGAAAGCCGCTCGGACCGAGAAGCGACGATGTCGGGATACTCTTTGGGTTACCAAGCCGTTGGCGGCGTGAATATTTTGCTCAACGGCGTCAGTAAGGGCGCTCTTTGGGAGCTTTACTCCAGCGCCGATGTGAAGAAATATTACCTCACCGTAGACTTTACCCGCCTACAAACCATTATTCGTCCCGTACGATTTGAAATTTCTGCAGTAAACATTGGCTTCACTTTCGAGTATTAACTCAACAGACCATGTGGAAATACGCTTTACTCCTTTCTTACCGCGGCACCGATTTCTGCGGCTGGCAGAAACAACGGGGCGTCGCCGCTGAAGGCCTCCCCAGCATTCAGGCCACGATCGAAGCGGCTTTGAAAAGGATTACGCAAGAACCGGTCTCCGTTGTGGGAAGTGGTCGAACCGACTCGGGTGTGCATGCCCTGGGGCAGGTGGCCCACTTTGTTTTAAAAGGGGAACGTCACTGGGAATGCGAAATCCTTCGCCGCGGATTGAACGCCATTCTCTCCCCCCAGCAAATTCAAGTACGAGCAGTGATAGAAGCCCCGATGGATTTTCATGCGCAGCGCGGAGCGGAAAAAAAACAATACAGCTATTACTTTCAACAAGGCACCGCACCCCTCCCCCATCTGGAGCCTTTCAGCTGGTGGATTCGAAAGCCCCTCGACGTGAAAGCCATGCAAGAGGGCATTGCCCATTTGCTCGGTCGACATGACTTCAAACCCTTCCAAGCCTCCGGAGCCAAGCCGGGCGAAACGGTCCGTGAAATTTTAGAAGCCGAGGTGATTCAGGGACCGATCGGTTATCCCGTCTACCACGACAGTGTCATGGAGCACGAAAACCTAGGCCTGGTTCGCGTCCGAATCGTGGGAACGGGATTCTTGAAACAGATGGTTCGAGGCATTGCGGGCACCCTCCTTCAAGTGGGGGAAGGTCGCCGCCCAGCTAGCGACTTTGCCAAGATTCTTAGTACCGGGAAACGGGCTCTGGTAGGGCCTACAGCGCCATCCCGTGCCCTCTGGTTAGAGCGGGTTTGGTACCCCGATTTGGACTGGAGGAAAAGTTGACTTTTGCACTGCTGGTCGCATAAGAATAAGGCACAATGAATCTTACAGTCGATGTCGAAAAGTCGTCCAATGTTGTCCGCAAACTCACCGTCAAGGTCCCAGCTGCCACCGTCGCCGAACACTTCGAGCGCGGGCTTGCTGAAGTTCAAAAGACCGCCAACGTCAAAGGCTTCCGCCAAGGGCATGTCCCGATTACCGTCATCAAGCAGATGTACGGCGATGACGTTCGTCACAAAGTTTTTCACAATTTAATCGAGGAGTCCTATCGCCAAGCCGTGCGGCAGAGCAACCTCATGCCCGTGGGCAATCCCAAGATTGAAACTCCGGATCACAAGACCGGCGAAGGCGCTCACGACCACTCCTTAAAAGAAGATCAGGATCTCAACTACACCGCCACTGTTGAAATCATGCCTGAGATTCAAGTGAAGTCTTACAAGGGCATCGCGCTGAAAAAAGATTCCGTTGCCATCACCGATCAAGACGTTGAACTCATCATTAAAAATCTCCGCGACTCTCAAGCCGAACTCATTCCAGTAGCAGGCGGATTGATCTTGGCAGACGGACAGCAATCGTCCCGTGCAGTGAAGACCGGCGATTACGTTGACATGGAATTTGAAGGCGGCGTCGTTACCGAAACCGGAATCAATAAGCTGGAGGGCATGAAGGGCTCCCGCATGATTGAAGTCGGCGGCAACACCCTCATTCCAGGATTTGAATCCAACATCGAAGGAATGAAACGCGGAGAAACCAAAACCTTCCGCATCAAATTTCCAGAAGATTACGGCGATGCTCAACTCTCGGGCAAGGATGCAGAATTCACCGTAAAGGTGAACGAGCTGAAGGAAAAGAAACTTCCCGAGCTGAACGACGAGTTCGTCAAGACCATGGGTTATGAAAACCTCACCGACTTGATGACGAAAGCTCGCGACCATCTCACGAAGGAACGTGCGCAAGAAGTGGAACGCAAATTGAAGAGCGATCTTCTTCAGGCATTGATCGACAAGAACCCCTTCGAAGTTCCGATGGTCTTGGTTCAAACTCAGACCCGAGCGCTAGCCCAAGACATTGCTGAAAACTTAAAGAACCAGGGCTACACCGAACAGCTGATCCAAGAGATGCTGGGTTCTGAATTCGAAAATTTAAAGAAACGCGCTGAAACCCAGGTTCGTTCCAGCCTCTTGCTCGAAGCGATTTCGAAGAAAGAAAACATCGAACTCGAACAAGGTGCGGTCGATTCTGAAATCGACAAGATTGCTGCCTCCATGAAAGTGGAAGTGGATCGCTTGAAGGACTACTACAATAAGAATCCGAAGTTCTTGGAAGACCTGGAATACAAGCTGCGCGAAGAACAGACGGTGAAGTTCTTGCTCGGCCAATCCAAGGTCAGCGAAAAGTAAAATAGGGTTCGATCAGCTCTATTTCTTTCGCGCCGGAATATTTAACGCCGATACCGAAGTCAAATTGCCGTAACGGGCTGCCACTTTAATCTGAGTATCGTCTTTGCGGGTGGCCTCGAGCAGATGGAGATGCCCACACCCCGTCTGTTTCACATCGTTACTATCGGTTTCCCAATCCGCAGCGCAGCTCACGTCTTCTTTCGTGCCGTCTTCACAGGAAGCAATCGCTTCGTACTTCAGATACTCGCTGTGTGCCGAACCCACGGAGGCCGGGGCCAAGCGAACATCTAACCGAGTGAGCGCCTTTCTCAGACGAATGACTCGCGTCCCTTTTCGTGCTCCCATCCAATCGGCCTCCACACCCACATCGGCATGTACGCATCCAAACGTCAAAGTGTTGTCGCTGAGTCGAGCGCGATGAGGAACCACGACCCAAGTCACTTCGTCAGTGACATCGGTCTTCCGACCATCCGCATATTTCAAAACTGCACGCAGCTTGGCCTTCTTTCCTCGGTAGATCGGGTCTTCTGGGTCCGACAAAATCTCGACGGTCTGAACGCTGTGATTTTCTGGGAGCCCTCGATAATAAGGAGCTGAGCCACCTTGACGTTGATAGAAGCGCGTCTCCATTCCCCATTCTCGAAGCAACGGATAGAAGCTACCTTGAGTTTCCAAAAGCTCTTTACGCTGTGCGCGAGTGAGATCGGGAAAGTACGCGACGTAGACTTTCTTCTGATCCGCGTCGAGCATGCGATAGAGTTCTGGCGCCTCTTTCACGAACGATGTCGCGCAGCTGCTCACTACCCCACCGACTGCTGCTGTCAAAAAAAAGAACAGTAACTGTAAAGTTTTCATTCAACCGTCCCGATAGCGTCCTTAGGACGGTAAAATTACCATGAAAGCAAAAAAGACCAAAGTTCGAAGAAAGACACTGAAGTCGAAAGCTCGCCGGAAATCGGTTTCGCGCACGTGGCGCGGACTCACCTCGACCGTGACTTCTACAGTCGCCTCGATGATGACACCCAAAATGAAAAAATTCTTCAAAGACCCCCGCAATGTTTTCGGTACGGCGTCAGCTGCACTAGTCGCGATGGTCTTCGCGTTCCACTTCGGAACTTCGAAGGGCGTATCGATTCAGGCCCCCGCCTTCACCGGAAAAATGCCGGCGGAATTTGCGAAAACCATGGGAATGAACATGGGCGACCGTGTGGCTCACTGGACTCGCGCATTGGCAAACACCGATGGCATGAGAGCCAAGATCATGAAATATGGAACGGCTCCAAAGATCGGCGATACCGCCGCGTTGGTTCCCTCCAAGTTTGATTGCACCACTTTTGTTGAAACGGTTGTCGCTCTTTCCCGCAGCAAAAATCCGAATGAGTTCTATCCGAATCTCTTGGCAGTTCGTTACAAGAACTCGGAGCCGACCTTCTTGACCCGCAATCATTTTCCGGAAGCGGACTGGCTCCCGAACAATATGAACGCAGGCATTCTTCGCGACATCACGGCTCAAGTCGGCCGTGCAGCCGGTGTTTCCTACCAAACGGAAGGAAAAGAAGTTCACAAAGCAGCTTGGCTGAACGCGCAAGTGAAACAAGGCAAAGTTTCTCGAAGCATCGCTTCGTCGACCGACAAATCTTGGTCACAAACCACGTACGCTGAAGTTCGCTACATTCCGGTTGCTGATGTTGACAAAGTGTTGAACTCCATTCCGAACGGAACGGTGATCAACATGGTTCGCAAGAACAACCCGAAATGGCCGGTGATCATCACTCACCAAGGTTTCGTGGTTCGCGTCGACGGTAAAGTTTATCTGCGACACGCTCTCGAAGGCGGCGCCATGAAAGTAGTTCCTCTGTCGGACTACATCCATTCATTAGCGAAGCAACGCGGAACGTGGCCGCTCATCGGTATCAATCTGAACGAAGTCCAGGGGTAAGTCACTGCGGGGCGGCCAGGCCTAAAATCTTGGCCGCCTTCGCATACGCTTGATCCATCATCGTCTCCGGATCAAACACTCTCACCTGAATCTCAATCCCACCTGTTGAATTCAATTCTCGCTTCAGCAGCTTCTTAGTCACAGCCGATTCTAATAACACCTGTCGAACCTGTTCTTCGGTCAGAGCGGGGTACTTTGCCAAAATCAAAGTGGCAGCAGCAGAAATCGCTGGAGTGGAACACGACGTTCCTCCCACGCAACGTTTGTCATAAGATTCGTACGCATAGATATCCACCGGCGATCCGTAGTTCGAGTAAGAAGCAACCTCATCAAAGCCCGAGAGCGATTGCGACGCTCTTCTCAGAGCCCCCACACAGAGAATTCTGGAGAGCGGCCGATTCTGCGCCGGTACATCCAACATACAACTCGGCAGCTTATTGCTGTCCAAACTCAAACCACTGTTCCCTGCACTCATTACCCAGAGCCACGGGGTATTTTGAAAGAACTGGTCGTCTTTTATGGAGCGAAGAAGGGGCTGCATCATGAAGGACATCGAAAGGGATACGATGCGCGGTTTTACCGGCGCATCCATTGCCGAAACCATGGCATCCCAAGTGCCAGCAAAAACCCCACGCCAAGTTCCACGACCCTCGTGATTTCCGGAATTTTGTTGGCCCGCTAAGATCTGTCGAAGCGACTGCACCTTCCACATCGCCACATCGACTTTACGTTGTTCCAACGTTTCTTTGGAAAGCGAACCCACCAACGTGAGCAAGCTGGCCATCGTTCCCGTTCCGTGACCAAAAAGACCACCCGAATCTCCAGGCAACCAAGCGTTGCTGTCGTGATCGGTGGCATCAATCGAAGAAATTTCTCCGCTCTTCCCCTGACCCATGAACATTCCGAGCTCTGGAAAAGTTTGGAAGTCGACACCGGAATCCATGAACGCCACTCGGACAGCATCAGAAGCCGCTGCGGGGTGTACCGGCAACTCCGGATTATCACTGTCGCGCGCTTTTTTATAATCCGCGACCGCCGAAGCGAAAACCGTGTTCCCTAGAACAAAGCGATCGAGATATTCTTCGACCAGGGAGAAAAGCGGGTGCCGCTTTTGAAAATCAATCGGTGTAAAAATTTCGTCCGGCGTGGCGGGCAAGAGCGCTCCCCAGAGCAGGTAGCCCGTGTGAGCCGAAATATCTGGAATAGTATACGGCGTGGGGAGCGAGAAGTTCTTCTGAACTTCCGGCATTCCCGCAACGGTTTCAAACCAGAGTCGATCGGGCTCGGTAACATCGAGAGCACGCAGAAGCGCTTTCACTCTATCCAAATGAGCAAAGGCTTCCAGCGTAGCCCGATTCTGCTTTAAATAATCCACCACGCGAGCGCTGGCCTCTTTCAATGCCTTTTGGCGCTGAACGGACAAGGCATGAAGCTCGTCTAGTTCGGAGTCTTCATAGCGGGCGCGAGCCAGCTGACTTAAATCCTGCCGCATCCGACTCAGAAGCGAATTGTCTGGCTGATGCCCACCCAGGTACTCCGCCAGTTCTTTTAAACTCAGCCGAGAAAGCGGTTTCTGATCTTCCGGTAATCTAAAAAACTGAAAATGCTGGAAAGCCAGCCGAGTAACGTCATCGGCTGGCTCCAGCAAGTCGTGTGTGCAAAACAGTAATGAGACTAGTGCAGCTTGCTTCTGTCGAGTGCTTGCCGCCGGATCAAACGGAATCAAAGATCGGCACTCAGACGGGGTCTTTACCCCCATACTGGGCGCCTGCGGAGTCACGACCTCAAACCGGTCACTTCCCGGTACGTAGTCCGTAGCTCTCCACTTTTGGTTGATTTCGTTGAGTCGACGAATGGTTTCGCCTGAGACCAGTTCATCCACCGCCTTCTGCGTTGGATTGCCCTGCCCACAGGCCGATAATACAAATAATCCTACAGCAACGGCGATGCCGCCGCTGTACTTCCCCCTGGATTCCTTCAAGAAAGTTCCCCCCCGGAAATTTTCCTGGGCGCCGATTATCCCGCCCCCAATTCAAATACAAGGCACACCGTCCCAATAGCCGCTCCAGGACTCTGGCGGGGAGCGCAAGAATTTGCTTGTCCCGAGCCCCCTCTCTTGTTAGCTAAGGATTTCAATCCAATGTGACTATGTGAGGTTGGGGTGTCGACAAGCGGTAAGTCACTGGATTTTGATTCCAGTATTCCTAGGTTCGAATCCTAGCACCCCAGCCAACTTTTCATCTCCTCTTATTTTTATTAGAGTTTTTTCAGGACTTACATTTTTGCGATCAATTGCGATCACCTCAGCCTCCCACTTTCGGTCGGAGACTTTTGTCAGCGCGCTTGCTTGGCGTTTTGCATACACATACGCTGACTGTGCCGATGAATTGCCAAGAAGCTGCTTTGCAACTTCGAGGTCAGAGGTTTCGTTATAGAGATTTCGAGTCCCTCCATGCCTCAAAACATGAGTGCCTGTATACGGCAGTCCCGCACTTCTGAAGGCTTGGTCATAGGCGTATTGAATCTGCCTATACTCAAAATGTCTTCCTCCTGATTCAAAGATCAGTCCTTTGGCTCCTGAAACATGCAAAGCCTCTAAGGCACGGTAGGTCTGTGGAAACATCGGATGTTCCTTAATCCCTTTATTGGAATAGGAATTTTTGAAACCTGATTTTACCGCAGACAAGAGCCCCTTCTTTCTGGGCCATGAGACATATCGCACAACTTTGAGTCGAGACCTCTTAGGGTCGGACTGCAACAAAGTGTCCCGCTTTTTTGTTAACCGGACTTTTGACGCGATCATTTAAAGGATGATTTAATCTTTTAAACCGCGTCAAAGGAGTGAAGCGAATGGACCAACAAAATCAGAATACCCCACGTAAAAAGTTATCGCCAGACCAGAAGTTTAAAGTCATCAAAGAGCAAATGACGACGAAGACTTCGATAAGCGATATTTGCAAAAAGTACGACATTGTTCCGTCGCAGTTTTACAAGTGGCAGGAGAAGTTTCTGAGTGGAGCTTTGGAGGGTTTCAAAAAATCTGATGATGGCCCCACCAAGGCAGAACTTCGTAAAATTGATGAGCAGGAAAAAAGAATTCAGAAAATGCAGTCTGCAATCACCGAAATTATCCAGGAAAATATTGAGTTAAAAAAAAATCTTGGGGCTTCGGGACTTTTGTAGAAGTTCCCCCGGCAATCAGACCGCAAATCGTGGCTGATGTTGTTTTGCAACAGGATAGGTGTGAGCTGCAGCTTGAAGATTTGCTGCTTTGGTATGGGGTTAAAAAATCCACGTTTTATGACTGGCAAAAAGAGCCCACGATGGATGCAGAAAAGCCCCCGTTTGTAAGCGCCGCCTCGGTTCGTCCCGATGAGATTGCAGCAGTGCTGGCATATCGGGATCTTTACCCAGACATCGGGTACCGCAAGTTCACCTGGCAGATGGTGGATGCGAACGTAGCGTTTTTATCGGAAAGCAAGGTCTACGATATTTTATCTGCCCACAATCGGCTTCAGGGATGGAACAAAGTCGACAACGGCGAAACTGGAAAAGAATATCGTCACAAACCCAGGTACGTTCACTATCACTGGCACACGGATATTGCGTACATCAAAGTGGGTGGAATCTTTTATTTTTTGATTATGATGTTGGATGGCTACTCCCGGTATCTGCTGGATTGGGAGCTGATGACGGACATGCTTGGCGGGTCAGTTGAAAATTTTGTTCAACGTGTGAAAGAAAAATATCCACATGCACGGCCACGGCTGATCAACGACAATGGATCTCAGTTTATCAGTCACGATTTTAAACGACTTTTGCAAAAACTGGAAATCCAACAAATATTTACGCGCAGAAACCACCCGCAAACCAACGGGAAGATCGAACGAATGAATGGCACCGTCAAACAAGAAGCGCTTCGTCCCGGTCAACCTTGCGACTTTAGCGAGGCGTGGGAAATCTTGAACAAGTACAGTTACGAATACAATCACCAACGGCTGCATGCTGGGATCAATTTTTTGCGACCAGCGGATATGTTTTTTGGGCGTGGTGGGCAGGTGCTCAACGAACGTCGGGAAAAAATCGAAAATGCCCGCGCCGATCGAAAATCGCTCAACCGCGAGGAACGAATGAAAAATCTCCACTAAATTTTTGCGTCAAAAGTCCGGATAGAAAAAAGCTAGACAAAAGATACGTCCTCCCAAAAAAGCCCTGCTACCTCAGAAATTCTCAAAGCCTGAAAATATTGAACAGTTGCCATTGCCGAAAAGATCTCTCCATTTGGCTGCTCTCGAAGCTTTTCACAAAATCCCGAGAACTCTTCGACGGTAAGATCTCTAGATTTAGGTTTCGATTCACGGTTCAGCTTAACGGCCTTCTGGTGTCTCTCCTTGATCGGGTACCTGTATCTGGAGTCGTCATAGTACTCGCCATAGTATTTGAGAATCGTCCCTAATAACGAAAGCTCGTGATCAAATGACTTTCTGCGAACAGATTTCATAAAGGATCCTCTTGGGTCCTTCAAGGAATCAATCCATCGATCTATTGCTGCTGAATCAGTTTTGAGAACTGGCAAATCCATCAACTGCTGAAAGTAAAGATTCACAATCTTTTCGTAGGCTACTCTTGTACTTTCCGCGAGCGTCGGAAATATTCTCGTTTTCCATTCTTCAATCAGCGTACCGAGAACAGGTCCTAAATCAGTTAAAACCCCGTCTGCCTTTATTTGAGTTTCCTGCGAAGCCTGCCACTTTCTGGCTTCCTCTAAAGTTGAAAAATACTCACTGATACGAATTGGTTTGCCATTAGCATCAGGTTCATACTTTTTAGCTAAATAATACTTTCCAGAAATTGGAAGAAGGTATTCTTTCCTGTCATTGTTCCAGACATATAAACGAGAGATCCTCGGCGCTCCGATGACTGCTCTATAAATACGATTCTTTCCTTCGTATTGTTTTGGATTTAGTTTCTTCACGGTTTGCTCCTTTTTTTGAGCCACTCCGTGACTTCTCTTACCGAAAATCTTACGGCTCTACCGATCTTGAAATGAGGAAGTCCCTCGTAACGCATCAGTTTACTGATATAGCTGGGACAAACAGACAAGAGTTCGGCAAGCCGCTTCCTGGTTACATAGTGTTGGTTTTCAAAGAACGGCCCCATGGTTAGCCACCCTTCTTGTTTTTTTCAAGAGGTATGGTCGCAAAATCCAAGGTAAGTCCAACCCGTCCTCCTTCAAGAAGATAGTCTATGAGGAGGTTGTCCGGCGGGACCGATTCGCCCTTCCCTTTTAGAGGGCTACCAGAAGGGGGGGCGGGGGTTCTTTTTGGGTCAGGTTTCTCCAACAATTTCAACAACAATTCATTCGAGTAACAATATCGACGAGACATTCTAAGCTGCCTCTTAGTTTCCAAAGGAACTTCCAAGTACTGAACCATGAAATCCAGGCCTGATTTTTTTAAAACAATCTTTTGAGGAAATGGCAGTAGATCAGAAAATTTAGAATCCGCGAGCTTCCTACTCTCGTTAAAAATATAAGCTACAAAAAGGTCGGGTCCTCTTTTTCTGATAAGACCGTACTTTCCAAACAACCTCAGATCTTGTGAATTGACGTCGTCTTAAGGTCAGTTGAAATTTGAAGTTGAGTGGTTCACTCTTTCGGCAACTACGCTGTCAGAGAAACTCAACCGGTTGGATCGTAAAATCCGGCCAGACAAGGAACCACTCAACATGTCTATCCAAATATATTTAGCCAATAAAAAGCGCAAGCCCCGTCGTCCAGTCGTCGCGATTAGTTGCCAGGAACTGGAGGCGGGACAAGTCCCAGGGTTCGAGCCTGGCGTGATGATCGACTCCCAGCACTTGCTCATCTCGACATTGCTACCGCCAGCGGTGAAGGAGTTTCTCGCTCAATGCGAGAGGGAGGTCGCGAGCATCTGCGGAAAGCCTCACGCTCGTGAGGAGGGACTACTGTCGCGCTGGGGCACCCAGGCGGGATCGATCTATCTGGGAGGCCAGAAAGTCGCAGTGCAAAAGCCGCGCGTCAGGGGTAGCGAGGGCGAGCACACGCTCTCGACCTACGAGAGGTTTCAAGACCCCGCTCTTTTTGATCAGCAGGTATTCCAGGAGGGGATCCGCCGCGTCAGTCAGCGCGATTACGAGAAGGGGCTTCCGAAGATTGCTGCGAGCTTTGGAATGAGTAAAAGCAAAGTTTCAAAAAGCTGGGTAAAAGCAACGGAAAATCAGCTCGAAAAACTTCGTACTCGAAGCCTCAAAGAATTTGGAATCATAGCCGTCTTCATCGACGGCAAACGTTTCTCCAAACTCGGCGCCATCGTCGCGCTGGGAGTGGGAGCGGATGGGCGAAAACATGTGATCGGGCTTTATCAGAGTTCGACTGAGAACTCGGCTGCCTGCCGGGAACTTCTGGACGATCTGGAGCGGCGTGGATTGCCCGAAAGTGAGTTGCTGTTTGTCGTCGACGGCGGCAGCGGCTTGAACAAAGCCTTGGATGAAAAATATCAGTTGCACGATCCAAAGCAGAGCCGGGCCGTGCGAGTCCGTTGCCATATTCACAAATGGCGAAATATCACGGACGTGCTGACGCCGAAACAGAGCGAAGAGGCGTCAGGATTGTTCTGGGCCATTCGGGAGGCCAGAGATCTGACTCAAGCCCTGGAGTGTGCGGCCTCACTGGAGCAGCTGCTCGGGAAGTTTAACGCCTCTGCGTTAGCCAGCTTTTTAGAGGCCAAGAATGACCTCCTGGCGCTTCATCGTCTGGGGCTCTCGGCTGAACTCCGGAAATTTTTCTCTACAACAAACCCGATCGAGAGTTTAAATTCTCTGCTCGAAGAGGACCTGAGGCGAGTGAAACGTTGGCAGGACTCGGCGCACTTCCAGCGCTGGCTTGCTACGGCATGTTTGCAGAACGAAAAGCGAATGCGACGGATCCGGGGCTTCCGATCTCTGCCAGCCGTCGTTGTGAGACTACAGTCGTTGTGTAATCAGGAAAAATCCGTTGACAAAGATACTCGAGCTGCGTGATGAACTGCGAGCCACTCAACCGAGAGTTTCAACTGAGTGAAGGACAAGGTCTGTGAATTAATTTTATTTTCAACAGCCCTATAGGAGCCAATATACTTAAGACTCGTTTTAAAGCCGCTTATTTTTCTGGGTTTCATGCAGGCCTCCTTTCGGAGGCTCTTAGACCAAGAAAACGATTAATACGTTTTTTCCAAATCTTATTAAGATCTATATCTAATTTGCCAATGTAAGGAGCAATCGTCTTCGAAAAGTTACTACTAGAGTTGAATTCCTTTTTCGCAGGAGCAAAACCTATTTCAGCAGATCTTTTTAAAAAATGCTGAACTACATGTGAACTCTTCAAACTCTTAAGCTGTACCTGCGACACCTGTTGAAATCTCAACCGCTCAAAAGGACTAATTGTCTGTAGCTTGTCGACTTCAGACAATGTCTTGATTGGTATTTTTTTTCCGTGAAGCTCAATTTCAATTCTAACCGCGTCAATATGACCGAAATCTGCTGGACTATTCTTTGGAATGCAGTCGACGTCCTCTATTGGGACGCCACTTTTTTCGTACAATCTAACTAGGAAGGGCCGGCTTCCCATATAGAGGGTGCGTCCCCCGTCGCTTGACCACCGCTCGAAAGTTCTACATCCTGGCAAACTAATGCTCTGTGAAATTGTCGGATACGGAATGGCAAGGTTGACGCACAAATCTAATCGATCGATCCTACCCTGTTCGATAATTTGACTGGAGAGGGAACCGAAGAGATCGGCGCTCCATTGTTTGAATTGGGAAATCGTCGAGAATTGGGACATGTGAAACTGGAGTAGACCTGGTGGTAGTGTTCCTCTCCTCGGCTCGAAACTAAAAAATACGTGATGATCATCTAAGTATCCCTCCAAACCATGACCAAGAAGGAAAACCACGCTTCGATACCATAGTTTTAACTCCAACTCAGTAATGGAACCACCCAAGTCTTGAACAAAATCCCTCGTTTTTTTGATAGCCGTGTTCTCTCTAAATTTCTCTCTTAGAATATGCAGGTTTTTGAGCGAGCTAGGATGGCGAAAACCGGCAAGTCCAGTGGGTGTGGAGGCAAATCCCACTCCGCTATTGATACTCCCTTGAAAGATAACCTAAGAAATTATCGACAGTACGATAAAAAACTAACGGCAAACCCGATGAGTTTAGGAGAAGCTTGGGGTATTGCCCTGCCAAAGAAGTGAAAGATCCACCGGAAGTGTTCTGATCGAGGTATTCGGCAGTCCAAGCTGCCTCTGTGACTAGCCGAGATTGTAAGGCGAGGCCCTGGAAGGCAGCTGAATAGTGAGAGATGTAGATTCTTCCTGAAGAGGTCACCTGAATACTCGGTGAAGTCACAATGTTTGAAGACGTTCCGGATGCTGCAACCACTTCTCCCGTAAATGCACCGGATCCTTGAGAAACACACCCAGCCACAGGTCCAGAGCATCCAACATACCTTATTTGTCCTGCGGTCATATCAAAGTGAGCAATGTGGGGAGAGTCGCTTGAGTCTAAGACCATTGAAATTCCCTCTCCTCGGGTGTTTCCTGAACTATCTAAAGATAAACAAGTCCATGAATAAGTAGACGATGTTAACGCCTCGCTCGCGTAAGCTAGTTTAAGTGCACCATCCGACTGGTATACGATTACTGGTCGTCCAGTCGAAGTTAAAGCAAGGGTGGCATACTTCCCTGCATCATTAGCTACGTTCCCGCAGGAACCTGTTCCTGTCATTCCATCGACGCTAAACCTCTTCCATCCCCCGCCGGGAGAAAAACGCGAAAACTTTAAACCAGTAGCACTGGCATCATAGTAGGCGACCCCTAAAGAAGTGCCTGACGAAGCGACCGAAGGGTATTGCCCTACATTGGCACTCGTGTCATCGACGACGGTGACGGAAAATCCGGACTCATCATTCACTGATCTAGCTACATGAAGAGCCTGCGAAGCCGCTAGTCCGTTATAAAATGCGATAACTGGAGAATTATTAGAGTCATAGGCTAAGCTCGGATAAGAACCAACGAACTGACCTGCTACACTCTCTGCCATGTTTACCACTGAAATTTGAGAAAAGGTTGGACTCCCAGCCGAGCCCCCCCTGACACCGTAATAAAGCTTCATATCGCCTGCAGTAGAGTCTTGAAAAAAGTATGTGTATCCTACTGTCCCCGAATTTGATTTTGCTGCCGCAAAAACAGGTAAAGCTGTAGTGGGAAATAAGGATACTAAATTGTCGACATAGTCGAGTACAAAAGAACCAGCTGCGCCTCCGTTGGTAATGTCTGCCGCGATGCCAGAAGAAAGAACAATGTCATTTCCTGTTGCTCCTGCTCCTGCTGCTGGTAGTTGAGCGAAGGAACCATAAAGGGCATCAGAATTAAAATCATAAACAGCCCCCACTCCCTCAGCGCCTACAGTGGTCGTGGCAATCGTGGTGCCAGTAGCAAGCCATGCGCCAGCCGGCCCCGTCGATTTGTTTGCCAAAATCGTTGTCGTGCTATCCAAATAAAAAATGAAGTTTAAATTAATTGATGAACTCGAAGAAGCTAGCCTGAAACCGTTTTGCCCTTCATTTGATGCTCCTACCGATAAAGGTGCTCCCCAGGATCCCGATGCTCCTGTTTGTGAGTTTCCACAAGTTTGCGGAGCAGTTGCGGTGTACAAAGTGTTCGCAGGCGTAGCAGTCGTGTATAAACCCACGATGGGGCGCTGAGTTGCTGCATCAATAGTGATGTCCATCCGGGTCGCTGCATTGGTGGTTGTTGTTATTCCTGCGGAAAAGCAGCTGGTTGCACCTGTGCACCCATTAGAGAGCGACAAGGGACTCCAGGTCGAGCAGCTCCCGTTCGCATTCAAAGCTGTGCATCGAATTAAATAGGGTTTACCCGACCCAGCCGCCGCATCTACCGATGGCGTAGCTAAGAGCAACATGCCGTTTGCTGGACACATCACCGCTCCAGCTTGCATTGCACCTTGGGTCAACCCAGTAATGGTACCGGCCCCGGAAACGGAGGCCATTACATCAGAGACAGACCAACTACCGGATGTGCTTCTAAATGCGTACTTTATAAAACTGTTTCCCACTAAGGTCTGCGCATAAAAAGAAAAAGTAAGATGAGGACGATTAGAAGAATCGAAGTTCAGTGTAAGCCCTTTGATTGCATCCACAGTGGCAGTGTTGGCGGCATTTGTGGCGCCTGCCGTAGCTGACGAAGCAAATGGTACCGTGATAGTCCATTCCCCGCTGGTTGAGCGCTCGGCATATCTCACTTGTTTATTCCCGGATCCGTTGAGACTCATGCCATAGACATAGGCAATTGAAGGTCGCCCATCTGTGGTAAATGCGAGGCGAATAATACTCGCAGTTCCAGCGGCAGCAGCATTAGGCGCTCCGAGACAATAACTTCCTGCTATGCCACACACCACTGTCCCATAGTTGGCGTCCACCAGTTCGATGTTCCATCGTCCAAAAGTATCCAAGTAAGCATATTTGAGACCCCCAACTGCTGCGGTTCCCGAGAATGAAGAATTCTTATCGTAGTAGGACACCGCGGGCCGCAGAGAAATCGGGTCGAGAGCCATATCATTTACTCCACCGGTAAATGAATTAAAACTAAGAGAAGGTCCCGCCGCTACAATTCGTCGAATATCACTAGTGCCCCCACTATTGGTGGTGTCAGGTACCCCACTTATCTCAGTCTCGCAACCCAGCAGGAAGAGAACTAGTAGGACCGTCATTCCTGAACGGAAATTATTTTTCTGACTCAACATAGAATCCCCTCTAAAAATTAAAACGCACCTCGAATGGAACCGAGATTGGCAAAATTCGTTCGGAGGCTGACTGGGTACCCCTGGAACCTGCACCGGAAAAAAACTTTTGTTCCCATGTCGCGTTTGCAGATACACCGACCTGAAGGACTTCAGTAATACTGTATGTAAGAGCTACTTCTGGTTCGATAAAATATCCGAAATTATAAAACCCCGTATTTTGGTTCTTCTCGTAGTGAGAAATTGGGAAGCCAAATGAAATGCGAAACTCAAAACGAAAGTCACTCTTAAGTGAATTTATGTACTCTGTGAGAAAAAGAAGCCTCGTACTGCTCAGAGAGCTCATGACCTCACTCGGTGACGTTGGGGGGGTTGACTGCTGAAGAAGCTCTGCGCCTAAACCGAGCGATAATTTATCCACCACGGAAGAGCCACTGTCGGACTGAAAAAGATACCCGCTTAACAAAAAGCGTACTTTGGTGACCTCCTGGTTTACGCTGGACGGAGAAAGGCCACTGACTTTTAACGTTACAGCTGTTTTCAGAAAAGTGGCTCGAATATAAGTCCCTGATTCACTCAGACGTCGTCGCAGCTCAGCTCCATAGACAGCGCCCGAACCATTAGGTACCGACAAGCTCAGGCCAGAGCTATTCAAAGAATAGTTTAGTAAGCTCATACCCCCGAAAACTCGCGCGATCCACTTAGAGTTTTCGCCTGACAGATTTAGGCTATCCATATTCACTTTTTGTGGATTCTCTGCCCATGCAACCGTTCCGAAAGCTAAAATTGCGACAAGGCTAGCGGCAATCGCTTTCATCGGGGAAGCTCCTGCTCTCTAAATCCTTCGAATAGATAATTCGGATTCTTGGTGGCAGAAGGGCTAGTCTGCAATGAAGGTGGTGGTCCGACTGCAACCGTATTGCTCAAAGCAGGTCCAAAAGGTGCAAAGGCAACGGTATTTTTCGCTAATCTTTCAGATCCAGGAAGCAATATTTGCCGCGATCTCTCACGGGGTGAGGAATCGCCAACTGTAGCAATGTCTCTTTCAGGCTGTGGGGGAACTATTGCCTCGAACTGAGAAGTAGCAGTGTCTAAGAGCCGACGAATTCCGTTTTTGACTTCTTCAATTGTAGAAACTTTTAAAACGTACCGAAGCCTCTTTTTTGACAAACCCATTTCCTGGAGCTCTGGAATTCGAAGCTTTGTACCTAACGACACCACATCAGGACTAGTAAGTCTATTTTTGTTTGCATCATAAATCTCACGCCAAAGTTGATGCGTTCCAAAAATACGATACGAAAAAGTTGCCAGTGTTTCGCCCGAAAGGATGGTCTCCTCACGTACGGTGTCGGCGGAGTATCCAAGTTCTAAAAAAAAGAAAAAAGCAAACATTACCCAAATACAAATACGCATCCATTTACCGATCATTAGGGGCACCTCCTAATGATCCAGCAAGCTTGCGTTTTAGTGAGTTCAGTTTTCTCGATGTCGATAACTCTAGGTGCGTTGGAACCTTGGCTCGTTCTAAAATGCTGATAGCCTCGTTAACTTTTCCAGTTTTTTCCATTAATAGTGCCAGGTTGACGCTCGCCTTAGGTCCAAACTCGGCATGATTCACTATTTTTCGGTATCTCGCTTCTGCTTCTTCATTTGCACCGGCAGATTCTAGAGTTAGAGCCAAATTAAAAGAGATAACAGGGTTCTCAGGATATCTTTTCTCAGCACCAAGGAGAATTTCAGCCGATTCTTTATATTTTTTCTGTTGATAAAATGTAATCGCTTTAAGGACAGCCACCTCGGGGTCAGTCTCTTCACTGGTTCTTATTTTCTTAATTTTATCGTAGGCCTGTTCGGGCAGATTGAAAGACAAGTAAAGTTTTGCCAATGCAATTGAGGCCCAGGACTGGTCCGGAGCCCTCTCATTATAAACAGCAACTAAGGAACCCGCTGCCTCCAGCTTTTTTTGGCTGATATAAAGATCAAATAGCAATCGGGTCGCCTGGTCAGAGGCAGGTTCTATTTTCAACACCTCTCGCAATGAATCTTCGGCTTTGTCGGGTTGCTTCAACTGAAGGTAAATCTCTGCTAAGCGCAAGCGCGGACTAGTTATCAAAGGTTCCAGTTCAACAATTTTCGTTCCAACAGTTTGCGCTTCGCCTAAGCGTCCCAATGCCACCAATGCTTCCATCTTCCCATTCCAACCAGCCAAATTGGAGGGGTGGCTCGTCACGATACGTTCGAAAATGCGAAGACTTTCTTTTGCCTGATGGGTTTTAAGGTAAATATTTCCCAGACTTTCAAGTGCGGCTAAATTGTTGGGATCAGATAAAAGCACTCGTAAGTAATCACTAATGGCGAATGTGGTCTTGCCCAACGCCTCGGCATTCCTAGCCGCTAAAAGGATTAAGTCTAAACTCTTACCTTTCTGTTTGCGTGAAGCCAAGAGTTCTTCAAGTTCAATATGTCTTGATAAACTGAAGAGGAGCTCGGCCCGTAGGATAAGAGCCTCTGGGTAGTCCCCCCGCAACTTTTCAGCACGGCTTACTTCGACAAGAGCATCTTCCGATTTTCCGAAAGCCTTTAGACACTTGGCTTTAAGAAACCGTGCCTCTGCCCTAAACGGATTCTGATCTTCCAATAACTCATTGACCATAGCCAGAGCTTGATCTGGGTTGCCTACCGCTAATAGTACGCGAACCTGGCCTGTAATCGCTTCTTCCCGATACTCGCTTCTCTGAGCGAGCCGACGGTAAATTGAAAGAGCTGTGCGGAAATCATTGGAGCGTTCGGCGCTCTTAGCCAAAGAAATGTAATCAACGACGTCGATACCCTGCGCCCTTGGCTCTCCAATAAAAATTAAGCTAAATAAGCAAAGGACCCTAATGCAGTTCCCCATGCATTAGTTATCGGGATCTTTTGTAAAGTATTAAAAAAAAAAAGAAGGCAATCTTTTGACTGTGATGGAGCCGGCCCCAGGGCCGTGAAATGAGTTCTAATTTGTAGAAACCATCATACTCGTTACGCAACGAGTATAAATTTGGGACGGGATATACGGACTAGTTCCAACGCGAGTTAAGGCGCCCGAGGCATAAGTAAACTTTTCAATGGTATTCGAGGTACTCAACGCATTCGCGACATAGACATTGCCGGATGACGAATCAAGAGCCATAGCGGAGGGACCATTGATGATGGTCGAGTCCGAAAATGCAACTGCGGTATTAGAGATCGCGTTAGTCGTCGGATTGATGTCGTAAGAGTAAACATAATTTGATCCTGCAGTCGTGCTTCCATAGGCAACCAGTATTTTTCCGCTCGTATGCATCATGATCCCAGTGGGCAGAGCCGTAGTACTAGGAGCCGTTTGCGAGGAGAGACAATCAGCAGACACGCTGTATCCGGTGGCTGCAATGACACCAAATTTGTTGTTCGGAGTTGCTGCCGCGTGGGCGTAGAGAATCTTTCCATTTGAGAGCGTGGTCATGCTGGAGATTAATGTGGTCGAGGTGGCACAGGAACCTGCCGGTGCGCTAACAAAAGGATTGGCCCCAGAGGTGATGCGAGATTTGTTAGAAGAAAATTTCTCAAGAGCCGTACCTTTGCTAACCAATAAACCTCCATCCGGCGACATAAATATGCCTCGAAGCTGTGCGCTCATGGCCGTACTATTCACCAAATAGGTCGTTACCGTGTTGTAATAGGTCTTATCTACAAGATCAATTCTGCGACCACTTGCGTTTTCAACCAAAACCAAAATTTGAGATGAGCTATAGTTGACCATGCCCACTGGCGAGTCGGATGGAGAAAATGAGTTGTAATCTACCAGTAGAGTATCATAGGCCCCCGTGGCCAAATCAAACTTAGTAATCGTGTTAGAGGCAGTGCTCACGGCGACGCCTCCACCGTAACAGGTCCCGCTTGCGACGTAGAGGAATGGGCCACTGGTTCCGGAAGGGGTGAGTACGTCCAAATTACCGCAGCTAAAGGCGACAGAACTAAGAGTCAAAACCAAAAAAAATCTTGACCTGGGCATTTTACTTCCTCCGCGCATTTCGATACCACCAATATTATATCGTAATTATTTAGTTAATAGTTAAGGGCGGAATACGACATAGGGCGTTATATCTCTCATAACAGCTTGTTAAATATTCTAAATGTAATAAATTGTTAACCTTTTGTTTTTTGTCAACTCACAAGTTCGTTCTGCCGAACGGTAATAGTAATGAGGTGTCTTCAAACTCTCCCGTTATTGGTGTCCGCTGTTCTCGTGACGCTGTGTCCCGTTATGGGTTTTGCATTTACCAAAGAGCGGGCTGCGGCCATCGTGATGGGCGGAGCAACTTTTTACGGCGGAGGAACAACTGGTAGTTTAGCGGGAACGACAGGTTTTTCGTTTAGCCTGCAGGCGCAGCCCAAAAAAGGACTTCTCCGCCCCACTTTAGGAATATTTGGCGAAGCCGCTTCTGGCGTAGCTCCAATCTCTGGCACTCAGACTTCCTACAGCCTCTATGGAGGGGGATTCGCAGTTGGCGTGCAAATTTCTCCCTTCGCAGAAGGAAACATTACTCCTTACATTTCTGCAGACGGAATTTTGGGATGGAACTTACTCAAACTCGGAAGCAGTTCGACGACGACCAATAACACGAATTCCCTGATGTATGGCTACGTCATTGGAGCAGGCGCAGATATTCGGTTAGCGCGAACCAAAGGAAATGCGATTCGATTGCAAACTGGTTACCTTTACAAAGTTGGCAGATTAGCCGGGATTAATAGTTTTGCGATCCAGGGATTTGTCGTTTCCATCGGGTACTGCTTCTCGCCTCAATGAAAAAGCTGCTCCAACTCCTTGAAGGGCCCGGCGTACTAAAGATGAAGCGCGAGAACCGGAAGGCGAATCCTAATCCACGTACACGAGTTCAGATTTCAAAAAAGGCATTTCGCCCACCATTCTCAAATCCCGCCAGGGTATAAAGTCAGCGATGTGCAACCAACATTGAAGTGAAAAGTAGATCAAATCCTGCTGACACTGGAGTTGGAACCCTCTATCCATTTTGGATTAAGGTCAGAAAAGTGAGCCGATTTTGCAAAGAAAAAAGCAGCTCGAATGACCCTCTTTTGTTGCCCAACGGAGTAGCAATGCCAAGTCAAGATCGGGAAGCAGGAGTTCCCCTTTAAGACTTTTAGAATCCTTGTAAATTAAATCATTCTTATAGTTAGCGAGGGGGTCCGTATTTTTCACGCGGCTCTTATTTTGACGTGCTTGGCGAGAATCTCATTGATGAGCGATTGATAGCCCGTGCGCTTCTCTTTGGCCTCACGGCGAATACCCTTAAGTGTTTCCTGGTCAATTCTCACGGCGATAAGTTTTCGCGGCGCGCTCCCAAGTAGGGGGCGACCCAAGCGCTTCATTGCATCAAGCTGCTTCCCGGATAGTTCCGGAATGTCCGAAAAATCGATCTTACGATCGAGGATAGACTTTGCGCTCTTTTTTGCTGGCACACCGCGAGCTGATGATGCGGAATTTTTCTTTGCCATCTTTGCTTCTCCTCACTGTAAAAATAAAAGTCAGAATTCGACCTCGCTCTGACTTCGCGATTGCAACATACCGGTCTTCTGATTTTGAGTGAGAGCAGCTCATCGTCTCTTCAAAGCTCACGCCATGCTTTTCAAGGTTCCTGGCTGCTTTACGACTTTCCCGCTCAAACACCTATTTAAGTATATACAAAAGTAGAGCATTCGCAAGAAGAAGTAGGTCATTGCCTAAAACAGGGCAGCCGAATAGGCCTTGCATGACGCAAATGCTTGTCCTACTGGGCCGATGTAAAGGGAATTTGTCTTGTGTCGTCAGCCACGAATGAGAAAGTTTAGCCCCGCAAGAACTAGGGTCGCTTCCACGAGAACGAGGAAAACACGCTCTGGCAGCTTCTTTACGATTTGCTTCCCAAGCCAGGATCCCAGAATCATGACCGGTCCCACAGCGAGCCCGACATAGACCATCTTCTCGGTCAGAAGTGAGGTCTGATGGTAGGCGGCGATCTTAAAGACGTGCATGACAACGGTGCAGAGGGCTTCGGTCCCAATGAACGCACCTTTTACAAGACCGTAGGCAAGAAAGAACGGCACAATAAAGGGACCAACACTTCCGACTAGGGCTGAGAGAAAACTAAAGCCTAGTCCAACGCCGATGAATCCCCGTACAGGCATCCTCTTAACCCGCTTGGTTCCAACCCAGCGCCAAAGGACAGTCAGCAGAAGAAATGGCCCGAGGAACCGAATGAGGACAGGAGCGGGAGCTTTTGCGAAGAAAAATCCGCCGATCAGAGCACTAGGAATTGCGCTGACTGAAAAATAGCGGACCACTTTCCAATCCAGCTCGTGGCGGTGAAAGAAAACTCGGCTTCCGTTTCCAATGAGTTGAGCGACCGCGAGGATCGGAATGGCGTCCCTAACGCCGAAAATCGCAACGAGAACCGGAAGAAGAACAGCAGCGCCGCCGAACCCAGTGATGCCAGCAAGCGTGGAACCACCGAGCGCAGCTCCGGCAAGGAGAATCCACTGCATCATGCGTTGCCCACTCGTATCGTTACAGTCTGAAGGTCTTCCAAGGATTTTGAGATCAAATCTTTATCCGACGACTTTTTATCAAGCGGAGTTCCTTACTTCTGAAAGGGGATGTTGCTCCTTCAAGGGCTTCGTCACAAATTTTCTTCACTGCTATTTCCTGACATTTCGCGAGTTGTCCTATTTTGCTGAAAATTTAAAAAAACCCCACGAAATAGGCGTTGTTTAACGCAGGTGCTTGTCCTACAATAGGACAAAACGGGCAGTAAGTAATGGATTTTATTCAGTCCCAATCAAACCAGCCATTTAAAAAAGATTAAACTCCCTCAAAATAAAAAATCTCCGACAAACCAATCGACTATTCGAAGCACGCTGGGGTGCTAGGATTCGAAGCGAAGGACGCGACCCGCGGACGACTCCAAAGGAGTCGGACGAGGGGCGGCGCAGTGAGGGAGCGTGAAGCGACCGAACGTAGTGGCCGAATCTCGCCCGAGGCACGCGCGTGCCGAGCCTCTAAGCAAGAAGACAAATCCTAGCCCCCCTTGTCCTCCATTGCCTTTGTTTGCTTTTCTAAGCAAAAAATTGAATCTGATATACTTTGACGGTGAGATTCGAACTCATCCTAACCATCGGAATTCTACTCAGCAGCGGTCTTCCCACTCACGCCGCCGAAGACGACTGCGACCACCACTACGCCGATCTTCAAGCCTATCTCAAGCAGCATACAGAATTGAACAGCGAGGTTCTCGACATTCAAGATGGAAAAATATCCGTGCAAACGGTGCTACTAGAATCACGGCAGGGGAAATTTCTGCAACTCCTAGGGGCTGCCATAAAAAACGGCCGAGTAACCGAGATTCAAGCTGGCAATGTCGTCGCTCCTAAGATCCTCTCCTTCTTTGTGAACGCAAAACGATACGCCCCTCAAGAGGGCTCATGCAAAGTCAAAGGACTCCTAAACCCCACGTTTTTGAAAACGATGGCCCAAGCAGAAAAGAAGCTCAAAAGCCCATTGAAACCCGACGGCACTCGCAACCCGAACTACTGGAGTGATGCCGACAAAAAGAGATTCGACGCAGCCTGGAAAAATCTCAAGATTGAGGAAGCTTGCCGGAAGTTCTATCCAGCGGAGCCTTGCGACGACCTAGTCTTTGAGTTTGACGTCCGTGATCCCACTCAAATTCAATGGCGACGTCCCTAAGTTTCAGCTACACTCCCTTTATGGCAAAAAACTATTACGTTGATGGATTCCTGGCTCCTGTTCCCCGCAAAAAACTGAAAGAGTACCAGCGCAATGCTGCTGTCTTAGGCAAGATCTGGCGCAAGTACGGTGCTTTGAAATATGTGGAATGCGTGGGCGACGACACCCCCAAAGGAAAAATCACTTCTTTTCCCCGAAGCGTGAAACTCAAATCGGGTGAAGTCGTGATCTACTCTTGGATTCAATACAAATCCCGCGCGCATCGCGATGCTGTGATGAAGAAAATCCACAAAGACGCGAAGGTCGCCGAGATTTTTGAGAACATGCCCTTCGACGGAATGCGCATGGTTTGGGGCGGATTTAAGCCGTTCGTCAGCCTCTAATCAAACAGCTCTTCAAAAATCGATTTCTTCCGCTTGTAAGGCTTTTGGTAATACTCGCCCTGCGACTGCGGGTGGTGTTTGTCGTCTCGATGAGAAGGCGGTTGATCTGCCTCTTTTGATTTTTCTAAAATCTTGTCGAGCTCTCCTCGGTCTAACCAAACACCGCGGCAGTCTGGACAGTAATCAATCTCCACACCTTTTCTTTCGGACATCACCAGTTTAGATTCTTTGCAGTTTGGACACTTCATACACGCCCCTTTTGCAAGAATACTAAACCCAGATTCCCTCGAAATCCACATTCCCTGACATGAACATTCGTGCTACGAGTGGCCGCATGAATTCACATTTCTTAACAGCTGCAGTTGCCCTTTCATTAGTGATGCTCACTTCATCTGAAATTCACGCGAAAGAAAAAAAGAAGACTCCGACACCTGCGGGCTTCAAAATTGTGAGCGTGGAATCGGGGAGTATTTTTGAAAAGCTGAACTTCAAGAAGGGTGACGTCATCACGACTGTGAATGGTCAATCGATGGCCACTGTGCCGAATCCTTCAGCCATGCTCGAGTACCTCAACAAACCTGGAAATATGGAAATTCAATTCGTAAGAAACGGGCAGCCTCAGACGCTGACGTTTCACTTCAAAGAATAATTTATTGCGAATCTGCAGGAAGCACGGTGATTTCAATTCGCCGATTTGTCGCTCGACCCGTGGTGGTCGAGTTATCGCCAATCGGATGGTAGTAAGAAGCGCCGGCGAGTTGAATTCGGCGCGGATCCCACTGTTCATTTCTCTGTAACCAGAACTGCACCACAGACTGCGCTCTTGCAGTGGAAAGCTTCCAACCGACCGACGGATCGGATTCCGATTCTTCAGTGGGTTCCGTATGACCTTCAATACGAATCTTATGCTTCTTATACTTGGCCAATAGGTTTCCTAGCTTAGAGAGAACCGGTGACATGTCCGGAATGATTTCCGATTTTCCATGAGCAAAGAACTCTGGCGTGACGATTCTGAGAACCACACCCTTTTTCTCATAACGAGATTCAAAATGAGTGGGGCTTTCAGGAGTCATTCCAAGCTGAACTGAAATACTGTTTTCAATCTCATCCACGATAGCGAGCAAGTCGACTTCCGGAGAAGTAGGCGGAACGAATCGGCCAACGGGTAAATCCACCGTGCGTCCGGATACCGTTTGAGTTTGAACGAAGGGCTCGAGCTGACTTCCACCCTTGGGCTGATCCATGGGAATCTTCAAGGGGCTAATCTCGGCTTGCGAAGTTCCATTAAAATGGCCGGCGATTTCGGCTTTGGTTTCTTCGTCGACACCCATGAGCCACATCACCAAGAAAAAAGCCATCATCGCGGTAACGAAGTCGGCGTAAGCAACTTTCCAAGCGCCGCCGTGGTGTCCCCCATGGCCGCCGCCCTTTTTCTTTCTAACGATAATGACTGCACCTTTAGGAGCCGCCATGAATTATGCCGCCTTCTTTCCAGCTGAAGAAGTTTGAGAATCGATTTCCTTGAAGCTGGGTCTCAAGTGCATAGGAATCGATCGGCGAGCAAATTCGACGCAGACCTTGGGAGGAGCTTCCCGAGCCAGTGCGATCAGAGCCACTTTGATGACATTATACATCTTCGTGTGCCCTTCGAGATTCGCTTCCATCTTTGCGGCTAACGGCTGCATGAATCCGTACGATGCCAAAATCCCCAAAAACGTTCCGACCAACGCTGCAGCGACGCTATGACCGATGACTTCTTTACCTTGGGTCAGCTTACCCATGGTGATCACGACCCCCAAGACGGCGGCGACGATCCCCAAACCAGGCATCGCATCCCCGATTCGTGTGACCGTGGCAGGAGCTTGAGCATCATCGTGATGAACCGTCGCGATGTCGGTATCCAAAAGTTCTTCAAGATCGAAGGGGGTCATCGGCGAGCTGACTTGCATTTTCAAAGTGTCGCAGATGAAGTCGACCATGTGAGGGTCGTGGAGCACAAACGGATAGCGTTTGAAAATTTCGTTGTCTTTCGGATTTTCTGCGATGGGTTCTAGAGCAAGTGGATTTGCTTTACCGATTTTGAATATCTCATACAAGCAAAGCAGAACTTGTGTGTATTCATCGCGACTGGCAGAATGTCCCGCGATAGTTCCGATTGCTTGCGAAATAATTTTTTTGATTAAAGTCACAGGCGCAGAAATCAAGAGAGAGCCCAACGCTGCCCCACCAATGATCAACAACTCGACCGGTTGGAAAAGGACGTGGATCTTCCCTCCCTCCATGAGGTAGCCCCCGAATACCGAAACAATAACTACGACTACGCCAATGATGACTAGCAGGTGTGTAGCTCCAGTATTCTTATCGCCGGATCCCTATGAATTCCTGAAAGATTCTTGGGGGTTTGGGCAGATAATTCTGCTGTCAAAAACCCGGCGAGCCTGCCAAAAAGAAGCTCGGCGTCACTGACTCAGCTCAACAATAAAAGTCGCCAGGCAGCGAACCCCCTCCATTTATTACACAAACTTTACATCTCACCCGCGGAATCCCCCTTCTCTCTTTTGACTCAATGTGTTACGAGCCTTCAAGCTTTCTGAAAGAGGTGTTCCATGAAGCTGATTTCCGTCATTTTACTGGCTGTTGCCACCACCGTCCGAGCTGCTGAAACGGATTCCCAAGATCCACCGACATGCTACTTGCGCAGTGCAGGCAATTCCCTCCGCGCTCCGAAAACTCACTGTAAAGTCACTATCGCTTGTCCCATCGCAGGAACAGACATTCTGGGAACGATGTCTTTTGATTGCGAAGCCGACAAACAGGGCTGCCTCTACATCGACGAACCTCGGTCCAGCGATCGCACCGAGCTCACCCAAGATGCGTCCAGCAAAGTTAGAAAATCTATCGACGGCGGTAAAGCCTATGAAGCCGCCTCCACCTTGGCTTGCGAGAAACTGAAAGCCCTTCAACAGTGACACTCTATCCCGTTGCGCTTGCCGCACTTTTCTTCTCTCTCCCCTCTTTCGCCCAAGACCAAGCCGCTCTCTGTGAAACCCACGACGGCATGGCCATTGGAAAAATCACGGAACGCTTTATTGAAAATGGAGTTCCTAGCGCGAATTTCGCCGGCCACTTCTTTCAAGACGTGGCCTCTGGATCCGGCTTTGATTTGAAGCCCACTCTCGACGGCGAAGTGGTTTACGGAGTGAAACAAGACAACTGCTATCCCGCCAAACAGGGCGATACGCGAAGCAACTCGAAGGCCGTGTGTAACGGCGTCGCGGGGTCCATCAAAGAAATCTACGTTTTGGCAAATGCCTATTTAGGAGAGTTGAGTGAGTTCACTTCTCAAGACCAGAAAACCCACCGACTCGTTCGCGTGAAAGACTGTCGCTTCAACTAGCCTTCTTAAACACGCACCGATAATTCTTCGGAAAAGATTTGCTGTAAGGGGCAATCATCAAGTCATCGGGCCGCTCTTCGGATTCATATCCATACTTCTCATAGATCAGTGTCGAAACATCTTGAAGTTTGTAAACACCCATAATGATCGAAAGCCCGCCCGTGCCCGGTTTCTTGTCGCCTTCTTTTTTCCAAATACTGCCGACCACAATCTGCCTTCCTTGATTGTAGGATTCTGGCAATCGAATGGTCCTATAGGTCACACCTTCTCCATCTTTTTCAACGACTTCGTTGGCGGTGTTCAAATCAGAGATCACTTTTCCGCGAGTGACCTGAAAAATACCCGCTAAGGTTTTAGAGATCGTCAACTCACTGGGCCAGCTGGGGTGTTTTTCGCAATCTTCGGTCGCAACCCACTTTCCTAGCATTTCTGGAGAGACCTGAACGGGAGCAGGTGCTTTATTTGCCGCAAATGCCGCCGGGACAAAAACGAACATCAACAGAAATGGAAACCTCATCCGCCCTCCGGCACTCTTCGCACTGAAGCCAAGCGCAAAATTTCTAAAGTACGAATATAAAACCAACCCAAATCAAACTCGTACCATTTATGAGAAAGCTTTGCTGAAGCGGGTTGCGCGTGATGGTTGTTGTGCAACTCTTCCCCGCCGATGAACCACGCCCAGGGCACAATGTTGCGGCTCGTGTCTTTCAAAACATGATTGCGATAACCCCAGTGGTGGCCAATTCCATTGATCACGCCAGCCGCCCAAAACGGAATCCAAACCATCTGGACTACAAAAATCAAAGTCCCCGGAACGAGGCCGAACAAGAGGAGATCAATCACGGCCATTGTCACAGGCCCCTTGAAACTATGCGGAGTGTAGAGATGGTGTTCGATCCAATCGTCCGGAGTACCCTGGCCGTAGCGCTCTAAAGTTTCTGGCTTGGCCGCTTCCCGCGTATAGAGCAAAGCCCCCGTCCAAAGCACGCGATTGATTCCCAAAACATAGGGACTGTGCGGATCTTCAACGGTGTCGCACTTTGCGTGATGCTTGCGGTGAACCGCAGTCCACTCTTTCGTCACCATCCCGGTGGTGAGCCAACCCCAGAATCGAAAAAAATGACTGACGATGGGATGCAACTCCAGCGAGCGGTGCGCTTGATGGCGATGTAAAAAAATCGTGACCGTCGCAATGGTGATATGAGTTAGACCGAGTGCGACAAAGACATACCCCCAAAAGCTTAGTTGGATGAGTCCCTGAAACATTCTTTCCGTCTATCACGGAATGAAGAAAGGGGGGAGAGAGCTATCCTTCTGCAGAATCCGCCTGCTTCTCAGCTTCTTCAGCGGAAACAGGAACGCCACGATTCAGAGAGGGGCGCTTGATCTCGGCGAGGTACGCGTCGAGAATCTTTTTTTCCATGGTGGTGCGGGTGGATTGATTGAGGGGGTGCGCGATATCCTTGAACGCTCCGTCTTTACGGCGCTTGCTTGGCATCGCAACAAAGAGGCCCGTGTTGCCACTAATGATCTTCAAATCTCGGATAACGAAACAGTTATCCAAGACGATCGTAATATAGGCTTTCAGCTTCTCTTCGTTCACAGGGAAGACTTTGACTTCAGTGATGTCCATCCGGGCTACTTCCTCCCAATCAGCTCGTGTGGTAACACTCTGAATCACTTAAATCGGCACAGAAATCAAATATATTAGAGCCCACACCCAATTCCCCTACAGTGTAATGAATTCACTTCTACTTTACTATGGGGGAGTTGACGGAACTCGAGAAATAACCCTAAGTGATTGATTTTTAGCTCGTTTGATAGGAAGCGCCAAAATCGTAAGTGGCTTAAATGACTTGGTTCTGCGCAAAAACCAACCAAAGTCCTTAATATAAACTTATCAATCAAACACGATTTGACCACCCCGCGCATCAACCAATACAGTCGAACCTGGAGCGAACTTACCCTTCAAAAGCTCCATAGCTAAGGGATTTTGGACTTCTTTCTGAAAGACTCGCTTCATGGGTCGAGCCCCGTAATCCCGATCGTAACCCTTCTCACTCAGGAGGGTGAGCGCCTTTTCAGTGAACTCTAACTGCAGATTCTTCTCTTTCAACATACGATTGAGCGAATCCACATAGTGACCCACAATCGAGCGTAGGTCTGACGGCTCGAGATGAGAGAAAATTAAAATCTCATCGATTCGATTTAAAAACTCGGGACGGAAATGTTGGCGAACTAGTTCCATCACTCCCGCTTCTCGCTTCTTCGTGTCGCTTTCTTCCAGAATCAAACGACTACCAATGTTTGAAGTCATGATGATAATGGCGTTCGTGAAATTCACCGTACGACCTTGCCCATCTGTGGCGCGACCATCATCTAAAATCTGCAAGAAGACGTTGAAGACATCGGGATGCGCCTTTTCGATCTCATCTAAAAGAATGACCGCGTAGGGCCGACGACGAACCGCTTCTGTGAGCGCTCCCCCCTCTTCGTAACCGACGTAGCCCGGAGGCGCGCCGATCAGTCGGGCAACGGAATGTTTTTCCATGTACTCACTCATATCGATGCGAACCATGGCTTGCGGATCGTCGAAAAGAAATTCGGCTAGTGCCTTGGCGGTTTCGGTTTTACCCACTCCGGTAGGACCTAAGAACAAAAAAGAACCCATGGGCCGATGGCGCTCTTGCAAACCTAGACGCGAACGTCGCACAGCATTCGAAATAGCAGAGATCGCCTCTTTCTGACCGACCACTCGCTTCGCCAATCGCTCTTCCATATGAACCAGCTTCTGCTGTTCGCCTTCCATCATCTTGGCAACGGGCACACCAGTCCACTTGGCCACGACTTCAGCAATGTCGTTCTCGGTCACTTCTTGCCGCAACAGAGAAGCCTTCGAGGTGTGTGCAGCTTCTTCCTTCAACTTCGCATCGAGTTGTTTTTGAAGCGCCAGCAACTTCCCGTAGCGGAGCTCCGCTGCCTTTTCGAGGTTGCCTTGTCGCTCGGCTTGCTCCGATTCGAGGCGAACTTTTTCAATCTGTTCCTTGACTTCCTGAACGGCAGTTACTTCGGCCTTTTCACGCTCCCACTGCGCCTTGAGACCAGAGCTTTCAGATTTCAACTCCGTCAAATCCTGCTCGATCTGCTTGAGGCGAGATTGAGACCCAGAATCGCGTTCCTTCTTCAAAGCTTGGCGCTCCACCTCTAGCTGCAGAATTTTTCGCTCGAGTTGGTCAATGACTTCAGGACGGGAATCAATTGCCATTCGAAGTTTTGAAGCCGCCTCATCGACCAAGTCGATTGCTTTATCGGGAAGAAATCGATCCGAAATATAGCGATGTGAAAGAGTCGCCGCCGCTACCAGTGCCGCGTCGCGAATGGACACCCCATGGTGCAACTCGTATTTCTCTTTCAGACCTCGCAAAATGCTGACCGTATCTTCGACGGAAGATTCGCGCACGTAGACCGGTTGGAAACGCCGTTCGAGAGCCGCATCTTTTTCGATATGCTTTCGATATTCATCTAAGGTAGTGGCACCGATGCAGCGAAGCTCTCCGCGAGCTAAAGCGGGCTTCAACATATTCGATGCATCCATGGCACCCTCTGCGGCACCCGCACCTACTAAAGTGTGAAGTTCGTCAACAAAGAGGATGACTTCCCCTTCGGCCTTGCTCACTTCTTTCAAAACTGTCTTGAGACGCTCTTCAAATTCACCGCGAAATTTCGCACCCGCCAAAAGGGCCCCTAAGTCTAAAGTGAGAAGTCTCTTTTCTTTCAGTCCTTCCGGAACGTCGCCCGCAATGATTCGAAGAGCCAGGCCTTCCACGATGGCCGTCTTGCCGACGCCAGGCTCCCCAATGAGAACGGGATTGTTTTTAGTTCGACGAGAGAGCACTTGAATCACCCGACGAATTTCTTCATCCCGTCCAATGACGGGATCCAACTTTTGTTTTCGAGCGGCATCGGTGAGATCACGGCAATACTTTTCTAAGGCTCGGTATTTTCCTTCCGGTTCGGGATCTTGAATTTTTTCTCCTCCCCGAGTTTTTTGGATGGCCTGAGTGAGCGAAGCTCTTGTCACGCCACTCTCTGAAAGCGCGCGCGCTGCTTCGGTGTCTTTGGATTGAGAAGAAAAGAGTGCGAGGAGAAAGTGTTCGCCCGATATGTATTCATCGCCGAGCTTCTTGGCCTCATCTTCGGCCATGACTAAAACCCGGTTTAATTTCCCAGACGCGTAGACTTGATCGTTTCCGCCGGAAACGCGGGGTTGCTTGGTTAGAGCCGACTGTAAGCGCGCTTTAAGCGCCTGAAGGTTGGCACCGGCAACTTGAAGAATATTCGAAACAACGCCCTGGCCGTCGTCCTGGTTCAGCAGCGCTAAGAACACATGTTCCGCGCTGAGTTCCTGATGCTCGCGTCGAATCGCCTCAGCCTGACCCTGTTGAACTGCCTCTTGGAAACTGTTTGTTAGCTTTAAACTCATATCTAAAAGATGAGTTCAAAGTAGTCCGAGTCAAGGCCGGGACCGATTATTTCTTATTGAAGTCCAGCACAACCACTTGAAATACTTCGGTTCCTCGGGGGTCTACCCGGCGCACACGAAGGAGGTAACTCTTCTTTTCCTTTACAACGGAATAGAAGTCGTCTTCATCCTTAATAGTCTTAGTGTCGACCTCAATGATGACATCCCCACGCATGAGGCCCGAGCGGTCGGCAGCCCCACCGTAGGCAACATTCGTCACCACGATGCCGGTGGCACTGTCCTTCATGCCCAACTCTTTTTTGGTTTGGGAGTCGAGGGTTTCGACTTCCATGCCGGTGTCGACATGGGCCTTCTTAGGATCTTTCTTATTCTTCTTCGGTTCTTTGTTTGCAGCCTGCTGACCATTCGGACGCTGACTGATCTTAATGGTGAGATTTTGTTCCCCACCCTTACGCCAAACCTTGATGGGAACCGATTGGTCTATTCCAGTCGCGGTCACCTTACTCACCAGCTCCGCTCCGTTTTTCACGGGCTTGCCGTTGAACTCTAAAATCACGTCGTAGGGTTTCAAGCCCGCCTTATCTGCTGGTTCACCCGGACGAATTTCAGTAACGATCGGACCGCGGAGATTCTTCGGCAAATTGAGCTTAGTCGTAATCTGCGGGGTGAGTTCTTGAATTCCCACGCCGATATAGCCACGACTGACTGAACCCTTGCTTCGCAGCTGGGGGAGTACGGTCTTCACTAGGCTAATCGGAATTGCAAAACCAATTCCCTGAGCACCTTGGTGAATGGCGTTGTTGATGCCAATCACTTCGCCCTTCAGGTTCACGAGCGGTCCTCCCGAGTTTCCAGGATTAATGGGAGCATCGGTTTGTAAATAATTTGCAAGCTGGAAGTCCGGCGCGCGGCGCTGCTTCGCCGAAATAATTCCATGAGTAACGGAGTGCCCTTGGCCGAACGGATTTCCCACGGCCATGACGTATTCGCCTACTTCCAAGGTATCGGAATCACCCAGCGGGAGCGGCACGAGCTGCCTGTTCGTTTTTACGCGAATGAGAGCTAAATCCAGCTCGGGGTCGCGGCCCACCACTTGGCCGTCAGTCGGTTTCTCGTCTTCATCTTCAGTAAAAATAATTTTGATTTCTTCTGCCTCTGCCACGACATGGTTGTTAGTGAGAATCAAACCTGTACTGTCGATGATGAAGCCGGTACCGAGAGACATCGCGCGTGGAGCATTCTTCGGAGCAGGGCCCGGACGAGGAGCATCTTCCTCATCGCCCTCGTCATCGTCTCCTCCGCCGCGAGGACCGGGGTATCCCCCTGCTCCACCACGATTTCTAAACATATCTTCAAAGAATCGGAAAAAATCATCCGGCGTTCCTGGACGGTATTGACCGCCGCGCGCGGACGAAAAAGTCGAAATGTTCACCACGGAAGGCACAGCTTTCTTTGCTAAGCCCACAAAAATATTTGCGGCATTCGGCGTGACCGAAGAAGCAAAGGCCGTAGTCGCTTCAGGAGTCTTCGAAAAATTCCCCGATAGTAAAAAAACTCCAGACAGAATGACGATCACATTCACTGCCAGAATGAACTGAACAATAGGATTAGACTTGGTGTGGTTCATTTTTTTCCCGCTTTCTTTTGAATCTCTACGAATCTCATTCGCGTTTCAAAAAGCAGCTGATCGAGCAGTTTGTCTTCTTCAGGAGTGCGATTACCCTTGGTCTTTTCCCAAATCAATTCGAGCAAATCGATGTTGTGACGGGCCAGTTCCAAATTTTGCTGAGGCTTCTCTCCTTCTCCGGCTGGTAAAATTCCCAGGCCCATGAAAGCAGCCGAAGAAACCGACAGCATGAAAGTGGTGAGATCAATCTTTGGTAACTGAGTAGAATCGGTTCCCATATAAGGACGAGATTTACCTTAGATTTCCGAAGAGAACTAGCCTGGAATCAGGGAAAGCGGGTGACGGATGGGGGCAGGATGGAAGATATAGTGGTAAAGAGAAGTCGGATACCAAATCTGGCCAGAACCATAGATTTGAGTGTCTCGAATTTTCTGCACCGCATTGAACAATGCCTGAGACCGACTCAAAGCCTGGTTTTGAGAAACAAAACCGTAGCGCCCCCCGATGAAGAGTAAGAACTTCACCCAAGGAACAAGCACGCAGAACCAGAGGAAGGTCACGATCGAGAAGTCTTCTCCCGGCACAGTCGGTTCAGAAATTCGATCATTTGAGAAAAAGAAGCGCACCCATCCGGCAGGAGCCAAGCTCAAAAGAGCCCCGGCCATGAGCGAACAGAGCCCTTGGAGCACCAAACCGGGACGACGAGTTTCAGGAGCCGCTTCGGCAATCACGGATTCGATTTCACTCTCATTTAAGAGAGCAATCAAACCCCGGTTAAGAAAGAGGCTGCCCTTCCCGAACAAGGATCGCACCACCAATAAATTGGGATTCGGATCGTCGATCACAAAGAGGCGCACGTTTTTCGAAAGACGATACTTTGCCGATTCTTCCGGAATGGCTTTGAATTTTTTAATGTAGATACGCTCGATCTGGGTACAGAACAACCACGTCGCGGCGACTGCAATAGCCACGCCTACCCACGCCAGCTGCGGCTGGAATGAAACCAACACAATTGGAAACGAGATGCAGAGAGAGAGAAATGTCTCCAACACCAAAACTCGAAACCACACGAACAGTGTTTTCATGAGCGACCCTAATGAAATTAAACACTTTTTTTACTACGAAGGGAAGGAGCTTATTATTCGCCCGGCGGTTTGCCGGTGTTTTGTCCGACGAGGTGGTAACCCTCGTCGCGGGTGACACCCGAAAACTTGAGGCGGAGGTCATCCGGATTACTCGAAGCGCGAATCGCCTCATCCAAAGTAATGGTTCCCGACCGAACCAGTTTCTCTAGCGAAGAGTTCATCGTCTGCATCTTATAATAGTTGCTCGAGTTGGCGATGGCTTCGGGGATCTTTTCAATCTCGTTGTTTAAAATATGTTCTTGAATGATGGGGGACTTCACCATCACTTCGCAGGCAGGAACTTGGCCGTTTCCATCAGCCCGTGGAAGAAGCTGTTGCGCCACCACACCCACCAACGTTGAAGCAAGTTGTATTCGAACTTGGTTCTTTGCCTCGTGAGGAAACACGTCGATGATTCGGCTGATCGTGCTCTTCGCATCATTCGTATGAAGCGTAGTCATTACCAGATGACCCGTCTCAGCCGCAGTAATTGCTGCCTGAATCATTTTCACGTCGCGAATTTCACCGATCATGATGACATCGGGATCTTGTCTCAAACCCGAGATGAGAGCGTCGTGCAGATTGTTCGTATCCGAACCCACTTCTCGTTGAGTGATCGAAGCCTTCATGTCGCGATAAACGAACTCAATGGGATCTTCAATCGTCAGAATATGACTAAACGTCGTCTCGTTTAAATGATTGATCATGGCAGCAAGTGTGGTGGACTTTCCGGAACCGGTGGCTCCCGTCACTACGAGCAAGCCCCGGGGACGATTGCAGAGTTCCTTGATCACCGGGGGAATTCCAAGATTATCCAAATTCGGAACGGCCATGGGCACCATACGAATTGCTGCCGAAACCATTCCGCGTTGATAGAAAACACTGCAACGGAAACGACCGAGTTCCTTCACTCGAAATGAAAATTCCACCTGGCGGCGATCTTCTAATTCTCGGAGCTGACGATCGGTCAACACTGCTGCCACGACTTCTCGTGTTTGCTCTTGCGAGAGTTCAGGCATGTTTGCGGGAATGAGTTTTCCGTTAATACGGTAAAGGGGGGGCCGGCCGACCTTGATGTGCAAATCTGAAGCATTGTACTTAATCAACGCGCGTACCAAGTACTTCATGTCGATTTTGTGTGGAGCTTCTTTGGGAAGCCCGCGCTGAGGTGTAACGATTCCACCGCCACCCGGAAGAACTGCAAGCGGACTACGCTGTGCGGGAGGTGCCTTGTCGGCGGGGTTTTTCATGCGGCGTCTTTCTTGGTGTCCTTGCCTTGTTGCATTGCCCAGCCGAGCATCAATCGCACTTCAATAATTTTTGCAGCGGCGTCGCAGAGATACGTCAGTAGTTCGATGTCTGATGGAGAATAGTTTTCTTCACCCACGCGATTTAAAAGTTCCACCACTCCGTAAACCTGTCCGCGAATGATGATGGGTGCGCAGATTAAGTTTCTAGCGGTGAAACCAATCGCGTCTTGCACCGATTTTAAATAGACCGCGTTTTCTTCAACGTTCGGAACAGCAAGCGGTTGTCGCGATTCTGCAACGTGGCCCACAATCCCCTGGCCTTTTGGAATGGTGAATTTGGTGAGCTGTTCAGAACTACGGCCAATGACCGCGCGAAAGAAAAGACTGTGGCTGCTGGGGTCGAGTTCGAGAATCGAACCGGATTCACTCTTCACCACTTTCATAATGGCGAGCAAAATTTCGCGCATGAATTCGTGAAATTTATAATCCCGATTCATGATCGAGAGGAAAGCTTCGATGCAGAGGAGCTTCGAAGTCGCTGTGGCGACAGAGTCGTCCGTAAAAATTCCGGCAGGAATGGGCGAAGTGGTCGCAGCCGCGGGAACGAAATCGATGTCGGACTCGGATGGAAATTCCGGCTCGAACTCTGGCTGATTGTCGTCGGACCCCGACCCATTGGACACAGCAGTGCCCTCCTTGTTTAGTGATCGGCTATATGGGAGAATAGTTTTAGGACCAGATTGCGACACAGAATGTCATTTAACAACACTTCAAAAATTCAGAGGTTTTGTACGGTTTTTGGGATCGTTTCAGGTCTTTTTCTGACATCCTGCGGCTTAAGTGGGGGCTCTGGAAGCATTAATGAGGGCATCCCCTCCAACTGGACCCCTTTGGCGACCGCCGTTTTAACCTCCCTGGGAAGCTATGACGTATCGGGTCAGGCCATCTTATATAAGGATGCCGCAACGAATCGGAACTATATCCGTCTCGAGGGCCTGAGCACTCCGACGGGGACAACTCTCTATCTCTCTGCGAACTATACAGGGGGACCTGCCTTCACTTCGACCTATATCGGTCTTCACGGTCATAGCGGAAATCAGAACTACACCACCAACATCATCTCCGCGAATGGAAACGGCTGGGTGTCTGTTTCGATTGTTTCTCTGAACACGGGGAGCACGGTGACCTACGCAACCGCGGCTTTCAACAAGTAGAGTTTAAGGCAGCGACATCTCGTTCTTGTACTCAATCAATTCCTTGATGTTGTAAACCTCGCCGATCATCCACTTGCCTTCATCGCGAACGAGGCGCGCAAGCTTTCGACTGGTGACCTTCGCATCGTGACCTTTGCTTTGATCTAAATAGGTCAGTTCGTAGGTGATGTTTACTTCTCCGTCTGAGACCGATTTGATGTCGCGGAAAGAATGAGAAAGATGTTTTCTCTTATTGTCGACAAAGGCCTCTAAAAATTGTTCGTCGCTCCAAGCCTCTAGCCGTTTCTTGGCGTTTCCGGTGAGGTATTGTTCAAGGGTTTTTCGATCGGATACGGACTTCACCGAAAAACTGTCCGAGATGTAGCTGTTCAGTCTGCCGCGAGGATCTCCCGTTCGATTCGCGCCCGAATTACAACTTGAAAGAACAACACTGGCTAACAGGAATGAAACCGGAATCATCCACGCTTTTTTAGAGCACATACCCAATCCCCCGAAGTTTTTCGACGAAATCGCCTAACTTCTTCGATTCATCTGGTGACATCCCACTGAAAAGAAATCCCGCGCCCAGATTTTTGTTCAGCGTACGAATGGGTAACGCCTGACAGTGAACGGGCTTCTCTTCTCCGTATGAGAAAACTAGCTTAGCTCGTTTCTTTCTTTCGATGGGCCATTTTTCATCACGGTCAGAAAAAACAAACGCGCCCTGAGTATCCAGTCTTGCTACGCGAGCAGAGAATGTTTTGTCGCCGTAAACCGCCTCACACTTCAGACCAGGAATGGATTGCGGCAGGCCCTGATACCACTCCATGTGCGGATCAAAGAACGAACTGCCATTTTCATGACGGACCCACTGCCAAAGAACAATCCAATAAAAGAGGAGAAAGATGGCAAAGAAACCCAAGCTTGGACTCTGTGTTTGAACAGCGATCGCAACGGTGGTGAAACACCAGAGACCTCCTGCCGATAGCAAAATAGAGTAGGGAGCGCGCTTTCCCTTACTAATGCCTCTGGCGAGCAGAAAAACGACCACTGCTACCGTCCCGCAGAGGATTTGAAAGGTCTTCACGGGCATTTTCAACAACGATGCTTGAACCAACATCAGCACCTGAAGCGCCAAAATCGGGACGCACAGCAACATATAAAAAGAGATCAAGCGCAGACCCAAGGGTATGTGAATCACCTTCATCTCTTAAAAATCTCATGGAAACCCAGATGTCTCAAGAGCTTGTCATTTCTTTCGATCAGGCCGAAACTAGTTTAATGGCTTATACGATTAGGAACACTTGTACGAAGTGTGGGGCGTGCCTGACGGAATGTCCGACGGGATCCATCTATTTCGGAAAAACCCAGTACTTAATCGACGCGGACACCTGCACCGACCACGCTGCTTGTGTCGCGGTCTGTCCTGTCGACGCCATTTATAAAATGAAGCGTCCGGACCCAAAAACTGACGAGGGAGAAGATTCTCCGTGAGTCAACCTGAACTCCGAGTTCTCGGAGTGATGACCGGCACATCTTGTGACGGCCTCGATGCAGCCTGCTTAAGTTTTTCTTCTTCGAGTTGGCGAACGCTCTGGACTCGCAGCATTCCTTACTCGAGCTCCTTGCGAAATCGAGTTTTTGCCTATCAAGAACCGAAATCCAAACATTCGACGGTGGATTTGCTTTCCCTCAATCGAGATCTCGGCGCTTGGTACGGAAAAGTTTTAAAAGAAATGATTCAGGAGTTTGATCCGGACTCTCGTCCTCATGTCATTGCCAATCACGGTCAAACGGTGGCGCACTTTCCAAAAGCTCACGTCACTTTCCAAATGGGTGATGCAACGCTCATTTCTACGCAGACGGCCACTACGAGTATTTCGCAGTTTCGAAACGGAGACATGGCTGTGGGTGGGCAAGGTGCCCCGCTCGTTCCAGTTTTTCATCGCTTGCTGGCGCGCCAGTTTGCGGGATCAGGTGAAGGCGTCGTCATTCAAAACATGGGCGGCATTGGGAATCTGACTTACGTTGGCCCCGGTGGCAGCCTTATTTCTTTTGATACCGGCCCCGGAAATGTTTGGATCGACGCTGCTGTTTCAAAAATTACCCGCGGCAAATTTAAAATGGATACGGATGGAAAAATTGCGGCTCAGGCTGCGCCCAATCCGGCTGTGATCAAAAAACTGCTGAGCCATAAGTTTTTTAAGCTCGCACCACCCAAGTCCACGGGACGCGATGAAATCAACCCGACTTATTTCTTTTCAAAAGCAGGGAAGCTCAAAGGTGCGGCCATGGTATCCACCGCCACTGCTGCCACGGTGGAAACTCTGGCCATGGCTTACGAAAATTACATTCTTTCCAAAGGCGTTCCCATTTACAAAATTTTTCTAGTCGGCGGCGGTGCAAAGAATCCGGCCATCATCCACGGACTTCAAGCGCGAATGGGAAATATTCCGGTGGCGAGTTTGGCTCAGCAAGAAATCAATCCGCAGTTTGTGGAAGCGCAAGCCTTTGCGCTCTATGGATTGATGTGCCTCTTTGGAAAACCTATCGGGGGCCCCTGGACGGGCGCACAGGGATTTGGCCCGCCGGGACTGATCTGCCCTGGCTCCAACTGGAATGAAGTTCTAGAAAGAGTGACTGCGCTGAAAACTTCTGGCGTCCGTTATCTTTGAACGGAAACCCACTGACCGTCGTAAGCAATTCCATCTGAAAACTGCTTCATCTCTTGTGGGCCCTCTCCATACAGGACAGAGCGAGGACCCAGGTTCTGAGGTGGACTCCATCTCGAAGTCGGCGAAGCGTACGCCGGTCCCACCCAATTTTCTACATACGACCGCCGGGAGGTTTTCTTGTTCAACCAAACGCGCGGTTGAACTCGAGAATTAACTGATTCAATTCGACGCCGCCATTTCTGCGAAATTTTTCCAAGCTCCAGCATTTCGATCAGGCTGAGATGCGTATTTAACCAAGACTTCGGAGATCCGACATCAAACCATTCTCCAGAATTCAAATACGCGCCGGCCATTCCAGACTGAATCGCGGGAAGAAGCATTTGGGTGACAAACTCAGACGGGCCGGTTGGAGGCAGACTAGCCAAAGCGCCCGGCTCTAAAACTGCGGCGCCAATATAAAAAGGGCAGCGCTCTCGAATCTCACCCAGGCCGGTAATCAATCCGTCTTTCACCAAGATCTCGCGATACTTTTCGCCAGGGGGAGAAACGGGATTCAATGCAAGAGTCAGTTTCACTCCCCACTGCCGTTTGAGCTGTTCGTGACGATAGCGAAGGGCCAGCAAGTCGATGTCACATAGCACGTCCGCATTTAAAACATAGAATGGAGATTTCTGATCTGGAGATAAAAGCGGCTGAGCCTTCTTCAGCCCTCCCCCACTTCCAAGAATCTGAGAAGTCTCATCGCTAATGTGAAGTCTGGCCCCACCCCAATCGAGTGCTTTCAAACCCGAAGTCGCTTTTTCGGGAAGGTGATGAATGTTCGCAACCACGTCGGTCACTCCTGTGGCCGACAGAAGATCTACCGCGTATTGAGCCACTGGAATTCCCATCACTGGGAGGAGCGGTTTGGGAACGACCTCAGTGAACGGGCGGAGACGAGTCCCCAGACCCGCTGTCATGAGCATCGCTCTAGAAATAGTAATAATGGAAGAGGACCTCCCTCAAATGCGAGTAGCGAGGATACTTCAGCAGCGTCCGACGAATATTTTCAAAAGTATTCCCGATGAATTTGAGATAGGTGGGGTTTCCACGACGATTTAAGAAAGACGCAAAACTTCCGATGGCTTTGAAGTTTCTTTGCACCGCCATAATGTCGAAGAGAAACAGAAACTGCTGACGATCAATTCGCTCGCCTGAAGAAGCTTCCCATCGTGCAATGTAATAGTCTAACAACCGGGTGATCTGACCTTCTTCAAGCTGGTAGTAACTATCGCGCAAGAGCGAAGCGAGGTCGTATTGAGCAGGGCCCATTCGTGCGTCTTGAAAATCGATCATCACGAGGCGCTCTTTTCCACCTGCTTCGGGAGTCACCATAATATTGCGGCTGTGAAAATCTCGGTGCGCTAATACGGTTGGCTGCTTTGCCAAAGTGGCGCAGATTTCATTGAAACCATGAGTGAGCACTTCGCGATCGCTCGGATCAATCGTACGGCCCAAGTATTTTTCATAGAAATGTTCAATCGCGAAATTCACTTCCCACATCAGCTTCTCGGTATTGAAGAAAAGCTTGAAGGCTTCGAGTTGTGCGGGGCGCTTGGCTTGCGAAGCATTGATTTGCAAATCCACCAAGGAATCAATCACTCGTTCGTAGAGGTGGCGTTCCACATCGGCAGTGGCCACACCCTGGAGTCTTCGCAAGAGGGTGACATCGCCTAGGTCTTCAAGAAGGATGTAACCCTTCCCCGGGTCTACATCGAGCACCTGCGGAACATCCACTCCGGCGCCATGCAAATATCGCTGAACCGAAAGAAACGACGTGTTCACGCCCTCACTCTCAAAAGGTTCCATGCTCATGATGATGTAAGTCTTGGCAGGAATGTTTGACTCGGGCTGCGTCGCGACTCGGTAATACTTTCGAGTGCTCGCGTCTCCGGGAAGCTTCTGAACGGATGCAATGCTCTTCGATTTTTGAATCCACTGGGTAAGGGCCTCGTCGCCCTGGGTGATCTGCTCAAACATCGATCGAATCTCCTTTAGATCAGAACTCATAAATTTCTGATCCTCTTTTGAATTCTTAGAAACGCTTCGGATCGCACGATGGGGTTTCGAAGGGGGGTGTTGGCCGAAATAGCCAAATAAGCTCGGTCATCAAATTTATTTAAACTGCTGGTCTCAAACGGAGAGTTCTTGGAATGATCTCGGTAACGCTGCCAAACGGAGACCAAACCTCTCGGATCGTACCCGGCGCGATACAAAATTTTTACAGCCACTTCGGTGGCCTGCAACCACTCTTGCTCGGTGTACGAGAAAACCCCGTTTTGTCCAAAAAAATCGAGAGAGAGCTTATCGAGAGCGCCCTTTTCCGGAAAGAGAGCATTCGGAACGATGTCCCCTTCGCTCTCAGCTCGAGAAGCGAGGATTTTTTCCACCCGACGTAAAACATTTCTGTTCAAGACATTGGCGTACTCTAAGGCAATGAGTGCAGCGATTTCATTTTCGTAGTCTGCGCCCTTGAGAAGGCCGGCCGAAAGATAAATTCGAATTCCCGGAATCGAATAGTTTTTCCAAAGGTCAGTGCGATCTTGAACAACAAAAACCCCGACGGGGCTAATCTTCAGCGCGTCCGTTTTGGCAGCCAGGTGGTCTGCGATTCTTTTCAAATAAACGGAAACTTCTAGGTCCTTTTTAATTTTGAGTTGGGGTTCTAATTTCTGCGAAAGACGAACTCCCAAAGTATTGTCCTGTCGCACCTGCTCTTCAGCGGTCATGGAAGCGATTTTGGGCGGCGAAGAACACGACACGATAGACGTAGCCACAACGCAAACAGCACAGAGCACAGCCAAGGCTACCGAGAGAAGCGGATACTTCTGGCGCATCTCTCTATCGTCCCCGGTTTTAAGGTCGGGATCAAGAGGGGAAGGATTTGCCTATGTCAGAAATCTGTTCAACTTCCGGGAGTTGCTGGCGGAGCTGCGGGAGTCGTCGGAGCCGTAGCACTGGTGCCACTTGCTGCCGGAGTACGAGGAGCATCGGTGCCCACAGGTGCCGGTGCAGAAGCGGAATCCAATGGCATCGGCGTCTCATTGAGCGGAGCTGGAACCGAGCTAGCTGACATATCAGCCGCCGGGTTTTGCTCTTCTTTGTTTGCCAACGGAGCCGCCTTATGAGGGCTATCATCTGGCATGTAGTAAAGAGTGAAGCCGGCAAAAATCTTATGCGGATTTCGAATCAGCTGAGGATTGTTGTGCCAAATCTTCTTCCACTTATGTTTCGTGCCGTAAACTTTGGTCGAAATCTTTCCAAGCGTGTCGCCGTGAACGATGTGATAGGCCTCGCCGTTGCGGTCAATGTGAACCGGATTCAACGGACGATCCAATTTCAAAATCATTCCATGCGAAACCGCGCTCGGGCTCGAAAGCTTGTCGCGATTCATTTCGTAAATTTTCTTCCACTGATAGAGGTCGCCATAAGTTTCAAATGCGATCTTCATCAACGTGTCGCCGTGTTGAACGGTGTAAGTGTCTGTCCCGCCGCTTGAGGCAACTTCGGGAGCAGGTGCTGGTTCAACTGGAGCAGGAGTTTCCGGACCAGGAGCCGGTGCCTGCTCTTCCACTGGAGGAGGGGTTGCCATTGCAGTCGCATCTGCAGGAGGAGCTTCTACCGGTGGAGGTGTTTCCATCGGCGGAGCTTCTGCAGTTTCCATAGGCAAAGCTTCGTCCGGCACAGGTTGAGATTCTGCCGAAGCGTCTGTTACGGGCGCTTCGTCTGTGGGAAGTGCGTCGGTCGAAGCTTCTGCAACAGGCACATCTTCAGCGCCTTCGCCCTCAGTGGTCTGAGACGAAGAACAAGCTGCGAGTCCTACTGCAAATCCAGCTCCGACTACGAGCAACCAACTGGTCTTCATAGATGCGAATCTCCACTCCTCTGATCGGTGAGACTCTGTAGGAACTTGATTATTTATTTCAAATTTAACAATTCCCTGAACTTATAACAGGGCCTGTGGGAGCCCAAAGCGATCTACTCACGCGATTCGACTCATAAATATTTTCAAAAATTGTTTGGTCCCTCGGCTCTCATTAGTTTGAGCAGCAAGGAGAAACCTATGAAAAATCTGATTTTAGCTGTTCTTTTGTTAAGTTCCGTATCGTCTCTCGGCTGGGCTGCGGAGGGCACAAGCTCTTCCCAAGTCTCAGATCGCATGACCAACAAAGTGGGCATTTACTTGGGCGTGGGCGATCCCGCTCCGACCTTGCTCGGGGTCAACGTGGCCTACAATGTTTTTGATTTCATGAGAGCCACTGCCGGATTTGGTCAGCTCACCACCACGTCGGGCATCGATCTCACCACCGGCAACACGACGCAAGCCAGCAGCACGACCATTGGTTTTGGATCGCGCTTCTTCGTTCCGGGATGGAGCTTGAGCCCCACCGCAGGATTGCATTTCGCAAGCGTGAGTTACTCAGGCAACGGTTCCGTCACTGTCGGCGGATTTCAGAGATCTGGCAGTCACGTGTACGGCAGTCTCGGTGTGGACTACCAAGCGAAGTCGGGTTTCAACGCCTCGGCTGGCATGACGATGTCGTTTGCATCCGGCGTAGGCACAGCCTTCTACGTCAACGCCGGCTGGTTCTTTGACTGGCTGAGCTAATTCAACACACCAGGTCAGAGGAGCGGGCTGAACGTCCGCTCCTCTTTCTCAATTTCACTCAATTCATGATAGGCACAATCGTTTATGAAAGCGCTCCTACAGAAAGCCTGGTCGCTTCGAATGAATCAACAGTTCGAAGAATTTCGCCTCGCGCTTGCCGATCTCAGACATCAGTTACAGATTCCACCCGGTAAACTTTCCGCTTCTTATCTGTCCTCTTTTTCAGAATTCTCTCAACGAGAACCTCGAATTGAATTTTACCTGTTGTTGGCTTCTCAAGCTCGCGCCGAGGGACAGGTGGCGGTTTCGAAATTCACCCTAGAAACTCTCGAATCTTTTTTTTCCGATAATGGAGAACAGGCTCCATTTCAATTCTACTTCCAGAAGGGTTTGAACCTCATCGTTGAGACCGATTATTCTGCAGCATTGGAAGTTTTTCTGACGGCACGCTTAAATACGACTCTACCTCACGAAAAAATCTACGCCCTGACCAACGCCCTTTTTTGCTTGGATTCCTTGGGACTCTCTCTTTCAAAAACAAGACAGGAACTCGAAGTGCTTCTAAAAACCAGCGGAATTGAAAAAGAACTCACCCAAAGTGTTCTTTCCCAAATTCGGGCCTTCGACCTTCGAATTCATTTTCGGGAAGCCCAGTTTGAAAAAATATTTCGAACGAAAGAGGCGCCTCATACGATTGTGGATCAAGCCAGTTACTTTCGCCTCTGGCTATCTGAATTGCCCTTTCACTCGTTTCAAAACTCTCTAGCAGCAGAACAGAGTGAGGAATTTTATCTTTCTTGCCCTTACTTTTATCAAAAGGCGTATCGACTCAGAACGCTGCAGGGAATTCTACATCCCACAGACCTGAGCGGATTTCGAGAGACGGAATTCGCAGACCGTCTGTACCTGTGGACGTGGCGGTGGCTTTCGAATTCTGACAAATTTCCCATTCAGCGAATCATGTCGTTGCTTCGTGACTTTGATCTCACTCACCTTGTGAGCCGGGTATCCGCCGAAGATTTTCAGATGGTTCGAAATTCGCTGATGTGGATGAGTTTGTTTGACCCTTCGAGCTTACCCGCCATTCGCCGAGTCATTCAATCGCTTCAACCCGGCAGAGCGCAGGACTATCCTGTTTTTGAATTTGAATCTTACATGCTCTCGTACTTTCTGGCACTTCGGGACCGCAGAGCGCAAGAAGCTCAAGATTTTAAGAAAGTTTTAATGAACCACCCGCTTTGGAAAGCCTCTTCCGTCTATTGGCCGGGACTTATCGAAAGCCTAGAAGGAAAATCAGATTCTAAGCTGCCTCTTCTCACGCGCTCCTTGAGGCAGCTCTTATTTGGCTCGTCTTCGGTGGAAGGCAAAGAACTGGTGATCAATCTCGATACGGGTCAAATCACTTGGAGTAAAAGTTCCGTCCTCTCCTCCACCATGGCCGTGGCTTTCGATCTTCTCTACAAGAAAAATCAGGTGAGTTTCGATGAACTCTGCTTTGCCTGCTTCGGAATCGCCCGGTTTGATTCGGTCATTCACAACTCAAAAGTATTCAACCTCCTTTCGCGAATGCGAGAAATCGCGCCATCCGGATTAAAACTCGGGACCAAGTCGGGAATGATCTACGCCTCCGGAGATTGGTCTGGAATTGGTTTCATCGGACTGCACTCTTCGGCGTCGAAACTTCGCGGTCAAACCGAGTGGAAAGATTTGATTAGCAAAAAGAGGGGGCCTTCTACGGCCGACTCTGAAACCGAGCGTTTTGTGAAACCTGCGCTCGTTCTAAAAAAATTGGCGGGACAAAAAGAATTGAGCCGCGAAGAGCTCGAAGAACTGACAGGAAAATCTCGAAGTACAGCAAACCGCTTGATAGCCCGGTGGATCAAGCAAGGCGTCTTGATAAAAACTGGTAAAGCCAAGAATACGCGGTATATCGTTTGCTCGTCGGACAAAACTGGGGGAAGAGAACTGCATGAAAAATAAAATCGTTGGGCTGCTCTTTCTTTTTTCTACACCAGCCTTCGCCTACGATTTCGTAAAAATTTATTCAGGACCTTGCTCGGCGCCATCGCGCCCGGGTACTGGCATCGGATTCAAAAAAGGTGGCAAATCTTACGTCATTACTTCTCAAATTGCTGTCGCTCCCGAAGGCTGTCAGTGGATCGCCACTCAGTCCATTCCAAAAAAGGAAGTAAAGATTGTTGCCTCAGATTGGGGTACGGGACTTGCGCTTCTCTCGACTGAGGCCACCCCTGAGTTTGATTCCTGGGTGGACTGGGATGATTTACAAAAACAAATCGTCATAGATTCCTCCGGAACCGGTGGAATGTCGGTAAAAACAATAGGCTATCCCTCGCAAAGCGCTCTGCCCGTCACCGATGCTCGCGGAGTGATTTTGGTCGACGTATCCAATCGAACTTTTATTCCTCAGATTCCTTCTGTCATCGAAATCTTAGGAGCGCACGCCGATCGCGCCATGGTGGGGTCTCTCGTTGCGGATGAAACAAATCACTGGCTGGGCGTGCTCTCTCAAGAATACTTAGTCCTGAATAAAAAGGGCGCCACTCTTCCGATGGAATGGGGAGCGGATAGTGTTCAGGAAAATCAAATTCAAACTCATCTCTTAGTGACTCCAGCAAAAGCGGTGACGGACTGGACCAACTCGATTCTCAACGGCACTCGGCCCACTCTCACTCGGGTTGAAGGTGGCTCGGGCAAAACAAAAATTTTAGCAGGGTCTCTGATTTTTACAGAAGACTGCACACACTCCGGAAAAACGGGCGGGGACCCGACATTAGAACCAATTGGAGGCACGGACCCGGTCGGAATTGGTGGAGACATCGACGTGGTCGGTTCCTGCGCGACTTGGATTGATCTCGCTCCGGCAAGCGCTCAAAATCCCGTTTTACCGCAACAAAAATCTTGGCACGACCGAACGGTTGCGAGCCTCAGCAGTGGAAAAGGGGTTTCCAGAATCTTCATCCACCGAGATGCTTCCAACTCTATTTTGATTCACTCGTTCGGATCCATTGAACAGTACTTCAAAATCTTTTCAACGACGGACGCTGAAGCAGTGGTCTTTGCTCCAAACAGTGCTCATGCGAACGCAAAAAAAGCCCAGGACTACATCCGAGACTCTCGTCGATTTATGTTGTTCATCAGCGATCTGGATTACGCATTTATTGCGCGCATCGACAACCTCCTCACCGTTCTTCAGTCCGAGCAGAGGGGGTACGTGAAAGCTTCTGACTTCGAGAGCCTCCTGGATAAGAATGGGACTTACAAGATTTCCATCGCATCCCTTTCAAAGAACTATCCGAACATTATTCCGGGCTTTCTCAGCTACGTACAAGTCATAGGAAAGACACTCCCTCCATGAAACTCCTTCTCGCACTCCTTTTTCTGAGCAGCTCCGTATACGCAATTCCTCCAGCCCAGCAGCCCATTCGAAAGAGCGTTGTAAAACTGGAATCAAGAGCGGTTGGAAATCCTCAGATCTGGAAAGGCAGCGCCATGCTTTTCGAAAACCAGGGGACTGTTTACGCCATCACCTCAGACCACGTCGTACTTCACGGAAACGAAATGGGAAGCGGACAGAAAATTGAGCACACCCTTTGGAACAAAGATGTCGGCTTACTAAACGCAGAATATCTCGTCTCCGACTGGGGAGCGGGGCTAGCGCTTTTAAAAGTTCCTTCCATGAAACCTTTCACCGGAATGGCTTCGCTTCAAGAACTGAATGCAATTCCTGCAGAAGACGCCCCCGTCCGGGCTTACGGATTTCCATTCAACTCTCAAGTGCTCTTAGGAGACATTGCGAGTAAGTTTTTTGCCTGGCGAGAAGTTCAGATCTTTGCTTCGAATAAGAAGGTCATGGAAATCACTGCCTCTTACGGCGAGTTTGGAATGAGTGGTGGACCTGTTTTTACAGATGATTGGAAATTCTCGGGCCTTCTCTCCCATCTTGTTTTTTCACTCCCACAAAAAGGAAATCCCTCTAAAGAACAGATTCCAGCAGCGGGAATTTGGGATCCCCTCACTGTAGTTCCGGACAATTCTCTCTTAGCGATACCAGCTCCGTTTATTTTGGATTGGCTCAACCGCTATTTTCAAAACCCGTCGCAGTTTCAAGTTTACTTTTTTCAACCCCCCTTTCGACAACTCGAGAGCCTCTCTTTCCCAGACATGGAGCAGATCTACACAGGACCAGTTCACCTTTCCTCGGGTAACGAAGGGGTTTTGTTTTTTGTAGAAAGTCGCCCTCGTTCCGCGCTTTACCCAGACCCTTCAGGCTTCTTTCAGAGTCTTGTTACAATGCAAACCGCTAAAATAACGGATAGCGGACGAATTTTCTTTAGACAACGATCTGCTGACTGCCCCAAGGATCGATGCTGGCGGGGGAGCTGGAGGATCAGAAAATTCAACGAGCTCATCAGTTCTCTCAACGACCCTGGGTATGAACCGATTGCTCAGATTTCTTCTCCCATCAACTACGATCTCGAAAAACTTTCCAAAGCCTTCTCGGAAACCGGCAAGAACTTGAAAAGTGCATTGGGCAGTTTCCGTTGTGAAAAAACCGACCAGAACTGCTTGGAGCTGGAACAGATCTTTGAAGACCTCGTAGAAATGACCATCACCGATTGGATGGACCCCTTCCTTCATTACAAGAGTAATCCTCCCGAGCCCGCCTGGACGGCGCTCCGTGCAGCCGACATCGAATTTCTCTTAAGCTCTCCCACTTACAAACCCCGATGGGCAGAATTCGATAAAAAATACCCCAGCTACGTCATTCGAAAAGCGTTGGAAAAACTGCGTGACCTGATGGCGCAAAACATTCCCTAATCGACTCAGCTGAATCGATTCATAAACATTTATCGAAAGTGGTTCGATCGCTCGCCCTTGGTAAAAATTTTTCAAGGAGATCGAAATCATGAAATATCTAATGGCAGTAGTTTCAGTTTTATTTGCAGCGAGCTGTTCGACTATCAAAGTGGAACGCGATCGGGTGGAAGAAATTCGTCGCGTGGCGGTGGTCGGGTTTGACGTGAAGCAAGAAGTTCCCCCAGGTCTCGAAGGCCTTTTCGGCTCGTCCCCTAAGCCGGATACGCCGTTTGCACAGACCAAAGTCCTAGGCTTTGCCGAAGAGCGGGACCATTCCTCTAGAATGTATTCGGAACTCGAAAAGCAGCTTCAAAAAGAATTGAAGTGGCAAATCAAAGATCGCCGGGCTGTTGCCGATCAAGCCATTTATAAAAAGCTCTTCGAGAAAAACACGCAAGGGCTCCAGAACCGTCCGATCGTGAATGAAAACATTCAGATCTACGGAACTACAGGCATCTTGGACGCTTGGCCCATTCAACGCATGAGCTCAAGTGAACGCCAACAGCTCTGCAAAGATTTAGGGGTCGACGCCATTGTTGTCGCCGATATCAACGTCGCTGTTCGAAATGGGGGCGGACTGAAGAAACTGATTGGCGCGGGCGATTTCAAGCCCCAAGCCACCCTCGTTTTCTCGGTCTACACGGCCGACCGCAATGAACCGGTTTGGCAAGATTCCGCTGCACGGGGTGAGGAAGAAGAAGGCACCGGTCACATGTTGGGAATTACCAATCAAAAAGCGCTGGACCAGAAAACGGTACTAGCAGCACAGAGCGCGTATCAAAAACTCTTCGCTCGATTCAAAGAAGAGACCGCGAGGAAATAATTACAGCAGCGCTGCTTGCTGTTGGGGAGAAGCCGATCTTCCGACATTGGCGGACATTGGCTTCTCCAAAAACAGGTCTCGCTGATCGATCGTGTTGATGATCTGCTGAGTGAGCTGATTGAAGTCGTTCGGGTTGTTTAAGAAATCCAAGTTATCGCTGTCGATGATGAGCTTCTTACCCAAATCGTAGTTATGCATCCAGTCATCATAGTACCGATTCAAATCACAGAGGTAGTCTTCGGGAATATTCTTTTCATAGTCCCGACCGCGTAGTGCAATACGCTCCTGCAATTTCGGAAGCGATTTGCGCAAATAAATGATCACATCCGGCGGACTTAAGAAGCTGGTCATTACTTCGTAAAGATCGAGATAATTGCGATAATCTCGCTCTTCCATATAGCCCTGCTCGAAAAGATTTCTCGCAAAGATGTTGGCATCTTCATAGAGGCTGCGGTCTTGAATCGCGCTCTCCGTGCCCAAAGAAATTTGTTGGTGCGCTTTAAAGCGATTATTTAAAAAGAAAATCTGCAATGGGAATGCCCATCGCGACATATCTCTATAAAAATCAGCAAGATAAGGATTTGCTGCTACTGCTTCGAAATGCGCTTCCCAACCGAAGTGTCGAGAGAGCATGTGAGTCAACGTCGTCTTTCCAGTACCGATGTTGCCCGCAATCGCGACGAAAATTTTACCGTTGGTGCCTTGGCCGTTCGTTCCTTGAATCAAACTACTCACGTAAATCCCCCCCCCAGGAAAATCAAAGAAACTCAAGATAGTCCAAAAAATTTAGAAAAGCCATCTTCCAAAACGGAATGCTTACGGATAAGCATGAAGAATGAGTCAAATTCCAGAATCAGCAAACAAGGGCTTAGAGAATATCATTGCGTGCACCAGTGAGATCAGTACGATTCACGATGTCACACTTCTTTATCGCGGTTACACGATCGAAGATTTAGCAGCCAATATTGGCTTTGAAGAATGCATCTCTCTACTCTGGAATAGCGATCTTCCCAACGCTTCGCAGCTCACTGAGTTGAAGAAAAAGATTTCGGAAAATCAAAAACTTCCGGCAGAAATGACACCGATCCTCGAGATGATTGCGAAGGCGCAGGGACACTCGATGGCAAAACTGCGCACCGCGGTTTCCTACTTTGGAATGCTCGATACAAAAGCAGAAGACATTACGATTCCGGCCATCAAAGAAAAAGCCACCCGACTCACTGCGGCTCTGGGGACCATCGTCGCAGCCATCTCTCGCCTCGAGCAGGGCCAAAAGCCCGTCGCACCGGTGGCTGGAAAAACGATTGCTTGGAATTTCTTGAACATGATTCGTGGCAAGGAGCCGACTCCTGAAGAAGAAAAACTCTTCGACACGGCGTTGGTGTTGCATGCCGACCATGAATTGAACGCGTCGTCATTCACTGCTCGCGTTGTAGCTTCGACCACCAGCGATTATTACAGTGACATCACGGCAGCGATCGGTTCGTTAAAAGGCCCGCTCCACGGCGGTGCCAACGAAGCAGTCATGATCATGCTGAAAGAAATCGGTTCTTACGCAAAAGTCGATGCCTTCATCGACGACGCCGTGAACGCGAAGAAAAAAGTGATGGGCATTGGTCACCGCGTTTATAAGAATGGCGATCCGCGCGCGAAGATTTTGAAGGAGCTCTCGCTTCAAACCTGTAAAAAAGCAGGCCTCGAAGACTTCCATAAAATGTTGGTTCGCATTCAAGAACAAATGGAAGCAAAGAAGGGCCTCATGCCAAACGTCGACTTCTACAGCGGTCTGGTTTACACCGCTCTGGGACTGCGTCCGCGCGACTTCACGCCGATCTTTGCGGTCAGCCGAATTTCGGGTTGGACTGCGCAAGTGCTCGAGCAATATGCGAACAACCGCATCTATCGCCCGAGAGCTTTCTACGTTGGACCGCTCGACAAGAAAGTCAAACCGCTCGCTCAGCGTTAAATCGGTTCATCTGGAGCAGGAAACGATTTCGGTAGTGGAGCCGCATCCGCTTGTGCTGTTTCGAATGGATCCTGCGGCGGAATGGGCTTCTTTTCAAACTCACCCAGAAGTTCTTTTGTCACTGTCTGAGTAATGCCTCTTCCCTGATCGCCGAACTCGCGCATTTTAGAATTGAGCTCCTGTAGATTTCTCACAGCCGTGAAAACGGCATTTGAAATTTCGCCAGCCTGAATGCGCTCTTTTCGCTGTGCAAGATCTCTAGCGATCGTCTTTCGAAGCTCTTCTTTATAAAGCTGAGCCATGGTCCACGCGATTAACCGCGCAGGATCGGTCGCCTTAAAAACACCCTTAGCGATTCTGTCTTCGAGTTGCTTGTCGATTGGCCTTTGCTGCGAAGAGAGCAGACTTTTATAATTCTTCTTCACCTTGGGGTCAGCGTAAATAATTCGCTCAATACATCTGCTAGGTTTTTCATTTTCTTGGCAGGGATTTTCTTGGGCCAAACTGACTGTTGAAACACCCATTAAAACGAGAACAGAAACCGCTTTCATAGAGTCTCCTTTTCGCCTCAACTCTCCTAACGATACCCTAATCTTTTCACCTTGTTCCGTCGAAAAGTCGGGAAAGGGGATCCCATCTGAGAAAATACTTCAGCCTTCTAGCACTTCTTGCCGCTCCTATGGCCTTTGGAGCAGCCGACCTGATCCTGGAGCTCGCAAGAAACCTCCAAGGGCGCTCGAGCGCCAATTTTTTGGCGCAAACCGATAACCGCACTTCGGTCATTCCGAAGGGATCGCGCGGAAAAGTGCTCGATGTCCAACAGTTCAACTCCCAAAACTTTGGAGTCAAACTAGAAATCCTGGACAGCAAAAAAGAGGGCGAAGAAGTTTGGGTATATTACAACCTCAAAGATCCCGGTCTGGCACTTCAGAAAACTTGCGCTAAAAACAGCGAGGCTCTGAAGGCTGAAGCGATCAAAGCTGCCGGCTGCTCGAAAGCGAAGCGAGACATTGCGGCCCTTCAAGATCCTGATTTCGTCGCTCATGCAGATTCCCAAATGAAAAACTTTCTAGTCGCACTTGAGAATTCCTTACGTCCCTCTGAAATCGAAGGAAGCCTAATTCCGCGCCAGGGAAAAGTCGACTGCGGCCCCGACTGCCAAGAGGCCCAGAACCCGAAAGAAAAAACCGAGAAAGCGGGTTTTGTTTCTCCGCGCGAAACCCAAAAAGGAGTGCGCGAAGAAAATCACAACAGGGTTCAGGCCTGCATGAATCACCAAAAGCCGGGCACGTTTACTTTCAAAGAAAAGACCGCGTCCTTTTGCACCAGCCACGGTACGGTGATGGCTGGAATGAAGATGGAAGAAACCGAAGAAGGCCGCTCATTCAATAAAGCGCGGCCACTCTACATCGACTACCAGGCAGAAGTTCCACCGACAGGCTCTGGGAAAAAACTAAAATTAATGCCAAATGTTCCCATTTTCCTTGCTTCGAAAGAACCAGTGAACGAAGGCGACGCCGAAGCGTTTGTAAAAAAACTTCGGGCCCGCTGCGAGCCCATGATTCAAAAAGTCTTCGGACGTTACGGCATCGAGATCGTGCTCAATCTTAGCTGGCACACCGACGCTACTAAGCCGGGCTACCGAGTGAACTCGGCAGCTCCGTATTTCAACAATCCCGAGCGAATGGCCCCCTTTGGTGGACCTAACGTCACTCCGTGGGATTGCGTAGATGATTGCTATGGAGATAAACCCGGAGACTTCGCCGGAAACTGCACCCGTTACTGCGGCGCTGCTAGAGCCGATCGCGACTATTGCGCAGCCTTTATGCAACACGTGGGAAACAAGCTCGGCCTGGAAGATCGCTATACGGAATACAATATTCCAAGCGGCTGCTCAAAACAGCAGCTCACCGATACGACCAAAGAACCCAAGAGCTTGATGTACGATGCGTCTTATCCGATTCAGGATTTAGAAATCATGCCCGCAGAGATTCAAAAAATCTTAGACCCCGTCTGCAAACCTTCAGGCAAAGTCCATTCCGACCAAATCTAAGTCGTCGCAGTTTTCTTGTCTTCTAATTTCGTTTCAATTCTTTCCAACAGAGCCTCTGTCTGAGACTTGAGTTCCGTCGGGTTTGCAGTTTCCAACCCCAGGTCTACGTCGAATTGAAATTGTTTGAAACGATCCGCATATTCCGGAAAACGACTTAAAACCAGCTGTAATTGGCGTCTGGCTGACCAGAGCACACTCTGCTGATCGGGGCCATCTCTTCCATTTTCCACAGCCGCAACCCGCATTTTCGCCATTTCTAAAATGCTTTGAAGATGAAGAGGATTCTCCTTCGCGTCTTTTTCTAAAACCTGAACGGCTTCCAAAATCTTTCCGGAAGACTTGAGGGATTCCGCCAACCAAAGATTGACGAGCTGAGAAGTTTTCAGCGTCTGCGAAGCAGCCTTCAGTTCATTCAAGGCTTCTTGTTTTTCGCCCCTGAGAAATAGAGCACGCCCCAACCAAAGCTGAACGTTCGCCTCATAGGGGTTGTGTTTCTTGGCTAAACGCAATCTTTCAGCGGCGCTGTCGTGATCGCCCGAAATCACCAACGCCTGTCCTAAGCGGGTGAGAACTTCCACATTGTCAGGCTCGAGTGCAAGCGCCTTCTCCAGTTTTTCCTGCGCAGCCCGAATCTTTCCCGCCACCAGAAGATTCAGTCCGTCTTGATAGAGTTGAAAATTTTCGTTGGTGAGAAAAAGTTTTGAAACCACTCGGCCTTGTTGAATGAGGTGTTCTTTGCGTTTTCCACTGCTCTTGTCCACAAGCTGCCAGAGTGTGCTGAGTGCTTCCTCTCGACGTCCCGAATAAGTCAGCGCGCGCGCCAATCGAATGGAAGCTTCCGTTTGCAGCGACGAAATCTTGACGAGCTTTCGTAAAACCAAAACCGCGTCGACGTATTTTTTTTCTTTCAGAAGCCGATCTGCGCCTTCCAAGTTGGGATACGAAGTGGCGGTGGTTTCGGACTCCTCGTCCTCAGTATCCTGCGCATGCGCCTGGGCAAGAAATACCGGGTACTCAATGCTCAGAAAACTCGCTACAATGAGGAGAAAGACGTATGGAAACGTCAACACGCGCGTCATGGACGGCCATTAAATCGAAGTCAGTGCTCTTTGTCAAAGGAGTAGGGATCACCCTAGCTTTCGCTCTCCTGGCCCAGAACCACGCCCCTGTTCATGCTGAAGACGAGCTCCCCCTGGAGGAAGCGGGCGCCACTCCGGAAATAGCTACCGATGCCGTGCCCGTAGAAGGCGCTTCGGAAACGACGGAAGCGGCCCCCATCGAAGGGGAACTGGTTCCTACGGAGATCAATCCCGACGAACTGCCCCCCATCGACGCTCGCACTTACGGCGTAAAAGTCCTGGCCCGAAGTGGTTCCGGAAAAGTTTATCTCATGGATGACATGGCCCATTCTCGCCCCGACATCGGCCGAATTCTCTTAATTAAGAAAGAAAAAGAGTTCGTGATGGGCATGCGTGTTCTCAAGCGCTATGACGAAAAATTTCAATTCGCGGTGAAGCGCGTTCGAATCTACAAGATGGGTTCGCTCCTTTACGTCAGCGATAAATTCCGAGCGGTGGAAAAATTGGGAGCGATCTCCGCAGTTCCCAATACGGCTCAAGACAATCTCGACCTCCAAGAGCTAGAAAATCAAAACATTCCGGCTCAGCCCCAAGAAGAGGCTACGGCACCGGTAGAAGAATCAGCACCGATACCTGAGGCGGGAGCTGAAGAAGCACTCACGGACGGCGCCACTGCTGAAACCACCTTGCCCGAAGAAACCACTATCGAAGAAGCTCAAACGGATTCTGGAGAACTTCCCGTGGAGGGCGCCGAAGCCCCTGCGGAGACTGCTGAAGGCGAAGCCCTTCCTGTGGAAGGAGCGGAATCTGCAGCATTCGATCCCGAACTAGATACGGGCTCTTCACCTGCTCCATTGCCGGTCGAAGGAGCGGATCCCGAAGGACAACTCGACTCAGCGGCATCCACCGCACGCCTCGACCTGGACTCCATGCAGATCACTGCAGATGAATTTACTAAGCTCGACATCTATAAAAACTGGCTCAGCTTAGAAATGAATGCGGTCTCGATTCGCCTGAACGACGGCAGCATCGGCTTCAATCCAGGCGTTGGAGTTCGCTACGGCTACACTTTTAAAGAGTTGGCCTTCTTTAAAAATGCCGGCATTCAAGATTCCTTTACCGCTGAGCTGGGATTCCATTTCTTCAAGCTTCTCAGCTACGCCGAAGCGGACGACGCGTATACAATGATGCCGGTCACCGGAACTGTTCGTTACAACATCAACATCGGCCAGGACCTCTCGGTTTTTGGCTATGCCGGCCTACTCCAAGGCCTCGTTATTTCGGGCTCCAACACCAATGAAGTCGCCCTCCAGCAGCTCCAGTCGCTGTTTATCTCGTTTGGGGTGGGTTTGATGATCAATATGGGTCCCAATTGGACCGCCAGAGCCGATATTGGTATCGATCGGGCTGGAGTCGGGCTTGTCTTAAAGTTCTGAGCCCGATAAGAAGACTCCATGGGTTTCATGACATTTTTGCGTTCCGGCCTGGTTTTATTTCTCGTTCTTGCGGGCTTTGCCTGTGGAGTAAAAGCTCCTCCCTTGGCGCCCGAACCTGATCCCATTCCCTCTCCCTCGGCTTCTCCCAAAAAAGGACGCTGACCTTGAGTAAGCCAGAGGATTTTTTCAACTATCAGAATGGTGTTCTGCATGCGGGCGAAGTGGGCATTGATTCCATCGCGCAAAAGCTCGGCACGCCGCTTTACGTTTATTCGGAAGACGCATTTTTAACTCCGCTGAAAGAACTCAGCGCAGGCTTGAGCGGCTTAGACCATCTCATTTGCTTTGCCATGAAATCGAACTCGAACCTGGCCATTCTAAAAATGCTGTCTCAAAACGGCGCGGGTATGGACATCGTTTCTGGCGGTGAACTTTTTCGCGTGATGAAAGCCGGTGTCGCTCCTTCTAAAGTTGTTTTCTCCGGAGTTGGAAAAACGGTCGAGGAAATGAAGAGCGCGCTAGCCACTGGAATCTATTCATTCAACGTCGAATCACTTGAAGAGCTCTCGACTTTAAATTCCATTGCCACTGCAATGCGAACACCGGCACATGTGGCCCTTCGATTTAATCCGGACGTGAGTGCTAAGACCCATCCCTATATCTCGACCGGATTGAAGCGAAACAAGTTCGGTATTCGCGGAGCCGACATTTTAAACGTGGCGAAGAATCTGTCGAGCCTTCCGGCTATTCGCTTACGCGGAGTTAGCATTCACATTGGGAGTCAGCTAACATCCCTTTCCCCTTTGAACGATGCGTTTTCCAAGACCACTGAGCTGCTTTCTCAGCTCCATGAAATCTTAGGACAGCCGCTTGAGTTCGTAGACGTGGGAGGCGGAGTCGGAATTCGGTATACGAAAGAGTCTCCACCCTCGATTGCTCATTATACAAAACTGATTCGAAAACATTTTGTCGGCGCAAAAAAGCCCCCCATCAAAATTGTTTTAGAACCAGGTCGATCGATTTCTGGAAATGCGGGCGCTTTGATCACCCAGGTTCTTTTTAGAAAATCTCGCGGGAAAAAAGAATTCGTCATCGTGGATGCGGCCATGACGGAATTGTTGCGCCCCGCTCTCTATGGCAGTCATCACCAAATCGTTCCCCTCAAAAAGGGCGACAAGAAGTCGAAATCCATCAAAGCAGACTTAGTAGGACCTGTTTGCGAAAGTTCCGATTGCTTTGCCTCCGACTACCCCGTACCCTCTTCCATAGCTTCAGGCGACTTCATGGCCATTCTCTCGGCGGGAGCTTACGGGTTCACGATGAGCAGCAATTATAATTCGCGCCCACGCCCACCGGAAGTTCTGGTCCAAGGAAAGAATTTTCGAGTCATCCGAGAGCGGGAAACATTTCACGATCTGATTCGTGGGGAGAGCTTATAGATGCGCGGGGTTTACACGGCACTGGTTACGCCGATGCAAAAAGATGGGTCGCTCGATCTCGATGCCTACAAAACGATTTTGAAACAGCAACTCGCCGCAAAGGTAGATGGCGTGGTGGTCTGCGGAACTACCGGCGAATCTCCCACTCTCGATGAAGACGAAAAGAAACAATTGATTCAAACGGCCCTGGATGAACTCAGGGGCAGCAAAGTAAAGGTAATCGCAGGCACTGGCTCGAACGATACTGCTGACAGCGTGAGCTTTTCAAAGTGGGCCTCTTCTAAAGGAGTGGACGGCGTTCTAGTCGTTACCCCGTACTACAACAAGCCTTCTCAAGCGGGGCTGGAAAAGCATTTCTTAGCCGTGGCCGATGCCATCAGCTGTGATCTCATCCTTTATAATGTTCCCGGCCGCACTGGCGTTTCCATTGCTCCCGAAACGGTTCTGCGTTTGGTGGAACACAAGCGAATCACCACCCTTAAAGAAGCCACCGGCAATATTCCGGTCACGAGCGATATCTTAGAAAAGCTTCATCGCAATCAGAAATCGATTGATGTGCTCTCCGGCGACGACCTGACTTTTCTTCCTCTTCTCAGCGCGGGTGCGGTGGGCGTGATCTCCGTGGTGACGAATGCGATTCCGAAATGGTTCGTTGAAATGTACCAAGCAGTGGAAGCGAATGACTTGAAGCGCGCCACTCTCTTGCATCGACAGTTCTATTCTTTTTGCAGAGATATTTTCGTAGAGTCGAATCCCGTTCCCATTAAGAAAGCGATGGAATGGATGGGGGTTTGTGGCCCCACCGTTCGCGCCCCACTCGCTCCTATGACAGCAGCTTCAGAAAAAATCCTGAAAGAGACGATGGTTCAGTGCGGGCTGCTTAAGGGCGGCAAATGATTTCAATAGGTCTTCTCGGCGCCTCCGGACGCATGGGCTCGCAGATTGCGGGTTTAGTTCGATCGGAGTTTTCCAAAACAGCAAAAATCACGGCTCTGGTTTCGCAAGACGATCCGATGGATCCCCTTTTAAAAACGGACGTCGTGATTGATTTTTCTGCGCGACCGGCGACTCTAGAATTAGTGAAAGCCGCATTGGCAGCGAAGGGGAAGCTCCCTTGCTTTGTGATTGGCACCACAGGTTTCACCGACTCTGAAAAGAAAAAGATCGCGTCTCTTGCTGAAAAAGCGCCGGTGATGATGGCCTCCAACTTTTCGACGGGTGTATTGGCATTGCTAGAGGCCCTTCGAGAGCTTTCTCCGAAACTTTTGAAAGCGGACTTCCATGCGTCTATCCACGAGACTCACCACGTACACAAGAAAGACTCGCCCAGCGGTACGGCCCTGACTTTACAGAAAGCGATCGACAAAGACGTTCCCATCGAAAGTCTTCGCGAAGGCGAGGTGATTGGAACTCATGAAATCATATTCAAAGGCCCTGGTGAGACTCTTCGCATCTCTCACATCGCCGAAGATCGAACTATCTTTGCTCGCGGCGCCATTCGTGCTGCAATTGAATTGCAAAAGAAACGAACCAAAAACCCCCAGACCAAAGGTTTTCAATAATGTTTGAATTTTCAGACCGGCTGAAGCAGCTCCCACCCTACCTCTTTGCTCGCATCGACGAGATCAAAAAACAGGAGGCCCAGAAGGGCCGAAAGCTGATCGCACTGGGAATTGGCGACCCTGATCTTCCGACTCCCGACTTCGTTATCGAGAGGCTGGTGAATGCTGCGAAAAATCCGGGCAATCATCAGTATCCGTCTTACGCTGGAATGGGAGAGTTTCGGAAAGCCGTTTCTCGTTGGTACCAACGCCGTTTCAATGTTTCGGTCGATCCTGAAACAGAAGTGCTGGCCCTTATCGGCTCAAAAGAAGGAATTGCTCATATTCCTTTCGCTTTCGTCAATCCGGGCGAAGCGACTTTGGTTCCCAACCCCGGTTATCCCGTCTATGCTTCTGCAACACTTTTTGCAGGGGGCACTCCGCTTTCTTTCGCTTTGAAGGAGAAGAATGGATTTCTACCTGACTTTGCTGAACTCGAAGCTTTAGTGAAAAAAGGTCCGAAGGCAAAGCTGCTGTTTTTGAATTATCCAAACAACCCGACATCTGCTTCGGCGACGCCGGAATTTTTTAAAGAGGTAGTGGCGTTTGCAAAGAAGCACCAGATTTTGGTCTGCCACGACAACGCCTATTCCGAAATTTACTTTGACGGAAAAAAACAGCCGAGCTTCTTAGAAACCCCTGGAGCAAAAGAGATCGGTTGTGAATTTCACAGCCTCTCCAAGACTTTCAACATGACGGGTTGGCGCGTGGGTTTTGTGGTGGGCAACGCTCGAGCCATTGCCGGCTTAGGTCAGGTAAAAACCAACGTCGACTCTGGGGTTTTCAACGCTTGCCAGGAAGCGGGGATTGCCGCTCTCGATCAAGGCGATAGTTTCTGCGAGAAACTCCGCGGAATTTACCAGGAGCGTCGAAACATTCTCGCGCCCGCGCTCTCAGAGATCGGGCTTCATTGTAAAAAGCCTGACGCAACCTTTTACCTCTGGGCAAAGCTCTCGGGCGGCCAAAAGTCTGAAGACTTCGTTCTGGACTTGATCCGCAAAAAAGGAATTGTGTCTACTCCCGGGACTGGCTTCGGGAGCATGGGTGAGAGTTTCGTTCGGTTTACAATCTGTTCCGATGTTTCTGTTTTAAAACAGGTTGCACAAGCCCTCAAAGGCTCGGTATAAAGATTTTTCTGGAGAGCGTTAGCGATGAATATCTACGTTTGCATCAAACAAGTTCCTGACACCGAAACCAAGATCAAGCTCAACTCCGATAACACCGGAATTGACACGGCGGGCATCAAATGGATCATGTCCCCGTACGATGAATTTGCTGTCGAAGAAGCCCTTCGTCTCCGCGAAAAAAATGCGGGTAGCACGGTGACTGTACTTTCTGCTGGCCCAGCTCGAGTGGTGGAAGCCATTCGAACTGCACTCGCCATGGGCGCTGACCATGGCATTCACGTGGAGATTCCCGAAACCGCAGACAGCAACATGTCTGCAAAAGCTCTTGCCGGCGCTTTGAAAAAAGAAGCCAAAGTGGACATCGTTTTCACCGGCAAAGAAGCCATCGACGACGGCGCTGCCCAAGTCAGTCAGCTCGCTGCAGAATATTTCGGCATTCCCTGTGTGACGGTTGTTTTGGGAGTGGAGTATGGCGCCTCCTTGAAGTGTAAGCGCGAAATCGAGGGAGGTGCTTTTGAAATGGTGGAAACCCCCCTTCCTGCTTGGATCGCCGCTCAAAAGGGCATGAACGAACCTCGTTACGCGAGCCTTCCCAACATCATGAAGGCCAAGAAAAAAGAAGTGAAGGCGCTGAAAGCTGCTGACGTAGGCGTTGCCGATAGCGACCAAAAGATTCGATTTAAAAACTTTGAATTGCCGCCGCCGAAACAAGCTGGAAAGAAAATTGCGGGAGAACCGGCAGCGCAGGCTAAAGAACTCGTGCGTCTCCTCCACGAAGAAGCGAAGGTGGTGTAGTCATGGCAAAAGTTCTAGTCGTTGCTGAACAACGGGATGGTCGTCTTAAGAAATCTTCTTTCGAACTTTTAGGCGCTTCTTCTGCTGCGGGAAATGAAACTCACGCCATTCTTTTAGGAGAAGGCGTTGCAGCCCTCGGAAAAGAACTGGGTCAGTACGGAGCAAAGACGGTTCACGTCGCAGACTCCCCTGCCCTGAAATTTTATACCGGCGAAGCCCACGCCAAGATCATTTTGGATTTTGCGAAGTCTCAAGGATTTGATGTCATTCTTGGCAGTCACACCCCCACGGGTCGAGATCTTATGCCCCGCATTGCCGCTGGCTTAAATGTCGGCCTCGCAAGCGATTGCACCAGTCTGAAATTTGAAGGCAACAAGATCAAGGTTCGCCGCCCCGTTTACGCCGGCAAGGCCACAGCTGAAGTGGAATTCATTGGAAACGGGCCCCAGATGGCTTCTTTCCGTCCCAATGCGTTGGGAGTTCCGAAGCCGGACACAGGAAAGAGCGCAGAAGTCGCAAACCTGAGCCCTGCTACCTCTGGATTTAAAACCAAGGTGAGTGATGTCGCCAAAGGAGCCAGCGGCCGTCCGGATGTCACCGAAGCCGCGATTGTCGTTTCTGGTGGTCGCGCCATGAAGAACGCTGAGAACTTCAAAATCTTAGAAGAGATGGCGGATGTTCTTGGCGCTGCTGTCGGCGCTTCCCGAGCAGCAGTTGACTCAGGTTTCCGCCCGCATCGCGACCAAGTCGGCCAAACCGGAAAAGTGGTCTCTCCCGCTCTTTACATCGCTTGTGGAATCAGCGGAGCCATTCAGCATCTCGCTGGGATGAGAACCTCTAAGGTGATCGTCGCCATCAACACGGATCCGGAAGCTCCGATTTTTCAAATCGCCGATTACGGAGTGGTGGCCGACCTCTTTGCAGAGGTTCCGCTCCTCACTGCTGAATTTAAGAAACTGAAAGAGCACTAAGAGCTTTCCGAGTCTTACCCTCTGGCATATTTCCGGGAATGGCCATAAACTAGCGTCATGACCTGGCAAACCTTTCTGTTCATTCTCGTCGCTGGAGGCGCGTTTGGTTACTCCGGCTATCGCTTTTCAATCCTGATTCGTCTGCTCAAAGCGCAAAAGGGCCAAGCCAACCGCTTAGATCAGATCCCCGCCCGAATCGGCACCACGATTTTGAACGTTCTGGGACAGAAGGCCGTCCTCCAAAAGAAAGCCGTGGGCATCATGCACGCCACGATCTTCTGGGGCTTCATCATTATAACGATCGGCACCCTGGAGCAGTTTGTCAGCACTCTGTACGCTCCTGCCAATTTTGAATTCATCGGTCACACGGCTTACTCCGGTTTAGTTTTCATTCAAGACATCCTCACCGTGTTGGTCCTGGCAGCGGTGGGCTACGCTTGCTACCGCCGCTACATTGTTCGCCCGGAAGCCCTCGGAAAATCAAAAGACGCGGACCTGGTGCTGGCCTTCACGGCATCTTTGATGGTGGCCATCCTTCTGATGAATGGTTTCCACATTCTTTCGGCGTCGCCCTGGTATCAAGACTCGATGCCGTTTTCGAAAATGCTGGCCATGATCTTAGCCGGAATGGGTTTTGGTCCCGGATCGAGCCACGTTCTGTGGCTCGTGTTTAAGTGGATCCACATGTTCCTGGTCTTGGGATTTGCCATGTACATCCCAGGCTCCAAGCACTTGCACGTGATTGCCGCTGGCCCGAATACTTTTTTCAAAACCATTCCCCGTGAAAAAGGAATGCGCCCGATTAACTTCGAAGACGAGAAGGTCACCCAGTACGGTGCCGCAAAGGTCACGGACTTTTCGTGGAAAGACACTCTCGACTATTACGCTTGTACCGAATGTGGCCGCTGCCAAGAAGTTTGCCCGGCCCACAACACACAGAAGCCCTTGAATCCGAAAATGTTGATCAAGGATCTGAAGGAAAATCTCTACCGCAATAAAGAAAAGGTCTTGGCCGGTAAGTACGACGAAGTGACCTCCGTAATCGACGAGAACGTCACCGACGATGTCATTTGGGCCTGCACCTCTTGCCGCGCTTGCGAAATCGCCTGCCCGGTATTCATTGAACACACCGACAAGATCTACGATATTCGCCGGAACTTGGTGATGATGGAGTCTCGCTTCCCAGCCGAAGCTCAGACCATCTTTAAGAACATGGAAACCAATGCCACCCCTTGGGCCTTCAGCAGCGCGGATCGCGGGAAGTGGTCAGAGGGCCTTTCCGTTCGCACCATGGCCGAAGATCCGAAGGTAGACGTACTTCTTTGGGTCGGCTGCGCTGGCTCTTACGACGACAGAAACAAGAAAGTGCTCCGTTCGTTTTCAACCCTACTGAAGAAAGCAGGAGTGAAGTTTGCGATTTTAGGAACAGAAGAACAGTGCACGGGCGACCCCGCTCGCCGAATTGGTAACGAATACCTGTTCCAAACCCTGGCTAAGGCGAACATTGAAACTTTGAATCGATACGAAGTGAAAAGAATTGTCACCGCTTGCCCTCATTGCTTCAACAGCTTAAAGAATGAGTACAAGGACTTCGGTGGCAACTACGAGGTCTTCCACCACTCTCAATACATCGCGAAGTTAATTGGCGAAGGAAAGTTGAAACCCACGAAGGGTGTCGATGAAACCATTGCCTACCACGACAGCTGTTACTTGGGTCGTTGGAACAATGTGTACGAAGATCCGCGCCAATCCATTCAAGCCATTCCTTCAGCGCGCTTGGTAGAAATCAAAGCCAATCACGACAAGAGCATGTGCTGTGGAGCCGGTGGCGGCCGCATGTTCTTAGAAGAAAAAATTGGAAAGCGCGTGAACATCGCTCGCACTGAACAGGCCTTAGAAACTAAGGCCTCTATCGTCGCTGCGGCATGCCCATTCTGCATGACCATGATCACCGACGGAGTGAAAGCCAAGGAAATGTCTGACAAGGTTCGGGTCATGGACATTGCGGAGCTAGTGGACCAAGCCACCCCCTGAACCAAAAGGTGGTCCCCTCCTTTTGGTGGTAAGAATTACACGCCCCGTCTAAGAGATAGGCGCCCCGGCGTCGGTTTATTCTATTTTATCTGTGTAACCAGCTCATTTAACTGGGGTCATTTCGACCCAAGCCCCTCTTCGGACTGGCATAAAGATTGGATTACGAGAGTCGACGCCCGAGAGGCGAAAGGGTTCCAATGGCCAGTTTAAATAAAAAATATGCAATAAATACCTTCACCTTAGTGGCCCTCACTCTGGCTATCGCACGCTGCAGCCCCCTTGGCCCGAGCGTTCTAAAACATACTATTAATGAAGGGGAGGATCGCGATGTGCAAGCCGTCCTCGAACTAGAAATGAGGGAAGCAAGCCCCCGCGCCCTGGTTGTGGCGTCTTCTGAAAATGGAGCAAGCGGATCTCAGATCGTTCTCTCTGCCGAACAATTGGCGGCACTGAAGTCCTCGAAAGCGACTCCTCTTAATCTGCCCTATGAAGGTAAGGTCCTCTCGCCGTGTCAGGCAATCTTCAATCTCGACACCAAGGAACCCACTGGTGCTCCGTCGAATATCGGAACCTTTGCGGCTGACTTGGTCAAACGAACTCCGAATCCGAATTGGATGTTAGAAATTCAGCCCGGTGTTCCGGCTGAAGTCGTTCAATATGTTTTAGATCACACGCTCAGTGTGAATGTGACCTGCGCTGGTCTCTAAACGAAATTAAGCCGAACGAACTTTCGACTCTTTTGAATGCGACTGCTGTTGGTCATAGTTCGCAGGAAGAAAATCTTTGTGCGCAGAGATGAAGCGCTTCAACGCCGTGTTGGCCAATTCCGACTTAGAAAGTTTGCTGTGCTTTTCCATAGCAAGTAATCGCTCGAGCACTTCCTTTTCGACTTCGATTTCTAACTTTCCTACTGGGCCGTTCAATTTGTAATCATCACGCATAGAATTTATCTTTAACTTGAGAGAGACCTTCCTCGCAACAGATCTTTGACCACCCCATACATGATCTGAGGCAAGACCTCGAGTTCATCCACTTCACGGAGAGAACCACTCCCCTTTCGAGCCAGCTCCCGACAGAGCTCTAAGCTCGCTCTTTCCTTCCCCATTTTTAATACTACGAGGTGAGGAAAGCGGACGGCCAAATAGGCCGGATCACGACCCGCCGTATATTTTCCGTCGGTCAGAAGCACCGTCGATGGTGGTCGAGATTGCCCGCCCGACCTAACGCTGCGTACCAGTTTAAGGGACCCCCGCAACCCATCTTCGAGGTGCGTGTAGCCCTGGGCGGGAACATCTAAGAAGCGCTCCAGGAGCTCCTGTAAAGTAATTCGTTCGTCTGGACGTTTTAAAACCTGGGCCTCGTTTTCAAAGGCGATGATGCCAATGGGATCTTCCGGAAACTGAAGCAAGACCACGGCCAAGGCTACCGCGGTAAGCGCCAGCTTTTCGCCCGTCATCGAAAGACTCGTGTCCACACTGAGTATCACGGGCTGACGTCGGTGAACCCAGTAGCTCATCCAAACATCGTGTTCGGTCAGGGGGACTTTGTTCTTGCCGGAGACAGCCCCCGCCACGGAAACAATCGAGTTCTCTATCGTCTCTTCCAAATCAATTTCGGTAAGCTCGGCGTCGCCGGGAACATCGGGCCAGGGAGCCACCCGCTGCTCCATGGGATGCACTACAGAACCCAAGACTGCTTTGGCTCGGATCAAGACGGCTTCAGCAGAAAGCCGGCGAAGCTGCCTAGCCACCTTCTGCATTCCCGGTCGAGTTTTAAATTCGTGGTAGCGAGTGGCAATGTCCCAAGCACTGGCTGAAACAATATCGTCTGCAGAGGAACCATCCTCGTGGCTGGCTCCCATCAAAAAGGGCTGAGCCATTTGTTCCAGAGCCAGGAACATCGACGGCATGTCCGCTTCTTCGGTTTTGAATTTGATGGAGTCGTAACCCGCAGTCGGAGCCTTAGCCTTTAATTCTTTTTTTTTTGACGAGCCGGCTCAGCCGAACCCAACTGATTGATCACTTGATCAGCCCACTCTCGCAGCAAGCTTTCGATCTCTTGTTGATGCGAGTTCTGAGAATCTGCCTCGCGCTCAATCTCAATACGAGTCGGAAGCGCCATCAACACTGCCGTGAGAAAGGCTGTCTGGAAATCCTTGCCCTGAGCCATGAGCACAGCACCCAGGTCTGCGATACTTTGCGCAGCACGAACCGAAGCCCCTCGTCGAACGCGGGGATGATCACGAGTCAATCTCACGATTCGTACGGCTGCCTTGGGCAATCGCGGATCTAATTTTTGGCGATTGGATACGATGGCGATTTCTTCTTCTTCGGACTGGTAATCAATCACCACCAATTCGAAGCGATCTAACATGGCTTCGCTCAAGTGCGACGTTGCCACGAACTCTTTCGGATTCTGAGTGGCGATGACCTGAAAACCCTCTTTCGCCTTCACCTCACCCAGTCGAGGAACCGAAATCATTTTCTCATCGATGGCAGGGAGCAGAACGTTTTGCACACCCTCGGGCAGGCGATTCAACTCATTGATGAACAGGATTCCGCCGGCCTTCATCGCTTCGACCAATGGGCCGGGCACGAAAGCATTGGCAGTAAATCCTTTTTTAATCACAGTGGGTGGATCAAACCAGCCGGAGAGTTTCTGCTCCGAGTAGCGACCATCTCCGTCAATTCGAAAAACAGGGCGCTTCAATCGCTGAGTAACCGCGAGAGCAAGGTGAGTTTTTCCAACTCCAACCGGTCCTTCTAACAAAACATTTCGGCGCGCTTGAATGCACGCTTCCAGCCGCTCGAGTTCTGACTCGCGTCCGACTAAGAAAAATTTGGAGGCCGTCTTCACGCTCATCTCTTCCCTTTTTTCTTACTCTTGCTGACCGACTTCTTCTTAGTGGGCTTAGCTTTACCCGACTTTTTGGGCTTGGCTTCTTTCTTTTCGCCTGGCTCCGAATTCCTTCGCAGGTATTCGTCCACAATATAGCTCGCCACATCGGAGGGCTTCGTGCCCACCCCAAAACCGGCATCAAATCCGCACTCCATTGCCAGAGGATGCGTCACTCGCGGACCACCGGCGATGAAGATAATCTGATTCCGAAGCCCTTGCTTCTCAGCCCGTTCGACCAGATCCTTAAAATCCTTGATGTGAATATTATGCTGCGTAACCACCTTGGAAACAAGTATGGCGTCAGCCTTTTCTTGAATCGCCAACTTCAGCAGTTCTTCATTGAGAACCTGCGCCCCGAGATTGCGGGCATCGAGCCACTGATAGCGCTCAAGACCGTAATCGCCCGCAAACCCTTTCATATTCATGATGGCGTCGATGCCTACCGTGTGTGCGTCGTAACCCGTGCAGGCTCCCAGGACCACCAGCTTTCGACCAATCTTGGTCTTAATCAACTCGTCGATTTCATCGCGGGAGCGCTTCTGTGCCTCGACCTTTAATACCCGAATCTCGGTGAAATCCACTGAACCCTTTAAGTTTCCATAAATCACGAAGAGAGAAAATCCATCGGCGGCCTTTTCCATTGTGGCCACCTTGATTTGTTCCAAGCCCATGCGCTGAGCAGTGAGAACCGCTGCCTCTCGAGCTTCGGGAGAAGGCTCGACCGGCAAAGTAAAACAAACCTGGACCGTTCCGTCGTCCATGATGTCGCCGTACGGTCGCAGCTTTTTTAAATTCGGAACTTTCGCCTGACCCGACATTTCAATCCTATAAGTGTTCAAAGAAGGGGTTGAGGTAATCCACGTGACGAACAATCACGCCCTCATAACCCTTGCCGCTAGTTTCGCGTCTGCTGACCTCCGCAAACGCCTTTTCTTCAATCGCTTTAAACATGCCCTTGCTGCCGATCATTTCCAAATGATCCAAGGTATCTTTCAAAACCTTATCGCCCCAGCCTTCAATAATGCCTTTGGGCTTGAACGTAATATCTTTACCGAGGTCGCGCGCGCCGTTGAAAATGTACTTCGCGTTTTTAATGCTCATCCATCGATCTTGTAAGAGTGGAGTATGCATCGCCTCAGTTGCCATACCCAAAAGCTGAATGGACTGTCCGGTCAGCACCCCCACGAAATTAAACATGGCATCCATCAGGTGACTGTAAAAAATATCGCCACATTTAAACCGCGTGGGTGGCATGAACTTGATCGGGGCCTTCGGAAAAATATCGCGGGTCATCTGTGCGCGCGCAATTTCAAGCAAGAAGACATTGGGATGTTCGGGGTCCATCTCCTGCGCATGACCCAGCCCCATCTGGTCTTCGGTCATGTGCGCATGCAGAGCAAAGCGCTCGTTGATGAATTGAGAGGCCAAAACTTGGTGACCGTTTTCAACAGCGTCCGCCGTGGTGAGGTAATTGTCTTCACCCGTGTGAATAATGATCTTAGAGAGCGCAATAATTCTTCGCGAGAAGTGCTGATCTACCAACGTGCGCTTCATATTGATGTCGCGGAATAGAATTCCATACATCGCATCGTTAAGTAAGAAGTCCAGACGCTCCATCGCGCCGAGAGCAGCGATCTCAGGCATACAAAGTCCCGAGCAATAGTTCGTCAAACGAATGTAGCGTTTCAGGCGAATGCTCTCTTCATCCAGAGCTTCCCGCATGATTCTAAAATTTTCCTGGGTGGCATAAGTGCCGCCGAAGCCTTCCGTCGTTGCTCCGTGCGGAACATAATCGAGCAGAGACTGAGCAGTACTGCGAATCACCGCGATGGCATCAGCGCCCGCCTGAGCGGCGGCACGCGCCTGAGTTACATCATCGTAAATATTCCCAGTCGCCACGATCACATAGATCAGGGGTTGTTGTGCGCCTACGGGCTTAAATGGATCTCCGGCTTGCTTCCGAATTCCATCCCGCTTTTCCCGGCGCTCGACCAACATCTTACACGCCGCTTTAACCAGTTCTTGAGATTTGCTTCGAATCTCCGCATCGCTCGCTTGGGGAAGTTTGCTCAGCGAAACTTTTCCAGACGCCACTTGCTTTCCCAATTCTGCAGCCGGCATTTTCTTTTGAATCATGCCGTTTACGAACCACTTCAACACCCCCCGGTCGAGAAGCCTTTCGCCATGCAGCTGATCAATAATAGCGTTCGCTTCGGGAAACCATTGCTTGCCCCGCATGATGGCGCCGTTCACGCCGAGCAGACGCAGAGTCGCGCGTTCGATAGCAATAGTGGTGTGCGTGTCGATCATCTTTTCGACGGGCACGGCAATCTGCCGCGCTAGCTCTCGACAGCGATCAATGGTTTTCTGGTCTAAAGAAAGACTCGCCATACTTCCCTAACCCGCGTAGTTCTTCAAAAAGAGCTCTCGAAGTTCAGCGCTCTCCCGAAGAATGTTCAACGACAAATCTGCGTGGCCCACCGTATAGCCGTTCCCGATCCGAAGGTCTACATCGGCGCCCACCCCTTCCGCACCTAACGCCGCGCGAGTAAAGCTGGTGGCCATGCTGAAGAAATAAACAATGCCCTTGTCTCGGCAGGAGAGAATGCAGGACATCTCCGTTTCCGGCAGATTGGCTACATTAATGACTAGGTCGGCAAGCTTTCCGCCAGTGAGTTTACTCACGGCTTCACGCACCAGGAGCGCCTTTCGCGCATCAACCTGAATCACGTCATCTACAAAGGAGAGCTTTTTCAACCGCTCAACGGCCCCATCGGAATAGTCCACAGCAATGGTCCGCGCCCCCTGCTTCTTTGCTTCGTAAAGACAGAGCACTCCCGACTTACCGCCCCCGCCCACCACGACGGCCGTCTGCCCTTTCTTAGCCAAGAGACGGGTTTGAGCGGGAGCCCCCGCTACATCTAATACGGCGAGAGCCACAGTTTCCGGCAAATCCGAAGGCAACCGGGCAAAGATACCCGAAGCAAATAAAACGGCGTGGCCTTCGATATCTACCCGATCGATCTTGGGATGAATTTTCTTAATCTTTCGAATCGCTAGAGGAGTGAGAGAAAGGGAAACCAGTGTGGCAATTCGATCGCCGGGCTTGACCGGCTTTTCCTTCGCCGGAAATTTCGGACCGACTTTCTCGACCCGACCAATCAGCATTCCACCCGAACCCGTGACTGGATTGTGGTGCTTGCCCCGAGTTTGAACCAGATTCAGAATATGTTTTTCAATTTTATCGACATCCCCACCGCACGCATCCGAGATCTGATGGAAACTGGCGGAATCGATGTTGAGACTTTCTACTTCAATCAGAAGCTCGTCTTCAGCAATAGGAAGTTTGGGGTCAATCGCTTCCGCCTGTTGCGGAAGTACGCCGGCGGGTCGGATCACTCTCTGCAGGCCTAGCGCATCGGCCGGCCGAAAATCATTTCCCAAGGCGCTCCTCGACAATTCGGTCAGCAACCAAATGCGGCGGAATCTTCTCTGCTTCAGCGCGATCCAAGATTTGCGTGATCGTGGGGCCAATCTTCGTCGTGTAATCAAAAGCAGCTTGCTTGTTATAGCCACCTGGGAAGTACGAACTCTCGTGATAGATGTTGATCAAGCCGCCTGCATTGATGGCGTAGTCCGGAGCGTAAACCATTCCCTTCTTCATGACTTCGTAACCGATTTCAGGCGTCGAGAGCTGGTTATTCGCAGCACCCGCAATGACCTTACACTTCAAACGCGGCAAAGTTTTTTCGTTGATCGAAGCGCCGAGTGCGCTGGGCGAGAAAATATCGCAAGGCACATCGTAAATCGCTTCGGGACGTACCGTTTCAATTCCATATTTCTTCACAGCGCGATCAATGACAGTCTGATCGATATCGCAACCCACAACCTTCGCACCGTCTGCCACCACGTGCTCAAGCAAGTAGTAAGCAACACTGCCTAAGCCTTGAAGAGCTATGGTGAGGCCCTTTAATGAATTGCTGCCGAAGGCCTTCTTCGCCGAAGATTTCAAACCGTGGTAAACGCCCCAAGCCGTTGCCGGAGAAGGATCGCCGCTAGAACCCGGAACACCATCCATTCCCAAAACGTGCTTGGTCTTTTTGTTCACCTGCTTCAGATCGTCTGAACCAATGCCGACGTCTTTTGCAGTAATGTAGTTGCCGCCCAAGCGCTCCACGTATTCGCCGTAGCGTTGAAGCATCGCTGGATTTTTATCTTTTTTAGGATCTCCGATGATGACCGCTTTTCCACCGCCCCATTTCAAACCTGAAATAGCAGCCTTGTAGGTCATTCCCTTCGACAGACGCATCACGTCTGTGATGGCTTCTTCTTCAGAAGCGTAATTCCACATTCGGCATCCGCCCGCTGCTGGTCCCAGCACCGTGGAATGCATCGATATGATGGCCTTCAGACCCGTTTTCTCATCGTTGCAGAATACAATTTGCTCGAAGTCTTTTGCGTGAATGTTCTTAAATATCATATGGCCTGACACCCTAGCAGTACCGCGTAACCCAATCAAGACTGTTAGTTTTACGACAGCAAACTGTCTAAAGATTGGGCAGTCCCAGGTCACCTATGACAGCCTCACCCCCATTCGGCTTTGAGAGCCCTTTTCGGGGGATTTCGATCTTCCGGGATTCATTGGCAAAAACTCCCTCTCTCGAAATGCTGCGTTTCGGCAAAATTTGGCCCGGGCCTTGCTTTGTCAACCTTGAGAGAGCGGCTCGCCATACCGGTGAGCTTTATGGAGTAGTTTTTATGAGAGCGACGTTGAAAAACAGTTTCCATCTTGTGTTGGTTGCCAGCATGGCAGCCCAATTCATCCCGACCGCTGTGTACGGTGATGCCGTTGAGAATCCGGCGCCCGTTGAAAGATCTGCGGCAGCCCCAGCAAAAGATTCGTCTCCCTACAGATATGACGATTTACAGCCGAGCGAATTGAAAAGCGTATTCCCCAGCTTTTCTGCACAACTCCAGAACGGCGAAGTCGTTGTTCGCGGTTTGGTTGTAACTGCTTGTATGTCCCATTTTAATTTTTTAACCACGAACGATGCAGACGTCTTTACCAAGAACGCCATTTCTTACGGTGAAGCAATTGATCCCCCCGCTAACAAAGCCTACGGTCTGCGTATCAGCGACGTCAGCGGCAAGGGCCGGAAGTGCGTTGCCGATTTCTTGAAGACCGCTCGTTGTACCGAAGCAACCTGTACCCCTTTACGTAAAATCGTAGACCCGATCGACCTCAAAGGCGTCGTCGGTGCTGCTGATGTGAAAGTCATTACCCTCGCTAAAGGTGACAACACCGACGGCGGCCAATGGGTTCTGGCTGACTTCGACAAAAAGATTACCTTCAAATCGGCTGACCTCATCGCTGAGGAAGATGCTGCTGCTGAAGAAAAAGCTCGCAAAAGACAAATCGATTCTGACCTCGAAGTTTTGACCACTTGCTTGGACAAGGGCGAAACCGGAATCGCTGCAGACATCCTTCGGGACTTGGCTTCTGCAGGCGTTTTTGAAGAAAACGTCAAAGGCAAAAAAGGCGCGACTGTTTACGCTGAATTCGCCAAGAAGCTGAAAGCGAAAGAATACGATGCTCGCTTGAAGGCTTTGAAGAAAGAACTCGAAAAATCTGATTTTGACTCGAACGAAAAAGTTGAAACCTTCTTGGAGATGGCTGACAGCTTAGCTGCCGACTATCCCGAAAAAGCGGACACGATCGTGGGCGAACTCCACCATCCGCTTTACAACAAGATTGTGGAAGGCAGCGACGATGCTGAAGGCAAAGTCAACGCAACCGCTCGTTTGAAACTGGCTGAGAAAGTTCTCCGCGATGTAAAAGACCTCGACGGTGTGAGCTCAACCACGGTGAAAAAAGTAAACACGATTTTGACTCTCGACATCCCGGTCGTGAAAGACAGACTTGCAGCTGACACCGCTCAAGAAGCGATGATGGCTTACGAAACCTGTCAGCGACGTCAGATGTTGATGCCGGCGATGTCCTTTGTAGCAAATAGCTGCCAAGGCCAAGCCATGGCTGCTGAGAGAGCTCAAGCCAACTATCAATTGTCTCACTCGAAATTGGTGGAGAGATTGAATGCTCAAACTTACAAGAAGTGCAGTACCACCACCGGTGCTGCTGGTGATTCCTGCGAACAGATTACCAAGGCTCTTTCACAAGCCATGGCTAATCCGAGCGAAGCCCAAATGATTACGGATCGCCGTCGCCAAGAACAGCAACGTTTAGAAATGAACATGCTGCAACAACAGCGAATGGCAACGATGCGCCAAATGCAACAAAACGTCGGTGTTCCTTACCGCGTTCCTTCGAGCAACGGCATCTACCAATATCAAAGCTTACCCAATGCCACGATTCTTGGCGCAACCCCGTCCATCGCTGCTGGAACCAACTTCAGCATCGGCGGATACGGTGCAGCCAATGCTCGATGGTAACTAAGACTTTATAAGTTTCTGTGTAAAGCGGCAGTAGAAGCGGTGCGACGGGTTGGGCCAATTCCCAGCCATCTGAAGTGTAGCTGAGCGGACGATTAAAATCCTAAACACAAATAGGCCTGACAGGTCGCTCTCCTGTCGGGCTTATTATTTTTTATTTGACGTAGACCACAACCACGCTTACTTCTTTCTAAAGTTGCTCTTCCATTTTTTTCTTTTTACAGGGGGTACTCGAATGGCAACCGGATTAGTAAAATGGTTCAATGATAGTAAGGGTTACGGATTCATCCAGGCGGATACGACAGAACGCGACGTCTTCGTTCATTACACTGCCATTTCGGGTGACGGCTTCAAGACTTTGGCTGAAGGTCAGAAAGTAGAATTTGATCTTATTGAAGGCCCCAAGGGCCCACAAGCCGCCAACGTCCTCAAGGCTACTTAAGAATTTAAAAATTTTAGATTCTAGATTCGAAACTAAAAAGGCAAATCACGCGAGTGGTTTGCCTTTTTGTATTGCTCAAATTTTCTCAGGAAAAATCTGTCTCGGATTTCCCACGATCGGCGTTTCGCCTTCAATCGATGAAACCGGATAAGCGCAGAAGCGCGGGCTGAAAGATCCCGCCGGCATGTGATTTCCGCTCTTCTTCAAGCCCAAGGTCGGTAAACGCGGCGATCCCAAGATCGTCGGACGATTCCAATGGATACTTCCAAACTTCAATTCGTCCGCCGCTTTTTCAAACACTGCGCGATCCTTCGTATACACGCTGGAGACCAAGCCATACTGCGTGCCATTCGTCAGGGCGATGGCGTGATCTAAATCCGAAGTCGTCAGCACTGAAAGATTCGGTCCCATCACTTCGTTCTGCTGGTACACGCTCTTTTTTACCGCATCGTAGCTATTGTCCTTCACACGACAAATCGAGGGCGTGACGTAATTTCCGTTAAGAGCCGGGCTATCCAGCATCTTTCCGCGCATCACCACTTCACAACCTTCACGCAACGCAATTCCCAGAAACTTCATGTAGCGATCGACCGAACCCTGATCAATCAACGGCCCCATGAAGGGATTAGTGAGCGGGTTGCCGATCGAAAAAGCCTTCGATTTCTGATGAAACTTGGAAACAAACTCATCGACAATTTTTTCGTGAATAATCACTCGGCTCGTCGACGTGCAGCGCTGGCCAGCAAAGGCGTAGGCGGACACAAGTGTATCGCGAAGAACCCCGTCCAGATCCGCATCTTCCCAAATGAGGGAGGAATTCTTTCCACCCATCTGCAGAACTAGAAGCTTCCAACTCTGTTGAAGCGTGTCTTGCTTGATTCGGGTTCCGGTTTCATAGGAACCCGTGAAAAGAACGGCATCCACACCTTCGCTCACACAGAGACGCCGACCGACTTCGCGTTCGCCTTGAACCAGGTTGAAAACACCCTTCGGAATTCCTGCGGCATCAAAACATTCCGCGATGAGCTGGCCCGTGAAAGGCGTCTTTTCAGATGGCTTGAGAATGACGGTATTGCCAGTTGCGAGTGCCGACGCAAAATAAGCACCGGTAGCCTCGCAAGGGGAAACAAAGCTCCCGATAACGGCCATCACACCCACTGGCTTTAATCGGTAGGATTCGGCTCCGTTAGCTTCGGCCCGCGCTTTCTGAGCGGCGAGGTCTGAGAAAAGTTTTTTGGAATCCGCCACACTGGTGCGAACTTCTTCGACCATGGCCAACACTTCTTGGTGAGATTCCCACATGGGCTTGCCAGTTTCGCGCGCAATGATCTCCGCGAATTCTTCAACACGCCGATTGACGGCTTCACAAAATTTTTCAAGGTATTGGCTGCGCTCGGGGATGCCGAGCTTTTTCCAAGCTGGAAATGCGGCCTTGGCTGCTTCCACCGCTTCGCCGGGAGACGAATACGAGTAGTGAAACCTCACCACTTCGTCTGAAAAATCTCCGGGGTTTTTGTTGATGCACTCGCCGTGCTGTTCAGATGGTTTTCGAAACTCACCTGAAATGTAGGATCCGCGAAAAGAGACTTGAAAGCCCTTGAAGCCCATAACGCCCCTCCTTCTTTAATAATACGGCATGAAGGAGACTTGGTCACCTGGCTCGATAGCGAGAACTTGCCGAAGGGCCTCTGCTTGCGGCTCGACGGGCGTAATTTTCCCGTTTTGCGTCACTACTTGAACGCTCATCGCCCGAAAGGTGGCCGGCTTCTGCTGAGTCTTACAGATCAATCCCGTTTCTTTGGGCGATCCCGCCGGCACAGCGAGCGTAGGATCGAATTGAAAGGGCGCCAATTTTTTGATGGGCAGAATCTCATCGACGTTTGCCCAGAGGTGCGGACCCCCATCAAAAGGGTCGACCTGATTCTTATAGGTGAAACCAATCTTCTTCAGCATGTGAACGACGGGTTCCGTTTCCTTCCCGACCTTGCCAATGGCGTTGCGGGCTTCCGCTGGCAAAAACGTGGTGTAGATTTTCCCGGAGGGAAAAAGTGAGAAAATAAATTCTTTGTTCTTCTGACAGAGACGGTCTGCTTCCCAATAATCCATATTCGTAAAGCGACGTCCCACGGCTTCCCAAAGCGGCGACTGACCTTTCTTATTCAAAGGCGGCAAGAGCTCGGCAATGACCTTCCGTTTGAAACGATTCTTATTCAGTCCCAAAAAAAGAAAGCGCAGAAAAGAAATCTGGCGACCAATTCGTGCTTCTGAATTGCGCTGCTCGGGGTCCAAAACCAATCCACCGATTTCGGACGGGCCATTGGTGTCGTACTTCAATTTCAAGGTGCCATGAATGAAGCCCGTGTTGATGGTGTCTGAAAACTTCTCTTCACTCCCCACTTCGAAATAAAAATGGGGAGAATCGGCCGTTCCGTGCTGAGCGGCAATCATCGAGGTGCCCAGCACCCGGTGGTTCTGCAGGTCTTCGGCTACGAAAATGTATTTCGCCTCACCCTTATTCGCCAGCGAATCTTTAAACGACGAAACAGAGCGCCCAATGAGTTCCTTCAGGTAGTCCCGGTCATTGGTGAGATTAATAAAACCTGGAATCTGCGCCAGACGCTCGAGGGCCTCGATGTCTTTTTCCTGAATCTCACGCAATAGAATCATAGGCACACCTTCTCGATCAGCTTGATGTAGAAGGCGGTGGCCTTTTCTAAATGCTCTAACAAGTTATGTTCGTTCGGTGAGCGGCTGTTTCCGACAGCAGGACCGGGGCCAAAAGCCAATGCCTCATACCCTGCCTGAAAAAACTGAGCAGCCTCTGTCGAGGTCGATCGCTTCACGAGTTTTTGCGGCACACTCGAAGCAGTCATAGCGTCCCGACATACTTTCACGAAATCGCTGTTCTGATTCATACTCAGACCCGGATTGTGACCTTCCCGGTGAAGAGCAATGTTCAGGCTCGGATACTTCGAAGCGATGCCTTGAATTCCTTGTAAAATGGTCTTTTCGAAGACTTCGAGCGAACTCTCAGGCAAGAGTCGCAGATCGAAAAACAAATCCATTCCCGCGCGGCGCTGTTTAATAGCCCCGAAACTTGCAGTCGATGTTGGCGGGTCAAAACTTTCATCGGATGTCGAAGCAAACTGATCTGCCAAGCTGCGGAAGTAAACCGCACAATCGCTCACGCAATGAAAGAGTTCGTCGGGCAAGAAGCGAATTCCCATGTCTCCTAAACCACCCAATTCGACGCGGAAGGAGCGCTCTCGATTTTCTAGCCGAACTCGCTCACGGAAAAATCGTTTGAAGTCTTCAAACTGATGAGACGACAGGTAGAACTCTGCAAACCCACGATCCGGAACTTTGCTCGCGGAGTCTCCGCCCTCAATGCGCTTAAATCGAAACTCAAACCCCGCCGCAACGGCGTGTCTCAAAAAATCTAAAATCTGGTGGAGGGCGTTGATTCCGCTTCCCGGTGCAGCGGCACTCGCCGAGCGCCCATAAGAATGCAAATCGATGCGGCGATCAAATCCGCGCGCGTCTCTTTCAACGACGTTGAAGTCAATGGAAACGCGGAAGATCGCCATGGCCTTGTGACCGTAGACGAGCTGTAAGTCGGAAGGCTCACTCACCAAGACGTACTTCGGATTGAGAGCCACGGATTTGATGAGGTACTTCGTTCCGAGCATCCCCAACTCTTCTCCACAAGTGCCCACCAAGTAGACGGGCTGCTTGAGTTTGCGTTCAATAAATTTTTCGACCGCGGCGGCCTTACAAAGAAAATCGATTTTGGCGTCTGCAGCGCCCAGACCAAAAATTTTGCCGTCCTTAATGGTGGTGGAAAATGGATCTCCGCCAGTCTCGGTCCAATTTTCTGGAAGACCGGGGCTCACAGTGTCGAGGTGTGTTTGAAGCAACAACCCTTTTCGGGTTTTTCGATCCACGAGAGGATCGCCCAGGATCCCAATCAAATTGAACTGACGTTTGGACACCCCATCCAACGAATGCATCACCTGTTGGAGCTGAGTTTTAATGCCGCGATCCTGCAAGAGGAGGCTCACAAAGTTTGCGAGCTCTTCGTTTCCTCCCGCACTGACGGAATTAATGCGGATCATTCTGCGGGCGTCTTCCAATAATCTTTTCAAAGTTTCTAAGTAATATCACGAACTTATTTTTGTTGCAACCTGCGGGCGGTCCGCTTAGCTTTGAGAAATGCGCGTGATTTCTATGAATTTAACGCCTTTTCTATTTCTTTCCCTTTTTATGACCGGGGCAGCCCCCTCGGTTCAGGCGGATGAATGGGGATCCTGGCAGGAAATGCGGGGCTTCTACGACGCCGGGAAGTACCAAGAAGCGCTCGATTCGTTGAACAATCCGCAGAATACCCCCTCAGCTATTCGCGAAACCGCGGGCTACCTCTACAATTTGGGGCTCATTACTTTTCGCCTGAATAAGACTGGTGCGGCTTACGCGTATTTTCGAAAAGCGAACCTTCTCAATCCCGATGATAAGGATATCGCCTATAATTTAAAGCTCACCCGATCTGCCCTGGAACGCACGATTGGGGCGGAACGTCTCACGGCATCGCTCACCTGGTCGGAATACCTTGCGGAAGAAATGCCCCTAAAAGCAGTCGGAACAGGGCTCGGGCTTCTCACTCTATTTTCGAGCCTGGTGCTCATCCGCACTTACCGGGGATTTCGCCGACAAACGAACTCGCCCAAAGCCACCTTGGCCAGACTCCCACTGGCTCCCTCTTTTTGGGGAGCGTTGACTGCAGCAACCCTCAGCACGACTTGCATGTTGATTCAGTATTGGGGGAACGTCGATCCCCCTGCGGTGGCCATTGATTCACAAGTGGTTCGCAGCGGCCCAGGTGATCAGTATTTGGAGCTCACCCAGATTCAGGCGGGCACCCCGATCCGCTTACTCGGACTCGCTGCTCTTGACTCGGCTCGTAAGAGCTGGGTTCAAGTTCGTTATTCGAAAGAAGGGGGCGTTGGCTGGGTGCTTCAATCCGAATTAATTCCCCTGCGAAAAGCTTCCCTTCCCACAGCAGGATAGGCTAAGGATGTCTACAAGATGAGGAATTCAGTAAGTTTACGCACCGTTGTGGGTTTGTCTTTGTCCTTGGCCCTTGTGGTTACTGCGGGCTGCGCCGGCAAGGCCATTAACGAAAACGATCCGGCCAGTCTTTACGAAGGAGCCGAGTCGAATATCAAAGACGATCAGTATTTGATCGCGCTCGAAAAGTTGCGAGTCATTCGAAATAAGTTTCCTTACTCCAAGTACGCAGTTTTGGCTCAGCTTCGAATTGCGGACGTCTACTTCTTACAGGAATCTTTTGGAGAAGCAGCAGCCGCTTACGAAACCTTCCGCGACCTGCATCCGAAACATGAAAAGGTCGACTACGCTATGTTCCGGACGGCGAAGTCGTATTACCTCGACATGCCCGATCCCGTTGCTCGCGACATGACTCCCGCTCAAAAGGCCGAAAACGCCTATAATTCGTTTCTCACCAAGTTTTCGATGTCCCCTAACGCTGCCGAAGCTCGAAAAGACCTGATTGATGTTCGCGGAAAGCTCGCTGAAAAAGAAATCTACATTGCGAATTATTACTTCGGACAAGCAAAGTTTGAATCGGCCCGGGGCCGCTATCAGAAAATTGTCGACGCCTATTCCGACACCAAGTACGCTGAAGAAGCGAAGCAGAAGCTCGAGAAGGCGAAAAAACTTTCGTCCGAAGCCAAAGCCAAGCAGGAGAAGAATTGAACTCTACTTTTTCTCAACCCGGAGAAAAGAAGTCGACCCAAGATCAGGTGATTCAAGACCTGATCAACAAGCGCGAGTTTCAACAAGCAGAGTCGCTCGCCAATGAAAAAATTCGCCGCGAGCCCGATGAACCCGATGGATACTACTTCAAAGGCGTCATTCAATATTTCCAAGGTCAAATCGGTCCGACGATTGAAAACTTAAAACGCGCGCTTTCTTTAGATCCCCGTCACACCGATGCAGCGATCTGCCTTTCCGTTTTGTACAACGACATCGGTCGCTACGGCGATGCGAAAGGCGTTTTCGATCTGGCAAACCAGAGCGTGGCTCATCGTCGTGGGAGCGACGACTGGGGCATCAACAAAAAATTTGCAGTGAAGCATTTGGAAATCGCCGATCTCTACTTCCGTTATCGTCGCTACGATGAGGCGATTGAAGAATATAGCAAAGCGATTTTGCTCGATCCCACTTCTTATGAGCTGCGCATTCGCCGTGCGAAGAGTTTTGCAAAGAAGGGCTTTGTCACCCGAGCGCTTCAAGAGTTGCAGCAGCTGAAACACGAACAACCCGACTTCCTACCCGCTCGAATCCAACTCGGCATGCTTCATTATAGTCAGGGCAACGTCCTCGACGCTGAGATCGAATGGGAATCCACCCTCGACATCGAACCCACCAACCGCGACGCCACAGCCTACCTAGAAATGGCCAAGCAAGCCCGTAGCCGTCCTCAGGAACAGCGCCTTTAATTTTTTAGCGGAATGCCATCTTCGCTCGTAAAGCACTGGGTCCAGTAGTTGCCCACAATGCCGACGCCGATCGATACAGCGTTTTTATCGAGCATGTTTTTGCGGTGACCAGGTGAATTCAACCAGCCTTCCACAGCACGAGCCGCAGTTCCTGCGGTTGAGAAAAATAGATTTTCAGAAACCATCGAGCGCGTGAACCCACGGCGCTTAGCTCGCTCTCCGAAGGATTCTGCTTCCACGGGCCCAGTAGTCTCTCGAGTCTTGCAAGCAGGTCGGACGTGTTCGAAGTAGTGACAGGTGTCCATGTCTTCGGATTGTTCGCGCGCGAACTCAGTACACTTCTGATTCACTTCCAATTCCGGAACCCCGTTGTCGACGCGAGCCTTATTGGTTTCAATGATCAGTTCTCTTTCACCGGGAGAAAGAAAGGCGAGTGGATCGGGAGTGCCTGCTGCTTTTTGAACTTCAGCCTGACCGCCGCAACCAAACACCAATAGCGCGAGTAGAGATCCCCAAACGAGCCTCGAATTTTTCATCTAAATTTTCCCCCGGCGGCATATTGTTCTGAATGAGGGGGAGTTTCAACAAAAATTTAGGGCCCTGAAGACGCTCTGCTTCAAGGCCCCGACATTCTACAATGTCTATTCAACTTCTATTCAGAGCGCACTTCGCAGGAAATAACACCTGCTGTTTCAAAAATGGGTCCGGTGACGCTCATTTCTTTTTGAGAAAAGAAAGATTCTGAAAAGGTTGCCTTGGCCTGATTCATAGCGTCGAGCGGAATGAAAGTGACAAAGAGTGTTGAAATTCCTGACCAAGAGATCGTAAGACCCATCGCACCCGCTCTGGCGCTCAGAGCAACACTCGGATCCGTCAGGACAACCCCTGTACTTGCGCCTTGCTGAAGCGACATTTGAGCTGAGCCTAAGAGAAGAAGTGGTAGCCGGAGTTTTGAAGTTTCTTCTAGAAAAAAAATTGCTGGTGAAAAAAGCAGGGCAGCTCGATTTTGGAAAAAATGTCGTTCACGTTCCGCACGACTCCCCGTTTGTTATGAAACATCATTCGAACTGGAGAATGAAAGCCCTTCAATCCATGGATATGAAAAGATCCAGCGACCTTCACTACACAGCGCCTGTTTCTCTTTCGGCAGATCTCGTACCGCAAATTCGAGAAGAGTTGATCGGCCTGATTCAAAAATACACAAAACAAATCGCCGACTCTCCATCGGAGTCGCTTATGTGTCTGAACATTGATTGGTTTGAATACTAGAAGGCTACTAAAGCCTTTTTTCAATTCGATCTTGCCGTTGCCAGAGGGCCTGAAGACCTTCCAACACAATTCTGTTGTTGGCGTTTTGCTCCTCGAGAAGCAGCTGCATCCGAGTGCTATCCGCCTTAAGAGCTTCAAAGTATCCCGTAAATTTGGAGTCTTGCCCCGCAAACCGAGCATCCATTTTTACTTCAAACTCTTGGAACTTTGTGTCCATCTTTCGATCTAGCTGGCGAATTTCTGATCGCAATTCATCCCGAACCAGGCGAAGCATTTTACGCGTGGCCGGCTGGTCATCTACTTTCGCACTCGGAATTTTTATAGGAAATCCAGATTTCTTAGACATCGAGAATCCTCACTTCTATCTGGAGTCAAAGCAAGACTCAAGCCAAGCTGTTGGGCTACAGCTCAAGCCCCTTCACCGTCAGTGACGGTGGAATGTTCTTGAGTGCAACAGGTGCGCTGATGCCAGCGCCTGCGTCATCGCGAGCGCCGCGTTGAGCATTGATCGTCATGAGATGCGTACGCAATTCTTTGAACATGGTGTGTTTAATTCCATATTCATTTTCTTGAAGCACGACTTGCTTAGCGACCTGTCTCTTCAGATTAATAACCAGCGGAGCTTTGAGGTTCGCGGTCATCTGAGTGACATCATCCGGAATCGTCAGCACGCTGAATACCGCTGACTGATTGATGCTTTCCAACTGAAGCTCGCGAAGCTCCATCGAAGAAAGTCGAACCGCATAATCGGGGCGGAAAATTTTTGGTTCCAGAAGTGGGAACGCGACTTCCGGACGATCAATCGATTGCAGCCACAAAATCAATGTGTCGTCTGCCGGATCTACTAGAAAGTAATTTTGAAGTTCGGGAAATCCTAAGATCCCCTGTGGAATTCGAATTCGCTCGTCGTCACCGACCGTGAGCTGTCCAAAACGTCCTGTTTTAATGATCACGCTCAACCTCTTGAAAAAGGTTATTTATCTTACAACTAGCAACTAGCTAACCCACTACTAACCCTTCAGGGCTTTCGAAACCTGGGCGATTGCCGCAGGAGCCTTAACAGCTTCCTTGTTTTGTTCTTGGATTGCTGTGTAGACTTCCTCGCGGTGAATCTTCGTCTCTTTAGGAGCTTGAATTCCTAATCGGACTTGCTTCCCTTTGATCTGCACGACCACAATTTTAATGTGATCGTCGATCGCGATACTTTCACCCAACTTCCGGGTTAATACTAGCATAAGATCTCCATCTCAGCGTTTTTTGAGTATTCCTTTACCGGAAGAACGTTTATTCTAACGCCCCGCAACTTGCAACAACTACTCCCCATTTATTTTAGAAAATCGAGCAACTTGGGTTGGATCAGCTTCTGGGAGCTGACAAGCGAGCTGCGTAACACCTGTTCTTCTTTAGCTAAATCGCTGACAACCTGGGCCATATCAGCATCTTCTAACGCAGAATTCAGGTAGGCATTTGTCACATTATGACGTTCTAAGGCTTGGTCGGTTTGCATCAAACCTTGGACTCTGGAACCAATTTTCGATCGAGTCGCGACGATCTTGCCATGTATTTGATCGAATCGCTCCAGGGTTCCACGAATTCCTTCGAGGTCTCCGGTAAGAAGCGCAATTCGAAGGTTCTGAAGTTCATCAAAAACGTTTACGTTTTCGGGGTTCTTCTTTTGTTCTTCTGCTGGAACGCGTCCTTCGGATTCCCCTCCTGGTTTGTAAGGAGGGGGCTTCGGACCATCGTGAATTGCAACTTGATCAGGATCCTTAGGAACGGGATGCGTGTTAAAGGCTTCATTTCCGGAAACATTCATCGTGAGATAAACGCCTTTGGCGATTTCAACCATCATCTGGCCGTCGTCGCCGACAAATTCCCCTTCGGGATTCACAGCTGCACGATTGGTTTTATAACCTGAAAACAAATAGCGATCCCCGATGCGACGATTGGCAGTCGCCACAGCGTGACGATAGAGCTGACTGATTTCCTCAGCAACACCCACGCGCGTTTCATCGTTAGAACTTGCACCGCTGGATTGACCAATCGCGATTTCTTTTGCACGACCCACGACTTCAGCAAGGTCTGCGAGTGCGTGATCGGAATTGGTCAGAAAAGTTTCCGCGAGCTTTGCGTTCATCTGATACTGGTCGTTCACTACTTTATCCGTACGAATTTCGAGAATCTTGGCAGTGCCCACCGGATCATCGGACGGAGCATTCACCTTCTTCAAGGTTGCTGTCTGATTCTGAAGCGTATCCATACGACCTTTCGATCTTGCGATACTGTTTCGGACGGTGCCAAAGTTTAAGTTATCTGAGACTCTCATTTATCAATACCGTTTTAGGTCCAAGACCGTTTTCAACATTTCATCTGCGACTTGAATGACTTTCGCAGAAGCATCAAATGCGTGTTGGAACTGAAGGAGGTTTGCAGCTTCTTCATCCAAAGAAACGCCCGAAATCTGTTCGCGCATTTTTCCAAGCTGGGTGACAATGTCTTTTTGCTGATTCATACCAGAACGATTTTTATTCGTGGCCACACCGACATCCGAAATAATGGAATTGTAAAAGTCGTCGGCGGTGCTCTTGCCGCCGTTCATAATGCGCGCACCTTGCAAGCCAGAAATCGCGATCGCAATACGGTTGTCGCCGGGAGCATCTGGAATTGCTGCTGCCGCAATATTTCCAGCACTTTCCTTCACGTGATCAGAAAGCGAAATAAACTCTGAAGCTCTGAACTTTCCTTCTGAGGGTTTGAAGAAATGAATTCCTTGTAACCCTTCGCGCGAAAAGCCTTGGGTGTGAATTTCATTTACTGAAGAAGTCAGATTGAATGCCAACTCATCCAAACGATCCAAAACGGTCGAAAGCGTTTGATCGCGCGTTTGTAAAAGAGCACCGATTTTGCCACCCTTCAAAACGTGAGTAATGTCCCCGTTGGCATTTGCAGACGTCGACAGAGTGAGCGCGTTTTCGGGCTTGCCCTGACCGTCTGCTTCTGTGCGACGAACCAAAATCTTTTCGCAATTGGGACCTGTTACCAACGGGCCGACGTTTGCGAGATCGATATTCACATTGCCTTGGCGATCTTTGTAAACGTTCACTTCCACATTGGCGGCTAACTGCTTCACCGCTAAATCGCGTTTATCGAGAAGGTCGTTTGCCGAGGCACCCGAAACTTCGATCACTTGAATTCTGGAGTTCAAATCTCGGATGGTTTCCGCGAGAGAGTTCACTTCCTTTACAAAGCCTTCGACGCGCGAATCAATATGACTGCGAACATCGTCGACTTCTTTGCGAATGCGGTGAAAATCATTCACGAGCGATTGTGCGCCTTCTCGAACGGCCTGACGTATCGCTTCGTTATCCGGCTCGTTGGAAAGCTTTCTGAACTCGTTGAAAAATCGGGCCATCAATCGGTTGATCCCGTCGCCGTTGGATTCGTTGAAGATATCTTCGGTCTGACGAAGAGCCAGATCTTTTTCTTCCATGTGCGCGAGTTCGCGATTGCCGTTTCGAATTTGTTTTTCTACATACTCGTCATTGAGACGCTCAACGCGGTTGATGAGAACGCCGGTGCCGATGAAACCGTGATTTCCAACCGCCGGGTGGGGCTGGTCTGTTCCCTGTAGAACACGTTGACGGGAATACCCTTCCGTATTCGTGTTGGCGATATTGTGACCGGTCGTCGCGATACTTGCCTTCGCGGCCACCAATCCAGAGCGCCCTGTGTTCATGATATTTGGGATCGCCACGGAACTTCTAGGCCTCCTTTGAAATCAGCCGCGAGCTGGGTGTCGCGTTTACCTTTTGGCCACTTTGCGAGTAGGTATCGGAGCGAGGGGTAGACTCACCCAAAACGTTCTTCTTCATTTCCTGGACATGCCCCAGGGACTTTTCAACCAAATCTTTATTGTATTTGTTCTGATCAGAAATTCGCTGAGCTAAAAGCGCCAGCGTGTTTTGCGCGCTCCGAAGCGTGTCGGCCATTTTCAGATCCCATCCCTGAACCTCTAAGATAATTCCGGTGAGGGTCAGCTCGCGAAGAGGCTTTTTGAAAACCAGAGCCAGCTCCGTGCTGGTCTTGATTCGCTCGGCTTCTTGTTGTTTGATTCCTTCCACCAGGGCTTCTTTCGCATAGGTCGCTTCTTGAATGCCCGAGAGATCAGCATTCACTAAAGCTTCTTTTTCCATGCGTATGGTTTCGAGAAGCTGACGGTGAAATCCGATCTGCTTTTGAAGAATCTGGAGGATCTGCTGGGTGAGCGTCTGTTTATCTTTCACGAGCCTTCCTGGCCTTTTTTCTCAGCTTAAGAACATCCTGTTCTCAGCTGGTTAGTAAATCAGTGATTAACCAATGCCGAACATGTCGACGTGGTCGTTCACCATTTTGTCTGCAACAGCTTCGGCATCTACTTTGTATTTTCCTGAAGCAACTCTGTTTTTGAGATCTTGAACTTTCGCATCGCGAACTTCTGGAGCAGCCTTAGCGGCTTCCCGCATTTTTGCAAACTCGCGGCCCTTGGCAGAAATTTCTGGTCGAGCTCCGCTCGTTGAAGCAGCTTCAGCACCTTTGGTCTGACGACCTTCTTGTGCTTTCGCGGCGCGCTCTGCTTTTTTCGCAGCGCTGATTTCGGTATCTTGAACTGGATTACTACCTGTCTGGGTAACCTTCATTGGTCTTCCTCCGTACTTCGCTCATTCTGAGCCCTATTCTCAGTGTATCCGCCTGGGTTCCAATAAGCAATGATGTGATCCGCCAAACCCACGCCACCAGCCTCTGCCGCCTTCTTAGCAACTTCTGAATCCATCATCGACCGATAAATTCCTGTCGCTGGCGATTCCATGTCGAAATCATTCTTCGGCACCGTCTTTCGCATGACCTGCATCAGGTAATCGAGGAACATTCCCTCCATTCCCTTAGCGGCCTCCAGCATTGCTGGATCCACCTTCGTCTTGTCCACCACCGGCACTCGCTTCGTCGGAGTGGTCGGCGCTGTCAAAGCATTGTCGCCATACTTCATTTGACGCTCTTGTCGCTCGTAAGAAGAAGGGGGCGGTGTCGCACCCGGGGCAATGGGCTTGATCACCGCTCCCCCCTCCGTCGAAGCTGAGTTCTGTCGACCACATCGACTTCCATGTCGAATGGGATTGATTCAAGACTGGTTAAACCCGCCATCCTAGCAGGCCATTGATCCTGTCCTGTTTCCTGGATTTGAAATACTTCTGCCCTTGCATCTTCCATGACGCTTGGACGACTCGACTCAGTACTACGACACTTCAAAAAACTTTCGATCACATGATCTCCAACTCTGCTTGGAGCGCGCCCACTTCACGCAGAGTTTGAAAAATTGCGGTGAGATCCTTCGGCTGAACCCCCAAGGTGTTCAGCGCTTTCACCAAATCAGAAACATTTGCTGCACCTTTCAGCTCAGCAAGGCGATTGGTTTGCGTGGATCCAGCTGCCGCACCCGGCTTGGTGTCGGCAACTTCGATAGAAAGTTCACCGTGAGCAATGGCCACTGGCGAAATACCGATCTTTTCACCCATCACGACGGTACCCGTTCGTTCGTTCAGAACAACGCGCGCGCGAGAATCGACGTTGACGTTAATGTTCTCTAGCGAAGACATGAGCTCGACCGTCGTTCCTTCATAGTTAAACGGTACGATGACATCGATGGTGGCGCTGTCTTGAGCGTTGGCGTACTTGCCACCCAGCTCCGAATTGATCAGTGTGGAAACGCGGGCAGCGGTTGTGAAATCGGGATTATGAAGGGAGAGACGAAAGCTCTTCTTGTTTGAAAACTGAGCGTCGAGATCTTTTTCAATCGTAGCTCCACCAATGACACGACCGACGGTCGGAAAGTTTTTAGTCGTTCCATCTGCGACGGAACCGATACTGACCGTTCCTTGCGCTACGGCGTAGACGTTCTGATCACCGGCGCGAAGCGGTGTTACGAGCAGAACGCCACCTTCCAAAGTTGCAGAGTCCCCGATGGAGCTGACAGTCACATCGATCTTATTTCCAACGCGAGCAAACGGCGGAAGCTTCGAAGTAACAATCACGGCCGCAGCATTCTTCGAACGAACTCCATTCTGAACTTCCAAGCCGAGTTTGCCAAAGAGTCGGCCCAAGGATTGACCGGTGATGTCTGAAGCCGAATCGCCCGTGCCCTTTAAACCGACGACGATGCCGTAACCAATCAAAATGTTTTCACGGACGCCCTTCACCGTGGCAATGTCCTTTAAGCGAGCCGCTGCTGCAGACTTTGGGAACACCTCGAAAATCAAACTGAGTGCCAGAACTAACAAGACTCGATTTTTCATTCGACCACCTCGAGGCGATACTCGTAAAGCTTGGTAGAGGGAATCGTGTCTTCCGGAGTCACGTCGGTACTCTTCGCGATTCCAACCAAGTTGAGATACTTGTAGCCATTTCTAAATTTGATTCGCTTAGTGCCGCGAAGTTTGTAATTCCCATTAGGATAGCGATCGATGATCTCCGTCATGATCGTTTCTCCCGCCTTCAATTCGTAAGCCTTGCTGATATCCACATCCGCTGGTGTTGCTCGCGGAACTTTTTCTTCTTCCTCTTCAGTAATTTTCATCGCGTTAGCAGCGGTGGCCTGTGCTTGCGTGGGCGCAGCAGCTGCCGCCGGTGCAGGGCCTCCTGCCGGATTTGCGGGATTCGGCGAAGGCGCTGCTGGAGAGTTTGCGGGATTCACAGCTGCCGCAGGATTTCTCTGCGGAGCAGCAGCATTAGAGGCAATCATGTCCGTCGCACTTAAAGAGTTCGGCTCAGGTAAACCGAAGTAGCGGGCTCGCACTTTGGCTTGAGCGAGTTTCATTTCGTACATCTTTTCTTCTGGCGTCAAAGTACGCATCAACTCCGCTTGAACATCTTGCATGATGTTGGGTTCCAAAGTGACCGTGACGATGTCACCACCACCGCGCGTTTTGTTCTTTACGAAGTAGTAATTGGTTTGCCCGTCAGACGCCCAGAGGGAACCTTCGGTCTGACTGTTGTCGATGAAGTCGTTCTTCGTTGTTCTATTTGGACGATAGTTGCGCTTCACCGCCGGTTCGACGGAAGGACTATTGGAGTAAGCGACATCGGCGCTTCGACCCGTCAGAGGATCTATCGAATTTCGGTACATATCGCGGCGATTGGCCTCTTCTTGTTCCGGAGAAATCCAAGAACCGTTTTGACGTGAGTTTGAACGATTCGAATCCGAAGCTGGTGCGCGGCTCATTTCATCATCCGCAAGCAAACCGCGCTCCGACCAAACTCCACCAAAAGTAGGACCTGGATCATGGAAGGGCTCGCGCTCATCAATATCTCTTAAATCGCGTCTCAATCCGCCCATGATGCTCGAGCAGCCGACGCTTAAAAGGCAAAGCGCGATCAACGAGAAGTAGCGAGCCTTCATAGCTGCACCTCAATCGAGCCGTCCGGCATGACTTTGCCTTTCAACTCTCGCTTCGTTTTCTCAGTAAGAATTCGAACCTGATCTTTTACGTTGCCAGGCTCCTGCGCAGTCCCCTGAAGAGAGAGCATCACGCGACCCGACAGCACGCGCACGCGAACCAAATCCCCCCGCTTCACATCTGGAATCTTTTGAACGCCGCTACTGAGTGGATAATTTCCCTCTAAAATCGTTTGGGTGGCTTGAAGGTTCTCCAGTTTCACTTCAGACGAAAGAATAACGCCGCGATATTCGCGAGCCATTCCATGAGCCACATTCACAAAATCTTTTTTGAAATTTTCTGCATCCAGCTTCTCACCAGGAAGAACCCGCTTCTTAGCAATGTAGGCAGGCATCAGCGCTGTAAATGAAGCCGACACCAGTCTCTCAATGACTTCATCTTCCCCTTGCTCTAGCTGAACCATGCACTTCACATAGCCACGACCGCTATCTTCAACGAGGCTGACATGAATCGGATTTCCCGCAGGAAATTCGCTGATAGCACCCATTTCAATTTTCGCTGCTGGGTATTTTTTCTGAATCTCTTGCGAGATGAGTTGAGAAACTCTTTGCTTTGCGCCGTTTTGCGGCTGACCTGCTGCCGTCGCAGATGCGCTCACAAATAGCGCAACTAGGACCAGCGTCATCCCTGACTTTGTTTGCCCCTTAAACACTGAAACCCCCCGAGTCGACTTCCATGTCGACCCTTGGTTTAACTACCGTTACTTGATGTTGGCCGTCGCAGCCAGCATCTGGTCTGCAACACCCATCACCTTGGTGTTCATCTCGTACGCACGCTGCGTGGTGATCATATCCACCATCGCATTGGCGACGTTGACGTTGGAACCCTCAAGCGCTCCGGCTTGAAGTAGCCCCATTCCATTTTCACCCGGCATTCCTTGAAGCGGCGGACCACTTCCGAGAGTTGCCTTGTAAAGTCCTTCACCCTGGGCACTGAGGCCCTGCATGTTTTGAAAAGTAATCAGCTGAATCTGACCGAGCTCCTGTTGTTCTTGCGTCGGCAAAGTTGCCACTACGCTGCCGCTCGGATTGATCACCACGTTTACCGCATTTGCAGGAATCGTGATTTGCGGAATCAGTTCGGTTCCATTCGAAAGTGTGAGACGACCTTGAGCATCGACCTTAAAAGCGCCCCCGCGCGTGTAAAGAACATCCCCATTCGTTTTGCGAACCGGAAAGAAACCTTTTCCTTCGATCATCAAATCATAAGGATGGTAGGTCATTCGCGCAGGACCTTGTTCGAAATTTTTATGAATCGTCCCGACTTTCACGCCCAAACCATTTTGAACGCCGACTGGACTTTGCGAAGACGCGCCGATGGATCCGCCTGCTTCTTTCGTGGTTTCATACATCAAATCGTGAAACTCATGTGTGCTGCGCTTGTATCCGTCGGTGTTGACGTTGGCCAAGTCGTTGGAGATGCGCTCGATATTCGCTGCTTGAGCCTCAAGTCCAGTTGCTGATGTAGAAAGTGCTTTCAACATACCTATAATTTCCCGATATCGTTTGCTTCTTTGCCCAGGACTTCGCTGTAAGTCTTGATGGCTTTCATTCCATGTTCAAAACTTCGATTGGCTTTGATGAGGTTCACCATTTCTTCCACTGGATTCACGTTCGATCCCTCAATCATTCCCTGCTTCACCAAAGTTCTTCCCGGCTCCGCTTTAATATTTGTCTGATCCGCGTTTACAAACAGAGTTCCACCCTGCTTGCGCAGCTTGTTCAGATCACTAAATTCTACCACGTTCAATTTCGCGACGAGTTGATCCCCGGCAAAAATTTCCCCCGCCTCGCTGATGCTAATGTTCGTGCCCCGATCGCGCAGATTGATAAATCGCCCAGCAACTTCCGCCTCAATTTGAGCGGGAGTTCTTCCCTGCCCAACCGTGACTCCTCCTTGAGTCTGCTGCCCTCCTTGGCTCGGTTGGGACGCTGTGGCTGGCAGCGCGGTCGCCAGCCCTCCGGGCTGAACAGCCAGCACGGGGTATCCCTCAGAAGTCACTAACCGGCCATCCATAGCCATTTTGAGACTTCCATTTCTCGTATAGCGGACCCCTGAAGGCGTGCTGACCTCAAAAAAACCAGACCCATCTAGAGCTAAATCCAGAGGGGCCTTTGTAATTTTCAAGTTTCCTTGTTTAAAATTAGTGTAAGTACCGTCGACGATGACGAATGATTGATCGCGTCCATCCAGCGGATAAAATTCTTTATCCTTGATCGGACCGCGTGGAACATCCTGAGCCTCGTGCTCACGTTCAGTGGTAGTGAGATATTCCTTAAAAGTCGGAGTGTCTTTTTTAAAGCCGAGCGTGTCCTGATTCGCCAGGTTATTGGACACGGTGTCCACCTGTTGAATATTTGCGCTTGCTCCTGATACTGCTGTCCACAATCCAGTGGCCAAAGCATCTTCCCCTTTAGCGGAACATCCTGTTCCACCAAGCACAAGTAACAGCAATCGGCGTGCCGGTCTCGAAGCTTGAGTCTGGACGGGGCTTCCCAGTCGGCAAAAAAGTTCTACGGCGAAAAATTACGTAACAATATGTTGGAGTTATTTTTGGCGACCTGCTTCCACTGGGCAATTCCGGCCGTGTAGAAATTCTTTTTCACAACGCGCCTCGGTCGGCAAAAAAGATAGGGTTTCTGGAAATTCTTACCTGGCGGCCCTAGCCAGCTACTCCCTTGAGCAAACAACATCTTCGTCTACTACTGTCACCACTCCAGTTGCGGTGTCTGTAATTTTCGCCCGAAGCTTTGACTCCGTATATCCCGCGTAAGATGCCGCCGTTGGCTTTAAAGAAAAATCTATTCCAGAAAACTCTCCCGGGTTCGTAGAAGTTTCAGAAACCTCCAATTGCCCCACAATACTCGCAACGCTGGACACAACGCTCATCACTCGAGCAACCATCGGTCCGACAATCTGCGAGGGGTCTTTAGGATCTACGGTTGCGGTAATGATCACACCATAGCTGGTGCTCTTCGGAGCACTAGGAAAACACATGGTAACAAGCTTTCCCTCAGGGCCTGGTTGCCCCGCGAACGCAGGAACAACAAAAAATAGACCAGCAAAAAAGACCGAAAATAAATTCTTCATAAATCCCCCCCTTTATGGATTTATGAACCTTACGAACCCGGGTCTGCTTTGTCAACTAACGAGAGAAACAACCTACGGGATTCAACTTGCGCATTCCGTCGCTGATCGCTGACATATCTGGATCACTCGACGTATCAATGATTCCGCGATTAGAAATCCCCATCCACTCAAAGGGTCCGACGGTTTTGCAAGAGTCCAGACGCAAAGCGCCGAGCCATTCGTCGAGTTCGCGAACTCCCTGGAGAATGTAGGCCTGAGTAGTGCCCGGCAAGAAATTAAAAAATCGATCATGACCTATACAAAGCTCGCCTTCACTCACGGACTGAACCGTTTCAAAAGTCTTTCTCTGCTTTTCTTGAAGAAGACTTAAAACAGTAGGAACTGTCATTACCGCAAAATACGGTGCACCAATAAATTTATAGGCGTAGGCTGCTTTTTCGGCCGCCGAGAAAGATCCCGCGCGAAAAACAGTGATCACTCGATTTCCCCAAACGGTATAACCAAAGAGTGGAAGAAGATTTCCTATTTCCTTCGAAAGAATTTGTCGTGAAAATGTTGAGAGCTGGGCTTCTGAGTAGCGAGAGCGCTCGCCAATCCGTGCACTGCACGAACCCTGCCGACATTCGCGAAACCCAAATCCTTTGCCATCGAAAAAAACGAGCGTCTCCCCATCCAGGCACTCAGCGGAATTCGCGCTTGAGGATGCTCCCATCAAAAACAGAATTATAAAAATCTGTAAAAATCGATTGACCAAGGACTAGCTCACTTCTACTGCATTTATTCAATGCGTTATAGCTGATCTGTGCTATTAATCAATCATCTCCATGCTCTTACTTAGCGCAAAACCCGTCACTGAGGCTTTACGTAAAGAAGTCTCCCACCGAGCAGCCCAATTTAAAAAGAAACACGGACGCGCACCCAAGCTTTCGGTTCTGATCGTCGGGGAAGACCCGGCCAGCGTGATCTACGTTCGCAAGAAAGGCGAGACCGCCGAAGAGCTCGGACTAGCTCACGAAACAATTCGCTTTCCCGCATCTGCTGGCGTAGCAGAGGTTCGAGACGCCATTTTTAAACTGAATGCAGATAAGAATGTCGACGGCATTCTTTTGCAACAGCCGCTTCCTCCCACTTTTAAATCCGAAGACTTCTTGCTTTGGGTAGCTCCTGAAAAGGATGTGGATGGGTTTCATCCCCAGAACCTGGGCCGCCTCATGCAAGGTTTGCCAGGACTCAAACCCTGCACTCCCTACGGGGCAATGAAGCTATTGGAACACTACAAAATTGAAGTCAAAGGCAAGTTGGCCTGCGTGGTTGGCCGAAGCGTGATTGTAGGAAAGCCCGCGGCCCAGCTCCTGATGCAGGCCGACGCCACTGTCATTCAATGCCATAGCAAGACAGCCAATCTCAAATCCCTGACCTCTCAGGCGGACATTCTGATCGTCGCCGCCGGGAAACAGGAATTGATAGGGTCCGAACACGTTCGGAAAGGCGCTGTGGTCGTGGATGTCGGCATTCACCGCAAACCTGACGGCAAAGTTTGTGGGGATGTGAAGTTTGAAGAAGTCAGCAAGGTGGCTAGCGCCCTCACCCCTGTTCCGGGGGGAGTTGGCCCAATGACCATCCTCATGCTCATGAGCAACACCGTTTCAGCCGCCGAGGCCCGAGAAGCCTAGTTTAGTCGGACATTTAGCCTTGAAACACCCGCCCCATCTGTGGGAAGAGAAGACCTCATGCTCAAACGCACCGCGCTTTTCGAGGAACATAAAAAACTCGGTGGCCGCCTGATCGACTTCGGCGGTTGGGAGATGCCCGTTCAATACACCGGCGTTCTGGATGAGCATCAAGCCTGCCGAACCGCCGCGGGACTTTTCGATGTCAGCCACATGGGCGAAGTTCATGTCGAAGGTGCGGATGCCGCTGCTTTCTTAAATTACTTACTCAGCAATGATGTGAATAAAGTCGCTGTCGGCCAGGGCCAGTACACGCTTCTTTGCAATGACCACGGCGGGCTGGTGGATGACCTGGTGATCTACCGTCGTGCCGTAGATCGTTTCTTAGTCGTCGTGAACGCGAGCAACACCGACAAAGACTACGCCCACATGCAAAAGGTTTTAGAGGTTTTCAAAAAGAATCATTCGGGCGCGAAAGTTTCTTTGAGCAATGAGAGTGCAAACTATTCTCAGATCGCGCTTCAAGGCTGCAAAGCGGAATCGATTTTACAAAAACTTACTTCCACTCCGCTCGCTCCGATTAAGACCTATTGGTTTGCCGAAGGAAAAGTTTTGAATTCGATTCCTGCCGTTCTGGCTCGCACGGGTTATACGGGCGAAGACGGTTTTGAAATATACGTCCCCTGGGATCGCGGCACCGAAGTTTGGCGCGCGCTCTTAGAAGCGGGTAGCGACGTGGGCCTAAAACCCGTGGGTCTCGGTGCCCGCGATACGCTGCGAATGGAAATGAAGTACCCGCTCTACGGCAATGAGCTTTCGGATGAGAGAAATCCACTCGAATGCGGCCTAGGCTGGGTGACGAAACTCGACAAAGGCGATTTCTACGGACGCTCCGTCATTGCTGCGGCAAAAGAAAAAGGTCTGAAACACCAACTCGTCGGCATCAAGCTGACGGACAAGGGAATTGCCCGTCACGGTTATGCGCTCTTTGATCAGACCGGCACCACCCGCATCGGCGAAGTGACGAGCGGGACGCAGTCCCCTTCTTTAAAATTTTCGATTGCCATCGGTTTCATCGACATTGCCCATGCGAAAGCCGGCACTGCGATCACTGTCGATATTCGCGGCACCAAGACCGCGGCAGAAGTAGTTCCCACCCCTTTTTATAGGAGACCTTACTAAATGAACTTTCCAGCTCAGTTGAAATACACTCGAGACCACGAGTGGGCCAAGATTGAAGGCAAAACCATGACCGTGGGAATCACTGACCACGCTCAGAGCTCACTCGGCGATATTGTTTTCGTCGAACTTCCCCAAGTCGGAAAAGTTGTGAAGCCCGGTGACACCTTCGGCGTTGTCGAAAGCATCAAAGCGGTTTCAGATCTTTACTCACCCGCTGCTGGAAAAGTGGTGGAAGTAAACAACCGACTCCCCGAAGATCCGGGCGTCGTCAACCGCGACCCCTATGGCGAAGCTTGGATGATTAAACTCGAACTCGCCGAACCGGCAAACATGATGAGCGTCGACGAATACAAGAAATACGTCGAGTCACTGAGCTAATGACCGAACGTCGAGCATCTTGTTCCTGCGGTCAGCTCAGCATTGCTTGTCAGGGAGAACCCGTTCGAATCTCCGTTTGTCACTGCCTGGAATGCCAAAAACGCACAGGTAGTGCTTTCGGAGCGCAGGTCAGATTTTCAACCGAGCTAACGAGTCCCCGAGGCGACTCAACTGTTTACACTCGAGTTTGCGAAGACGGCGATCGCATCCACTTTCACTTCTGCCCAAAATGCGGTTCTACTGTTTATTATCTGATGGAAAGTCAGCCCGAACTGACTGCGATCACCCTTGGAACATTTGCCGACCCCCAATTTCCTGCACCTCGCTTCTCCGTCTACGAAGACCGCATGCATTCCTGGGTTTCAGTTCCCGGCTCTGAGGTCGAACACTTCAACTAAGAATTTTAGATTTCGCTTCTATTGATAAGCATCCATCGGCGGACACGCGCACATCACATTGCGGTCGCCGTAGACGGAATCGATTCGCGACACTGAGGGCCAAAACTTGTGCTCCTTGGTCCAGGAGGCCGGAAACGCCGCTTTTTCACGAGAATACGGACGATCCCACTTGTCCGACACGACTTGCGCTGAAGTATGTGGCGCATTCTTGAGAACGTTGTTCTGCTTGTCCGCTTTACCTTTTTCAATTTCTTCGATTTCTTTTCGAATCTGAATCATGGCTTCGCAGAAGCGATCGAGCTCATGCAACGATTCGCTCTCGGTCGGCTCAATCATCATCGTGCCTGCCACCGGGAAAGAAACCGTCGGAGCGTGGTAGCCGTAGTCCATCAACCGTTTCGCCACATCTTCCACTTCGATACCGGAAGTTGGTTTCAGCTGACGGAGATCAACAATGCACTCATGCGCCACAAAACCATTTTTTCCACGATAGAGAACCGGATAGTACGGCTGCAGTTTCTTGGCGATGTAGTTGGCATTCAAAATTGCCACCTGAGTGGCTCGCTTCAAACCATCGGCACCCATCATCAAAATGTAAGTATAAGGAATGGGGAGAATGCTCGCCGAACTCCACGGAGCCGCGGCCACAGCGCCCACCGTATTTTCACCGCCCATCGGAACAATCGGATGCCCCGGCAAGAACGGCTTCAGGTGCTCCTTCACGCAAATAGGACCCATTCCCGGGCCACCACCGCCGTGCGGAATACAAAACGTCTTGTGTAAATTCAGGTGAATAACGTCAGGACCAAAATCTCCCGGCTTACAAAGCCCGATTTGCGCGTTCATGTTCGCGCCGTCCATGTAAACCTGGCCGCCGTGCTTGTGAACGATTTCGCAAATCTCTTTGATGCCTTCTTCGAACACACCATGAGTAGAGGGGTACGTCACCATCAGCGCGGACAAATCATTCTTATGTTCTTCCGCCTTCACTCTTAAATCTTCGATGTCGATATTGCCGTTCGGGTCGGTCTTCACCACTACCACGGACATTCCCGCCATCGCCGCGCTGGCCGGATTCGTTCCATGCGCCGACTGTGGGATTAAACAGACACGACGATGCTTCTGACCACGATTTTCATGATACTTATGAATGACAAGCAATCCCGCAAACTCGCCCTGAGAGCCCGCATTCGGCTGCAACGAAACCGCTGCATAGCCCGTCAACTCTGCCAACAAATCTTCGAGATGCTGAATCATGAGCTGGTAACCCTTCGCTTGTTCTTTCGGAATGAAGGGGTGCAACTTTCCAAAACGCGGCCAAGTAATGGGCAACATTTCTGCAGCCGCATTTAGTTTCATGGTGCAGGAGCCGAGTGGAATCATCGACGTAGTGAGCGACAAGTCCTTCGCCTGCAAGCGATGAATGTAGCGAAGCATTTCCGTCTCGGAGTGGAAGCTATTGAAGATGGGGTGAGTAAGGTACGGAGTTTTTCTCGACTGCACGCCCGACTGGTAAGCAAAGTTCTGGACACCATCCTTCAGCAAATCTTTCAAATTAAAACCGATGGCTTTTCCTTCGGAGAAAACATCCAGCAAAGCAGAAAGATCTTCTTCGAGTTTGGTTTCATCTAAAGAAATGCCAAGGCTCTTTCCGTCGGGGTAGCGACGAATGCCAATCTCCGCAGCATCCGCGCGAGTGTAAATACGATCGGCCAAACTCACGTTCGGCAAAGTGACCTTCAACGTATCGAAGAACGGTTCACTCCCGATTTCAAAACCCAGCTTACGCAAACCCGCAGCCAAAAGCTGAGTGAAGCCGTGAACGCGTTCCGCGATTTTTTTCAATCCCTGCGGACCATGGTAAACCGCGTACATGCTAGCGGTAATGGCCAGGAGAACTTGAGCCGTACAAATATTGCTAGTGGCCTTGTCGCGACGAATATGTTGTTCGCGCGTTTGCAATGCCAAGCGCACTGCGGGCTTGCCGTCCATGTCTTTCGATACGCCGACCAAACGTCCTGGAATGTGGCGTTTGAATTCGTCTTTCGTAGCCATGTAAGCCGCGTGCGGACCGCCGTAACCCATCGGCACACCGAAACGCTGAGTACTACCAACCGCAACATCCGCACCCATTTCACCAGGTGGCTTCAAAACCGTGAGCGCCAAAATATCTGCCGCCATCACGGCCAGCGCGCCTGCATCGTGCGCCTTTTTAATGAAGGGTTCGTAATTGTAAATCGCACCGTCGGTAGTGGGATACTGGACGAGCACGCCGAAGACCGGCTTTGAAAAATCAAAGGAGTTGGGATTTCCAACGATGACTTTAATTCCTGCAGCTTCCGCGCGAGTCTGAATCACCGCAATTGTCTGCGGATGACAATCTTCTGCTACAAAAAATGAGCGCTGCGCGTCCCGATTCTTAATCGCGTAACACATCTGCATGGCTTCAGCCGCTGCAGTAGCTTCATCTAAGAGCGAAGCATTCGCGATTTGCAAACCCGTCAAATCCATCACCATGGTTTGAAAGTTGAGAAGTGCTTCAAGACGACCCTGAGCAATCTCGGCTTGATACGGTGTGTACTGCGTGTACCAACCGGGTGACTCCAAAATATTTCGCTGAACCACCGGCGGAGTGATGCAGTCGTAGTAGCCCATGCCGATGTACGTCTTAAAAACTTTGTTCTGTGCCGCAAGCGATCGCAGATGCGTGAGCGCTTCATATTCTGAAACACCGTCGCCGACAATTTCGCGCGCCAACGGTTTCGTGAGTCGAATTTGTGAAGGTACTGTCGCGTCGATTAACGCGTCCAGATTTTTCACTCCCAAGTACTGAAGCATTTTCTCAACATCTTTGGAGCTGGGGCCAATGTGGCGATCCACAAATCGGTCGGTGATGTTTAAGGGAAATCTGGAATCAGGCATTGTGCACCTTTAAATACTCGTGATTTATGCAGAACAGGTTCTTTACCAATTCTTCATAAAATTCTCCACCCCGAAGCTTTTCCCTTGACGAGAAAATCAGACGAGCCCCTTGTGACTGCCCCATCCCGGGGATATAAGTTTCGATCTTATTTAGGGGAAGTAACAATTGGACAATAGCCCAAAACCATCGAATCCAGATGAGGTCTCCATCGAGAACCTGACTCGAATTTTCAGCACCGCACTGGTTTCCAGCCGAACTCCCGAGGTTCGGGACTTCTCAGCCGAGCTCTTTCACCTAGTTGAGACCCCTGCTTTTCACGCCATCCTGGGAGCGGTTCGTCAGCTGGCCAAAACCCAAGGCGTTTCTGAACGCGATGCGGCTCGAACCATCATTGGAACCTTCCGAAATCTGGACAAACTCTGGGGCGACTACCTCTTTCAAGAAGGGGTGGAGCAGCTCCGAGGAAAATCCGGCTCCAATTGATCCCCAATCTGTGGTAAGCCATTGCCACTATGGAAGAAAAACTCGGTTTTGAAGCCGCGCTTGAGAAGCTCCAACAGACCGTAAAAAGTTTGGAAGGGGGCGAGCTCAACCTGGAAGTCGCCCTAAAGCGGTTTGAAGAAGGCGTCCACCTCATTCGAATTTGTCAGGAACACCTGGCCGTCGCGGAACAAAAAGTTGAGATTCTGACCAAAGCCCCTTCTGGAGCCGGTTCCTCTCCTGAAACTCAGCCCTTCAACCCGGGTCAATAACTTTACCCATGCCTAACAAGAAGCGCGCGGACCTGCTCTTAGTCGAAAAAGGTCTCGCCCCGACTCGGCAACGCGCTCAGAGCATGATCTTAGCGGGCCAAGTTTTGGCAAACGATCAACCCGTCACCAAAGCAGGTGCCTTGCTGGAAGAAGAAGTCCTGCTGCGGATTCGCGGAACAGATCACCCCTATGTTTCGCGCGGCGGCGTAAAGCTAGCGGCCGCATTGGATACCTTCGAAATTATTCCCACCGGAAAAATCGCGCTCGATATTGGCGCTTCGACCGGGGGCTTTACCGACGTCCTCCTCACTCGCGGTGCGGAACGAGTTTTCGCTCTAGACGTGGGATTCAATCAGCTGGCTTGGAAAATTCGAAATGACCCACGCGTCACCGTCATTGAAAAGATCAACGCCAGGAATTTGGAATTCTCGGTCGTGGGCCAACAGGTCGACCTGATTGTCGTCGACGTTTCTTTTATTTCTTTGGGCAAGATTTTGCCGGCTCTCTGCCAGTTTTCAAAACCGGAAACCGAGTGGATTACTCTCATAAAACCTCAGTTCGAAGTGGGCCGAGAAAAAGTGGGAAAGGGCGGAATTGTTCGCTCGGAAAAAGACCGTCAAGACGCTGTCGAGAAGCTCAAGTCCTTTGCTGAAACCGTTGGCTTGAGCTGCACAGGCTTGATAGACTCACCTATTGAAGGCACAGACGGAAACAAGGAGTTCTTAGCTCGTTGGAAATATCAAAACTCTGCTCGCCCTGGAGCTTAGGAAGAAGCTCGGGCTCGCGTCTCTTTAAGTTTTTTGCAGTATCGCTCGTCATCGCTTCGGTGCTCGGCACTTCCGGGTGCAGCTCTGCTCGGAAAAGGCCTGCTCCGGGCACTGAAGGCTCGCAAGAGTTGGGGCCACCACAACCTTACGGCCCAGAAGTTACCGCGCATCCAACTGAGAGCGAATACGGCCCCAGCTTCAACAAGTCCCGCCCCGTCGTTTTAGTTTTTGGTCCCGGACTCGCCCGTGGATTTTCTTACGCGGGAGTGATCAAGGGTCTGCGAGAAGCGAATGTGCAAATCGGAGCCATCGTCGCAACCGAGATGGGCGCCCTGGTAGCCTCTCTCTACGGCTTTAGCCAGAGCGTGAACGACTTCGAGTGGATGCTTCAAAAATTTAAGGAAAAATCTTTTACAGATCGCTCTCTCTTTCGCGATCACTCGGGCGAATCCAACGGAAAGCGCCTCTATGAAACGCTCGAATCCGTCATAGGGAAAAAAGACATGAAAGAGAGTCGCATTCCGGTGAAGATTCTGGTGCTCAAACCCGACCTCGGAATGATTCAAGAAGGAAACGCCGCTCAATCCGTTCGATCCGCCATGAGCGTTCCCGGATTTTTTAGTGCCTACAATTGGGGATCTCAAACCATGACCTCTTCGGCCATGGTTCGACCCTTCCCCATCTCCGAAGCAAAACTTTTGGGATTGGGACCCGTCATTGTGGTGGATGTGATGGGCGCCTCAGATCCCGCTACGCAAGCCAGCTCTGAACAACGAGCCACACTTCTTCGCATGATTGAAGTCGTGCGCTCCGCCCAAGGCGAACTCAAAGACGCGGACCTGCTCTTAGAACCTGACATGAACGGAATAGGCTACTTGGATTTTGGAAAAAGAACGGAAGCGATCTTTCGAGGAAAAGCTGCGGTGACCTCTAAGCTTCCCGAAATCAAACAACTCATCGGTGGATCTGGCCCCTCATGAATCTGGAAAAAAAACAAATTGGCTGGTTTGCTCGGGCACTTTTCTTTCTAGCAATTGCTGGAACCATTGCGGTGACGATTGTTTCAGCCTGCGTCTTTTGGTTCTTCTCTCGCGGCCTGCCGAATTTGATTTCAGTGGAGGACTATCGTCCAGCGGGGGTTACGCGAATCATCAGTGAATCTGTAAAAGATTCGACGAAGGATGAAAACATCCTGGGTGAATACTACACTCAACGTCGCTACGTCATCCCTTACGAAAAAATGCCGGACATTTTGGTCAAGGCGTTCATTTCCGCGGAAGACGATCGCTTTTTCGAGCACCAGGGCGTGAACCTCACGTCGATGCTTCGCGCGAGCGTGGCCAACTTCCGCGCTGGTCACGTGGTTCAAGGCGGCAGCACCATCACGCAGCAGGTGGCAAAATCCTTTTTCCTCACCTCAGAGCGCACGATGGATCGTAAGCTCAAAGAAATTATTTTAGCCAGCCGAATTGAAAAAAATCTCACTAAACAACAGATTCTCTACCTGTATTTGAATCAGATTTACCTGGGTCACCATGCGTACGGCGTTCAAGCTGCAGCCAAAGCTTATTTCAAAAAGGATGTTTCGGAACTGACTGTAGCCGAATGCGCTCTGCTGGCCGGAATGCCTCAGGCTCCGGGAAAGTACAGCCCTCTTCTGACGCCGCAGAAGTCGAAGGAGCGACAACGCTACGTCCTTCGAAGAATGTACGAAAATAGTTACATCACCGTTCAACAGATGAACGACGCGGCGAGTGAGCCGATCAAAGTTTACGATGACGATGAAACTACCAATCGCGGCGCCGCTTATTTGGTCGAACAAATTCGTCGCTACTTGATTGAAAAGTACGGCGAGAAAGCTGTTTACGAAGACGCACTCACCGTCAGCGTTCCGGCAACGATGGAACTTTCTCAATCTGCCCGCAAAGCCATGCAAGACGGGCTGCGCGCAGTCGACAAACGCATTGGATTCCGCGGGCCCATTGAAAAAGTAAACAAGCCCGACAAGATGGAGGCCTTCCTTAAAAAGGAACGCATCGAGCTCATCAAACGCCGTGTGGGTTACCAACTTTTCCTGCCAGAAGGTCGTATGGATTGGATTGAGGCCATGAACCACGCGGGCCTGAAAACAGAATCAGACCTGCTTGAACCCGACCAGCTTTACAAAGCTCTCGTCACTGGCGTGGACGACAAAAAGAAAATGGCGAGCGTGATGCTCGGAGCAATTCGCGCTGAGTTGCCCATGGAAAAAATGCGCTGGGCTCGCCCCCTCCGGGACGACAAAACAGGAATTCAAGGGCGTGAACCTGAAACTCCTTCCCGAGTGGTGAGCAAAGGCGACGTTGTTTGGGTTCAGCTTGTTTCCAAGACTGACGGCCGCGTGATCGTGGCGCTGGATCAGGAACCAGAGGTTCAAGGCGCACTTTTCTCAATGGAAGCTCAAACCGGAAACGTGATTTCCATGGTAGGTGGTTACGAATACACGCCCACCAGCCAGTTCAATCGCGCAATTCAGGCGCAGCGCCAACCGGGCTCTGCATTCAAACCCATTATTTACGCTGCTGCTTTAGAAAAAGGATTTACTCCGGCGACGGTGATTGTCGACTCCCCCATTATTTACGGCGACGACACGACTGGAAAATGGAAACCAGACAACTTTGAAGATAAATTTTACGGCGACACGACCTTCCGCCAAGCACTGATTAAATCTCGCAACGTTCCGACCATCAAGATTGTGCAGGCCATTCAAATTCCTGCTCTCGTGGAATTTGCTAATCGCATCGGTCTCAACGGTCAGTACAACATGGACCTTTCCATTTCATTGGGAAGCAGCACGACGTCGTTGATGAACCTGACTCGGACTTTTGCGCTTTTCCCGCGCCTCGGCCGGAAGGTCACTCCGATTTTTATTAGCAGCGTGAAAGATCGCGACGGAAAAGTTTTAGAAGAACAAAAAGCCCAACCGGCTCCAGTGCCGACCGCTCTCCCAGGGGTTCCGAAAGAACAAATCGAAGCGCAAAAGGCCAACGCAAAACCAGGAGAACCGGAACCTCAAGTTTTCTTCCCAAAATATCCGCTGCCCGAAGATCCCGATGTAATTTTGGATCCCCGAACTTCCTACGTCATGACCCATTTGATGAAGGAAGTGGTGGCTTACGGAACAGGTTACGGAGCTAAGAATTTGAATCGCCCTGCCGCAGGTAAAACGGGAACCACGAACGATAACCTGGACGCGTGGTTCATGGGCTTCACTCCGACTGTTATCACCGGTGTTTGGGTGGGCTTCGACAATCAGAAATCCCTTGGCCCAAGTGAAACGGGAGCCAAGGCTGCCCTTCCCATTTGGCTTTCTTACATGCGCGAAGCTGTCAAAAAGTACCCGGACTCTGACTTTATGATCCCGCCCGGAATCGTTTTTGCGACGATTGACTCGCGAAATGGAAAGCTCGCTTCACCGAATTCCTCAAATGCCATTAAAGAGGCGTTCATTGAAGGAACTGAGCCCACAGAGACCTCCGCAAAAGCCGCTCCCAGCACTGATACTCAAAGTGACTTCTTAAAAGAAGACACGGAGTAGACCGGTTAAAGAAGACCGCAAATAGTACCGAGAAACCTATGAGGAGTTTTTTTCTCTCATGGGTAGCGCCGACACCGTTCGCTTAAGAAATCCTCTAGTCTTTTCAGCACTTTTCCACTTCCTGGGATTGTTGCTTCTATTTCTTATTGCAACGCATTATTTTACCTCTCACCAAAAGACCGCGCCCATCCTCGTGGAGGTCGATCCCATTAGCGAGAACTCTCGACGCGTTGTGCAAACTTTGAAGACCCAGAAATCCGACAAGGTCGCGCCGGACGCCTATCTGGGCGAACAGAATCAAATCGTTGATCGGCAAACGGTTGGAAAAAAGTTGGAAGTTTCTCGAAGTGGCGCTGCTGCAAAACAGTTGATGAAAAAACGGGGTGGCCTCGCCAAGCTAGGAATTCCCATTCTGCCTTCCGCTGAAACCCCGACCTCCGATGCAGGAAGCCCGAATCGTCTCGGAGAAGAATGGAATTCCGACATTCGTTCTCCGCAGGAATATTTCAAAGGCATGAAGCAATCCGATGCCACTGCTCTGAACACCCGCGAATACGTGTTCTACAGCTATTTCCAGAGAATTCGTGAACGCTTGGATCGCGCCTGGAGCAACTCTCTTCGCGAAGAACTGACCAAGTTTTATAGAAAAGGCCGGCACCTCGCGAGCGACACCGATCTCACCACGAGAACTTTGGTCACGCTCGACAACGACGGCGTGATCGTGAAAGTTCAGGTACTCGAAGAATCGGGAGTGACCGATCTCGATGATGCAGCCATCAATGCCTTCAATAAAGCGGGCCCCTTCCCCAATCCTCCCAAGGGTCTGGTCGACGCAAAAGGCCGAGTTCAAATTCGCTGGGATTTCATTCTGAAAACCTAGGCTTAGCTTCTAAAACTGTCTAAAAACTAGACACCGGCTGACCTCCTGGCCGATCATCTGTGCTTAAAGTCATTTAATTTACTGTAATTTCAATAGGTTAGAATCATTTTGTGCGGCAGGGATCTTGCTTTGTAAGCCCTCGATGAACGTTGGTGGCTGGAAGAAAATCTTTATCGTCCTGCAGATTGCGATGCTTGTAGGGCTCTCGACTCAAGTGGAAGGCACGCCCGAACGCGGCTTAGCTGCCCACAATTTTCAAACCACTCAAAAGGGCACCATCAACTTTGATGCGAAAGATGAACTTCGTACGCGCTACCTTTCTGAAGGAAACCTCTTTTACGGCGAACCCAATGCAAGTGCACTCGCGATTGCACTCAACGACACCGAACGCCGCCTGACCGATGAATTTGAAATTCCGCCCTCGCTCCGAGGAGTCGTCGGCTTTTGGATGAGAATTTACACCGAATGGTCCACTCGCCAAGCAGTGATCTTCGATCATAAACATCCTGAAGTGGTTTACGCCGTTCTCGATTTTCGCGAGCTTGCCCAGAAAGCTCGTAACGACGCGGCCTACGAAATCATGTCGGGAAGAAAAATCTCGAAAACGATGAAGGATTTTCGTCGCGCATTCGCACGACTGGGAAAATATAATTTCAAGGTTGCTCAAGCAAAGTTCAAGAACCCCGATAGCGCCGAATACCAGATTATTTCTGCAATCAAGAACACCGGCCACAAACACCCCTTCTCTTTTCATGCACAGAACATGAAGATTCTTTGGGGTCAACGAGACAATGTGATCAAGGGTCTCTACAAAGCGGAAAGTTATTTCCCCATTATGGAACGCATTTTCATGGATCTCGGCGTCCCGCGTGAAGTCACCCGCTTGAGCCTTTTAGAAAGTTCGTTTGAAAACAAGGCCACCTCTCGCGTCGGCGCAAAGGGTGTCTGGCAGTTCCTCGACCTCTCTGGGCGTGAGTTTTTGACCCTTAATGAAAAGGCAAAGATCGACGAACGCATTTCTCCGATCAAATCCAGCGTAGCAGCTGCTCGATTACTTCGCCGAAACAGACAGGTTCTGGGCGCTTGGTCCTTGGCCATTACTTCTTACAACCACGGATTGCGAAATCTAGTCACCATTCCTAAACGCATTCGTACCAGCGATAAGATCATTAGCATCATGGAACCCTGCGGAAAGAAATCGCCGCTCGGCTTTGCGAGCAAAAGCTACTACGTAGGATTTTTGGCCCTATTGCATGCCGAAACTTATCGGGATCTGTTCTACGGAGAACCCCCGTCGAAAAAAATTCAATCCATTCAGCTCTATCATGTAGCCCAGCCTGAATCGGCTCTGTCTATTGCGCTGAAAAAAGGCATTTCGTTGTACGATTTGCGCCTCTACAACCCGGACATCCAAGACCACAAACTCCTTCTTCCAAAGAAGTTCGTGCTCGTTCTTCCCAGCGAAGTCGATGAACTCGATAAGCTGACAGGGATCAAGAAGATCAGCAAAAGCCTTCCCATCAATAACGTTCGTAGATTTAAAAAGCAGGGCTAGAAATCGGGCCCAACCACGTTGATGACTTTCGGAGAACTGAAGATCATCTCTGAAAACGCGGTACGCTTCCCATCTTGAGAATGGAGGCTGACCACGGCAGGTCCTCCAGGTACCTGTACTGACAAGAATCTTGGGGAATCTCCCTGCATGGGCGTATCAATTGTCAGGTGGTCCTTCCCGCTTAGAGAGTAAGTTTCAGGAGTCATTTCTGGATGCGAGGAAAGAGAGCCCACGTACGGAAACAACTTTTCTTTGGAGTTTTTCACGGTATTTGGAAGTGCTGCGACTACTAAGGCGCTATCTTCTGCAACACCACCTTCTAGCTGATCCAACCACCCTTTTAATTGAGAGTTCGAAAGCTGATAGAGTGAAAGTGGGGTTGAAGCGCCCGAAGCGATTCGGTAACGATGAGTGTAAATCTCAGCACCTGAAGTCTCGATGAAAAGCGGGTACCCCGGTAAGCTCATGACATCCGAAACCGCAAAGAATCCGCCGGCTCCAGTAAAAGAGGTTTTATTGGCCTGTCCCACGATTGAAACAGTGATATCCGCCACGCCAGTCGGTCTTTTCTGTGCAGCAGAGAACACAAAGCCGGTGATATTCTTTTTCTCAGGCGCCTTTTGAGAAGCAACAAAAGTAGCTTTACCTTCCATCACAGGGGTCACAATCGCCATTCTTTCAATCCCGACAACGGGTACCAAATAGAGAAGGTGTGCCCCGGGCTCCGCATTGACGAGAGCGAAATAACGGCCGCCCTCTGGAAGACCCAACGCTGCATCCCGATCCACTTCCGGCTTGCGATCAAAATAAATGGCTTCATCCGAACGGCCGGAGAATTCCACTCTCCATCCCTTGGGCACGTAGCCGAAGACAATCCCACTGCTCTGTTGAAGAGTTCCGGATCCACTCATCTTTGAAAGAAGCGCTGCAGAGTTTTCGGAGATCAATGGAACGGATGCTACTCCGCCGCCACTCCAAGAGATGGTCGGCCAATGCCCTTCCGCCCGGGAGATCAACCACTGAGCAACACTGCCCTCGGAAACTCCGTCATAGGAAACCGTTTCTTGGGAAGCTCCGGAAACTTCCGAATGCCAATCAAATGCTTCAACAGCAACCGGAGCTCTTTCCGGCTCGGTCGGTCCACCATCTAAAGCGAAAATCTTTTTCTCGGGCGCCGGAACTGCGGGAGCTGCAGGAGAAAACCCTGATTGTTCTTCCTTTACATTGGAAGGCATCAGCGCCGCAAAATTGATCGGATTCAAATCGGTCCCCGGAGTAGCGGGAGCCGGAAATCGGGGACCTGGCTGAACTGCTGGAACACCTCTAGGAGGAGTTCCTTCCTGAGACGGACGCTGTATAAAGATGGTCGATTTCGTGGTCGGCGAAACAATCACAGGCGCTGCCACCGGAGCAGGAGCTTGGGGCTGAGTAGCCATCTCATGTGCCTGCTGAGTAACCACATCATCCACCAGGTAGGAGTACTCAGTCGCCCTCGCTGGCTGTACTGCGGGAACATGAGTATCCACTTCCCAACTCGGAGCAATATCGAGGCGAGCCGGCCGGTCGGGGGTCAATACCGTTCGCGGGGCCTCTGGCTTGGCGGGAACCGGTGTTTGCTTTTCACTCGGTATTTCTGCTTTCGCCGGAGGGGCTTTTATTTGGATCTGAGGGAGGTCTGCCTGAGCGACTTGAACAGGGGGACTCACTTTGACCTGAGTATTCAGAGGCTTCTGAACTTCAGCCTCCAAGATTGCCGGCTCCGCCACCTTTATAGGGGCAGTTGGCGTGGTAAGAATTGCGTCTTGTATGGTGGGTCCGTAAGCTAGGAGCTCTTCCGCCTTTTCCGCTACAGGAGCCTCGGCTCGGACTGGCTCAACCTTCTTTTCTTCCTGCTTTTTTGCTTTCTGAAGAGGCGCAGCTGCCACCAAATGAACCTGCTTTTTCTGAGGTTTGGGGGCCTTCGGAGCCTTCGCTACCATCACTACGGGCTCAGAATGGATAGCCATCTCAGCCGGAATCGGGTCCACTTCAGCAACTTGAATAACCAAACTCTCAATATCGAACTGAGTATTCACCACGGTGTGGAAACGTTCACTCATCTCGGAGTGAAGGCGACCGAGAGCTGCGAGCTCATCGACGGAAGCAACCTCTTCTTTCACGGGGGTTGGTTCCACCAAGTCATCGATCATCTCTACAATCGGGGCAGCGGCTTCCATCTTTCGAGCCACGATTGTTTTGGGATGAGACTTCTTCTTTGCGGCTTTTTTTGCCGGGGCGAAAACTTTCGGCGCGACTGGTTCAGCCTTCGCCTGAGAAATCAGAATCGGTTGTTCAGTGGTTTCAAACTCATGATCGAGACCGATTTCAATCGAACCCAACCAACTCAAACTTGGAACTGAAATAGATGTTGGAGAAAATTGCGTAGTAATCCACGAAGCCCAGCCGAAAGTCAGCGCGAGCGAAGCCAGGCCCGCTAGCCCGGCATATTGGACACTCAGCGGAATTATCGAAGTACTGCTCTGAAGACTTTTCAAAGTTCTGGCTGTTCCTGCCATCCCCTCATTCCGTCCTGGAACAAGATACAGAGTTAAACCTACTTCTATTTGATAAAGTATATGGAACTTTCCTGGGCGTGACAACATACGAAATAACCCTGAAAGCGTGTTTGTAGATACGACTAAGAAGAAAGTTTCTTGCCGACAGCCTGTTGACGAACAATCGCGCGCTGCAGCTTCAGCTGATACTTCTTAAACTGATGCTCGTCAATCTCCATGGCCATCAAAGCATTCTCAGCTTTTGATTGAGCGGCCTTAGCTCGCTCTAAACTGATTTCTTCATCCAGTTCGAGCGTAGCCGCGGAGACAGTGACCTGATTTCCACTGACCTCAAAGAAGCCGCTCGAAATAACGCCGGATTTCTCCTGCCCCTGTGCAGTCTCATAGCTGAACGTTCCTGTTTCCAAGCTTCCAATCATGGCGGCGTGTCCCGGCATGATTTGAATCTGACCTTCGCTACCAAACAACGTCACAGACTTGACCCCGATGCCCGTAATGGGCGGACGTTCGGGACAAAGTACATTGAGCTGAAGAGTTTCTTCACCGGCCACGAGCGAACTCCTTATTGAATGGTCTTAGCCTTTTCAATCGCATCTTCGATGGAGCCGACGAGATAGAACGCCTGCTCAGGAAGATCGTCATGTTTCCCTTCTACGATTTCGCGGAAGGAGCGAACGGTGTCTTCGATCTTCACAAACTTACCTTTGAGACCGGTAAATTGCTCAGCAACGAAGAACGGCTGCGATAAGAAGCGCTGAATCTTACGGGCGCGAGCAACCGTGATTTTGTCTTCTTCAGACAACTCGTCCATCCCGAGAATGGCGATGATGTCTTGCAGGTCTTTATAACGCTGAAGAACCGACTGAACCATACGAGCCACGGTGTAGTGTTCATCACCGACAATACGGGGATCTAACACGCGTGACGTAGAGGCCAGCGGATCCACCGCCGGATAAATTCCCAACTCCGAGATCTGACGAGACAAGTTAGTTGTTGCATCCAAGTGAGCGAAGGTCGTTGCCGGTGCCGGATCGGTGTAGTCGTCGGCGGGAACGTAAATCGCTTGAATGGACGTAATCGAACCCTTGCTGGTCGAGGTGATGCGCTCTTGCAGCTCACCCATCTCAGTAGCGAGAGTCGGTTGATAACCCACGGCTGAGGGAATACGTCCCAACAGCGCCGACACTTCCGAACCCGCTTGAGTAAAGCGGAAGATGTTGTCGACGAACAGAAGCACGTCTTGGTTTTCTTCGTCGCGGAAGTATTCAGCAACGGAGAGCGCCGACAAAGCAACGCGTGCACGAGCTCCTGGTGGTTCGTTCATCTGACCGTAAACGAGCGCGGTCTTATTGATAACTCCAGATTCCTTCATTTCTACCCAAAGGTCGTTTCCTTCACGGGTACGCTCACCCACGCCTGCAAATACGGAGTATCCGCCGTGCTGAGTGGCAATGTTGTTAATCAATTCCATAATCAAGACGGTCTTGCCGACGCCTGCGCCGCCAAACAGACCAATCTTACCGCCGCGCGCGTAAGGAGCGAGCAAATCCACTACCTTAATACCGGTATAGAACGGCTGAACGGTCGTAGATTGTTCCTTAAAGAGAGGGGCGGGACGGTGAATGGGATAATGCTTCTTAGCATTGATCGGACCTGCTTCATCCACAGGATCGCCGATTACGTTCAAAATTCTGCCTAAGGTTTCTTTTCCAACTGGAACCTGAATCTGAGTTCCTGTCGACTTCGCCTGTTGGCCGCGAACCAAACCGTCGGTACTGTCCATCGCGATACAGCGAACGGTGTTCTCACCCAAGTGCTGAGCAACTTCGAGCACCAGGTTCCACTCGGCATCACCGACCGACTTGTTCGACACGCGAACCGCGTGGTGAATCTCCGGCAACAATCCCGATTCAAACTCGACGTCGACGACGGGTCCGATGACCTGCTTCACTCGTCCTAGACTATGCTGTGTGGATGTAGCTGACATTCCTTACTCCTTATTGTGCGGCCGCAGCTTGTGATTCGCTGCCCGCAATGATTTCAAGCAATTCTTTGGTGATTCCGGCCTGACGCTGTTTATTGTACTGAAGCGTCAGCTTCTTAATCATCTCTCCTGCGTTCTTAGTAGCGTTCTCCATCGCGGACATACGAGCTCCGTGCTCGCTGGCCTGCGACTCCAACAAAATTCTAAATGCCTGAATAGCAAAGCTCTTTGATACTAGCTGGGTCAACAACTCCGGAGCACTTGGCTTGAAGAGGTAGTCCACCACTTCTTCCGTAGCTGGCGTCGTATCATTCGTTTCGCTTGCCGGCTGAATGGGGAGGAAGTCCTCAACAATCAGGTTCTGGCTCACGGCATTTTTAAACTCGTTATAAATAATCTTCACCTCGTTCACTTCACCGGAAGTGAATCGCTCTTGGAGGTCATTTGCCAAAGCCACCGCTTTTGGGAAACTGACTTTGCCACCTGCGGCTTCGTAGTACTTGCCACCGAACCCGGGCTTCGTTTTAAAGAAGTCATGGCCTCGGCGTCCCACGAACGAGAATTTGATTTCCGAATACTCATCTTTATGAGCTTTTACCCAGCGGGTGGCTGTCTTAATGACGTTCGAGTTAAAGCCACCGCAAAGACCGCGATCAGAAGTCACCAAAACCAAGCAGATTTTAGGCTTCGCGCCTGCTTCAGTTTCCGGTTTCTGTAAGAACGGAGAGGCTTCCGCTCCCCCCGCAGACTTAGACAAGATCTTGAGCAGCGATCGAATTTTCTTCGCGTAGGGCCGCTGATTTTGAATCGCCTCTTGAGCGCGACGAAGCTTCGCAGCCGAGACCATCTTCATGGCCTTCGTCGTCTGCTGCGTGTTCTTCACCGTGGTGATTCGTTTTTTAAGGTCCTTAATGCTTGGCATTAGCGGTTCCTATTTTCCTTACACGTGAAAAGTCTTTGCAAACTCCGAAAGAGCGCCTTCAACGGTGTCCTTCAGAGGTCCTTCGATCTTGCCGCCATCCGTGATCCCCTTCCAAACCTGAGGATACTTGCGATCGACGAAGTCAAAGAGTTGCTGTTCATAGTCCTTTAACTTGTTCACAGGGTACGTATCTGCGTAGCCTTTAGTAGCAGCGTAGATAATGAGAACTTGTTTCTCGACCGGCATCGGAACGTATTGGCCTTGCTTCAAGAATTCCACGAGGCGCTGACCACGAGCGAGCTGCTTCTGAGTTGCTGCGTCGAGGTCTGATCCGAACTGAGCAAAGGCAGCTTTCTCGCGATACTGAGCGAGGTCGAGGCGAAGCGTACCGGAAACGGCGCGCATCCCTTTAATCTGAGCCGAACCGCCCACGCGAGAAACCGAGATACCCACGTTCACCGCCGGACGAACGCCGGAGTAGAACAAGTCGGTCTCCAGGAAGATCTGACCGTCGGTAATCGAAATTACGTTCGTGGGAATGTAAGCCGAAACGTCGCCCGCTTGGGTTTCAATGATCGGCAGAGCGGTCAACGAACCGCCACCCAACTTATCCGAAAGCTTTGCAGCGCGCTCCAGCAGACGCGAGTGCAGATAAAACACGTCGCCAGGATACGCTTCGCGACCCGGAGGACGACGAAGGAGCAACGACAACTGACGGTAAGCTTGCGCTTGCTTGGTCAAGTCATCGTAAACGATCAAGGCATGCTTACCGTTATCGCGGAACCACTCACCCATGGTTACGCCGGTGTATGCAGCCAAGAATTGCAGCGGAGCTTTTTCAGCAGCAGTGGCGGCCACAACAATGGTGTGGTCCAAAGCACCGTGCTGACGAAGTTTATCTACCACTTGAGCCACGGTCGATTGCTTCTGGCCGATGGCGACGTAAATACAGTAAACGCCCTTCCCCTTTTGATTAATAATGGTGTCGATCGCCACAGCGGTTTTGCCGGTTTGGCGGTCGCCGATGATCAACTCGCGCTGACCACGGCCGATCGGAATCATGCTGTCGATCGCTTTGATGCCGGTTTGAAGCGGCTCTTTCACAGACTGACGAGCCACGATACCTGGGGCTTTAATTTCTACCTTACGAGTTTCCTTGGTAGCGATAGCGCCCTTGCCATCGATCGCCATACCGAGAGCGTTCACAACACGTCCCAACATTGCTTCGCCGACCGGAACTTGTACGATCTTGCCAGTTCTCTTAACGGTCGAACCTTCTTTAATGAGCGTGTCGTCACCCAGAATGGCGACCCCGACGCTCTCTTCTTCAAGGTTGAGAACCATGCCGGTCACGCCGCCGCCGAAGTCCACCAACTCGCCGGCCATTGCCTTCTCGAGCCCGTAGATTTTAGCCACGCCGTCCCCGACTGTAACAACCGTGCCGGTCTCAGCGATTTCGAGCTTCTTTTCAAAATCGGAGAGCTGGGACTTTAGGATCTGTGTGATTTCTTCTGGACGAATCTGAACCATAGCGACCTCTCAAAATTCCTTAGTGTTGTACTCCCGACCCGGAAACAAGTCGGTCACGAAGGCGTTGTAATTGTGCGCGGAGCGTACCGTCGTAGGTCACTCCATTTACTAAAACTTTCACTCCAGCCAGAACGTTCGGATCAATTGCCGTCTGAAACGTTACAGGCTTTCCTAATTTTTCTTTAAAGGCATTGGACAAGGACTTCACATCAGCAGGTGTCATGGGTTCAGCTGAGATCAATTCCCCCATCACGCCGCCTTCTGCTTCCACGGAAACCTTAGCGAAGGCTCCTAAAATTTTTGGCAACAGGGCCAAGCGCTCTCGCTTTGCGAGCAGGTTCAAAAACTGGCCTGTAGTTTTAGAAACTCCCAGCTTCTGTCCAATCGCGTCTACTAAAGACAGCTTTTCTTTGGAACTCGTTGCTGGGCTCAAAAGTGCCACACGTAAATCCTTCGAAGAATCGATGGCTGCTTGGAAAGAGCTCAACTCTTCCAAATTCTTGGGATCCTTACTCGTTTCAAAGAGAGCTCGGGCGTAAGACTTTGCTACGCTCATACGAGGCCTCCTACTTGCTTAGAAAACTCCTGCTGAATCCGTTTCTTCTCATCACCCGTTAAGCGTTCTTTTAAAGTGATCTCCGCTTTATCCAGCACCTTGATAGCGTATTCACGGATCAGCTCGCTCTTCAAATCCGTAATAACCGCTTCTGCGGTTGATTTCGCATCGCTCAAAATAACTCCAGAAAGCTTTTTCGCATCCGAAACAATACGGCCCTTCATAGTTTCTGCGTCTTGCTTTGCTTGCTCCCGCATCGAAGCGACTTCAGCATCAATAGCCTTCAGCTTCGAAGAAAACTCTTCAAATTGCTCCTGCGCTTGATGCAGTTGCTGTGTAACTTGTTCGAGATCTGTTTGAACTGTGGAATGACGAGTCTTCACAAATTCGACGATCGGCTTACGGGTGTAGAAAAACAATATCGCAAGCAGGGCGAAAAGATTCAGTGCTGGAATTAGTAACGTGATCATCCGTCTTTTCTCACCAAGAGAGATTCAGAAACAGCCTTAGCCAAACTGGCGACTTCTGATTCGAGTGATTTTTTTAACTGATCGCGCTGAGCACCGGCAGACTCCAATGCCTCTTGCACAATCTTCTTTGCCGAATCACGTGTCTGAGTCAGCAACTTTGCTTCTTCTTTTTTTGCCTCAGTGATAGCGGCTTCATATTCCTTACGAGCAGCAGCGCTTTCTTCGGTGAGGCGTTTTTTATATTCCTGAAGTTTAGTGTGAGCTTGTTCCATCAAGTTCTTCGCTGCTTCGCGGTCTTCGATGGTTCTCTTATGGCGCACTTCAAATAAGCGCATGAACGGTTTGAAGTAGAGGGAGCTCAATAAAAAATAGACGACGGAAATAAGCCCGAGTTGCACGAAGAACGTATAGTCGAGTCCCAGTTGGTGAAAGATCGTCACGGACAGTCCACTCCGAGTTCAAGGCGAATGTTTGTTAATTCAAACGAGTGCTTACCCGCTACGAAGGGGGTTGGTCAAGGGTATTCGAGGTGATTTAATTTGCAGGTCGCTCAGGCGACGAAAGGAAGGACCGGCTTGGATTTGCGGGCGTATCGACCATTTTACTACTACCTTCAAAGATCACGCCTTCATCCACTTTTAAGCTGGGCGTTAAAATGTCTCCGCGAAAAATCGCGGGTTGATGAATCTCTACGCGGTGCTTGGCTTTCACGCTGCCGCTGAATTCACCGCTAATGACAACGATTCCGGCGTCGATTTTTCCCTGAACCCGCGCGCCTTCGCCAATAATCAGTGTGTCCGGAGTAAAAATTTCGCCGTGGAAAATGCCATTAATCCGAACGGTGCCCTGAAAGCAGAGCTTCCCTTCAAATTCACAGCCTTGGTCGATGACCCCGGTCACCTGAAAACTGGTGACGGGAACACTTAGGTTCTGCGTTCTACCCATACCGTATCATTGTGCATGCTAGACAAGATGCGATCAAGTTCTTCACGAGACCCGTAGTGGAGAATGATTTTTCCACGCGATTCCGAGCCCTTGAGTTCGACTCGGGTAGACCAGAAGCGAGTCAGGTCTTGGGCCAAAGTCGTGAGACGGTTTTTCATGGTGGTAATTTCGCCAGCCACATCTGCTTTTGCAGTTGAAGATTCTTCCGCAGCCGATGCCGCCGAAACAGCTGCCAGAGCCCGAATCTGAGAAATCATCTCTTCGGTTTCACGAACACTCATTCCCTTTTCCACGATAGCCGAGCGAACCCGAAGCCGAGACTCGTTGTCTTCAAGAGCCAGAAGCGCTTTTCCGTGACCGGGAGAAAGAACCTGTTTTTTCAGATCCTCAATGATCTCTTCTGGAAGGCGAAGCAGGCGAAGGCAGTTCGCAACTGTCGCCCGTTCCTTACCTACTCGCTGGGCCACTTCTTCTTGAGTGAGCGAGAAATCCTGCATGAGCTGGAAATAAGCCAATGCTTCATCAATGCAGTTGAGATCTTGTCTTTGAATATTTTCGACCAGCGCGATTTCCAAGCTCTCTCGATCCGTGGATTTTCGAACCACGATCGGAACCTGGGTAAGACCCGCTTTTTTAGCAGCTCTCAAACGGCGCTCACCGGCGATCAGCTGATACTGACCCGAGCCCACTTTTCTGACAACCAAGGGCTGAATAATTCCATTTACCTTAATAGAAGCAGAAAGTTCTTCCACCGCGCGATCGTCAAATTCCCGTCGCGGCTGGTAAGGGTTCACAGCGATTTCGTCAATGCCGATCATCGCGATTCCCATGTGACGATCTCGCGATGAAGCTGGAATCACATCCGGACTCACGCTTGCACCCGCCGGTTGAAACTCGGGAGGCGCTACTGGAGCCGGAGACGGCGCTGGAACTGAAGCAGCTGCAGCTACTGCTGCTGCGGTGTTTGCTCCGGGTAAAAGCGAAGCGAGACCCTTTCCTAAAACAGGGCGTTGATTAGCCATTGAATCCTCCCTTTTGCACTTCAACTGCGGGAGCGACCTGCTTCGTTGCACTGGTGCCGGTATTCGTGAGACCTGCAAACGGGGGCGGAACGACCTTCGGTTGATTGCGACTCAAAACTTCTTTGGCCAAATTCAGATAGGCCAAGCATCCTTTGGAATCGATGTCGTAAAGGAGAACGGGTTTTCCAAAACTTGAACATTCGCTCAAGCGCACGTTTCTCGGAACGATCGTATCGAAAACCATTCCTTGAAAATGGGAGCGAACTTCCTTGACGACTTCATTCGCCAAATTATTTCTTCCATCAAACATTGTTAAGACAATTCCTTCTTCTTTCAGGCTCGGGTTCGTACTCTGACGAATCAACGAAACCGTGTTCAGAAGCTGGCTCAAACCTTCCAGCGCGAAATATTCGCACTGAAGCGGAACCAAGAAACTATCTGCTGCCGTTAGCGCATTCACCGTGAGCAAACTCAAGGAAGGCGGGCAGTCGATCAGGATAAAATCATAGTCATTCTTAATGGGAAGAAGCGCGTTCTTCAGCTTCACTTCTCGAGCGAAAGCAGTGACAAGCTCTACTTCGGCGCCGGCGAGATCTTCTCCGGTCGGAGCCACGAAAAGGCAGTCCATCTCGGTAGGGCGAATAATGTCTGCAAAGGGAACCTGTCCGATGAGGGCTTCGTAAGTCGTTTTTCCATCGTTCAGAGTGGTTCGATCCACGCCCAATGCAGAGGAGGCATTTCCTTGCGGATCGAAATCCACCACCAGGACCTTTTTATCTGCAATGGCTAGAGAAGCCGCTAAATTGATTGCGGTGGTGGTCTTTCCTACCCCGCCCTTTTGATTGGTGAGCGCGATCACTTTGCCCATGAACTCAGGAACCTCCTCAAGATCACCCTTAGATCAAACTTAGAGACTCGCGTGGGGCGCCAGACTGCAGCGCCCCTTCGAATCTAGTTGTGGTTGTGTGGGTAATCAGAAACTTTTGGCTGTTCAAGTGTCTCTTATTCATCTGATGAGTCACTCAATACCCGCCTATCTAAAGAGGCTAACCGTGATTATTTGATTGATCAAGCACTATTTAAAATGGATAGGCGGAATTTTTTGCCTAAGGATGGTCTTTTTAAAGGGGGTTGCTACGAAATTGTTCTACGTGGAACAAGATTCACGATCAAACGACGCTTGTTCTCGGTTCCAACGACGTATTCATGAGTGCTGGCGACCTGAATCTGCTTCGCAAGACGAGCGTCCTTCTTTTGAAACTCCTCCCACTCCTTTTCCCACCCCGGCCCCTTGAACAAAATGAGATTGTTCCACGTAGAACATTTCTCGATCCAGCCTAGGATTTTGCCGACGGTACCCACCGCCCGACAAACAACCGATCCCACTGTTTGAGTTTTGAGATACTTTTCGGCTCGACCTGAAAAAACCCGGGCAGTTTTCAACGGAAGGGTATCCACCACGGACTGCAAAAACTCTGCTTTCCTTCCCTCGGACTCGGCGAGTACCCAATCGCCTCCCCCAACCCAGGCGCAAACCACTCCCGGAACTCCCGCTCCGGAGCCTAGGTCCATGGCTGGATATTTTAGATAGTCAGTTTTAAGAAGCTCCCGACAATCGATCAGGTGCCCCTCAAAGAACGCTTCTGGTTCAACCAGCTTGGTTAAATTCTGGACTTTTGAGGCCTCTAAGACCAGATTTCGGTAGGTATTCAGGCCGTCGACCGTCGTTTTGGATAGTCCAGGCCACCCTTGCGTAACCAATTCTGCGAAATTCTGGGTACTCATGGGGCGCGAACTGTTCTCTCGTGCGATTTCTCGCTCATCTTCAAGTAAATCAAGAGGTTGGCCACCGCTGCGGGAGTCACTCCAGGCAGTCTGCTGGCCTGTCCGATGGTCTCGGGACGAGCATGATCTAAGCGTTGTCTAATCTCGGTAGAAAGCCCCGGCACATCCGAAAACTGCATGGAAGAAGGGATTCTTAATCCATCGCTCTTCTTCACTCCTTCGAGCAACTCGATGTCTCGCTTGATGTAGCCCTCGTATTTCAGCTGAATTTCTAATTCTTCATGCACGCTCGATGGAACGACATTCGAAGAAAATCCCAACTCGGAAAGTTCGGACCAAGAAATTTCCGGACGCTTCAACAGCGAAGTTCCCGTCAAACGATCCTTGGGTTCCGGCAATCCGCGATTTGAAAACCACTTCTGAGTTTCCGCCGTGGGGTAAACAAAGAATTCTTCCAAACTCTTCTTCCCCATTTCGATCGCTTCCAACTTCGTCTGTAAAAAACGATGATCATTTTCGGAGAGCAAACCCAGGGCGAAACCTTTTCCACCCAATCGCGCGTCGGCATTATCTTCACGCAAAAGTAAGCGGTATTCGGCTCTAGAAGTGAACATTCTGTAGGGTTCGTCGACGCCTTTCAAAATCAGATCGTCGATCATCACACCGATGTAAGCATCTTCACGACCGAGAGTGAACTCGGGAAGCTGCTTCGATTTTCTCGCCGCATTGATTCCGGCAATCAAACCCTGCGCGCCAGCCTCTTCGTATCCGGAAGTTCCATTCACTTGGCCTGCGAAGAAAAGTCCGTCGACATCTTTCGATTCGAGTGTCGCTTTCAACATTCGCGGATCGATCGCGTCGTACTCCACGGCATAACCGAATCGAATGAACTCGGCTTTGCTCAACCCGGGAATGGAACGAATGAATCTTTCCTGAACATCTTTTGGAAGAGAGGTGGAAACTCCGTTCACATAAATTTCGTCGACGTTCAAACCCTCGGGCTCCAAGAAAATTTGATGGCGATTCTTGTCGCGAAATCGCTTCACCTTGTCTTCAATAGACGGGCAATAACGAGGGCCAACCCCTTGAATGACCCCGGTAAACATGGGGGATCTGTCAAAGTTTTCTTCAATAATTTCATGGGTTTGCTCATTTGTATAGGTGATGTAGCAGTTCACCTGTGGAAGATACGGGAACGGGTTCGGCAGTTCGTAAAAAGAAAACGGAACGGGCTTTTCATCCCCGGGCTGCGGTTCCACTTCTGAATAATTAATGCTGTCCTTATGAAGGCGTGGAGGTGTCCCCGTCTTCAATCGCCCCAGCTGAAATCCTAATTTCGAAATACTCTGACTCAGGCCCACGGCAGCTTGATCGCCCGCACGGCCACCCTCTGTCTGTTCGAATCCAGTGTGCATCACGGCGCGCATGAAAGTTCCTGCGGTGACGATGACAGAGGTTGCGTGAATCTCGCTCCCATCACGGCAAAGCACGCCTTCGATTTTTTTTCCATCGCTCAAAATGTCAGCGACTTCTGTTTCTAAAATCGTGAGATTCGGATGAGTCGAAAGATACGACTGCATCGTCTGTGCGTAGAGTGGCTTGTCACATTGGGCGCGGGAAGAACGAACGGCTGGGCCTTTACTCGAATTTAATCGGCGATACTGAATGGCGGTGCGATCGGTGAGTCGCCCCATGATTCCGCCGAGAGCATCGATCTCTTTAATGAGCTGTCCCTTTGCAAGGCCGCCCATCGCGGGGTTACAGGACATGAAGCCAATGCGTGACGCATTCAAAGTAATGAGCGCAGTACTACAACCCATCTTGGCTGCCGCTGCCGCTGCTTCAGTGCCGGCGTGTCCGCCGCCGATGACAATGACGTCAAATTTTCTCATTACTAAACTTATTCCTTCTACACAGTCCAAGATAAACGACGATCAGGTGCTCGCTAAAACCAACTTCCTGTTGGTTTTGGGTCCACTGGACCCACGCTGCGCGCCAGTAAAATTTACTCCTGTAAATTTTTGGAGCGGGTGAAGGGGCTCGAACCCTCGACCTCAAGCTTGGGAAGCTCGCACTCTAGCCAACTGAGCTACACCCGCATCAACCAAAAACTGGCAGTTGAGAGCTGGCAAACTAGCTGAATCAGTGCCGGCAATCAAGCAGGACCTCAGCAGGAGGGGCAAAAGTCAGCATCATCAACAATCTTTGTAGAAACGGGGATGGGCGCGCGCTCGAGGACCTGCGTTCCCCGGCTTTTATCCCGATAAATCGTGATGCCTTTGCAACCCAGTCGGTAAGCTAAAAGGTAGGCTTTACTCACGTCGGCCACTGAAGCCGACTCCGGCAAATTCACGGTCTTAGAAACAGCACTGTCAGAGTGCCGCTGAAACGCGGCCTGCATCCGAATATGTTCTTCCACTGTCACCTTCGGGGCGGGAGTCCAGGCCATCCCCAAACCATCATTTATAATGGTGTCGGTAATCTTCTCGGGTTCGAGGTGAATCCCCTTCTCCAATAAAAGCGCACGGACGGTGGGGCTTACGTCCACTAACCGCTGCCCATCCAGAACATTTCTATAAACCACTCCTGAAAAGATCGGCTCTATCCCACTGGAAACGCCGGCTATAATGCTGATGGTTCCCGTAGGAGCAACCGTACTCACCGTCGCATTCCGGAGGGGGGCATACCCCAGCCGATCCCAAAGAGACTTTTTCCAATTCTTGAACGGGCCCTTTTCTTTCGCCAAACTCATCGACGCGTGTTTTGCTTCCCGGTCGATAAAGCTCATGATCTTTTCACCCAACTCCAACGCTCGCTGGTGACCGTAGGGAATTCCCAACTTCAAAAGAGCGTCTGCCAAACCCATGACACCCAAACCGATCTTTCGATTTCGAAGGGTGATTTTTTCAATCGCAGGAATCGGAAAATGATTCGCATCGATCACATTGTCCAAGAACCTCACGGCAGTCCAAATGTCTCGACGCAATGCTTTCCAATCCATCTGGTTTTCCGGGTGAACATAGGCCACCAAGTTCAACGAACCAAGATTGCAAGATTCATAAGGAAGCAGCGGCTGCTCACCACAGGGGTTGGTGCTTTCCATCTCCCCTTCTTCGGGGGTCGGATTGAAAAGTGCGATTCGGTCTAAGAAAACCAAACCAGGATCACCCGACTCCCAAGCGGCCTGACTAATTTTATCGAAAAGATCCCAAGCCGATACCCTCTTCGTTTCTTTGCCCGTATGGGGATCCTTCAGAGCAAACTCCTGATTCGCCTCGACCGCTGACATGAACTCGTGGGTCGCTCCCACGGAGATATTAAAATTGAGAATGGACTTTAAATCTCGCTTACTGTCCACAAATTCGAAAATATCGGGATGATCCACACGCAACACAGCCATGTTAGCGCCGCGGCGCGCACCGCCCTGCTTAATAATTTCCGTAGAAGCATCGTAAATTTTTATAAACGAAACAGGCCCCGACGCCACCCCGTGAGTGGACTCTACCGTGCTCCCTTTGGCGCGAAGTCGACTGAACGCAAACCCAGTTCCGCCCCCCGTTTGGTGAACTTTCGCCGCTCGCTTCAAAGTTTCGAAAATGCTTTCGAGTGAATCTTCCACCGGCAGTACAAAACAGGCTGAAAGCTGTCCCTTCTTCTTACCGGCATTAATGAGCGTTGGCGTGTTGGGAAGAAATCGAAGATCGGCAATCAATTCATGAAACTTTTCGTTCCACAGCTTTTGTGAGGATTTCTTCTCGACTTCAGAAACTGCTTTTGCCACTCGAGCCATGAGCTGCCCAGCGGTCTCAATGGTACGCCCCTGCTGGTCCTTCCAAAGGTAGCGCTTTTGCAGCACGGTCTTGGCATTATCGGTCAAATTCGGCTCACGACTCATACGGCTGGAGTATAATTCATTTTGGGTTTAGGCTGGAGAGAAATGAGCACCCGCATTGCCTCCATCAACGCATCGACTGGTCAGGTTCTAAAAGAATTTGATGCAACTCCCGCGTCTCGTCTTCCTCAGATCATTTCAGATGCCCAGACTGCTCAAACGGCGTGGGCTGCTAAATCCGTTCGATCTCGTGCTTCCCAGCTCCGGAACCTTCGAGAAGCGTTGATTGGACAAACCAATGCTCTAGTTGAGTTGCTGGCACTAGAAACTGGCCGCCCTCGAACAGAAATTTTAGCCACGGAGCTATTACCGGCGGTTCGTACGCTTTCTTACTATCTCAATCGCGCGAAGCTTTTGGATGGAAAGAGAATTCACCTCACCTTTGCAAAATACGGTCAAAGCACACGTCACTCGTGGCCACTCGGAACCATCGGGGTGATTTCAGATAGTCAGAGTCCCCTGTTTTTTCCAATTGCAGACATCGCGCTGGCCTTGCTGGGTGGAAACGCCGCTGTCCTGATTCCGGGAGCTTTGGCGCCTCAAACCGGGCTGAAAATTTTGGAACTTGCGGAATCTGCCGGTCTTCCAAAAAATCTTCTACAGGTCGTACTGGGTGGCGAAGATCTTCAACTTGCTCTTGCCAAACAAAAACTGGGAAAAATCTTCTACTCGGGTGCCGGCGATACGTTGCAAAAACTTGTTTCCGCAGGTGCGGAAAGCTTTGTTCCGATTCGCTACTCGCTTGCTCATAAAGACATTGCCGTGGTTCTTTCAGACGCAGATGTGGATTTCGCCTCCAGTGCAGTAGCCTGGGGTGCCACTCGAAATGGTGCTCTCGCCTGTTCTTGTGTAGAGCGAGTTCTGGTTCACGAATCCGTCGTCACTACCTTCACCGATCAACTTGTGAGAAAACTTTCGACTCTCAGACAGGGTCCCCCCACGGATGAAAACACCGACTTGGGTCCCCTGCCGCTCTTTGTTTCTCGAGAGAAAATTTTAAAACAGCTTGATGAAGCAAAGTCCGCAGGTGGAAAAGTTCTCGCGGGTGGGGACTTCGACTCTACGGGTCGCTTCCTAAAACCGACCGTGATTCAGATTCCGGATGGTGCTCAATCAAAAATTCTGGAGGAGCCGCTCAGTGCTCCCATTGTTTGTTTACAAACGTTTCGTTCGCCTTCCGAGGCGGTCGATCTCGCCAACTCCAATTTTTCAGGTCTAGCAGCTGCGATATTTACTCGAAACACGGTCCTTGGAGAACAACTTGCCCATCAGATGCAGTACTCCACTGTGACGCTGAATGAACTTTCCTGTACGGCGACACTGCCGGAAGCCCCTTGGGGGGGACGAAGAATCACGGGAGCAGGAAGCCGCTTTTCCGAGTCCTGGGTGTTTGAATTCGTCAACACCCAGCACCTCCACCAGCCAAAAACACGGGGTGTTGCAGTGAAATCCTGGTGGTGGTTCCCCTACTCACCGTTTCAACACACGGCTTTCAAAACATCGCTCGATCTATTTCGAAACAACCTACTCAATCGCTTAGCGTTCGTTCCCATTTTTCTTTGGAATTTTGTTCAATTCGTGAAGAAAGAAAAGCGCCTTTAATACGACAGCCGAAGCATGGCGAGCATCGCCCACATCAGAATAGAGAGACTTTCAAAAGCCGTTCCCATTCTCACACCAAAGAGGTCGAACCCGCTTATGGCAAGAGCAATTCCTGCCAAAACAAAAACGACCTTCCGATAGCGGGAAGTCTTTCGCTCTAAAACCTTTAATGCTGCGACCAAAACAACAGGAAATCCAAAAATGAAATACGACTTCCAAATTAGATAATAAGGAAGTGGAATGAGTGCCATGAGCCGAGCCTTCGGCGCCGGATCTGCTTGCTTAGTCGCTCGCCACAAGCCCCAAACTAAAACACCAACGACTCCGGCAAACCAAGTCCAAGAAAGAAACTGAATCGTAGAACTAGAAAGCCACTTCAACGAAAAATCTAAACTGTCCGGCAAAAAAACGGGGCGAGAAGGAGACTCTCCCAACCATCGATGTAAGAACGCCGAAAAACTTTGATTGTGGGTATACAGAGGCAATCCCTTATTGCGAATGGCTTCGAGCCACTGCTCTTGCAGAGTCCACCACTTTGAAAATGAAAGCTGAATGAGCGGAATTAGAACCACTGTCAAGCCACCTGCCACGACAGCCCCGATCTCTTGGATCTTCTTTCTGAAGAGGGGCAAGACGAGCAATGGCATTGCAATGGGCTTAATCGTTGCGACGACAGCAAACCAAAACCAAATCCAAGGCGCCTCTTCTTTTTTATGGCATTTCAAAAGCGCCATACTCCCAAGAGCAAACAAGACGAGGTTGATTTGACCGTATTGAAAATCTATCAGAAAAAACCGAGCCGTTACGATCAAAGCAATCGCGGTAGCAGCTTCGACTTGAGGGACTTTTGCAAAAACCTGCTTCCACTGCAGAAGTGCCCAGCCCCCTAAGAAAATCTTAAATGCAGTCCATAGGCCCAGCGCCACCTTGAACGGAATCAGTGAAAGCAGCGCAAACAACCAAGCGCCCCCGGGAGCGTAAAGGTACCGATCGGGCGAAACAAAGTAGAGTTTCTCGGACTGTCCGGCCAAGACATGCTGGCCCGCGGTGTAAAAAACGGCGTAGTCCTGGCCCCCGCGCGTGTAAGCCCAAACCGTTCCAATCAGTACGATCACGGAATACAGAGCAATATTCAGTCGAGAAACCGGAAGTCGCGCCATAGGAAGCTGTTTACGAATATGCTATGACAAAACCCCTATGAGCGCTCCTAGAATCTTTGGATTCGCACTGCTTCGAAACGGGATCAAATACGATTATCCCTATCGCGAATCTCTCATCAGTCTGGGCGGCCTTTGCGAAAGAGTTTTTCTCGCACTGGGAAACTCCGAAGATGATACGGCCCAGTCCCTCACTGACCTCGACTTTCTAGAAATTCAAAACACCGTTTGGGACGAGAACTCTCGAAGAGGGGGGCATATTCTTTCTCAACAAACGGGACTAGCGCTACAAGCCCTTCGAACCTTTGTTCGAGAACAGGAAATTAAAAATGCCTGGGGATTCTACCTTCAGGCGGACGAAGTACTAAACGAAGGAGAGTACGACCTCCTTCGAGAAGATATTGCTGAAGCAAGTGCAGAAGGCTTCGACGCTGTTCGCTTCCGCTATCTTCACTTCTGGCAGCGCTACGACCAGATCGCTATCGGAAAACGCTGGTATCCTCAAGAGATTCGGGCCATTCGTCTGGATAGCGAAATCGAAAGCTACGGCGATGCTCAAAGCTTTAGAAATGCCAAAAAGATTTTTGAATCAGACGCTTCCATTTTTCACTTTGGTCACGTTCGCGACCCAGAGCGCTACAAAAAGAAAACACGCGAATTTCATCGGTGGTGGCACCCGGATCATGAAATCCCAGAAGTGATTGCTCGGGGTGAAAAAATTGAAGCCGCTGAAGAAACAGTGCCTTACTTAGGCCCTTATCCGAAATGCATGGAAGGCCGAATGAAACTTCAGATTTCTAAGCCTAAGAAGGTTTGGGTAGTTGGAAAACCTGAAAACTATCCCGGTTTAGAATCTCGAATTCACGCCGAAGAAGTCCTTTGGGGCCCTGAAACAAAAGCTAAGAGTTCTGGGGCCGATGCGATTGTTCACCTTCAACCTGGAATTCTGAAGAAACTCTTTCAGAATAATCCGCTCTCGATGAAATCCAAAAACGCTCGCCCGTGGACGGACGACTTTGTTCTTCGTCTTAAGTTTGCAGAAAAAGGTGTGGCTTTAGATTAGTCGCGCGACGGAGCGTTCTTGTGGATGTAGTCCACCACTTCGGCCAGGCTCGCTCCCGGTGTAAAAACCATGTGCACACCGGCTTTCTTGAGTCCGTCAAAGTCTTCATCCGGAATGATTCCGCCAACCACAAAAAGGGCATCCGTCAAGCCACCCTTTTTTACTCCTTCGATGATTTCAGGAACCAAAGCATTGTGTGCTCCAGATAAAATGCTGAGACCGATGACGTGAACATCTTCTTCAATGGCGGCGCTCACCACCATCTCGGTGGTTTGGTGAAGACCGGTGTAAATGACCTCGAAGCCTGCGTCTCGAAGTGCTCGAGCAATCACTTTGGCTCCCCGATCGTGCCCATCCAACCCGGGCTTAGCTACCAACACACGAATCTTTGAATTCTTCTGGGCTGCTGACATGACTTAAAAGCTCCCTGCCTCGCGATATTCGCCGTAAACTCCGCGAAGCGTGTCGCAGACCTCTTGAAGGGTGGCGTAAGTTTTTACTGCTTCGATAATGGGGCCACAGAGATTGGCGCCTGCCTGGGCCTGCTCGCGCACCACCCTCAAAGAATCCTGGCAAGCTTGCTTCGAACGTTTCTTTCGAAGCTCGACAAGCTTTTGAATCTGACGTTTCTCTACGGTGCGGTCAATGTACAGGGTTTCAAGCGTACGCTTCTCTTCGGTCATCTGATACTTGTTCACGCCCACCATCACTCGCTCGCCCGTTTCCATCTGTCTTTGAAAAAGGTAGGCACTGTTGGCAATCTCAGCCTGCGGGAAACCTCGCTCGACCGCAGCGACCATTCCGCCCATTTCGTCGATCTTACGGATGTATTCCAAGGCTTCGCGTTCTACTCGATTGGTCAACACTTCGACGAAGTAAGAACCTCCGAGAGGATCCGCCACGTTTGCTATTCCAGTTTCTTCCGCAATAATTTGCTGCGTACGAAGGGCGATCATCACCGCTTCATCGGTGGGAAGAGCCAGCGTTTCGTCCATGCTATTGGTATGGAGAGAGTTGGTTCCGCCCAAAACACCCGCCACAGCTTGAATCGCAACACGAACAATATTGTTGTACGGCTGTTGAGCAGTCAAACTGACGCCCGCCGTTTGCGCATGAGTTCTAAGCATCCAGGACTTGGGATCTTTTGCTTTGTAGCGATCGCGCATCAGGTTTGCCCAAATTCTGCGGGCAGCACGAAATTTTGCAATCTCTTCGAAGAAGTCATTGTGCACATCGAAGAAGAAAGACAGGCGAGGAGCAAAATCATCGATGTTCATTCCGCGCTTCAAACAATCATCGACGTAAGCCAAACCGTCCGAGAGTGTGAACGCCAGTTCTTGAACGGCCGTCGCTCCAGCTTCGCGAATATGGTAACCGCTGATGCTCACCGTGTTCCACCCCGGATAATACTTGGTGCCGAACTCGATGGTGTCGGTCACTAGCTTTACCGCCGACTTCACCGGGAAGAGCCACTCTTTTTGGGCAATGTATTCTTTTAAAATATCGTTCTGAAGGGTGCCGCGAACTTTCTCGCGAGGGACGCCCTGCTTTTCAGCTACCGCCAAATACATCGCTAGAATGACAATCGCGGGACCATTGATGGTCATCGACGTCGTAACGTCTCCCAATGGAATTCCACTGAAGAGCTCTTCCATGTCTTCCAGAGATGCTACCGAAACGCCACACTTTCCGACTTCGCCCTTTCCTTTCGGACTGTCGGGATCGTAGCCCATCAAAGTAGGCATATCGAAAGCTGTGGAAAGTCCCATCTGTCCGTTGGCTAAAAGGTACTTAAATCTCTTATTGGTGTCGGCAGCTGTGGAAAAACCTGCGAACTGTCGCATCGTCCACATTTTGCCGCGATACATGCTGGGATAAACCCCGCGAGTAAAAGGAAACTCACCCGGAAAGCCGAGGTCTCGAAGGTAATCAAATTTTTCACGATCAAAATCGATGGGGGTCGAAAGCAGCGGAACTTCCATATCGCTGATCGTGCTGAACCGAGGAAGTCGCGGTGGAGCCTTCTTCTCGCTCGCTTTCAGCCGCTCTTCCCAATCTTTCTGTTTGGACTCAATCTCTTTCGACATTAGTACTTTCCAAACTCCTGGCTTGCGATCACAAGACGCTGAATTTCTGAGGTGCCCTCGTAAATTTCGGTGATCTTAGCATCGCGGAAGTTTCGTTCCACCACGTATTCCTTGGTGTAACCATAACCGCCGTGTACCTGAATCGCCTTGGTTGCAATCCACATTGCTGCTTCGGAAGCAGCTAATTTAGCCATGGCCGCTTCCTTTGTATAGGGCAGGCCTTGATCCTTCAGTTTTGCAGCATGCCAAGTCAGCAATCGAGCCCCTTGGAGACGGGTCGCCATATCTGCAATATGCCATTGAATTGCTTGAAGTTTTGCAATCGGCGCACCGAACTGTTCGCGCTCAATCGCGAACTTCTTAGAAGCGTTTAACGCGCAGCGAGCAATTCCCAACGCTTGGCTAGCAATCCCGATTCTTCCACCATCTAAAGTAGAAAGAGCAATCTTCAAACCATCGCCTTCTTTACTTAAGAGATTGGTCTCGGGAACAAACACGTCATCGAAAAAAAGCTGCGCAGTGGATGATGCGTTGATGCCCAGCTTATCTTCCAGCTTCGCTACTTTGAATCCTTCGGACTTCGTATCCACGACGACAGTCAAAATTCCCTTGTAGCCCTTCGTCTTGTCTGTGGTTGCGAAAAGAACGCAGTAGTCCGCCTCTTTTCCATTGGTAATCCAATTCTTGGTTCCACGAATTTTATATCCACCTGGAACTTTAGTGGCCGTGCAGGTCAACCCACCTGGATCAGAACCAGCGCCGGGTTCAGAGAGAGCGAAACATCCCAGCTTCTCTCCTTTTGCGAGAGGCGTGAGAACGCGCTTCTTTAATTCATCTGTTCCATAGGTTTCAATTGGCCAACAAGCCAATGAATTGTTCACCGACATGATGACAGCAGTCGAAGCGCACGCGGCTGCAACTTCTTCCATCACCATCGCGTAGGAAACAGCATCCATTCCGGATCCGCCCCACTTTTCATCAACCATCACTCCCATCAAACCCATTTCAGCGAGTTGCTTCACGAGTTCGGTTGGAAAACGTCCGGTTTCATCCAGCTCTTTTGCCTTCGGTGCGATTTCTTTTGTTGCAAAAGAACTCACTTGCTCCAAAAGCATCTTTTTTGATTCGTCTGTTTCAGGCCATCCGTACATCATAAAACTTACCCTTCGAACTTCGGCTGCCGCTTTTCAACAAAGGCCGACATTCCCTCTCTCTGGTCATGGGAGCCAAATAATCCACCAAAAGCCATCGCTTCAGCGTCTAACTTTGTGTTGAGACCAACTGTTTCAGAAAACTCATTCATTAAGAGTTTCGACTTCGAAACAGCTCGAGTGGACTGAGCGCAAATGGTTTTTGCAATTTCCAAAACCTTCGGCATTAATTCTGCGGCAGGAAATACAGCGTTTGCCAAGCCCATGCGCAAAGCCTCGTCCGCCTTAATTCGACGACCAGAGAAAATTAATTCTTTCGCACGCGGAAGTCCGACAAACTTCGCCAAACGAATGGTTGCTCCAAAACCGGGAATAATTCCCAGACCCACTTCGGGCTGACCGAATACGGCTTTGTCGCTGGCATAAATAAAGTCGCAGGAAATAGCCATTTCCGTACCGCCACCGAGAGCAAAACCATTCACCGCAGCAATGGTAGGCTTAGGCATTAATTCAAGAAACTTTGTCACTTCATGCCCGAGCTGCGCGAATGCCACACCCTCAGCGCCCGACTTCCCCTTCATCTCGGTAATGTCCGCACCTGCGATAAAAGACTTTTCGCCATCCCCCGTCAGAATCACCACTCGGGTTTTTGGATTCGTAGACTCTGCTTTCAATGCATCTCTTAACTCTTGAAGCGTTTCACCGTTTAAAGCATTCAATGCCGCGGGACGTGAAATTTTCACGATTTGAATTCCTGGCTCAACAAACTCCAGCTTGAGATTTTTAAACGTCATACTTGTAAAAACCTCTCCCGGATTTCTTACCCATCCAACCGGCCGACACATACTGCTTGAGTAATGGGCAAGGACGGTATTTCGAATCGCCCAAACCTTCGTGCAACACTTCCATGATCGCCAAGCAGGTGTCGAGACCAATGAAGTCCGCAAGAGTGAGCGGACCCATCGGCTGATTCGTACCCAGCTTCATGGCCGTATCGATATCTTCGACCGACGCAATCCCTTCATAGAGAGTGGTGACGGCTTCATTAATCATCGGCATTAAAATTCGATTCACAGCAAAACCAGGAATGTCTCGAACTTCTACGTAGGTCTTACCCATCTTCTCCGCAACATCGCGGGTTTTCTTCGCCGTATCGTCCGAAGTTTGAATGGCACGAATTCCTTCGACGAGCTTCATGACTGGAACTGGATTCATGAAGTGCATGCCAATCACTTTTTCAGGACGCTTCGTTTGAGCAGCAATACGAGTAATGCTGATTGAAGAAGTATTCGAAGCAAGAATCGTTTCCTTGCTACAGACTTCATCGAGCTGCTTAAAAATTTGAAATTTGAGCTCTGGTTTTTCTGAGACGGCTTCCACGACGAGGTTCACTGAAGCTAAACCTTGTACGCCATTTACGGCCTTGATTCGTCCCATGATTTTTTCACGATCGCCGTCGGTCAGCTTTCCTTTTTCGACCTGCTTCTTTAATTGAGCATCGATCTTAGAGCGACCCTTCTCTGCTAACTCCAAATTAGCATCCGCAAGAAGCACATCCATTCCAGACTGTGCAGCTGTTTGGGCAATACCGCCCCCCATTTGTCCGGCGCCGAGTACACCAATGATCATGGTTTGAATCCTCTTATCTGTTGACGCAAACACTTAGCCTGAGAAAGGCTATAAATTCAAGAAATTCTCTCAATCATTCAACTACTTCCCGATGCAAAACTGAGAGAAAATGCGCCCCAAGATGTCGTCTGGCAAGGTAGCCCCAATGAGCGGGGCAAGGGCATAGAAAGCTTGACGAAGATCCGCTGCAAAAAGATCAATCTGCGGAGCGCCGAGTCCCCGCTTCAGGTGGGCCACGGCCTCGGTGACCGCTTGAAACTCTTCATAACGAGTGAGAACGACCTCTCCAGGCTGACGAAACACCCAATTTCCACAGAAATCTGCAATCCCTCGAGCGGCTTCCGAAATTCCAGTTCCTTGAACAGCTGAAGTTTCAAACCAGGTGGAGATCCCTAAGGCCTTCAAATCTGAAAGCATTCTCTGTTTCAGCTGAGAATCTGCTAAATCCACCTTCGTCAAAACTCCAATGACCTTCTCGCCCGAACAACTCAATCGCTGCCACTGAGCTTTCAAAGCCGGAATTGATCCAGTGACGTCCGCTAATAAAATGATGAGGTCGGCTTCCTTGGCCGCCTTCTCTGTTCGAGAAACCCCCATCTTTTCAATCTGATCCTGAGAATCTCGGAGGCCCGCCGTATCTTCCAAACGAAGCGTTACGCTCGCGCCGCTTCCCTGGAGGGTGAGCTTTTCGCGAACGATGTCCCGAGTGGTTCCGGCCACTTCAGAAACAATAGAGCGGTCTTCTCCCAAAAGAGCATTAAAGAAACTGGATTTCCCAGCATTGGGCAAGCCAACAAAAACAGCTCGCACCCCCTCCTGGATCTTTTGCCCCCGGGAGAATGTTGCGGACAGCTTTTCAAGCTCCTCCACAAGAGGAGGGAGTTTCTTTCGAAGATTTTCTAAACTCACCTCATCGACGTCCTGATCAGCAAAGTCGATCCCAATCTCCCCTAAACTACCCACCTGCCGAAGTTCGTCGGCCACTTTCTGAAGAATTCGCGACTCGGCACCTGACATTTTTTCGAGAGCATTCGAAGCAGCCCCAGAATTCGTGGCCGAAATCAAATCGGCCACAGCCCGAGCTTGCGTAAGATTCATTTTTCCATTTCGAACCGCTCGAAAGCTAAATTCGCCAGGCAAAGCCTGGCGTGCTCCCGAATCGACTAAAGCCTTCAACACTTCTGCAGCAACGAAACTTCCCCCGTGGACATAGAGTTCCACCAAATCTTCTCCGGTATAAGTTTCTGGTTTGGGGAAAAAGACCACCATGGCGTCGTCCAAAATACGACCGCCGGCACGAAGCTGAGCGCGAGTTATTTTGCGAAATTCTGGCTTTTTTCCAGAGATCTTCTCAAGAATGGAGAGTGAGTTTGCCCCAGACAATCTGATGACGGCGATAGCTCCGCCTAGGCCACTTGAAATCGCGGCGACAGTGTCCTCCGATAAATAAGAGGATCGACTATCGTGCACGGGCCTCCACAGCTGGTGTTCCTACCCCGCCCATATCCAGCTTCTTGTTCAGAAAAATTTGCTGAACAATGCCGGCTAGCGCGTTGACCAACATGTAAATGGTCAAGCCCGATGGAAGCGTGAGCATAAACACACCGAAGATCACCGGCATAAATTGCAACATTTTGGCCTGCGCTGGATCGGTGGTCGTCGCCGGAGTCATCTTTTGCTGGATGTACATGATCGCCGTAAGAAGTACAGGCGTGATGTAGTAAGGATCTTTTTCAGAAAGGTCCTTAATCCAGAAATAAAAGGGTGCGTGATAAAGCTCGATCGACGAGTAAAGAACTCGATACAGAGCGAAGAAAACGGGCATCTGAATCAGAATGGGCAAGCAACCCGCCATCGGATTGTAACCGTGCGAGCGCATGAAATTGAGCGTTTCACGATTCAGGGCTTCCTTGTCATCCTTATACTTGTCGCGAAGTTTCTGGAGCTGCGGTTGCAGCTTAGAAACTTGCTTCATACTCTTCATGCTTTTGTACGTGAGCGGGAAAGTGAGAATCTTCACCAAGAGTGTGAGCAAGATAATGGCCACACCGTAGTTGTGACAAAGATCATAGAACCACTTCATGATTTTGATCAGAGGATACGCAAAGAGCGTGAACCAGCCGAAATCAACCGTTTGTTCTAAAGTAGGATGAATGGATTGCAGTAAGTTGATTTCCTTAGGTCCGAAGAAAACCTTCACCGGAATTTGAATCGAATTCGTGGTGATCGGATAAACTAGACTGATCTGACCCGTCTTCTCTCCCATGGGCTGAAGAACCGCTTTTGCCGAAGTATCTGTCGGAGGCTCTGGCAACATCGACATGACAAAGTATCGATTCGTTGCCGCCACCCAAGTCACTGGAGCTGGAACTTCGGTGAGCTCCACATTTTTATCGAGCGTCACCCGATGAATCGCTTTGTTGTTCCAGTAATTGAGCTGACGATCAGGAAGGTCTAAGTCTTCGGCCTTTGCGCCTGCCTGCATCGAAACAAAGGCATAGGTGGGCTTCTTGTCCTTAAACTCGGCACTGATCAGTAGTTGAAGATAAGGCAGTTTATCGGATGCCTTCACTGTTCGGGTGAGTTTGATTTTCTGGTCTTCATAAGTCCATGTCACTCCATCTGGAGTCTCGGTCATCTTTCCTCGAACAGCGTTCAGGTAAGAATATTCAGGGCTATCAAACGCAACCGAACCCACCGCATCTTGATGGGTCACCATTTTTGCATCAATGGCGTGATCGGTTTCCAAAATTCCTTTGCGGTAAGACTTCAAATTCCATGACGTAAACATCTTCTCGCCGTTGGTCACTTCCACAGAGCCATTGCTCAACTGCAAAGTCTTGGACATCGGAGCGGCCGATTCAGGAGTTGAAGGACCCTTAGCTACCGCAGCTTTCACGGGCTCAATCGAAACAGGGCTAGTGGACGTCCCAGTATTTTGAGCGACCGTCCCAGCGGAGGAACTCTGTTGTTGTTGCGGCTGAGGCATGTGCGGCTTGATGTAAAATTCATTCCAAGCAGCGAAGATCAAAAAGCAGATGGTGATTGCTAAGATTGTTCTGCGATCCATTACTGGTACCTACTTGTTAAACGATGAGAACTAAAAGGGTGGCAGGTGGCGAGTCTTTTCAAACCCATCCAAGTTCCCTTGATCCAACCGTGAGCGGTTACCGCTCGAGCGGCGTATTCACTACAAGAAACGTTGTATTTGCAGCCACTTCCTGGTCCCACCAGGGCGTGCATGAGCGGCGAGAAAAATCCCTTATAAAGGAGGAGCAAAGTTTGAACGATTCTACTTCGAAGCATCTTTGCGTTTCTTTTCCAATAGGCTCGGCAATTCCTTTTCAATGCACGCTCCGAGCTTGCGTGAATAGGGATAAGCCATCTTCTTTACTGCAGGAACTACCACGTTATAGTCGAAACTGCCTAAAATAGGCGCCAGTTTTCGAAAGGTTTCCCTAATTTTGCGTTTCACCTGATTTCTTTGAATCGACGTACCGCGCGCTTTTAGCGTGATTCCCAATCGAAAGTGATCCACATCATTTGTGATTCGAAAAACTACACACTCGGTCAAACGAATCATCTCGCTGTTGCCAAAAAAGCGCAGAAACTCCCAGCGATGACGCAATCGCTTGGCGGGACCGAGCCCAAGAGACGATTTAGTTTTAGCCTTCGTATTATTTACCAGAAATGGTCGGAGCGAGACGCTTGCGGCCTCTAGCCCTACGTCTTTTCAATACTTTTCGCCCGTTCGCAGTTTTCATACGCTTGCGGAAACCATGTCTACGGCGTCTTTTTGTGCGGCTAGGCTGTAATGTTCTTTTCATAAAAAACCTTTAACTGTGCTCAAAATCTTTTTGGCTAACCGCATAGGGATTAATAGAAGTTGTGATCCATTGTCAAGCAAAAGTCCTCATGCTAAATGCCTTTCTCTTCTTCTATGAGAACTTCTTTGTCGCTCGACTCATCGGAATGGCCCGATACCTGGAAAGCTGCGTATCGCATTCTCGAACAAACTGTCCTTCCGAACCAGCTTCAGGCTTGGATTCAGCCGCTCGAGTTCATTCGAACTGTGGAAGAAAACGGCGGACTCACGGTCGAGCTGGGCGCTCCCAACGATTTTTCTGCTCAGTGGGTTCGCGATCACTGCCAGCGCGCGATTGAGAGCTCGCTCACGCAGGTGATGGGCGTAAACTGCGAGCTTCGACTGACTAGCAAGGAGCATGAAAAGACTCCTCAGCTCAATAATACGGATCCGCTAACTTCGACTCCAAATACGACGGGCATCGTCCTCAACACGGGAACTCGAATCACCGGGGGTGACCACGCGGATGCTCGGTCCGATACAACCCTAGAACCAAAATATACCTTTGATACCTTCGTCGTTGGGGCGAGCAACCAGTTTGCCTATGCCTCCGCCGTCGCTGTAGCCGAGCAGCCGGCCCGGCAATACAATCCGCTTTTCATCTATAGTCATCCGGGATTGGGTAAGACCCACCTCCTCCACGCTATTGGAAATCACATTTTGGTGAAAAATCCCGGTTCACGCGTGGCCTACCTTTCGGCCGAGCGTTTTGTGAACGAATTGATTGATTCACTTCAACACAATCGAATGCCCGCATTTCGAGCCAAGTTTCGCGATAGCTACGACATGATTCTGATCGATGACATTCAATTCATTGCTGGCAAAGTAAAGACCGAAGAAGAATTTTTCCACACCTTCAACGCGCTCCACAGCACCAAGCGCCAGATTGTTTTGACCAGCGACCGCCCTCCGAAAGAAATTGAAGGCCTTGAGGAACGAATTCGCACTCGTTTTGAGTGGGGTTTGATTTCAGATATTCACCCACCGGAAATTGAAACTCGAATTGCGATTTTAAAATCGAAGGCGGAAAGAGAAGATGTTTATCTTCCGGACGACGTCGCGACTTTCCTCGCCAGCTACATCAAAACAAATGTTCGCGAGTTAGAAGGTGTTTTGATTCGCCTCCAGGCTCAGGCTTCTTTGACGGGCGCTGAAATTTCTCTCGAAATGGCGAAGATGGAATTGAAAACTGCCATTCCAGAAGAAGGTTCTCACTTAACAGTTGAGGCGATTTTAAACGCAGTTGCTAAGCATTTTCATCTGAAGTCGCAGGATTTCCGTTCCACCACTCGAAGTCGCAACGTCGCTCTCCCGCGCCAGATTGCGATGTACCTGATTCGGAAGTATACCGGTCTTGGCTTCAAGGAGATTGGTCAGTACTTCGGGGGCAAGGACCACACGACGATTCTGCACGCTTACGTCAAAGTGGAAAAAGGTCTCGACTCGGACACGTTCATTCGTGAGTCGGTCGAATCGATTCAGAATCTTCTGTAAGTCTTAACCCTGCCCTAACCAAATCCTAACGATTGCTAAAAAATTTTCATTCGGAGGAATTCTTATGAAAAGACATCTCACCTTGAAAACAGCAATCTTCGCGGCGGTTCTCTGCACAGCCCAACTCTCTCAAGCGGCGGTCACCATTCTCGATAAAGACGAATGGAAATTTCAAATAGGTGGCTTCGTTCAATCGGACATGATTGTGGACAGCACCCGAACATTAAAAGAATCGCCGGGCAACGAACCCATTCCGAAAGCGGGAGACACCAGTGGAAACGGCGCCAATGGTCGCACTTGGTTTTCACTTCGAAATTCGAGATTTAATTTTACGATTCTTCCTCCAGCAGTCGATGGCTGGAAAACTAAGGGCCACATGGAGTTTGACTTGATGGGATCCGTTCCATCCGGTGGTACCGAGGCGTCCTTTCTCAGTAGCCCGACGATGAGAATGCGACATGCTTATATGAGCGCTGAGAAAGACGGTTGGAACATTATTGTCGGTCAAACTTGGAATCTTTTTGGCTGGGTTCCGTACTACGTTCCAGCAACGGTTTCCGTCGCTCCGGTTTCAGGCATTGTCTATCAACGCACTCCGCAGCTCACTGCCATTAAAACCATGGCTCTGTCTGAAAGTAACAAACTTGATGCGGGCCTTTCTATTTCGCGTCCGGCTCAACGAGACAATCAAGTTCCCAACATCGATCTTGGATTGCGATGGTCGAATAGCGGAAGAAAATCGGGTTTTGCTTCTCCGACAGGAGAACTCAAGGCCGAACCCTTCAGCGTTGCCATTTCAGGAACGGCCCGTCAGTTCGTGGTTCAGCCCGTGGGCGGAGCAGCCGGAGATCAGAGTCGTCAAATCGGTTCTGCCCTTGCAGTGAACACCATGCTCCCATTGCTCAGCGGCGATGAAAAACAGGGAAATTCGCTGACCGTCACCGGCGAATTTTCAACCGGTAAAGGATACGGCGATCAATATCCCGGATGGACAGGTGGACTTTCCACGAAGGTTTCTGGCACCGGAACACCCACTGCTCTGAGTTTGGATCCAGGAATTGGCGGATTGGACAGCGGGAACAGTTTCGTTCTCGTCAACTTAAAGTCTTGGAACGCCCAGATGCAATACCATCTGCCCAGCGGATCCAACACCTTCATCACCTTGGGCGCGACCCAATTGCAGTCCGACAACATCGCGTCTATTACAGGTGGAACGTACAACGAACAGAACACCTATTTCGGAAACGTGTTTTACGATTGCACCAAGCAGATTCGAATCGGCGTAGAAGTTTCACACCATACGACGAAGTACGTCGACGGTTTAAATGGAAACAACAATCGCGCGCAATTGACGGCTTGGTTTAGATTCTAAACAGAACTGAGAATTGAAATCTTGTAGCATTGCCCCAGGATCCACTCACGAAGTGGGTCCTGTAGGCATTGTATTCGAGAGCGAATCGAAGTTTACGAGTGAAATCATAGTTGAGATTTCCAAAGTAACCCTGAACTTTGTCGTAAATATCTCCAGCTGGGGTAAGTCCGGCCACGTTATCTGAAGAAATCTGTCCGTAGCCAAAAGTCATGAATGCTCGCCACGACATCGGAAAGTGGTACTGAAGCTGAGCATTGTAAGAAAGAATTTTAATCAAACGAAATTCACCGGTAGTTCCGTCGTATCCTCCGTAACCTCCGTCCAAATTCGTCTCGCTTGCAGGAAAAGTAGCCCCTGTCGGCATCGATGTCAGACCACCGCTGTATCCAGCAAAATTATCTCCAGCTCCGGTACCCGTTGCAAATTCTCCCGAAAGAGCCAAGGTGTTCCCGTAATTCTTTTCACTGGAAGTAGATAGAATCGGAATCATCACATCCACTGCAAAAGCAGTTCCAGTATAACTCGTCTGTGCTTTGGTGTCGGTGGCACTAGAAGGTACTACGAATTTTCTCAATAACCCGGAAACAGCCAACATCAACGGTGCGGTTCCCATATCTCCCGCAGGACTTGAAAATCCGGCACGCATGTTTCCAAAAGAATATTTAAATCCAGCCTCAATTCCTGGAAAGAAAGCATCTCGCTGAGGTGGGCGGGTAAATGAAAGCGCTACTTGAGCTCTGTCTTTTTCTGAAGTTTCGAAAGTTTTGGAAACCATGAGCTGAGGTTCCCACGTGCAAGCCTCACCGACATTGGGCCCTTGAGAAACTTGCCATTGCACAAAATTGGGAACCCAACCAAAAACGGTCCAATGTTGGCCGGCTAGAATTTGCCAACCCTCTTTTTCTGCGACAACGTAACCCAAACGCATTCGGGCCAACGGCGTGGTGTAAACAATTTGTTGGCTGCCAGAAAGTGCTCCAAAGAAATCGAATTCAATATTCGCTCGGGTGCGCCAATAGTTTTCAGATTTGTAGAGTGGCGGAACAATATTTAATCCCAACCGACTTCCAGCAGCTGAGAGCTGTAAGCGGCCATTGTCGCCCGCGTAGGTTCCCGGCAAGTCCACTGGCTGATTCGCCAACGAAGTCGTGAAACTTCGAACAGAGTCTGCAGCCATGTCTAATTCGATCAATCCGTAGAGCGAAACTTTCCAATGGTCTTTTTCAACGATGGAAACTTCTGAAAACGCTGGGCGAGAAAAAACCGCGAAAAGGGAAAAAAGAAAAATGCATCTGAGAGTGTCCATCCTTAGACAGCTCGGCATCCATGCCTCCAAAAATTCACTACTTCCTTCAATGATCTCAGGATTAATCTTTTTTATCAGCTACTAATATTTTGTGGATAAGTCTGTGGATAACCCTGTGGATAAGTTTGTGGATAAAAAGTTATCCACAAGTTATCCCCACACTTATCCACAAGTTATCCACACCAATGCAGCGCATTTTTAATTTATTTTCGATGAGTTACAGAGTTATCCACTTATCCACAGGGGATGACCACTTTTCGAGTTCTCAGAAAAAATGGGATTTTCAAAAAGTTATCCACAAATCGGGTTTTGAGATCCCAGAAATCGGCAAAAAATGCACTGTTCCACCAAGTTTTTAGTCGGCTATTGAAAGTTATCCACAAGGGTGTGTGGATAACATGTGGATAACTTCCATTTCGGGGGGTTTTGAAAACTTATCCACAAACACCCCCCACTTATCCACACCACTTATCCACAGAGTTCAAAGTCTAAAAAAGTTTTAATATTGAACGCTTAAGTGAGTTATCCACTTATCCACAGGCCCTACTACTACTACTAATAAAATATATATATTCTTTGCTTTCTGAGACTCGCTTGATAAAGCTGCAAAACAGGGTGGTAGGGGTCCAATCAGTAAGGGGAATGTGATCCATGAAATTTTCAGTTCATAGAGATCCGCTGTTAGAAGCGGTTCAAAAAACACAGTCTGTAGTTGAGAAAAAGAACACGTTTCAAATTCTTGCTAACGTACTTTGCACCGTTAAAAACAATGAGCTCTCTTTAAGTGCAACCGATTTAGAAGTCGGAATCAAAATCGGAATGCCCGTAGAAGTTCAGCAAGAAGGAAGAATCACCCTCTCAGCAAAACATTTCTTAGATATCGTTAAGGAACTTCCAGATAAGAAACTCGAAGTTTCTAGAAAAGATAATAATTGGGTTGAGATCATCTGTGGAAAATCCAAATTCAATATTGTCAGCTTAGCAGCTGAGGAATACCCCGCTCTACCCACGTTTGAAGACAAAACTTATTTTGAAGCAGGAACAGATTCTTTAGTCGAGATGATCGATAAGACCAGCTTTGCTGTTTCAACAGATGCCACTCGTTATCACTTGAATGGTGTTTATTTCGAAAACCTCGAAAAAAACGTAATGAGAATGACAGCCACCGATGGTCATCGTCTTTCTTTCATTGATAAAGAAGTCTTCATGAAAATGCCGGAGTTAAAACGCGGCATGATCATTCCTAAAAAAGGTTTAGGCGAATTGAGAAAGCTTCTGGAAGGTGCCAGTGCATCTATTGAGATGGCATTTGAAAGAGGATACGTTTTCGCAAAGAGTGGTGGCACTCACCTCTTCATTCGTTTGATTGAAGGGGAATATCCGGATTATCGTCAGGTGATTCCAAACTCAGCAGATAAGCTTGCTAAACTGAATCGTGAAACATTCTTTTCGGCTTTGAGACGTGTGAGTCTTTTGGCTCATGAAAAAAGCCGAGGTGTGAAATTCTCTTTAGCGGACGGGTTGATGACCATTTCTTCCAGCAATCCAGATATGGGAGAAGCTCGTGAAGAAGTGGATATCGATTACAAAGGCGAAGCTGTAGAAATCGGATTCAACGCGAAGTATCTCCTGGATTGTCTCGCGGTCATGAACGGAGAGGTTTTAGAATTCCGATTCAAAGACAGATTGAGCCCTGGAATCCTCAGAAGCGAGAATCAGCAGAATCACACCTATGTGATCATGCCAATGCGCATCTAGAATTACCCCATGAAGGTTCAAAAACTGACTCTTCGAAACTTCAGAAACATCGAAGAGGCGACTTTGGTCCCTGATAGGGACCTTAATTTCCTATTAGGCGCAAACGGACAGGGTAAAACGAGCTTTTTGGAGGCTCTCTCTTTCCTAGCTACTCTCAAATCGTTTCGAGGCGCTAAAACGGACGAGGTGATTCGCTGGGGTCATCCTGCAGGTGAAGTTCACTGTACTCTCGTCAAAGAGGATTGGACCACCGAGTTAAAAATCAGCTTCATGGGGGATGAGAATCGTTCCACCAAGCTTGCTTTTATCAATGGCAAACCCTTTCGAAGCTCCACTCAGTACCTCACTCAAAGATTTGGAGCCGTGGAATTAGGTTTTCACACGATCGTGTTTAATCCCTCGGATCATGATCTGGTGAGAGGAGAACCCTCCATTCGTCGGTCTTATTTGGATCGAGTGGTTTCTGCCGAAGATATTGAGTACCTCTCGACACTTCAGAAGTATCAGCGCGTTCTTCAACAGAGAAACAGCCTTTTGAAAATGGAGGATTCTCCCAATCGCCAAGTGCTTCGTGGGTTCACAGAACAGTTGGCGAGCTACGGATCTTTGCTCACTTTCAAGCGTTTAGAGTGGCTTGAAAGACTCTCGGAGATCCTTCCTTCAACAATTCAAGACATCGCCCCCCAGCAGTCTATGCTTTGCGTCAAATATATCTCAAATTGGGCCGCTGAAATGACAGATTTTTCTAGTAAAAATAAGGACTTCGGTCCAGTTCATTTCGCTGGACAAGAGGCTCGGGCTTCATTAGAAACTTTAGAACGGTTGTTTTGGAAGAAAGCCTCCGCATTAGAGGAAGCTGAGTTAAGGAGCCGTTCGTCTTTAGTGGGTCCTCATCGAGATGATTGGACTTTTCAAATGGGTGAACATGTTCTGAAAGGACATGGCTCTCAAGGTGAAGTTCGATCCGCACTGCTTGCTCTCAAATTATCTGAGATCGAGTTGTTTAAAGTACGAACAGGTCATCAACCTCTGCTTCTTCTAGACGATTTTTCGTCCGAGTTGGATGAAAGTCGGCGTGCGAATCTTCTGAGCTATTTGATAAAAACGGGGCTTCAGATCTTCGTGACAGCGACAGAAGATCAATCCTTCTTGGGAAAACAGTTTCGAGTTTCACAAGGAAGGCTACAGGAAGTTTCTGAGAGAGGTGTCCATGACCCTACAGAGCAGCGGTCTGAATCAGGAAGATTATTCGGCCAATAAAATTAAAATTCTCGAAGGACTGGAAGCTGTCCGTAAACGTCCGGGAATGTACATCGGCGATACAGCTTCACGTGGTCTTCATCACTGCGTTTATGAAATCGTGGATAACTCCATCGATGAAGCTCTCGCAGGCTACGCAAAAAATATTAACGTCACAGTTCACGTCGACAACAGCGTTACGGTTGAAGACGATGGTCGCGGTATTCCCGTCGACATGCACGACTCCGGCGTAAGTGCTGTTGAAGTCGTTATGACCAAACTCCATGCAGGTGGAAAGTTCAACGAAGAAGGCGGGGCTTATAAAGTCTCCGGCGGCTTGCACGGCGTGGGCGCGGCTGTAGTGAACGCCCTCTCTGAAGTCATGCACGTGGAAGTTCGTCGTGGTGGAAAAGTTTATCGTCAAACTTACAAACGAGGAAATCCGGCAGGTCCGTTGAAAGAAACGGGCGTCACTTCTAAGCGTGGAACGATGACCACGTTCAAGCCCGATCCAGAAATTTTTGAAACAGTAGAATTCAGTGTTGATGTTCTGATTAACCGCTTGCGCGAGTTAGCTTTTTTGAACACCGGCATTCGAATTATTTTGGTGGATGAACGCCAGGAGCCCCAGAAGAATTTTGATTTTCATTATGAAGGTGGACTTGTTCAATTCGTTGAACACATCAATAAGTCTAAACAGAAGCTTCACGACAAGGTCATCTACTTCACTCACGAAAAAGATTTCCTTGCCTGCGACATTGCATTGCAGTGGAACGATTCTTATTCAGAAACTATTACGTCGTATGTGAACAACATCAATACGATTGAAGGCGGAACTCACGTCAGTGGTTTTAGAACAGCTCTCACTCGTGTCGTAAATAAGTACGCGAACGATTCGGGCATCGCTAAGAATTTGAAAGAAACCCTCACCGGTGAAGACATCCGTGAAGGCTTGGCCTGCGTGATTAGTGCCAAGGTTCCGGAACCTCAGTTTGAAGGTCAAACGAAGACGAAGCTGGGAAATAGCGAAGTAGAAGGTTTTGTGAACACTTTGGTTTACGAAAAACTCACCGACTATTTTGAACAGAATCCGAGCATCGCTAAAAAGATCGTTCAGAAGGCAGTGGACTCGGCTTCAGCTCGTATTGCTGCTCGTAAGGCGCGCGATCTTACTCGTCGAAAGACGGCCTTGGATTTCGGCGGTCTCCCCGGAAAGATGGCAGATTGTCAGGAAAAAGATCCGGCAATTTGTGAAGTGTTTCTGGTCGAGGGCGATAGCGCCGGCGGTTCGGCGAAACAAGGCCGTGACCGTCGCAACCAAGCCATCCTTCCGCTGAAGGGTAAAATTTTGAACGTTGAGAAGGCTCGTTTCGACAAGATGCTTTCTTTCGAAGAAATTAAAATTCTCATCACCGCGCTTGGTGCCGGGATTGGAAAAGATGACTTCGATATCAGCAAGCTTCGCTATCACAAGATTTGCATCATGACCGATGCGGACGTCGACGGGTCGCACATCCGAACCTTGTTACTGACCTTCTTCTTCCGTCAGATGCCAGAGGTGATTGAAAAGGGTTATCTCTACATTGCTCAACCACCACTTTATAAAGTGAAGAAGGGTAAGACTGAGCGCTATTTAAAGAACGAGCATGAGCTCACAGAGTTTCTCCTCACTAGCGGTTTGGATGGAGTGCAAGTGAAATCGTCTACGGCCACAGTTCCAGCGAGCCAGGTAATTGCAGGACTGAAGTCTGCCAATCGTTTTACCCGCTCCATTGATCGCTATGGTCGCCGAATTCATCCTGAAGTCTTAAGAGGGATGATTCAATCGGGGATCAATACAGATTCTTTGAAGTCAAAAGGTTCACTTCAGAAGTTGATGGACCAAGTGTCTGCATTTGCTAAGAAGCGCGACACTTTCTTGTCCTACGTTCTCACTGAAGATCAAGAACACGGAACCTGTTCTGCAACCATTGAAACTCTGATTTCCGGTTCAAAGAGAAATGCTTCGATCAACACGGCTACTGTGGAATCGCCTGAGTTTGAAGAGTTGTCGAAACACTGGCAGGCCATTCAGGCGATGGGTGCTGGTCCGTTTGAAGTGATTTCTGAAGGTAAATCGATTCTCACCGCCGACGATGGAGAAGAACTCTCTCGTAAAATCGTGGACCGCGCGAAGACCGGTCTAGGCGTTCAACGTTATAAAGGCTTGGGTGAAATGAATCCTGAGCAGCTCTGGGAAACCACCATGGATCCAGCTCGTCGTACACTCCTTCGCGTGACGATCGACGACGCTGTTGAAGCGGATGGAATTTTTTCAGTTCTCATGGGCGATCAAGTCGAACCTCGCAGACAGTTCATCGACGAGAATGCGCTCAGGGTTAGGAACCTCGATATATGAAGTATTCCAGAATTCTTGGAGTCGGGTCTTTCGTTCCCCCGAAAGTTGTTACCAATAGTGATTTAGCCAAGGTGATGGACACCTCGGATGATTGGGTTCAACAACGTACCGGCATTAAACAAAGACACTGGGTGGAAGGTTCTGTATCCACTTCGGACTTGGCTTTGGAAGCCTGTAACCACGCGATTGAATCTGCAAAAATTAAAAAAGAAGAGATCGATCTCATTATTTTGGCCACCTTGAGCCCGGATCATGAGTTTCCGGGCACCGCTTGTTTTTTACAGGCGAAGCTCGGCTTACCAGGTGTGGCTGCTCTCGATATTCGTCAGCAGTGTTCGGGTTTTATTTACGGGATGTCGATTGCGGATCAGTTTTTAAAAACGGGCGCTGCAAAGAAAGTTTTATTGGTGGGCTCAGAAGTTCACTCGAAGGGGTTGGATAAAACCGATCGAGGCAGAGATGTTGCTGTTCTTTTCGGTGATGGTGCGGGCGCAGTTGTCATGGGTGGTTTTGAAAGTCCGGCTGCCCTGGGGTTGAGTGATCAGACAGCCCGTGTTTACTCCACTCACCTGCATGCGGATGGAAAGTTTGCGAAAGAACTCTGGGTTCAAGCGCCGGGCATGGCTTACTCCAATTCTCGTGTTGAAATGGATGCTATAGAGCGAACCGAGCACTTTCCTAAAATGAACGGCAAAGTTGTTTTTATGAACGCCGTGAAAAGAATGCCAGAAGCTGTGATGGAAGCGCTTCAGGCCAACGGTTTACAAATTTCGGATGTCGACCTGTTTTTATTCCACCAAGCGAATCTGAGAATTAACGAGATGGTGGCTCAGCAATTAGGAATTCCAGCTGAGAAAGTTTTCAACACCATCGATCGCTTCGGAAACACCACGGCTGCAACCATTCCCTTGGGGATGGATTGTGCAATTCAGGCTGGAAAGCTGAAACCTGGAATGTTGGTCATGTCCGCAGCATTTGGAAGCGGATTTACTTGGGGATCTGCCCTTTTTAGATATTAGACGTTGAGGAATAGTTGATGAGCGAGCCAATTGCACAAGATAAGAATATTATAAACGTCAACATTGAAGACGAGATGAGAGGGGCCTACCTCGACTACGCGATGAGCGTGATCGTGGGTCGAGCGCTTCCAGATGTTCGTGACGGTTTGAAGCCCGTTCATCGTCGCGTTCTGTATGCCATGCACGACTTGGGCAATACTCATAACAAGGCTTACAAGAAATCCGCCCGTGTCGTCGGAGACGTCATCGGTAAATACCATCCTCACGGGGATGTTCCGGTTTATGAAACCATCGTTCGCTTGGCTCAGGATTTTTCTCTTCGTTATCCATTGGTAGATGGACAGGGAAACTTTGGTTCCATCGACGGCGATTCGGCAGCAGCCATGCGTTACACCGAAATTCGCATGGAAAAAATTACGGATGAAATTCTGGCGGACATTGAAAAAGAAACCGTCGATTTCGGTCCCAACTATGACGACAGTTTAACGGAGCCTTTGGTTCTACCGTCGAAGTTCCCCAATCTTTTGGTGAACGGTTCTTCTGGTATCGCTGTGGGTATGGCGACGAATATTCCGCCTCACAATTTGACTGAAGTGATCGATGCAACTTTAGCTTTGATTGACCAGCCCAGCTTAGACACCGAAGCCATGTTGCAGTTTGTGAAGGGACCCGATTTCCCGACGGCTGCTTTTATTTTCGGCGGGAGTGAGCTGAAACAAGCCTATCGAACAGGTCGTGGAGTCATCACTCTTCGAGCTAAAACAGAAATTGAAACTTGGAAGGGCGATCGAGAGCGAATCATCGTGACCGAACTCCCCTATCAGGTGAATAAAGCGCGAGTGATTGAAAAGATTGCGGACTTGGTTCGTGACAAGAAGGTCGAAGGAATTTCCGACCTTCGGGATGAATCGGACCGTACCGGAATGAGAATCGTTATCGAGATGAAGAAGGGTGAAAACTCTAACGTTATCTTGAATCGGTTGTTCAAACTCACCCAGCTGCAAGAAAACTTCGGGATCAACTTGCTGGCCATTCATCATGGCCAACCGAAGCTCTTTAACTTGCGCGATATGATTTGGGCGTTTGTCGACCATCGTAAAGACGTTGTTATTCGACGCACGATTTTTGAACTCAAGAAGGCAGAAGCTCGCGCGCACATCTTGGAAGGTTTGAAAAAAGCTGTCGAAAATATCGACGAAGTCATTGCGCTCATTAAGGCCGCTAAGGGTCCGGATGAAGCGAAGCAAGGCTTGATGGCGAAATACAAATTCTCCGAAATCCAAGCTCAAGCGATCTTGGATATGCGTCTGCAACGCCTTACGGGCCTTGAGCGCGAAAAGATCATGGACGAGTACAAACAAGTTCTCGCCTTGATTGAAGAACTGAAAAAGATTCTTAGTAGCGAAGCTCTGGTGATGGATGTGATTCGAAAAGAGCTCACCGAGATTAAAGCCAACTATGGCGACAAACGACGTACTCAAATTGTCGTCGGTGAAAACTCTGACTTCGAAGTGGAAGATTTAATTTCCGATGAAGAAACCTTAGTTTCGATTACCCACACGGGCTACATCAAACGTACGAATCCGAGCCAGTTCCGCGCACAGCATCGCGGCGGCCGCGGTGTGCGCGCAGTAACCACGGGTGATGAAGATTTTGTCACCTCGATCTTTAAAACCAATACGCTGAGCTACTTGCTCTGTTTTACAGATAAAGGCCGTCTCTATTGGTTGAAGGTGTACAAGATTCCGGAAGCTACCCGCGCTGCCAAGGGTAAAGCTATTGTGAACTTGATTTCACTTTCTCCGGGTGAAAAAATTAAAGCGATCTTGCCGGTGAAGGAATTTACTGATGACGAGTACATCTTAATGGTAACTCGTGAAGGCGTTGTTAAAAAGACCGCTCTCAGTGAATTCAAGAACGTCAGAGCTGCAGGAATTTTGGCAATTACCTTTGATGATGGCGACGAACTCGTGGCTGCAAAACTGACCAAGGTTCAAAGTCACGTCTTCTTATGTTCGAAGGACGGGATGTCCATTCGTTTCAACGAAGAAGATGTTCGCTTGGTCGGCCGTACTGCAAAAGGTGTCTGTGGCATGACCTTAGATCCGGGTGACCGAGTTGTTGCGATGGAAGTTTTGGCGGCCAACATGGCTGCGGGGGCTGAAATTCTTTCTATCACTGAAAGCGGTTATGGAAAGCGTACGCCTGTGGAAGAGTATCGAATTCAGAGCCGTGCGGGCAAAGGCATCATTACAATGAAGACCACCGATAAGAACGGTGCAGTCATGGGCTCGCGACAAGTGTTTCCGAAAGATGACCTCATGCTGGTTTCCAATAAGGGCCAGATGATTCGCATTAAAGTGGGCGAGATCTCTGAACAAGGTCGGAACACTCAAGGTGTACGATTGATGTCGATGTCTCCAGGCGAGAAGGTTGTATCGGTCGAGTACTTGGCAGAGAATCAGGAAGATCAGCCAGAAAACGGCCATGGAACCAATGGAAGTGGACACTCACATTCAGGCACTCCGACAGGCGGGACAGATACTACGCAGTAAGGGAGTTCAGATCGGCCTTTTGACCGTTCTGTTGAGCTGGGGAGGGCCGGCTTGTACGGTCGACTCGAGCAAAAACCGCTACCTCCTTGCTGAACGTCTCTGGTCGGATGGAAAGTACGCCGCTGCTGTCAGTGAATTCGACAAGGTGGCCGCGCGAGATCCTCAAAGCAAACTCGGTCGGCAAGCAATGTTCCGATCCGCCATGACCGAGAGCCTCTACCTTTCCAACTACAGTGAAGCGATTCGTAAGTTTCGGAATTATATTGAGGTCACCGGAAATACTCCGCTGGCGTGGGAATCTTATAAGCAGATTGGTGAGATTCTTTTTTCAAAGACCGAACAGTATGATCGGGCGATTCAGCATTATCGGAACCTGCTTGCGATTAAACCCAAGGCGGAAGAGGCACCAGAGTTTCTATTTCGAATTGGACGGAGCCATTTCTTTTTGAGGCAGTTCGACAAGTCCATTTCCGTCTACCGCGAGATTACGAGTAAGTATTCGAAGTCTCCTTGGGCCGAACGGGCCCTGTTTGAGACAGCTGTTAGTTTTTATACTCAGGGCGGACAACATAACCCCGGTAACCCGAAGTCGGGTACCAGCGAGGGGTATCAAGAAGCCATCGATGGCTATGAACGGTTTTTAAAGAAGTTCCCTAAGAGCGATTTGGCTGTAGAAGCCCGATTCGGGATAGCTGCCTGTTTGGAAGAGCTCGACCAATTGGAGGCCGCTTACCATACCTTCGAAGCCCTTAAGACTTCCTATCCATCTCCCAGTGTGATCGAAATTCGCTTAGCTCGAATCCGCGAACGGCGGCAGCAGAAGAGCCACTGACGCGGCTGGTTGAAAAATCCCTAAAGTAGTGAAAATTCATCGGAAATGATTGACCCTCGCCCCTTGCCCATGCTAATCGGCAGAAAACTTTTATGGCAGAATCTCAGCCCACCTGGGTCCGGAAGTTTGGTCTATTTGGCGTGGTGGTTGTGGATTTGCTGGGCTACTCGGTAGCTGGTTTTGGTTTAGGTTATTTGGCTTGGCAGAAATTGGGGTGGCCGTGGTGGATTTTGCTGATCACCTGCCCCGCTGGTTTGATTCTCGCATTTTGGAAAATCTACCAGCTCTATCAATCCGACCTCGCCCAAGATTTAAAAGAAGAAAAAGAAGAGAAATGAAAAAAAGCGACTTCACCCTGATCATGTGGATAGGACTAGCTTGGTTGATAGTATCAGCTGGCGCTATCGCGTATTGGGAAAACCTCCAGTCTGCTCCAGTTCTGAGAGTGTTCCTTTTCTGGAGTCTTTGCATGGCGAATCTCTTCGCACTTTCACAAGCGGGCCGTGCTTTCTTGGGCCTTGCTGGCAATTCAGACGTTGAAAAAAAATCAGCCCATGTTTTAGGAATTTTTGGTTGGGGCTCTTTGAAGCTCCTGCTTCTTGCTGCAATCGCTTCAGTTCTCTGGGCGACGCGCCAGTCGTACACTTTGGCGACCATTGCCGGAATCAGCACCTTGCTTGTCGTTCCGGTTGCAGGTGGAATCGCATTAAACATGAAGGAAATGAAAAATGCATGATTCAGGTCATGGCTTTAATTGGCTTTCACTAATTCCCGGTTTGGATCACTTTCCCAATCACGTTGTGATGGCAGTGATTGTTGGAATGGTGCTTTTGGTAACAACCGCAATTGCTCGTGTTCAACTTCTGCGCGTGATGGAATCTCAGGGCGGCGGCATTGTTCCAGAGTCGAAGCTGACATTTCGTAATTTTTTCGAAATCGTGGCAGAGAGTCTTTATAAATTAACCGAAAGTGTCATCGGTCATCACGATACCCCCATTTATTTTCCGGTCATTGGAACGCTCTTCATTTTTATTTTTACCTCGAATTTGCTGGGTTTGATTCCGGGATTACTTCCGCCGACGGATAATCTGAACACCACTTTAGCTTTGGGTGTTTTTGTTTTCGTTTATTACAATTTGGCTGGATTTAAGTCGCACGGTATTAGCTATCTGAAGCACTTCCTGGGCCCAATCCTGTGGTTGGCTCCGCTGCTTCTCATTATTGAAATCGCTTCTCACGTCTTTCGCCCCATTTCTCTCGCGCTTCGCTTGAGAGGAAACATCATGGGCGATCACGTGGTTCTCACGATTTTTAACGGTTTGGTTCCTTACGTCCTTCCCATGGTTTTCTATGGGATGGGATTGTTTGTAGCCTTTGTACAGTCCTTCGTCTTCTGCTTGATGACGATGGTCTATATTTCACTATCAACAGCACATGACCACTGAGAGAAAGGATGAATTTGAAAATGAACTTTAAGAAAGCCCTTGTTGTTTTAGGATCTGTGGCTTCGGTATTCGCACCCGCAATGGCGATGGCAGCTGAGACTGCTTCGGGCGGTGGTGATTCGAAAACCTACGCAGCACTCGCTGCTGCTCTTGCCATCGGCTTGGGCGCATTCGGTGGAGCTCTCGGACAAGGCAAAACCGCTGCCGCAGCTCTCGAAGGGATTGCTCGCAATCCGTCGGCTTCGGGCAAAGTTTTCGTCCCGATGATCATCGGTTTGGCGCTGATCGAGTCTCTCGTCCTTTACGCGTTCGTTATCGCGTTCTTGATCAAGCCCTAGTTTCATCGCCCTCTTGGGTGGTTCAAGCTAGAGACAGTATAATGAAAGGGTCCGGCCATTCGGCTGGGCCCTTTTCATTTGTATGCTACGCTGTTTCTGGTTCAGAACTATTGCTTAATCATTTCAAGGATCTATATCGGATCTGTAATAGTTGATCTATTTAGTACGAATATGGTATACCTGGCCGGCCATGAACGATTTAAAACGAGCTGGGCTCATCATTATACTAGGGGTTTTAGCGGGCTGCGGTTCTGAGAACCCTCCCAATCCGACTCAAGACCCCAACAGAGATTCGTATCCCGGTGTGGAACAATCTGAAAATGATTCCCCGCCATCGGTGACGCCCAGTCCGGAACCTTCCAAGAAACCGTCAACGGTTCTCGCTGACAATATTGATTTCGAAACCAAGTACGTAAACACGGATCCCTATTGCTACATTAATCTGAGTCGTCGCACGCACACAAAAAAATGTAGCGACGAACTGGTGAGATATCTTTCTACTTCGGGACAGATGGATTCCCGTTACCCACCGCCTGTAAAAATGGATGGTTGTGTTCTAGCTCAAGTGGATTTTCTGGAAAGACGTTTAGCGAAGAGCAAGCTTCTCTATCCGTTGCGACGTCAAAATGAACGATTCAAAATGGTTTATGAAGTGAAGTACAACCGCTTTCAAGAGCCGGACAAAGTGAAGTTGGAATTGATGGTCGGCCCTCGCGTTCTTCAGCGTATTATTCAACTGGCAAAAGTTACCATTACCTACAATCCCAATGCCCTGTCACCAGGCAGAACGACACCCGATTCTTTAGATCTCGCGATGGGGAATGGACATATTGGTCAGGAAAAAACTTTTAGCTGCCCGATCTTTTCAGATGCCGAGATCAAATCTCTTGTCGAGAAGTCTTTAAGAAAGTTGAACTAGGCGCTAAAAGCGGCAGGTCTACTTGGCCTTTTGCGCTGCTTCGAGACCCTGGATTACTGTCGAAATGTTTAAAATATCCTCACCGCGACATTGATCTTCTTCGCATCGATTGCTGACATGACAGCTTCTGTCATCAAGCCAGTGAAGATCTTCTTCTCCTCGAATTAGAACTCCAAAAACTTCGTGAGTGGCGGCGTTAAAAACGGCCGAGCCGCTGTTCACTCCGTAGGTGTCCGTGTTGGCTAGGTAGATCAGCTTGTCGATGCTTCGAATCTGAGCATGATCGGTGTATTTCGTCGGCATCCCCATGGGATTGCCAATCACAAAAATCGAGTCCCCTACTTTCAAATCTTTCTGCGCCAGCTTCAACGGCTTTCTGTTTTTGACCGGACGATTGAGGCGAACCAGGGCGTAGTGATTTTCGCGAGTGTTCTCGGGAAGGTAGACTTCTTTGCATCCGTAGATATTTTCTACTGGAATTTCTGTGGGAGGTAAGCCGTCCTTTGACATTTTATAATCGAAAATAAAACTTCCGAGTAAGCAGCTGCTTCCAGTTACGCAATGGGCAGCTGTAGCCACCCATTCATCTGCCACTAAAAATGCGGAGCAGGTTGCGAGATCGGGCTGGTCGGCAAACCGTTCGTCGGAACACATGTTATTGTCTTTTCCGAATGTCGAAGTGTTCGGGTGGGCGAAATCTTCAGAATCGATGCGGATGTAGTAGTTACCAGCGAAGATGGCTGTGGATCTCGCGAGCTCACGAATCTCTGGATCTCCAACCGCCTCGATTTCCTGACGGTTATCATCCCCGTAAATGACGGCCTTTGCTGGCAATGAAACTAGAATAGAAGCCAAAAACAGCAGTGCTGAGTGTGACACGAATTTCCCCCCGATGTAGCGACGCGGCCGAAGTCCTAGGCCTGTCAGAGGGGGCTTTTACTTCGAGGAGAAATGAATGCAAGGCACGCTGCGCTAGCGAAGGTAGGGGCGTAGGTATTTTCCGGTGTAACTTCCGGAGTTTTCGGCCACTTCTTCGGGGGTGCCCGAGGCCACGACCTCGCCGCCTGCTGCACCGCCTTCGGGGCCCATGTCGATAATATGATCGGCAACCTTGATGATGTCGAGATTGTGTTCCACCACCACCACAGTATTTCCCTGGTCGACAAGGGCTTGAAGAATGCCAATGAGTTTCTTGATGTCGTCGAAGTGGAGACCCGTGGAGGGTTCATCCAAAATATAAAAGGTGCGGCCGGTACTTCGTCGTGAAAGTTCCTTAGAAAGCTTCAGTCGCTGAGCCTCGCCTCCGGAGAGAGTCGTCGCACTTTGCCCGAGAGCCAGATAGCCCAAGCCCACGTCATTCAGGATTTTTAGTTTCGCTTTAATAGAAGGAATGGCGTCGAAGAAAGGCAGGGCTTCAGCGCCCGTCATGTTCAAAACTTCGCTGATGTTTTTTCCCTTGTAGAGAATTTCGAGGGTTTCTCTTCCGTAGCGCTTTCCTTTGCAAACGTCGCAGGTCACAAAAACATCGGGAAGGAAGTGCATTTCAATTTTTGTAACACCGTCTCCTTCACAGGCTTCGCAGCGGCCCCCTTTGACATTGAAGGAATAACGTCCCGGACCGTAACCGCGAATTTGAGACTCGGGGAGCTGAGCAAACAGATCTCGAATCAAACTGAAGAGACCAATGTAAGTAGCTGGGTTTGAGCGGGGCGTTCTCCCGATCGGACTTTGGTCGATGTCGATCACCTTATCGATGTGTTCGAGGCCGGTAATTTTCTTAATCACCGGATCGGGCCCCCCAGCACGGTAAAGCGATTTCACCAAAATGCGATAAAGGGTATCAATGATGAGCGTGCTCTTTCCGCTTCCGGAAACGCCGGTAACACAGGTGAGAGTTCCCAGTGGAAAATCAATATCGATGTTTTTGAGATTATTTTGTTCTGCGCCCAATATGCTGATGGCGCGTTCTTTCGACCAAGGTCGACGAATTTTTGGAACCTCGATTTTCAGATCCCCGCGAAGGTATTTTCCGGTCAGACTCCTTTTAGATTCTAGAATCTGTTCCAGCTTCCCTTGGGCAACGACCTCGCCCCCGAGAGTGCCCGCGCCTGGGCCCATGTCGACGATCCAATCCGCCTTCTCCATCGTGTCGCGATCGTGTTCCACTACCAAAACGGTGTTTCCTAGATCGCGTAAGCGTATCAGCGTCTCCATGAGCTTGTCGTTGTCGCGCTGGTGAAGTCCAATGCTAGGCTCGTCGAGAACATAAATCACGCCCACTAACGAACTACCAATTTGGGTTGCTAGACGAATCCGTTGAGATTCTCCACCAGACAGAGTTTGTGCGGATCGACTCAAGCTCAAGTATCCGACCCCCACTTGAAGGAGAAAGCCGATTCGCTCCTGGATTTCTTTCAGGATTTTATCAGAGATCAACTTTTCACGGTCGGTGAGTGCTATCGTAGAAAAAAAACTTCCGAGATCTGTCAGAGAAAGTCGGCAAAGTTCCGCGATGTTCTGCTTTTGAATCTTGAACGCCAAGCTTTCTTTTCGGAGACGCAAACCGCGGCATTCTGGACACGGCATGGTTTCTGGAGTTCGTTCCGTATGAAGAACAGGAATATCAGCCGGGGTCTCTTCTTCGTCGCCGAGAGTTTCTGCTTCAATGGCGGGATTGACTCCGAGACCATCGCAATGAGGGCACGCACCCGCGGGACTGTTGAATGAAAAGGTTCGAGGCTCTGGTGCCGGGTAGCTAATGCCGCAGTCTGTGCACGCAAACTTTTCAGAAAGCAACGTCTCGGTTGTTTTACTGCCTTCAATGTATTGAAGGATGAGAGAGCCCTCCCCCATCTTGAGCGCCATTTCTACCGAGTCGCTCACTCGGGTGCCGAGTTGAGACGGGTCATCCTTAATAATGAGGCGATCGACGTAGACCTCAATGTCGTGTTTCTTGTTTCGATCGAGCGAAATGTCTTGAGAAAGGTCAAGCACTTCACCATCAATGCGCACACGAACGAATCCACGCTGTCGGAGCTGAACGAGTTCTTTCTGGTACTCCCCTTTTCTGCCGCGAACAATGGGCGCCAGAATGGCAAGCTTCGATCCCTGTGGGGAGGACAATATATGATCAACAATCTGCTGGGGGGATTGTGATTGGATGGGTTTTCCGCAGTTCCAACAAAATGGTTTTGAGATTCGAGCATAAAGCAGGCGTAGATAGTCGTAGAGTTCGGTGACAGTTCCGACTGTCGACCGAGGGTTGTAGCTCGTGGTTCGTTGCTCAATAGAAATCGTGGGGCTCAGGCCGTCGATGGATTCCACGTCGGGTTTGCTGAGTTGTTCTAAAAACTGCCTAGCGTATGCTGAAAGACTTTCGACGTAGCGGCGTTGGCCTTCGGCATAGATTGTGTCGAAGGCGAGCGAGGATTTGCCGGATCCTGATGGACCGGTGACGACGGTGAGTTTGTCGCGAGGAATCCAGACATCAATCGTCTTGAGGTTGTGGACCTGGGCTTTACGTACGACGATGGCTTCGTCGTGGGCGTGCTTCATGTCCTCGTTCTAGTGGGAACCGCCACCCTCAGCAACCGAAATCGGTGCGTGGCCAATGGCTTTGGCAGCCTCGGACAGGGCGGCTTCAAAAATTCCGCGAACTTCGGCAAGGCGAGATGCATTGGGGGCTTCAAAGCGCAGAACTAAGACAGGTTGAGTGTTTGAAGCGCGCATCAAACCCCAGGCATCCCCAAAGTCGACCCGAATACCGTCGATATCGTTAATCTTTTCCTTGGGCACCTTCGGGCTCTTCCCCAAGAGTTTCTTCATCTCTTCAACGAGCTTAAATTTCTTCGCTTCTTCGCAGTCGACGCGAATTTCAGGAGTCGACACCGTTGGTTCCAGGTCTTCGATCAACGAGGAGACGGGGCCGTTTGTCTTGGAGGAAATTTCATAGACCCGAAGAGCGGCATAGATGGCGTCGTCGAATCCGAAGTAGCGATCCGCAAAGAAAATGTGACCGGACATTTCACCAGCTAACGCGGCTTTAGTTTCTTTCATTTTGGACTTGATCAGAGAGTGACCGGTTTTCCACATGATCGCCTTACCGCCCTTGGCAGTAATATCGTTGTAGAGTTTGTAGCTCGACTTCACTTCCGAAATGATAGTGGATCCCGGTTTGTCTTTTAAAACATCGCGAGACAAGATCACCATCAATTCGTCGCCGAAAAGAATTCTCCCCGTGTTGTCAACCAGGCCAATGCGATCGGAGTCGCCATCAAAGGCAACACCGAAATCAGCGCCAGTCTTTTTGATGGTGGCAACCAGGTCCTTCAGATTCGCGGGAACCGTTGGGTCAGGGTGGTGGTTGGGAAAACGACCATCCAGGGTGCAATAAAGTTCCACTACGTCAGCGCCCAGTTTTTTAAAGAGCGGCGGAGCCACCGTTGCGGCGGTTCCATTCCCAGCGTCGAGAACGATCTTCTTCTTTTTCAGTCCGCGTGCGTTTTTTACCAAGTGATCGATGTACGGCGGAATGATTTCATAGTCCGAAGTTTTTCCGACATGCGGAGCGGGTACTGGTCCCTTTTCCATCAGGGCGCGGAGTTCCTGAATCTGATGCCCGTGAATGGTGTCTCTGCCTACGCAGATTTTAAAACCATTGTACTCGGCTGGATTGTGAGACCCGGTCACCATGATGGCGCCATCGAGGTCGAGGTGGAAAACACTGAAGTAGGTTAAAGGAGTGGGACAAACGCCGAGGCGAACCACGTCGAGCCCCCCCTTGGTAAGTCCAGCAACTAGCGCGGAAGAATAACTGTCGCTACTGAGACGACAATCCCAGCCTACCCCCACAGTGAGATTTTTTCTGCTAGCTACCGGTGTGCGACCGGCGACATACTTGGCATAGGTCAATCCCAACGCTTCCGCAAATGCGGGAGTGAGATCTTTTTCAGCGAGTCCGCGGATGTCGTATTCGCGAAAAATAGAAGGATTGATTTTAAAGTTCATTTGGAGTTCCTCTTACACAAGTCGGCAGCCATCAGAAGAGCAGCACCGAAGCTCGAAGGATCTGCTTTGTTCTTTCCGACGATATCAAAACCGACGCCATGATCCACTGACGTTCGAATAATCGGTAATCCTAAAGTTACATTCACCGTCTTTGGGAAATCAAGGAGCTTTACCGGGATTAGGCCTTGGTCATGGTACATGCAAACAACAGCGTCAAATTTTTCACTGAGCTCGGCGATCTGATTCTGCGCGAAAAGAGTATCTGCGGGATGTGGGCCTGAAATTTCAAACCGACCGGAATGCTTTTTTTGAAGTCGCGTAATCTCGGGGCCGATGACTTTCTTTTCTTCTTTCCCAAGAAGGCCGTTTTCTCCGGCATGCGGGTTGAGAGCCGCTACTGCAATTCGCGGTTTTGAAATTCGGAACCAGTCTTGAAGAGAGGCGGAAGTGTGTAAGACTGCGCGTTCAATCGCCTTAGGTGTAATGGCTTTGGACACAGCGCTGAGTGGCAAGTGGGTCGTTACGAGTGTGATTTTCAATTGATCGTTCGCAAGCATCATGGTCACGTTTCGAACTTTGCAAAGAGCAGCCAGGAACTCTGTATGCCCAGGGTACATGAAGCCGCCTTGTTGCAACCGTTCTTTGCTAATGGGGCCTGTGACTAAACCACCCAGGATTCCTTTTCGAATTTCGCCGACAGCGGTTTTTATCGCCCAACCGCATTGAAATCCGGGCAGACTTTTTTTCGAAGTTTTTATGGGAGCCGCTACGATTTGGATGGTGGGTTCAGAGGGAACTGCTTGTGCTTGTGACGCAAAATCCGTCAGTTTCAATTCTCGAATCCGTACACCCATGGCATCGAAGGGTGCGCGAGCCCCAAAGCAAACCGGAGAGATGTTTTCTCTTTTTAAAAAATCCCAATTTTTTTGGAAGCTCTTCCAGACGACTTCTGGCCCAATGCCTTCCGGATCTCCCGGAGTTACTGCAAGCAGCATGATTACTTCGCGCTTTTGCGCGCCTTAAATGCGGCGAGAGGATCTTCGCCAGCCTTGTGAATAAAGGCTTTTTGTCTTTCTCGCTCTAACCAGAGCTCGATCTGACGCTGATATTCATTCGTGGCAAGAGAGGCGCGAATTTCTTCAGCCTTCTTTTCGTATTGAGCACTTTCGCCTGATTCAATGTTAGCCAATTTAAAAATCATGTAGCCAATTCCAGGATTCGTAACGACATCGCTCACGCCGCCGATTCGCAATTTCTTAAGTTCCGCGCGGATGATGGGCGACATTTGGTCTTCCGTCATGGTTCCAAGTTCGCCGCCGTTTTGGGCGTTGGAGTCGTCACTGGCGCGCTTGGCGACTTCTTCGAAGGCCTCGCCGCCACGAATGGCTTTCAGGGCATTGAGTGCAGCATCTTTCGCGGCAGCCGGAGTTTTAAATGTGGAGTTTGAAATCGTGATGGCTTTGATTTGATAAGAGCGAGGAGCCTTTGCCGACTTGCTGTAGCGGGAATAGTATTCGTTTTTTACGTCGTCGTTGGTAATGGCAACCTTGCCGCGAATTTCTCTTTCGATCAGTTCTTTTTTGGCTGAACTAATTCGCATGAGTTCAAAATATTCATCGAAGCTAATGCCTTCGTTCTTCAAAAGACTTTTAAGGCCAGCGCGGTCAATCTTATTACTGGTTTGGATCGAATTAATGTTTTGTTCGACTTCGGCATCCCCGATTTCAAATTTTTGGGTGATGATTTTTTCATCAGTAAGGTAAGCGATAATTTCGGCTTCAGTAGCGGCAGCCCCTTTTTTGGCGATAGCGGTTCCTGCAAAAAGAGGATCCAGCTGGGTTCGAATTCCGATGGACTGTCGAAATTTTCGAACATCCGAAAGCAGGATGGGGCCCGAGTTGACCGAGGCTTCAATTCGATCCAGCATGACGCACTTAGCCGGAGAAGTATTAAAAAAGACCGCAAAAAGCGGAAGAATCCAGAGCTTCTTCATAGGGGTTACATCGCACAAACTGGGAAGAGTCCCAACCTAATTCTTGATGAGAGAAGACTGGACAGACACCTTGGCGCCCTGTCGGAGCTGGCCTAAGTACTTGTCCAGGATTTGTTGACGGCGTTCCTCAATCAATAGCTGCTTAATGCGCGGCTGATCCGTCTCAGACCAGGGGCGAATCGCCGTGAGCTTGATCACGTGATAGCCGTATTGGGAACGAACGATTCCGCTGACTTGACCCGGTGTTCTGAGTCGAACAGCTTCGTCGTAGTACTTGGGATCCAGGCGGTCCTTCGTTTGATAGTCGATATCGCCGCCCATGGGGGCTGCGGTGCCTTCAGAAAAACGTTGAGCGACTTCAGCAAAACTCATTTTTCCGGGACGAATATGGTCCTCGTAAACCGCCTTGATACGCGCGAGGGCCTTTCGATCCGCTTCAGCATTTGCGCCGGGAGCGACGGATACAAACACGTGACTGGTGCGGATTTCCGGGTTCTTTTGGTAGTATTCTTTTGCTTCAGCGGTGGTCACAGAAATCGCTTCAAATTCTTTGCCCAATTTTTTTTCTACGAGCGAATGATACAGAACCGATTGCATGCGATCGATCACAACGGGATCGCGATCAAGTCCCATCTTCTTCGCCTCTTGAACCGCGAGCTCTCGCTTAATCATGTCCTCGAGAACAGCTTGTCGGGTCGGAGCACGAAACGGAAAGTACTTGGAGTTTTCTTGGTAACGCTTATTAAAATCTTCGAGGGTAATCACCGTGCCGTTGATTTTAGCGAGCTCCGTTGCTCCCAAAGTTGGGGGAGAAAAAAACGAGCTCACTGCCAATGTGCCCAAAAAGAACAATGAGTTAGTCGCGATCTTCATTACTTAGAGGCTAACACGATCTGAACGCCGTGCAATAGGCTTTCCAGAGAAAGGTAGAGTTCTGAAAGGGTGGTCGTCGGAATTTTGACGACCAGCTTGGAGTCCGGGGTAATTTGATACTGATCGGGCTTTGTAGAAACCAATGAGATGACGCGGCCCGGATCGAGTGGGCTATCTTTGCCCGGAGTGAGCGAGAGTTTTTCTTTTCCGGCCGCGAGCGCATCAATTCCAAATCGTTTCAAAAGTTGCTTGAGACGAATCAGCCACATGAGGTTCTGAGCTTCGGGTGGCAGCGGACCGAACCGATCTTTCAACTCTTCCTCAAGAGACTGAATTTCTTGTTCCTGGGTGGCGGCAGAAAATCTTCGGTAAAGGGAAAGGCGTTGGTGAACATCTGGTACGTATTGATCGCCCAGAAATGCGGCGAAAGGCACGCGAATTTCGGGCTCTCGGCGAGATTCTTCGGGTTCCAGGGGCTTGCCTTGAAGTTCCCGAATCGCTTCTTCGAGTAGCTCCGTGTAGAGATCAAAGCCGACGGTGGCGATGTGTCCCGATTGTTGCGGGCCGAGTAAGTCCCCTCCCCCGCGAATTTCCATGTCGTGCGAAGCCACGCTGAAGCCACTTCCGAGTTCTACGAAGCGCTGAATGACTTCGAGTCGGCGCTTGGCATCTTCGGTGATGGAACCTTCTGCGGGAATGAGCAAGTAAGCGTAAGCGCGGTTCTGTCCGCGGCCAACGCGTCCTCGAATTTGGTAGAGCTGTGCAAGTCCGAACCGATCCGCGTGGTTTACCAAGATGGTATTTGCAGAGGGTAAGTCCAAACCGGACTCGATGATGGCCGTGCAGACCAGCAAGTTGCTTTGCTTGGAATAGAAGTTCACCATCGCTTCTTCCAAAACGGTGTCGGGCATTTGTCCGTGTGCGACGGAAATTTTTGCAGACGGAATCAAGTCGCGCAACTGGTTGGCAATATTGAAAATCGACTCCACTCGATTGTGAACGAAGAAGGCTTGTCCCCCGCGGTTGATTTCCATTTCGATGGCGCGCTTGATGAGGGAGTCGTCGAATTTAGAAACGTAAGTTCGAATCGGAAGCCGATCCACAGGGGGCGTGTTGATCAGGCTGATGTCTCGAAGCCCCGACAAGGACATGTGGAGTGTTCGCGGAATTGGCGTGGCGGTGAGAGTGAGAACGTGAGTGTTGATCTTCAGCGTCTTCAGCTTCTCTTTGTGTTCAACCCCAAACCGGTGCTCTTCGTCGACAATGACTAAGCCTAGGTCCTTGAAACGAATGTCGCGGGAAAGCAGTCGGTGAGTTCCAATTAAGATATCTACTTTACCTTGGGCGGCTTCCTCTAAAACCGCCTTCTGTTCTTTGGCGGATTTAAACCGAGAAATCGATTCCACCTTGATGGGGTAGTCTTTTAAGCGGGCCTTGAAAGATTGTTCGTGCTGATGGGCTAGGATGGTAGTGGGAACCAACACCGCCACCTGTTTTCCGTCGGTGACGGCGCGAAACGCTGCACGAATCGCGACTTCTGTTTTTCCGTACCCCACGTCGCCGCAAATCAGGCGGTCCATGGCTTTTCCAGATTCCATGTCGGAAAGGGTGTCGTCGATTGCTTTGAGCTGATCGGGGGTTTCGTCGTAAGGAAACTGCGCTTCGAATTCTTTGAAGACGCCGTCTCGGGGTGAGAACTGAATTCCAGGTCGGACTTTTCGTTCGGCGTAGAGCTTCACGAGATCGATGGCCAGCTTCTTAACGGCGTCGCGAACTTTCTCCTTCGCTTTCGCAAACTGAGTGCTGCCCAGTTTATCTAAAGTGACGGAGTCGGCAGATCCCACGTATTTTTGAACGACATTCAGGCGATAAATCGGAATGTAGAGTTTGTCTTTATTGGCATACTCGACCTGGAGGAAGTCGCTGGGCGCACCTTGAAGGTCGAGGCGCACTAGCCCGTTGTAGCGGCCAATTCCATGATCCACATGAACAATGGCGTCACCGGGAGAGAGGTCCGACAAGGCTTGAAGGCCCGACCATTCTTTTGCGGAAGATTTTCTGTCCCCACTGCGTTTGCGTTGAGGAATGTGTCGAGTGCCGAGGATGTCACTCTCGGTGAGGACAACGAGGCCTTCCGCAGGCCAGCGAAATCCTTCGGTGATGGAACCGTTCTTTAAAGTGATGATGGAGGGGATGGGTTCACCGTCGGCTTTACAGGGCAGCTGGCGCTCTTCGAGCAGGAAGCGAATTCGATCCAGCTGACTCTGCGTAGAGGCGAGGATGACCACTCGAAACCCCTGCTTCAACCAGAGTCGAAACTTAGGTTCCAGCTCGGCGAGAGAGTGTCGTGAACCCAAACCGAGATCAGAATTGGTTTTTACGGCGATGCGATGGCGCGACGAGATTTTTTCGGTTTCTTGCGGAGGACCGGTCTCCTCAGGAAGGGGTTCTTCTTCTTTTTTCTGAGTGTCGACCATTTCCACTCGGTCGAGATGAACTTTGGTTGCGAACCGAATGCTCTGCTCGAGCTCCTTCGGAGAGTGAAAGAGCGAGGGCACAGGAGGAAGAATGAGTCCGGTTGATTTCGATTCTTCGGCAAGAGTGTTTTGTTCCTGCTGAAAGCTGTCCCAGTTTTGAAGGACGGCCATTTCGTCGTCCCAGATCACGATCGGATTTTTAATGTAGCTCCAGAGGTTTTCTGGTTTTTCGTAAGCAAAAGGTGCCCACGCGTCGCTGTGTTGTGGATATGTTCCTTCCGAAACCGAATGTAAAATCGGATCTCGAATGGCTCGCGAAATGCCCACGTCATCGGCATAGGTTTTAATTCGTTCCCGAATCAACGGCGTGGTTGAAGGATTGACCAGCACCTCGCGAGCGGGAGTGATAAAAATTTCTTGGGGATCGGGTTCTTTTTTCTCAGTGATCACGCGTTGTGATTGAGGATCAAAGAGCCGAATTTTTTCGATCTCTTCTCCAAAAAGTTCAATTCGATAAGGCAAGTCTGCTCCTGGAGGGAAAATATCGACGATCTCCCCTCTCACGGCAAAGGAACCGGGGTCTTCCACGGGGTCCACCCGCAAATAGCCCGCATCCAAAAGTCGGCGGATGAGGGTCTCGAGCGATTCAATGCTGGTTCCAACTCGGAGCGAAATGCTGAGGTCGCGAAGAGTTTTTTCTGGAAGCGTGGCCTGACACGCCGCGGCCCAGGTCGTGACGATTATCGACGGCGTCTTTTGTTTCTGAATCAGTCGACCCAAAACCGAAATTCTTTGGTGCCGAGTTCGAAGTGAAGGAACGATCGAGCTGTACGGCGACTGTTCCCAGGTCGGAAAGTGAATGGCATTCACGGATGTCCCAAGAATCGCTCTGCTTAAGGCTTCCAGGTCATTGGCAAGGTCTTCTGCGGTCGCGTCATCGCTACAGAGCACAACCGATTCTGGTGGAAGTGACGTACTCAGGTTTTCTTGGGCCCAGGCCCACCAGCGGGCTAAAAAGAACGCACGAGTAGGAGCCGTAGTTCCAAAAACATGGACCGGTTCCTGAAGTTCGCGACCGATTTCTTGGACCGATTTTAGAATCGACCCAATAGGGCTGGAAGCCATTCCGCTCTGTGTAGCGCTTCTTCGCTCGGGCTCGCAACTAAGATATTTTTGGGATAGTCTCTTAGGGCCGTCTAACTCTATTATTTCTCTGGGGATATCGACCTGATGCCAAGCGGTTGGGAAGTCTACTATGTCGTCTTTCTTTCAGCGGTTTTAGCCCTGGCTGTGCCTGGTGCTTTGTGGCTGGTTTCCCTTCTTGTCCGTCATCGACCGAAGGCGGAGTCCCCTTCTCATCAGGGTTCTTTTGGCGAATCGATGAGCGAGCTTCAGCTTCAGCAAAAACCTGCTCGTCGATCCAGCGACACCGCCATTGGAAAAAAAGTAAACACGCGATTTTTCTTAGGATCCAACGCCGCTTTGATTTTAGTGACGTTGGCACTGATTTTGGTTCCTTGCGTGGGAATTCTAAAAGAAAATCCAGCGCGATCCAACGCGCTCAAAGGATTGATTTGTATCGGGACCATAGTGGGATTTGCAGCGCTCGGACTTTTGTACTCCGCTCGAAAGGGTGACTTGGATTGGGTGAAGAGTTTTCGCGAGGAGGATGAAACTTGAAGTCAGGCGGCTTTCATCTCTCCACGATCGACAAAGTGCTCAGCTGGGCGCGCTCGAGTTCCCTTTGGTATGTCACGACCGGCGGTGGTTGCTGTGCGGATGAGATCCTCGCGGCCATGGGGCCACGATATGATTTGGAACGCTTCGGCTGCGTCCAGCAGATTGATCCGCGCCAGGCGGATCTTCTGATCGTGACGGGTTTGATTTCTTACAAGGCTGCAACTCATCTTCGTGCGCTTTATGATCAGATGCCCGCTCCAAAATACGTGATGTGTTTAGGATCTTGCGCCACCGGAGGCGGACCTTTCGCGCCCGAGTTTAGTTACGGAGTCGTGCCGGGCGCAGACCGTATTGTACCCGTAGATATTTACGTGCCGGGTTGCCCAGCGCGCCCCGAAGCCATCATGAACGGACTTATTACACTTCAGGAAAAAATTCGTGGACACCAGCGATCTCATCCCCAGGCTTGAAGAAGCCGTACCCGGAGCGGTTTTAGAAGTTCGCCCGTTTGGGCGAGGTGGGGAAATCTCCGTCTGGGTCGAGGCGAAATCGATTCAGAAGGTTGCGCAAGCAATTCGCAAGGATGTCGACTTCTCTTTTGATTGGCTCGAAAATCTTTCGGTGATGGAAGTCGATAAGGCGTTGGTGCTGACTTATTTTTTACGCTCGCAAGAAAAAGGGCACACGCTCTATTTGCGGGTGTCGATTGTTCCAGATTCACCCGAGGCGCCGGTTGAAATGCTTTCGGTGGTGAAAACATGGCCGATGGCAAAACTTCCAGAGCTAGAGGCCAGCGATCTTTTCGGAATTCGATTTGTGGGAAATCCGGTGCCGGGTTCGTCGTCGGGAAGGTTTATTCTCCCCCGGGGATGGGTGGGTTACCCGCTTCGAAAAAGTTATGTTTTCCCGACCGAGTTTCTGAATATTCCGCACACCCGACCAACAGGGCACACCGAGCCTGATGATTACGGAGTGGTGACATGATCATCGATAGAAGAACAGGTTCGCGCCCAGAGCATCTTCGCACCGACCTGACTTCGTGGGTGGTGGGGCCCTATCACGGAGCGCTGCCTGGTCCGATGCGCGTGCATCTGAAGCTCGACGGTGAAGTAGTGGTGGCCGGTGTGGTGGAAACCGGCTTCTTACATCGCGGTTTGGAAAAGGCCCTCGAGCTTCATCCATGGCGTTCCACTATTCCGTACATGGATCACCTCGATCCTGAGAGCGCTGTATTTGGCGAGCTGGTCCTTTGCTTAGCCGTAGAAGAAATCGTGGGCATTGTGGTACCCCCGCGCGCCCAAAGAATTCGAGTTATTTTGGCGGAACTCACACGGCTTTCTTGTCACCTCGGATTCATTGCTCGGGTCGCACGTGCCGTGGGTTCAGATACCATGCTTCACTACGTGCTTCGAGATCGCGAAAAAGTTTTGGATCTTCTCGAGCTCCAAACCGGGTCGCGAGCGTCACTCAACTTCTTGCGCTTTGGGGGAGTGGTTGCCGACGTGACGGAAGGGTTTATGGAGCGCGTCCATGAAACCGTCGACATGCTTCGCGTGCGCCTTAAGGAATATAATGATCTTTTCACGTTCAATCGTGCGTTTGTAAAACGAACAGCAAACGTGGGAATTATTTCTTCGGAGTTTGCAAAGCACCTGGGAATTTCGGGTCCGAACGCTCGCGCCGCAGGACTTCCCTACGATGTTCGAAAGTCCTATCCCTATTGCGGTTACGATCAGCTCGACTTTCACATTCCGCTTGGAAAGGGGGAAGGGGGCACTCAGGGCGACGCTCTCGACCGCTTCTTGTTGCGTCTTCGTGAAATTGCTTTGGGAATCGATCTTCTCAAGCAGGCTGTCGAATCGTTACCGCGAGGCCCGTTCTGGAAAGAAAGTTTGATGGATAATTTTGAAGTCCCCGCTGGAGAGGCTTACGTTCGAGTCGAGAGTCCGCGCGGAATGCTGGGTTGCCATTTGGTTTCGGACGGCGGAAAAAATCCTTCTCGCGTTCAGTTTCGCGTGCCCACCCTCCCCCTCTTGCAAGCGGTGCCGGATTTATTGGTAGGCGGACGCTTGGAAGATCTGCCCGTGATTTTAGCGAGCTTAGATCTTGGAATTGCGGAGGCCGATCGATGAAGCCGTGGATGTCTGCTTGGGATGGACTAGATGTTTTTCCCGCAGGAACTCCTGAGTGGGCGGTCGCCGCCTCTATCGTTGGCTTTGTTTACTTCTTCGTTATCATGCCGGGCGCCGGATTCATGGCGTTCTTGGATCGAAAAATTTCTGCCGATCTACAAGCGCGTATTGGTCCGAACCGGGTGGGGTTGGCTGGATTGTTTCAACCTCTTGCCGATTTGTTGAAACTTCTACAGAAAGAAAAACGAATTGTTAGCGGGTGGCGTGAAGCGTTTTGGTTGGGACTTCACACCATGGCTCTTTATTCCACGGTAGCCGTATTGCCATTGGGTTCCATGTTCTTGTTGGTAGATACCGACATGAGTGCGTTCATGCTTTTTTGGGCGGCACTGATTCTCGCGCTAGGAACAATGCTGATGGGCTTGAATCAGGGCTCTATTCCGGGATGGTTTGGTGGCATTCGCGTAGCATCGCAAGCTCTTGCTGGCGCGTTCCCAGCAATGATCGGAATGATCTGCGTGGGTCTTCGCGCCGGAAGTTTTCGTTGGAGCGCGGTTGCTGCAGCTCAAGGTTCGTCTCCTTTGCATTGGACCGTTTTTTCAGATCCTTTTCAGTTCATTGCCTTCTTTGTGTTTTTAGCGAGCGGAATGGTTTTGCTAGGGATATCGCCGCTTGATGGAGGGCTTTCCGTTCCTGACATTCACGGTGGGGTGAGCTCGCATCTTTACGGCCGCCGCTTGAGTCTGTTCCGCTTGGGGCGCTTCTATGGATTTTTTCTCTGGTCAGAAATCGCCGTGGTTCTTTTTATGGGCGCCTGGAATCTTCCTCTTTTTGTGACGGATGCCATTCGAAACTACAGCACGCCGGTGGCGCTCGAGGCGGTTGAGCTTCTGGTGCTCCTCGTGAAAACGGGTTTGGTGATGTTGGGTGTGACTTGGGTAGCGCGTGCAAACCCCCGAATTCGTGCAGATCAGATTACCGACATGGCGTGGAAAGTACTAAGCCCTCTCTCGTTAATGGCGCTCATTGGGACAACGGTTTGGATGATTTGGGTGAACCACTGATGGAATCTGTTTTTACCAGCGTTCTAAAGTATCTGCGGGAAGTTTACTTGGGAGTGAAATCCATCCTTACTTCATGCTTTACGGCGCTCCCCTACTTGTTCAACCGACGTTCAGGCGATCTTCATAAAGAAGTGACCGAACAATATCCAGATCCAGTTTCTTCCCGCACCGCGGATGACTTGCCTTCGCGCTCTCGTGGATTGTTGTTTAACGACATTGATCGGTGCACGGGTTGCAAAGCTTGCGAAGAAATCTGTCCCACGAAATGCATCACGGTTGAAAATGAATTGGGGACGGAAGCTTCGAAAGTTTGGGTGGCAGTATTCGACATCGACATGTCTCGCTGCATGTTCTGTGGTCTGTGTGTGGAGGTTTGCATTCCGCAGTCGCTCGTTCATACGAAAGAGTACGAAGGAGCCGCTTACTACCCTCGAGATCTCGTTATTAGTTTTGGTCGAGGAAGAATTACTCCCGAACAGCGAACGAAATGGGCAGCCATACGTCAGGCCAAGGAAGCGGAGGAGACGCTATGATTTTTTGGGCCTGCGGAGGAATCGCGGTTTTGGGTGGAGTCCTGGCCACGTTTATGACGGATCTTCGTCGGGCAGTCTTGGCCCTTTGGGTGTGTGGGCTCGGGGTCGGTGGGCTTTACTTGTCGTTGGGAGCGGAGTTGCTGGCGGTGATTCAGTGGCTGCTCTCCACTCTGATTGCCATCGCATTTATTTTCTACGCGGTGATGTTCGGTGAATTTAGTACCCCAGAAGATGCAGCATTGGGTGTTTCGGTAACTCCAGAACCGGAAAAGAAGAAGGAATGGTTTCGTCCCGTCATGCCCTTGATTGTGGGCAGTGCTTTTGCGGGAATGATTTGGTTAGGGGCTACTCATTTACCAAGCATGGCTCAGCATGGGATTCTTTTTTCGGATCCGCATGAAATTATTGAAACCACCAAAACCTATGGGCCTCAGACTCAAGAAACTGAGAAGAAATCAGAAGTCGCAATGGGCGTACAGGGGCTGGGACGTTCGCTTGCCGAGGATCACCTGCTTGCGGTTGAGATTCTTGCGCTACTTCTCTTTTTAGTCATCGTGGGTTCCGGTGTGGTGGCGAGATTGGAGAAGCCCGAAACATGATTACCATTGCAGCCCTTCTAGGTGGTTTGGGTCTAGTTTGTGTTCTCTATCGCAAAACTATTTTGGGTTTACTCGTGGGCCTTCAGCTCTTAGGGCTTTCGGCCAGTTTAATGTTGGTCTTGTCAGGGGTTGCGTCGCACGTTCCTAATGAGGGGCACCTCTTCGGACTCTTCATTACACTGAGTCAGATCGGCCAGCTCGTGGTGGGTTACGCGCTTGCCGTGAGAATTTTTTATTTGAAGAAGCGAACTAGCGTCGAAGATGTTCGATCGTTAAAGAATTGAGAGACTTGATAAATGGTTGAGACAGTCACAAGCGTTTCTCAGATTTCCCCGCAGATGTTGTTTCTGGGGACTTTTGCCGCTTTCTTAGTGGGTTTAGCGGGAATGTTTTGGGGACGTCGTTTGCCTCGTGAAGGCGATTGGCTTATTGGCTTGGGCTTGTTGCCTCTTCTCCTCGTCGCGATTTTAAGTTGGATGGATTATCTGCAAGGGAATCTCCAGCCCGTGCCGTGGTTGCGAGGTTGGATCGCCCCGCGGGTGGAGCAGCGAGCGGTTCACGTTGGAATTCTTCAAGACTTCGCAGGGCTCACTATGGCTTTGCTCGCGGTGGTCATGGGGCTTTTCTATCTGATCAATCGTGTCGCGCGTGGAAATCCTCGGGGTTCTGATTTCGCGGCGGCGGCACTGGGTGTGAGCGGTGTCGCGCTGGCGTGGATGGCGCTTACTCCTTGGTTAGCTTACATCGGCGTAGGGATTGCAACCCTCGGGGGTTTTGGTGCTCTCGCTGGTCAGAGCAGCGACGGAAATACTCGTTACGCGAAAGAAAGAATTTTTGCCCTCCTTCTCACCTCTTTGGGTGCCGCTGGATTGATCAGCACAGGGGCGGGATTGATTTGGTCGAAGGACCTCGCGCAGTGGCCAGATCTTCCTTTGGTTCAGACCGCCGCGGGATTTTTGGTGGCGGGCATTCTTTTTCAGCTTCAATTTTTTCCACTCATGGGTTGGGTTTCTTCGGACTCCGACCATTCCTCAGAAAGTCGCATTCTCTTTCCACAGGTTTTTCCGGCTTGGGCTGCCTTCGCTACTTTGGTTCGGCTTGAGCCCGTTTTGCGAAACACGGGAATTTTAGTTCCCTTTGGCTGGTTTGCACTGGTTTCTGCAATTCTTGCGGTGATTGCCGGTTTAGTTCAAACCGATTTGAAAAAGAATGTGGCCTATTGGTTGATCTCTGTTCACGGAATCGCAGTGGCGGGCCTGTGCTTCTCGGGACCCCTTCCAGCGATTGCCATTCTCATTGGCAGCTGTCTGGCAGTAGCCGGGTTTTGTCTTTTCGAGTCTTCGGCAAAACCGGGTGAGAAAAATTTCTGGACCGGTTTCTTGGCTTTTCTGGTCGGCGCATTCGCTTCGGGTTTTCCAGGTTCAGTCATGTGTTTTGGTTTGATGACTTGGCTGGGAAAATCTCTCAGCAACAGCGCGCTCACTTCCGTTGGCGCTATTTGCATTTTCTTTACCGTGGCGTTGATTTGGCGAGCGGTTTGGTTGTTTTTGAAATCGGGAAGACAGGTTCAACCTCAGGCGCTCCTGGTTATGCCGGCATTCTTGCTCCTGATTTTAGGATCTGCCTGGTTCTGGGCAGGAACACTGACGGGCGGAGCATTACCCGCCGGTACCGATGCCATGGGCTTGTCTCTTTTGAGCCGCGCCCTAGGCGGTGAATCTTTGGTGATGAGAGACGAAGACTTCGCCGCTGCTACGTGGTTGATGTGGGGATCCGTAGCGATGGGAATTCTTTTTGCTTATTGGACAACAGGTCGCGAGCAAGATCGTATGGTGGGATTTTCTGCAAAATTTCCAGGGTTCAACAAGGCGCTTTCCGAAAACTATTCATTCGATCGGTTTGTAGAAAAGCTTTTGAACGGCGTGGATTGGGTCGGACGGCAGCTTCATCATTGGGTCGATACAGAAACTTGGAATAAGCAGATGCCCAGACTTTTGACCACCGTCATCGACAAAACCGGTTCGATGTTTTCAAAAGCCAGCGAAGGAATTGCCAACACTTTGGGGAGCACCCTGAAGCACGGTGTTGAAACTCCGGCAAAATTTTTTCAAATCGTCCAGAGCGGCGATATGCAATGGTACTTATTCTTAATGATTGGATCTGGAGTAGCGATCTTGGTACATTTTCTGAGATTTCACTCCTAGGGGAACGTTATGGCAGGACATTTAATTAGTTTAATGATCGCTCTTCCATTTTTCGGGGCGATCCTTCAAGCGCTGTTACCTCCCGTGGGAGGTAAGAATAGCAGCGGCTCGGTGACGCGCTGGGCGGCGCTCCTTTCCAGTTTGGCGGCCAGCTTGTGCGGCATTGTCTTAGTGGGGTCGATGCGCCAACAGGTTCCCGATTTTCAGGTCAGCGAAACCTTTGCTTGGATTGGTTCGTACGCGATTAGCTACGACGTTGCGATTGACGGCCTCAATGCCCTTCTCGTCCTTTTGATTTCGATCGTTTTCCCGCTCTTGATTGCTGCGGAGTCGAACCGCAAATCCGGGCTTCGTGGAATTCAGGCGCTCCTCTTGGTGCTTCAGGCATCTTTGATGGGAGCTGTTTGCGCACAAGATCTCTTCCTGATTTTCTTTTTCTGGACACTGAGTTCGCTCCCGATCTTTTTCATGATCGGGATCTGGGGTGGTGAGGGTCGTGAAAAAGCGGCGATTCAAACCATGATCACCTCAGCCATCGGAAACGCGTTCCTGTTTGCTGCGTTGATCCTCATTTACTATTCCATCGATCCCCACACGTTTTCTTTGAGGGAGCTTGCCGGTGGAAAGCTGGCTGGAAAAACATTTCAGATTTTAGAAAGCGAATTTTCAGTTTCGAATGTGGCGTTTGCCTTCTTTGGAATTGGTTTGGCATTTCGAATTCCAATCTGGCCCATCCATGGGTGGTTTACTCAGGTAGCGCGCGAAGCCCCTCCCTCTGCTTTCGTGGCGTTGGGTGCAGTCACTGTTCCGGTCGGAATGTATATTTTTGTTCGCACGACTTACACCCTCTTTCCAGAGACGGTCGCACAGATGGCCCATACCGTAGCTATGATTGGTGCTGTGAATCTCGTGATGGGTGGAATCTGCGCTGTTGCTCAGCGGGGTCTCACGATGCTTCTGGCCTTCGTTTGCCTGGGAGAAGTCGGTGCGCTCTTAATTGGTATCGGCTCCTTGAGCTCCGCAGGTGTGGTGGGTTCGATTTTCCAAGCCCTCGTCTTAGGATTGGGCGTAGCAGGCTTCGGCTTGTTTGCAGGAATCATTTCAGATCGAACCGGTAAGACTGTATTTAAAGACGAAGACGGCAAGGTGGCCATTGGTGGAATTGCTTCTCAAGCGCCGATGATTGCGGTGGTTGCGGGTGTGATGATTGCTTCGCTCTTGGGAATTCCCGGCTTTGGGGGTTTCGTGGGTCGCTCGCTTCTCATGATCGGAAGTTTTTCGGTTCACCCGGTGGTGGTACTCTTCGGTGGTTTGGCTTTCTTGTTAGCGACCTATTACCTGTTTGGCATGTACCGTACGGTGTTTTTTGGAAAAGCAGTTTCCGAAAAATCTTCGGACTTTATGGATCTCACCGCTTGGGAAAAGGCGTACCTCGTTCCCTTGGTGGTGAGTTTAGTTTTACTGGGACTTTATCCGAAGTTCTTGATCGAGTTGGTGAGACCCACCGCTCTTACCTTGTTGTCGACGATTAAATAAATGAAAGACTTCATCCTTCTTCTTCCAGAAATTTTTCTAGGCCTCACTCTCGCCGGAATCATCGCGGGTGAAATTGGCTACTATGGGGAGAAGGTTCGCCTGATCACTGCGACGGCGCTGGCCGGCTTGGCCGGGGCCTTCGTCCAAAGTTGGGCGATCTATCGCCATGGCGATGCGCTGGTGTGGGGACAAGATCTCTCTGTCGATGCGCTCTCTTTGTTTTTCAAAATGTTTTTTATCCTCTTGGCGGGCCTCACTATTGTGGCCTCCATCTTTACTAAGGAAGTCGACTCCAATAAGCGCGCGGAGTTTTGTGCTCTCGTCGTGGCGTCGACTTTGGCGATGGGGCTGGCGGCTTGTTCGGCCGATATGTTGCTGGGCTTCTTGGTTCTCCAGTTCATGAACGTAGTGAGCTATTGCCTGGCTGCTTATGGAAAGCGTTCGTCTCTATCGACGGAAGCAGCCATGAAGCACTTGGTGCTCGGTTCGGCGTCGAGCGCGCTTTTCCTTTTTGGATTGGCCCTGCTCTTTGCGCACACCCGCACCTTGAATATTTATGAAATGCACCACGTGCTTCAGTCGAACCCCATTCCTGTCCAAACGGGTTTGGTCATTTTCATTTTGATGTTCTCAGCCTTTTGTTACCAATTCGGCGCTTTTCCGATGCATTTAGCTTCGCCGGATGTGCTGGAAGGTTCGCCCACGGTAGTTTCCTCCTTTTTAAGTCTCGGGTCTCGCGTAGCGGGGTTTGCGATGGCGCTCCGCTTCTTCGTGGTGGTTTTTGCCAAACCGGTATTAGAAGGAGGAGCCACAGATCCGTCTTCTGCCCAACAGTGGACAGCCATCGGCGGATTTCAATGGCAACAAATCGTAGCATTGGCTTCTGGAGCCACGATGCTGGTAGGTGCCCTACTCGCTCTGAGACAGTCTGGCGCAAAACGATTGATCTCTTATCTGGTCATGGCGGAGTCGGGCTTCTTGTTGATGGGACTTTTGGTGCTCGATCAATCGGGAGTAGCGGCCCTCCTTTATAGTCTTTTGATCCAGCTCTTCGCTTTGGTGGGCGCTTTCTCGGTGGTGGGATTTCTCTTAGATGAAATCGAATCCGATCGCCTTTCTGACCTCCATGCGGCGCTGAGTCGATCAATACCCGAATGTATTTCTCTAATTTTGTTTTTAGTCTGTCTCGTAGGCCTGCCGCCGTTTCCCGGGTTTATTGGAAAATTTGTTTTGATCGGATCGGTCATTCATCGGGGTTGGTACCTGCTCGCTGCGGCAGGGGTGATCACGATGGCGATTTCAACGGCAGCCGTTGCCCGACTCGCCTTTAGTTTAGTTCGGAACTTCAAAGATGCTGGCCAATTTCAATGGCCACGTTGGGAACCGCGTCGCGTTTATCTGATGGCGCTCTTGCTTCCTCTTCTGCTCATCGGCTTTTTCGCCGAACCTCTTCTGGCTTGGACCGCCCACTCTGCTCGCTTTATTTTGTGGTAGCAACGGGCCTTCACCTAAGGCTATAAAAGTGGGACTTAGCAAAAGAGGGGTAACACTAACCGATGGAATACATTCCTGTTCTGCTGATGATCGGAGTCGCTGGCGCGCTTGGAGTCATCGTGCTTTTTGCATCGTGGTTATTGGGTCCGAAATTGCCCAATCCGCGCAAAAGCATTCCATTTGAGTGCGGTGTTCCTTCGTACGGATCGAGCAAGCATCGCTTCTCCGTTCGCTTCTATCTCGTTGCGATTCTCTTTCTTCTTTTTGATGTCGAAGCCATTTTCTTTTTTCCGTGGGCAGTCGTCTACAAACAGTATTTAAGCGTGAATGCATTCATCTTGATCGAGATGGGGGTGTTCGTTGGCATTTTGTTGGTGGGCTACTACTACGTACTGCGCAAGGGCGCATTGGAGTGGGATTAAACTATGGGTAAGGACGGATCAGCGGTCTATTTGACCACACGACTCGACGATTTCATCAACTGGGGCCGCAAGAACGCGCTCTGGCCGTTGCCTTTTGGAACCAGCTGTTGCGGGATTGAAATGATGGCCAGCCTCGCTGCGGACTACGACATGGCGCGCTTCGGTGCAGAGGCCATGCGGTTTTCTCCTCGCCAAGCGGATCTCTTGATTGTCGCTGGAATTATCGTGAGCAAGATGGCTCCGGTGCTTCGCAATGTATACGACCAAATGGCAGATCCGAAATGGGTGATGTCTTTTGGAGCGTGCGCTTCTTCGGGCGGAATTTTCAATGTGTACAGCGTTACACAAGGAATCGATACGGTAATACCTGTCGACGTTTATGTCCCAGGTTGCCCGCCAGCACCAGAAGGTGTTCTGCATGCGCTCATGCGTTTGCAAGATCGAGTGGCTCGTGGAGATACGCACTCGCAGCGCAGAATTGCGGCTGCAGCACGTGGCGAGAAAACGACCTCGGGTCTCATCATCAATTAATAAGAGAGAGTTATGGATATTAGGACACCGGTTGCTACCAGCTACGGAGATTGGCTCCAAAAGTTCGAAGAGACTTGGAAGTCTCAGATCGCGAAGCTCACGGCAAAGTTTGGTTCGGCGATTGAAGAAACCCGAATGCCAGTCGCGTTTGCGACGGATGTGCCGATTGTGTACGTAAAGGCTGAAAAAATTGTCGAAGTGCTTTCGTTTGTAAAAACGGATCCTGATTTTGTTTACGATCTGCTTTCGGATCTCACGGCTATCGATGAAATGCCTGCTGAGCCACGCTTTGAAGTCGTCTACAATCTTTTTTCTTATTCCAAGCCCTGCCGTATGCGCTTCAAGGTGCGCGTCAGCGAAGGCCAAGATGTACCCACGCTCACCGGAGTTTGGAAGGGCGCCAACTGGGCCGAGCGCGAAGTTTTCGACATGTTTGGAATTAAATTTCGTGGCCACCCGGATCTGCGCAGAATTCTGATGGATGTGCGCTGGGAAGGTCACCCCCTGCGTAAGGATTACCCGTTGCGCGGGTATCAAATTTTTCCGACGGCGATGCCGGTCGACCCGACTCTTTTAGAGGATTAGACGATGCACGAAACATTGGGCAACAAACACGGCGTCCATTCTGAACACATCTCGGTGGATCATGATCCGGATGACCTGTGGGGAGATTCGCGAGTTATCGTCAATATCGGTCCCACTCACCCCGCAATGCACGGCGCTCTTCGCATGGTGGCGAAGCTGAATGGTGAGACGATTGAAAAATCCTACTGTGAATTTGGTTACACTCATCGCGCAAAAGAAAAGCTGGGTGAGAACCGCACCTATCACCAGTTTGTCGTTTACACGGATCGTTTGAACTACTGCTCGGCACTTTCTAACAACGTGACCTATGCCATGGCTGTAGAGCGCCTCATGGGTGTGGAAGTTCCCGAACGCGCCATTTGGATTCGAATGATTTGCGCGGAATTAGCTCGAGTGATTGACCACCTCATTTGCGTGGGCATTAACGCCGTCGACATCGGCGCGTTTTCGTTCTTTCTCTATGGTTTCCATCAACGAGAAGAAGCGTACACGCTGATCGAAAAACTTTGTGGCGCCCGACTGACCACTTCTTACACCCGAATTGGCGGCTTGATGGCCGATGCGCCGGAGGGCTGGGAAAAAGAAGTGAAGGCCTGGGTTCAGAAAACCCGCAAGGTGATCGATGAAATGGACAAGCTCCTCACCGGCAACCGAATCTGGTTGGATCGTACGGTGGGCGTGGGCGTGTTCAACAAAGAACAGTGCATGCAATATAGCTTCACGGGGCCGTCTGCTCGCGCTTCCGGTATTGATCGAGACCTGCGCCGCGATCAACCCAGCATGTTTTATAAAGAGGTCGAATTCGATGTTCCGATCGGTAAGAACGGCGACGTCTTTGATCGCTACATGTGTCGTCTGGAAGAAATTCGCCAGTCGCTCAACATCGTTATGCAATGTGCGGACAAGATTAAGCCGGGCCCGATTTGGAGCGAAGACAAGCGCGTAAGAATTCCAGATAAAGACGTCGTTCACAACACGATGGAAGGCCTGATCCACCACTTTAAGTTTTTCATGAAGGGTTTCGATGTTCCTCCGGGTGAGGCGTACACAACCTTTGAAGGAACGAATGGTGAACTCGGTTTCTACATTGTCAGCAAAGGCGATCCGATGGCGCACCGAATGCGCATTCGGGGACCGTCGGTTTGGCACTATCAGGCGCTGAGTCCGATGTCCGAAGGCGGGAAGATTGCGGACATGGTTGCAATCTTGGGCAGCATCAACATCATTGCAGGCGAGCTCGATCGATAAGGTGATTGGAAATGGCAAAATTACTTTCTGAAAATTTCTATAAAGAGATGGGCAAATTAGAGCCCCGTTATCCGTCGAAGGTGGCGTTGCTCTTGCCAGCGCTTCATGAAGCACAAAAAGAGACAGGCTGGTTGCCGCCGGAGATCATGGAAGAGATTGGAACCTACATCGGAATTCATCCGGCTCAGGTTCGCGAAGTGGCTTCCTTCTACACCATGTACAATCTGAAACCGGTTGGAAAGTATCACCTCAAGATTTGCACGAACGTGGCTTGTTGCTTGCGTGGATCCGAAGAACTGGTGGATCACTGCAAGAAAAAATTCGGAATCGAGCTAGGCGAAACTACGCCGGACAAGAAATTTACGCTGATGGAAGAAGAGTGCCTGGGTGCGTGCGGAACTGCGCCGGCCATGATGCTTAACGATGACTATCACGAAAATCTCACGGTCCAAGGTTTGGACAAGATTTTGGATGGGCTGAAATAATGGAAACCTACAAAGGCGAAACACTTTTTATTCAGCACTTCAAAAACGAAGAAGCGCGCTCACTCGATTACTACAAGAAAAAGATGATCGGGTATGAGTCTGCCAAAAAGGCGCTCGCGATGTCTCAAGACGACATCATCAATGAAGTGAAGAAATCGAACCTTCGCGGCCGCGGGGGCGCAGGCTTTCCGACTGGAACGAAGTGGGGCTTTATTCCGAAACAATCCGCTAAGCCGAAGTATTTGGTTTGCAACGCCGATGAGTCGGAGCCCGGAACTTTTAAAGACCGCGATATCATGCGCTACACCCCGCACACGTTGATTGAAGGCATGATCATCGGCGGGTTCGCGATCGGTTCCAACGTGGGCTACATTTACATTCGCGGCGAGTACACGCGTGAGTTCACGCTTTTAAATGAAGCAATCGACGAAGCCTATAAAGCCGGCTACTTAGGAAAAAATATTTTGGGCACGCAGTTTAGTTTCGATCTCACGGTTCATCGTGGGGCCGGTGCTTATATTTGCGGTGAAGAAACCGGATTGCTGAATTCTTTAGAGGGAAAGCGCGGCGAGCCTCGCGTGAAACCGCCGTTCCCAGCTCAGTCAGGCGCGTTTGCGGGTCCGACCATCGTGAACAACGTAGAGACGCTGGCTTCCATCCCCTTCATTATACAGAAGGGCGGCGAGTGGTTTTCGAAGCTCAGTAAGATTGAAAAATCTGGAGGCACCCGGCTCTTGGGTGTTTCGGGCCATGTGAAAAAGCCCGGTCTTTATGAACTTCCTGCGGGCGGCGTGACCTTGCGCCAGCTGATTTACGATTATTGCGGTGGAATTTTAAACGACCGCAAGTTGAAGGCTGTGATTCCTGGCGGTTCATCTGCCCCCGTTCTCACGGCGGATGAAATCGACGTTATTTATGACATCGAACCGCTTCAAAAAATTGGAACCATGATGGGCTCTGCCGCCGTGATGGTGGTGAGCGAAGACTACTGCATGGTGAAGCTCATTCAGCGCATCACCAAGTTTTACGCCCACGAATCTTGCGGTCAGTGCACACCCTGTCGAGAAGGTTGTAAGTGGATGGAAGACATTCTCCACCGCATCGAGCACGGTCATGGACGCGAGCAAGATCTCGCCCTCCTGCTCAGCATTGCTGACAACATTAATGGAAAAACTCTCTGCGCCTTGGGGGATGCGGCTGCAGGCCCTGTCTCTAGTTTCGTGAAGAAATTCCGAGGCGACTTTGAAGCTCATATTCGAGGTAAGAAATGCCCAAATGCATAATTGACGGACGCGAGGTGGAGTTCAAGCCAGGCCAAAACCTGGTGGAGGTTGCTGCAAGCGTCGGCATCGAGATCCCAGTGTTTTGTTATCATCCGGGTTTAACGGTTGTCGCCCAGTGCCGAATGTGTGCGATCGAGATCGAAAAAATGCCGAAGCTTCAAACCGCGTGCTCTACCCCAGCGGCGGAGGGCATGGTTGTGAAGACCAAGTCGGATCGTGTGAAGCAAAATCAAAAGTCCGTGATGGAATTTTTGCTCATCAACCACCCGCTGGATTGTCCGATCTGCGACAAGTCCGGTGAGTGTGACCTTCAAGACAACTCGTACAAGTACGGCGATTCTTACATGCGTACGACTGAAGAGCGCCGCACGTACATGGACCTCGACATGGGTCCAGTGATTCAGAAGAGCATGAATCGTTGCATTCACTGCACGCGTTGCATTCGCTTCGGTCAAGAAATCGCCGGCATCCATGAAATGGTTGCAGTTCAGCGCGGAAACAACACTGAAATTACGACGATTGACGGACGTCCTCTTGAAACCGATTACGCCGGAAACTATTCGGACATCTGTCCAACCGGTTCGCTGACTTTGAAAGACTTCCGGTTCAAGAAGCGCGTTTGGTACTTAAAGAAAACTCCAACAGTTTGTGAAGGCTGCTCGCGCGGTTGCAATATGGAAATTCAGCAGGACGCGAACACTGTTTACCGCTGCGTTCCCCGGACGAACATGGAGATCAACAAGTATTGGCTCTGTGACGAGGGTCGCTTCAACTATCAATACATTCATGACGCGGCTCGTGTTTTGAATCCTGCCGTGAGCGGTGGGACAGCCGGTCTTCAAATGACAGAGTGGTCGCAGGCCGTTGTAGCGGCTCGTTCTTCTTTGGATGGAAAGAAGCCCATGGTTTTGGTGGGTTCGGATCTGACTCAGGAAGAAGTTCAAGCTCTTCAGCAGTTTCTCAACAAGCACCTTTCGGGAACCCCGATTTTCCACTTCGGCACGCCGGGTGTGACGTCAACCCAAAAAGATGGTGCCGCAGATCCTATCTTGAAGCGCAAGAGCAAGACCGCCAACTTGAACGGGCTTGAAAAGCTGGGAATCAAAGGATTTGAATCCGTTCCATCGGGTGTGAACGCTGCGATTATTTTCCGCGGTGGGCGTGCTGTGGTTCCAGAGCTAAAAGGTGTGGGGACAAAAGTAGGCGTGGGTGTTTTCAATAAGCCCGATGCCGAAGATTTCCATGCCATTCTGCCCGGCACTTCTTTCGCCGAAAAGGATGGAACCATTTTCAATTTCGAAGGTCGCGAACAAAAATTCAAGCGAGCCATTCTGCCTCAAGGACAATCCAAGAATCTTCCCGAGATCTTGATGCTTTGGGCAAATAGCGGAGCCGTGGGAGGAGCAGCCTAATGACGGCCGGAATGGATCTTTTTGAATGGAGCGTGATGATCGGCAAGGTGTTGTTTGTTGCCGTCGTCTTATTGCAAGTCGCCCCGCTGATGGCTTGGGTGGAGCGCCGTGGATCTGCGCTGATGCAGAACCGATTGGGACCGAACCGAATTGGACCGCTGGGACTTTTCCAATCCATCTGCGATGCGATTAAGTTTATTTTCAAGGAAGACACGGTTCCGGGCCACGTCGAAAAGTTCTATTGGTTGTTGGCCCCGATTGTTTCGCTAGTACCGTCTTTCATGACGTTCTTGGCGATTCCCATCGCGAGCTCCATCAATCTCGGGGATCACACGATTCACTTTCAAGCTGCAAACTTGGACGTGGGACTTCTTTATGTTCTCTCAATCGGCTCGCTCGGTGTTTATGGCATCATCATGGCCGGCTGGGCTTCGAACAATAAGTATTCGCTCTTGGGAAGTCTGCGTAGTTCTTCTCAGATGATTAGCTACGAGCTTTCGTTGGGTCTTTCTATCATTGGCATTTTGATGACTTTCTCGAGCGTTCAGCTCAGTGAAATAGCTGCAGCCCAGGGACAAACTCTTTTACAACTGGGGCCTCTGTCGATTCCGAAGTGGGGCATTTTTATTCAACCTCTTGGTTTCCTGATTTTCACAACGGCTGCGTTTGCTGAAACCAACCGACTCCCCTTCGACCTTCCTGAGGGCGAATCGGAAATCGTAGCGGGTTATCACTTGGAATATGGCTCGATGAAGTTCGCTGTTTTCATGATGGCCGAGTACGTGAACATGTTCACTGCGTCCGCCATGATTTCGACTTTGTACTTTGGTGGCTGGCAGATGTTGCCAGGGATGCAATCGTTGTTGACCTTGAGTGGTACGAGCGGCCTCACTTACGAGTGGCTCCGAATCGTTCTCGAGCTCTCGTCCTTCTTTATTAAGGTGATTTTCTTCATGTGGTTCTTCGTGTGGGTGCGCTGGACGATTCCACGTTTCCGCTACGACCAACTGATGGACTTAGGATGGAAAGCCATGTTGCCGCTTTCCCTTCTGAACATTTTGGCTACCGGGGCTCTCATTTATTTTAAGGTGATCTGACATGCTGGTTAAACACAAACGCGGTCTGTTTCAGAGGTTTTACGTCGTCGAGCTCTTGAAGGGGCTCACCATTACCATGAAGAACATGCTCTTCGGTAAGACGGTGACCATTCAGTATCCCGAAGAAAGAAGAAATTATTCGGGACGATTTCGCGGCATGCACTACATCAAGGCGACGAACGGTGTTGAGAACTGCACGGCCTGCATGCTTTGTCCCACGGTTTGCCCGGCAGAATGTATTCACATTGAGGCGGGCGAGCGTCCCGACAAAGAAAAGTATCCCGTGAAGTTTGAAATCGATGTGCTTCGTTGCTGCTTCTGCGGAATGTGCGAAGAAGCGTGCCCGAAGGATGCCATTAAGCTCAGCACCATTTATGAAATGAGCACGGAGCATCGCGAAGTTTACGAGAAGGATTACCTCTTAGAGCAGCGAGGAAATAAGTAATGGATATTTCCCCAATCGCTTTCTATATTTTTTCAGTCATGGCCATCGCTTTTTCGGCGTTGGTCGTTTTGAAAAAGAACCCGGTCGCCAGCGCTTTCAGTCTGGTGATGGTTTTCTTTTGTTTCGCAGGGATCTATGCGCTCTTGGACGCGCATCTCGTCGCAGCACTTCAGATTTTGGTTTATGCCGGCGCCATCACGGTTCTGTTCATCTTCGTGATCATGCTGCTCAATGCGGACGTGCCTTCTTTCGACATAGGGCGCAGTCACATCCTGGTAAAAATTCTAGCGGGTGTGGCAGCTGTTGCGGTTCTCGCGGCCTTTGTTTGGGCATTTAAGAATAGTGCGCAAATTCAACCCACTGGCACCTTTAGCGCCGAGAAGATTCAAACCTTGGGGGGGAATACGCGAGTGCTCTCTACCCTTCTTTTTTCTGAATACATTTTGCCGTTCGAACTCACTTCGGTTCTGCTTTTGGCAGGGATCGTCGGTGCAGTAGCGATTGCGAAAAGAAAGCCGAGTCAGCAATGAACCTGTCTAGTGTGGAACCCTGGATCATTCTGTCGTTCTGCTCGGTGATTTTCTTTATCGGCCTTTTCGGCGTCATGATTCGCAGAAATATTTTGATCATCTTGATGTCCATTGAGCTGATGCTCAATGCCGTCAACTTGACGTTCGTAACTTATTCTAAACAGCTGGCACACTTGGGTGGCCAGATGTCGGTGTTTTTTATCATTACGGTGGCAGCAGCTGAGTCCGCAGTGGGCTTGGGTCTGGTTATCGCAATGTTCCGCACGCTGAAGACCGTGGATACCGACCAGATTCAAATGCTACGGGAGTGATCGAGAATGCTGGCGCTAATACCCTTATTTCCACTCATCGGGTTTCTTATCAACGGAGGCTGGTACGCATTCGGCCAAGCTCCTGCCGGACGTAAAAAGGCTTCTGCCGGTGTCACTGGCACGATTGCTAGTTTGGCGATTTTAGCTTCGTTCGCGCTTTCGGTTTCGTTGTTCCTCAAGCTACACGGCATGGGTGACGAGCGAGTCATCGAACAGACCGTCATGTCTTGGATGCAGATCGAAAATTTCAAAATCGATATCGCTTTTCGCCTCGATTCGCTTTCGGCACTTTTTATTTTGCTCATCACGGGTGTGGGTTCGCTGATTCACATCTACTCCATCGGGTACATGGGGCATGACGAAACACCTGGAAAGTTTTTTGCTTACCTGAACCTGTTCTGCTTCGCGATGTTGGTGTTGGTTTTGGGTTCTTCGCTGCCGATGCTGTTCTTCGGTTGGGAAGGTGTCGGTCTTTGTAGCTATCTCCTGATTGGCTACTGGTACACGGATGAAGAAAAGGCCAGCGCAGGGAAAAAGGCGTTCATCGTCAACCGGGTCGGCGACCTCGGCTTCTTACTGGCCATGTTTTTCGTGGTCACCTACTTCGGCACGTTAGACTTCGCAGCATTAAAAGCCGTCGTGGCTCAGAACGGCGCCACAGTCGGAGTCGGCGTTATTACAACGATCTGCTTGCTGTTCTTCGTAGGTTGTATGGGAAAATCGGCACAGATTCCGCTCTATGTTTGGTTACCAGATGCCATGGCAGGTCCCACTCCGGTTTCAGCGCTGATTCACGCAGCTACCATGGTGACCTCGGGTGTGTACCTCGTTTCGCGTTTGAACTTCATGTACAGCATGGCTCCCACTGCAATGAACGTGGTGGCTATCGTGGGTGCATTCACCGCGCTTTTTGCCGCTACGATTGCCATCGCTCAGCGCGACATTAAAAAAGTTTTGGCGTACTCCACCGTTTCTCAGCTGGGCTACATGTTTCTGGCTTGCGGCGTGGGTGCTTACACCGCCGGAGTTTTCCACGTCATCACTCACGGGTTTTTTAAGGCACTCATGTTCTTGGGGGCAGGCAGCGTGATTCACGGCATGCATGAAGAGCAAGACATTATGAAGATGGGCGGTCTTCGCAAGGACATGCCCATTACATTCTTAGTCTTCGGAGCGGGTTGGTTGGCAATCTGCGGAATTCCACCGTTTTCGGGGTTCTTTTCTAAAGACGAAATTCTGTGGATGGCGTTTAGTTCGTCACACGGTTCAACGGCACTCTGGTTTTTGGGTGCAGTCACCGCCGTCATGACGGCGTTTTACATGACCCGACTCTTCTCACTCACCTTCTTCGGGAAGTCACGAAACCATGATGTCCATGCACATGAATCGCCGTTAGTAATGACCATTCCGCTGATGGTCCTCGCCCTTCTCAGTATTTTTGGAGGCTTCATGGGTGTTCCCCATCGGAGCTGGATTGAGCATTGGTTAGAGCCCGTCATTCCTGGGCATGCGGCTGCTGCAGCAGGGGCTCATGGAGCACCTGCCGTTGATGCGAGCATGGAATATATTCTGATGGGCGTGAGCGTGGCTGGGGCAGTGCTCGGCATTGTTTTCGCCTTGGGTCTCTACAAAAATCTGGCTCGAGCAGAAAAGCTCAAGCAGACCTTCGCTCCGATTCATAAACTTTTAGAAAACAAATGGTACGTCGACGAGCTTTACGAAATGGTCTTTATCAAGCCCATTCGAATGCTCTGTAACTTCTTGTGGAAGAAGTTTGATGTCGCCGTCATTGATCGAGTCGTGTTGAGCTTCGGTCATCTCTCGAGTTGGACCGGCCAAACCGTTCGTATGGTTCAAACCGGATCGCTTCAGGTTTACGCCGTGGTTTTGGTGATCGGTCTCTTGGCTTCAGTGGGGTATCTCATTTATGGGTTGGCTTAATTCGCATCTGTTGACCGCGGTTATTTTTCTCCCCTTCTTTTGGGGACTCATCGGCTTGCTCATTCCCACTTCTGGAAAAGGGGGCGTCGGCACTTTAAAGATTTGGACGTTTCTGGGGGGGCTGATCACTTTCGTCATCTCGTGCCTGCTGTACACGCGCTTCAATGCCCTGGGCGACGAGTTTCAACTGAAGGAAGCTGCCACCTGGATTCCCGCTCTAGGAGTGTCTTACCAGTTGGGCATGGATGGAATCAGTCTTTGGTTGGTCATCCTCACCACCTTCCTCACCCCTCTCGTAATTCTGGGGTCTTTCGACGCGGTGAAGGAACGCGTGCGTGAATACTACTTCTTGCTGCTCGTTCTAGAGACCGGAATGCTCGGCGCTTTCTTGGCCCTCGATGTGTTTCTTTTCTACGTGTTTTGGGAAGCCATGCTCATTCCGATGTATTTCTTGATCGGAATCTGGGGCGGAAAGGATCGCGTTTATGCCGCGATGAAGTTCTTCCTTTATACAGTCGTGGGTTCATTGCTCATGTTGGTCGCGATTTTCTACTTGGCCTATCAGCACAAGGTTCAATTCGGAAGTTTCTCGACAGCCATTGTGGACCTGTACCGGCTGAAGATTGCGGGCGGCGATAGCTACACGAGTCCGCAGATGTGGCTCTTCATGGCGTTTGCTCTGGCTTTCGCAATCAAAGTACCGCTTTTTCCGTTTCACACCTGGTTGCCCGATGCGCACGTTCAGGCGCCCACCGCAGGCAGCGTGATTCTGGCAGGCGTGTTGCTGAAGCTCGGTGGCTACGGATTTATTCGTTTTGCATTCCCGCTGTTTCCAGATGCGGTGATGAAGATTCAGCATCCGTTCTTGGTGCTGGGAACCATCGCGATCGTCTACGGCGCTTGGGTGGCTACCGTTCAGCCCGATATCAAAAAGCTGGTCGCTTATTCTTCAGTGAGTCACATGGGCTATGTGATGTTGGGTCTTTTTTCGCTGAACACCGTGGGAGCGATGGGCTCGATCTATCAAATGCTGAATCACGGCATTTCGACAGGCGCGCTGTTCTTATTGGTCGGAGTGATTTACGAACGTCGCCACACCCGAGAAATTTCGGAATTTGGGGGTATTAGTAAGGTCATGCCGCTTTTTGCAGTGGCCTTCCTCATCATTACTCTGTCGTCGGTGGCTCTTCCGGGAACAAATGGTTTCGTTGGCGAGTTCTTGATTTTGCTCGGAGCTTGGAAAGCAAACCCGGGTCTCACCGCGATTTCCGCTACTGGCGTGATTTTTGGGGCTGTTTACATGTTGTGGATGTTCCAGCGCGTGATGTTCGGTCCGGTAAAGAAGGAAGAGAATAAGAAGTTGAAGGATTTGAACTTCCGCGAAGTCGCCGTTCTAACGCCCCTGGTTGTGGCCTCTATTGTGATGGGGATCGTTCCGAATTTCTTTTTCAGCAAGATGGAGCCCTCGGTTCAAAAATTCCTCGCGCGCGCTAAAGCCACGTCGCCGATGGAAACTGCAGTGGCCAGCGTATCAACACTGCAAAAGGGAGACAGATAGTGAATACCTACTCGTTAATTAAACCCGAGCTGCTCATGTTGACCAAAGAGCAGATGTTTTCCCTGATGCCCTACTTCTACATGTTTGTGGGAGCACTTTTTACGATCATTCTCAGTGTGAATAAAAAGCTGAGTCCGAAGTGGACCGTTTTCCTGGTCTCACTGGCCACCTGCTTGGTGGGAATCAGTACGTCCGTAGCTCGTTTAAAGATAGACACGCTGACACTCTTCAATGGCATGATGATCAGCGACACTTATTCGCACCTCTTTAATATTATTTTTATCGTTTCTGCGGGTCTCACTATTCTTAGTTCGTTTCGATATTTGGATAAGGAAGGGTTGCAGCACCCCGAATACAACGTCCTGATCTTGCTTGCTGCATTGGGCATGATGCTCATGACGTCGTCGATGGATTTGATCGTTCTTTTTATTTCTCTCGAGATCATGTCGCTGTCGGTTTACGTATTGGTGGGTTTCCGCCGAGCGGATCGTCGTTCGAACGAAGCAGCCATGAAGTATTTTATTCTGGGCTCCGCAGCTTCTGCAGTTCTCCTTTATGGAACCGCGTTGCTATACGGGGCTACTGGCAAAACGCAGATTCACGACATCTACACGTTCATTCAAACTCATCCGCAGTCCATGTCGCCCGTTTTCGTGCTGGGGGCTTGGTTGGTGATTTTGGGTTTCTTGTTCAAGGTCGCTTCGGTTCCCTTCCACATGTGGATGCCTGATGTTTATGAAGGAGCTCCAGCTCCGATCACGGGTTTCATGACCACTGGATTGAAGGCCGCGGCTTTTGCGGCATTCTTGAGAGTGTTTGTTTCGTTAGGTTACGGATCGGTGCTGTCCGAAACGATTCAAACCCACTTGCATCACATCCTTTGGGTTTGTGCTGTGTTGACAATGGTGGTGGGCAACGTCGTCGCGCTCACACAGACCAATCTTAAGCGCATGCTGGCTTACTCTTCTATCGCGCACACGGGCTATCTGCTCATAGGCCTCTTGGCTGGCCCGAAGAGCGATCAAGGTTACTCGCCCATGATTGTCTATCTTGTGAGCTACGCCGTCATGAATCTGGGAGCCTTTGGCGTTTTGACATTGATCTCGACTCGCGACGATGGCGGACTGAACTTGAACGACGTATCCGGTTTGTCTCGCCGCCACCCTTGGTTGGCGTTTTCGATGGCCGTTTTCCTGTTCTCGATGGCGGGAGTTCCCCCCACGGCAGGATTCTTGGCGAAGTACCTTTTGTTCTACTCAGCCGTTCAGGCGAATGAACTTCCGATCGTCATTATCGGGGTGTTGTGCAGTGCAGTCTCGGTCTATTACTACCTTCGCGTTTTGGTTTACATGTACATGAAGGAACCGCAAGGAAGCCCCATGAAGAGCGGTTTCTCGGTTTGGCCGAGTTTCGTTGTGGCTGCGATGGTCTTTCTCACCCTGCAAATCGGATTAATCCCCGGGGGAATTTTGACGGTCGCTCGCAAGGCGATGGCTGCCCTGTAGCCTACGTTTTCTAGTCGCGCTTTAAAGGTGCTGATACAATTTGATGACGGATGTCATCGTCCTCTACACCGCGTTTATTTAAGGTGAAGTTGTCCTCAGGGCGTGTTCTAGGTCCATTGGATCTCGAGCGAATCCAGCTCTTCGTCCTGAAGGGAAAAATTACGGGAAATGAACAGGCGCGCGAATATCCTGAGGGAGAGTGGCGCAGCGTAAATCAGGTTCCTGAAATTGCAGACCTTCTAGTTCAAAAAGCTCAGGGCAAACTCGTCGATCCGAAACAGAAAAAGAAATCTGCTGAGGCGATGAACGAAACCGTGAGGCTGCCGTCGAATCGAGAGCTTGCTAAAACAGAACTGCTTCCAGGAGCGACGGAAGTTTTACCAGCCGACGCTGAACTCCCCGAGACTCAGGTGAATCGTTTTCACAAGGATCAAGATCCGTCACAACGCGGGATGCTCGATATTGAAATCACTGCAGCAGGCGGAAAGGCCACACTGCCTTCGGTGCAGATTCCTAAGGACGAGCCCAAAAAATCAGAGCCGCCAGAGGAAGAGTCAGAGGATCGTACCCAAGTAGAAGGGCATCGTGTTGAAGAAGCCACAATGGTGGACACGAACCCGAGTCAGCAAGGTGTTTTAAGGGTTCAGAAAAATGAGGGAGGTGTCGGCGAAGGAAAAGCCATTTCGCCGAGACACTTTGAACAAGACCTGGTCATGATTGAAGACGACGAGGGCGAAGTGGTTCGGAACAACGCCCAATTCGAAATGAATCCCAATGCTCAGGGCATTGATCTTTCGCGACAGGAAACGATTGTCTTTCAGCGATCTCCCTCCAAAAATGCTGGGAAGCCCAAAGCCGATCGAAGAGAAACCATTAAGAGAGTGCTGGTGGGGGTTGCGCTTCTGCTTGTAGTGAATGAAATCTTGGATACGGCTGAACTTTCGGGCCCTGTGATTCCGCCTCCCATCAAACCCACGCTCCCCTCTTCGATAGACGCAAAGACGGTCGACCCTCGAATGAGTGAGCAATATTACATCGAGGGAATGAAGGCCTACGTGGATGACACGGTTATTGGCTACAAGCAGGCGGTGGAAAAACTGCAGCTTTCTGCCAAGGCCGACATCAATAACGTAAAGACCCTGGCCATGCTCGCCTCTTGCTATTTGAACCTCATCGATTCTTCCAATAAGGATGAGAACTACTTCACAGTGATTTCTAAGCTCATCGACATGTCGCGAGCCAAGGCGGTCGATTTGCCTGAGACCGTCATAGCAGACGTTGAGTTCTACCTAACGGTGAATAAACCCGAGGCCGCAGTCAGCCGTATTGTGGAGTACACGAAGACTCACAAGGCCTTCGGCCTCGAGATGTTCTATTACATCGCTGAAAGTTTCTTTGGTCGAGGGGATTATCAATCCGCCGCGAAGTACGTCAGCCAGATTCCAGACAACAAGGCCTTTAGCGCGCGAGTGTTTTACTTGCGCGGAAAAATCGCGGAAGCCCTGGGTGAAAAAGAACAAGCTTTAGCGGAATATCGAAAGGGCGTTCAGTTTAATAAGCGTCATGCGAAATCTCGTCTAGCCGTAATTCGGCTTCTCGCTGAAGCAGGGAAATGGGATGACGCTGCAAAAAGCCTCACCTTTCTCATGAACAATCGCGGTCTGTTAAGTCCCCCCGAATTGGCAAAGGCCTATTACATCGATGCTATGTACAATAAGCGCAAAGAAAACTGGGACCGCGCTCTAGGCGACATGGAGCGAGCCGTGCAGCTCGTGAAAGACAATCACGACTACATGCTCGAACTCTATTCGCTTCGGTACAAGGCAGGAGCTTCCAAGAAGTCCGTTCAAAAAGAAGCCCGCATGTATTTCTTTTTGGGCGAGGGCGAAAAACTCGTCAAGGCGGGAAACTCTCAGGACGCGCTCGTTCAGTTTCTACAAGCACGGCAGTCCAATCCCAAGTCTCCAATTCCGCTCGTGAAGGCCGGAGACATGTTTCTCTATTTGAACAATGTGGGGAGCGCCCGACAGAATTATCAGCAGGCAGCCGAGCTTGCTCCAACCGACATCGACATTTGGTCCAAGTACATTCACACTTTGATTCTGAGTTTCGATTGGGAAGAAGCCCAGAAGGCCATGGATAAGTTTCGAAAACTTCCCGTCAGTCAAAGTGCCATCGATAAAGCGGCTGGGGATATGTATGCGCGCCAAGGTCGACACGTGGAAGCTCAAACCTTCTACCGAAAAGCCATGGCTCGTTCGAGCATCGATTCCGAAGTGTATCTCGCTTACGCAAAGAGTTTGATGGGCACCAAAAATTATGGGGATGCCCCGTTCTTCTTCTCGCTCGCTATGCGATTTGACCCGCTCAACTCCGAAGCGATTATTGGAATTGCAAAAGCGGTGGCAGCGGCGGAGTCGATCGATCGTGGCATCAACCTTTTAGAAGACGAACTCAAAAAGGGCGGCCGTGCTCGGGGGGAACTCTTGGCTGCCATTGCCGAATTTCAAATTCAAAAGGGGGATTTCTCGAACGCTCAGAAGTTCGTAGATCAAGCCATGCAGGCCAACCCCGACTATGCCTATCCATGGTGGCTTCAAGCTCAGATTTATATGAATAAGGAAGGCATCGATAAGAAAGCTCCCGACAAAGCCTTAAAAGCCTACGAGTCCTACTCTGACCGCAATCCCTCTGATCCGCGCGGGTACATGGAGCGTTATCGAATTTATGCAAAGCGTGGTGACTTTGAAAAAGCGAACGAAGAGCTCGGAAAGATTTACGCGATCTATCCCAAGTACCCCAGTCTGCATTTCTACAAGGGGGCGCTCTACAGTGCGATGGGCAATCACCAAACGGCGGTGTCGGAATACATGCTTGAGCTGAAGAATAACCCCAATGAGTTTCCCACCATCATGGCCCTGGGGCGGGAAATGGTGGAAGTGGGCGCCGCTCGAGACGCTCTGGAACAGTTTAACAAGGCGATGAGCATTGCCCCTACCTCGGCCGATGCTAAACAGATGGCCGGTTACGCGAATTTCATGCTGAAGAACTACCCCACGGCAATTGCGCTGTACCAGGCCGCTCTGGTTTATGATAAGGCTAATCCCTTGATTTATAAGCGTCTGGGAGTGGCGTATCGAGCGCTCGGCGACTATAACAACGCCGGGGCTGCGTTCAGAAAGTATCTGGAAATGGAACCGGACGCAGTAGACCGAGCAGAGTTCGAACCGTACTTATAAAGAGACTATGTTAGACCCGAAGCTTCTTCAGGAAAATATCGGTGAATTGGAAAAAGCGCTCAAGCGTCGCAATCAGGGCTCTGAGTCCATTCAAGAACTCGCGCGCCTCGGGCAATCTCGTCGTGAGCTCATTCAAAAAGTCGAATCGCTCAAAGCGGAGCGCAATAAACTTTCTCAGCAAGTGGGTCAGCTGAAGGCCAAGGCAAAGACCGATCCTTCGGTCGGACCTGAGGCAGACAAGCTTGTCGCCGAGGCTGGAGCCATCGGTGGACAGATTAAAGCTTTAGATGACGAACTCGCCAAGATCGAAGAAAAGTTTTCGAACTTAGGCTTGAGAATTCCAAACATTCCTCATGCCAGTGTACCGGATGGAGTCGATGCTTCCGGCAACGTCGAAGTTCGTAAATGGGGCGAGCCGAAAAAATTTACGTTTAAGGCGAAGGACCACGTCGATCTCGGCGAGAAGCTCGGCATTTTAGATTTCGAACGCGCGGGGAAATTGGCTGGCGCTCGGTTTGCTCTTTCCACCGGTCCTGGTGCGACGTTAGAGCGCGCTTTGATTCAGTTCATGTTGGATCTCCATATTCGCGAACATGGTTACCGCGAAGTCATTCCCCCATTCATGGTGAATCGGGAGTCCATGACAGGCACGGGTCAGCTTCCGAAATTTGAAGAAGATCTGTTTAAAACGCATGTCGCGGATCGCGAATTGTTTTTGATTCCGACTTCGGAAGTTCCGCTTACGAATATTTTTAGAAAAGAAATCATCGAGCCGGGGTCTCTCCCCTACTATTTTACGGCGTACTCGCCCTGCTTTCGGGCCGAAGCTGGGAGTTACGGGAAAGACACCCGCGGTTTGATTCGCCAGCATCAGTTTCAAAAGGTGGAATTGGTAAAACTCTGTGAACCTGAAAAGTCTTACGACGAGTTGGAGAAGATGGTTCAGAACGCTGAAAAGGTTCTCCAACTTCTGGGGCTCCCTCATCGCACTATGGCGCTCTGTACGGGTGACATGGGTTTTGCTTCAGCGAAGACTTACGATTTGGAAGTTTGGCTGCCGGGGCAAAATGCGTATCGCGAAATTTCGTCGTGTTCGAATTGCGAGGACTTCCAAGCGCGTCGTGCCGAGATTCGGTACAAGAGCGAAGCGCAGGGTAAGACTCGATTTGTTCATACATTAAATGGATCTGGCCTAGCCGTCGGCCGCACTCTGATAGCTGTTCTGGAGAACTACCAAGACGCAGAGGGGAATGTTGAGATTCCCGCTGCTTTGAATCGTTACTTGGAAGGCGCTCCTGGATTTGTTAAAGGAAGCGACGGTAAACTCAGGATTATGGCCACATTGGCAAAACGGAGAGATGGCTGAGCGGTTGAAAGCACCGGTCTTGAAAACCGGCACAGGGGTAACTCTGTCGTGAGTTCAAATCTCACTCTCTCCGCCATTTCTAGGTCCCCTCCCTCCAATTTAGTTTCTGAAAACGTGAGCCAGGTGAGCATCCTTGCTCCAAGCCTCCCATCCTGGTCGGCTTTTTATGTCTCAGTTTTCAGAAACTAAATTGGAGGGAGGGGACCTAGAAATGGCGGACTGGCGTCGGGGACGGAAGGCAGATTTCGCCTGCTATTCTTGCTCGGTCTTGAGAATCCTAGTAGCCTAAGAGTGTGGGGATTCGGGGTTTTTTTCAGAGTCTAGTTTTTGGGATTGTCGTTGTCGGCACTGGGTTCGCTGGAGAGCCTTGTCCTAAACCCCTGCAAAATTCGGATGAGAGTGTTCAGAGGGTGCAGCCTGCTATTGCTGGGCTGTTTTGTACTCATACTTATGAGGCGATCTGCGGGGGGAATGCTAATACTCTGAATGCGCGTCAGGAGCAGGTTGCAAAAGAGATCGTCGGTTTTGACAAAAGGGCTGCCTACGAAGTGGTAAAAAAGATGGCGCCTAAGTTGGATGCGAGCAGTTATAAAAATTACTCCGACCTCATTAACAACCTTCCAATGGATATGAAGCCTGTTCGGGGCGAGGTTATCAATGCCTTCTCGATGCGGAGAGTGGAGATCGAAGAAGAGGCGGAGAAGAAGTATGAGCCCGCGGTTAAGAAGGAAATCGAGAGGATCAAGAGGCTGCTAGTGGAATCCTTTAGAGAAGAGTTGCCAGTCTCTACTCAGAAGAAATTGGTACCAATTGTAGAAGAACTGCGTCCCTTCTTTTTCTCAGATCTCGTCCAGCTGAAGAATATTTTCGATACTAAGATTCGGTATCAGCTTGCTGAGGGAAAATTTTTTGGTTGTTTTAATTCGGACACCCAAAACGCTTTTACTTATGGAAACGTTCGGTATTTACATGTTTGTCCAGGGTGGATTTTGGGGCATGTTCCGAATCCTAATTTGCCAGAGTCTTCTTTTGCAAATCTGATTCAGGTTGGTTCACACGAGGTGGCTCATCACGTGGATTACTCCCAGTTTCCGGAGTTGTATCAAGATTTTCGTGCATGCTTGCTTAAGAACTATGCGGGTCTCCTTGTTCCCAAGCGGGGTAGCGATGAAAAAGATCCCGCTAAAATCTTGGATGGGCACATGGGCGAAATCTCTGCCGACAAATGGGCGGTCCTTGCGGCGGGGAAACATCTTTCTAAAAGAGGTGGCCCCCTCAGTGAACAGTTAGATTTTTTAAGACAGGCCTTTGGTCCCCTCTGTGGTTCGGGAACTGGAGACGGTCTGCATCCTAATGGAGAGTTTAGGATCAACGTCATTCTTGGAAAAGATCCTAAAATTCGAAGGATGATGGGGTGTAGCAATGAATCCGAGTTTCATGTTTGCTCGCTATAGTTGCGGTTTTACAAGCCCGTAAGAGAAGTAAACCGCGGGTTGATTACGCTAAGAGTCTTTGTCGCTTCTCCCCAGCGCTTCGAAAGAAAAGGCGACACCTCCCCTACTTCGCTCACCCGTTGAAGAAGGGGAAAGAAGACTGCGGGTTGTCGTCTGATCCACTCCCCGGTGGAAGAAAGAAGAATTGTCGTGGAATCTCGAAAGGCATTTCGTTCAATTCGAATCTCGCCGTCGGGAAACCGACGATCTAAATCTTGAACCACATCTTGAATCGCAGCATGGGGAATTTTCGATTTTGTTTTTTCCGCCCAATTCAGAACCGCATTCAAACCCCGAAGCACATCGTAAAAATAAAATCGAGGAAAGCAGGGCTTAAGCCAATCTATCTCATCTTCTCGTTCATCGGCGTTGTGTCGAGTGGAAGAACCGCGCTTCAGTTGTCGGCCGATTAAAAATTCGGCGCCCTTTTGAAGAAAGGCGGACTCTTCCTGGGTCCAAGGGCGGTGAGTGTGAAGCAGAATCGCCTCGAAAGCGGCAATGGTTCCCACCATCGAGCTCGGAGTTTCATCTTTTACTAAGTAGGCGTCGTTGTCGCAGTTCAATCCCCCGTCGGCCATTTGGTAGCGAAGGAACCAAGGTCGAATCCAGGGAAGCTCTTGATCCACGTCCACTCCCGCGCTTGCCAAAACTTGATAAACATTTCCCAACTGACAGTGGCAAGGTGTGCCGCGAAAAGGGTCGACCCCTTCCGGAAGTTCTCCCGGATGAATCGGAAAAATCTTCAGAGGCATCCTATTCAAAGACTCGATGTAGGCTGAAAGAGTTTTTCCGGGAATCTCCCGGGCAAGATCCATTTCATGCAGGAGCAGCATCTGCCACCACGGTGAATTCCACTTCGGCCAGTAGCAATCGTTCGAAAGCGCCTTCAGCGCCTGGTCTGACTTCAAATAGCGAAGGCTCTGCTCGAGTTCTGAATCGTAGTTCATCTCCCCGATATATACCAATGGTTGACAATTGTACTGCGATTTCGTTATTCCTATAGGCATGTTTGAGGACCTACCCCAACCCACCCGCTATTTCCCGATCGAGCGTGGAGTCTATGAAGTGGCTGCTGGACTAAAGCCGCTGGGGCAGGAGCACGTCTTTCAGATCGATAACCAGTTTGAAAAGTATCGAACCAACAAGGAAGCCTGCAGGGCTGAAAACCTAAAAAAATATTTTCTCACCCAGGACTACTCGCCCACAGTTTCGCGCGAGGTGAATCGCTTCTTGGTTCATCAGTTTGTAAAAGAACACCCCACGCATTTTTCTTGGGATGGAAGCACCCTTCAATGCGCACTCACCGGCGATGAATTGAAACTCGATTCCAACTACGAACTCGTTTCACACGACAAATACGTTTCCGCGTTCGACGCCCTCTGTAGCCAGGTTCAAGAAGACATCGCGGTGATGCGAAGAGATACATCAATCCCCAAGAATTGGTTAGCGGCTCTCCATCTTTGCAGCCCTTCCCACTGGGCGGCCTCTCAAAAAATTGGAAAAAACTTTTTCGACATTCATTCGCCGGTGGCCGGGATTGAGAAGCTCAATAAATTTGCCGACAATCTGGTCGATACGATGATTCGCAAAGGCCCCTTCTCCCGTTTTGTGTGGAGCTTCGGAACGGACGATCGACTCAATCACCACCCCGATGCGCCTCCCGGATGGGATCCCGCCGAGTGGAAGGGCCGAACTTTTCGTCGAACAGGCAATGGATCGCCGTTCATGTTGAGGGTTGAGCGACAAGTGCTCTGGGGACTTCCCGAAGTCGACGCTTCGGTCTTTATGATCCGCACGTCTTTCGTGGATGGGAATGAGATTCGAAGAAGTCAGCGGGAGCGCTCTCTCTTGCGTGCAGGTCTTCTTTCAATGACTCCTGAAAGTCGAATCTACAAAGGGTTAGACTCGTGCTTTGACGAAATTATTTCCTGGTTAGACGAAGCCGATGAGGCAGTCTTCATGGGAATTCAAGTCAGCGCTTTGGAGAGCCTCGACAGCAGTGTAAACCCCTAGGAGAATTCTATGCAGGTGTTAGCTATTTTGATCTTAGTGACAAATGTCTTTGCAGGTCCCTCGGTCACCGACGGGATTCGCAAAAAAATCAACGAACACATGGCGGAGCTAAAGAAGAATTGTTCTCCAGAGGCACTCAAGCTCGAGAACAAACTCACTGGCAAGGTCACCATCAAGTGGAGTATTGATGACGAAGGGACGGCGAGCCAAGCCGTTGTCGATGAAAAGAAGACCACTCTCAAAAACGCCGCCGTTCATAACTGCATCATTGATTTGATCTATGGTTGGAAGTTTCCACCTGCTCCGCAAGGACAGAGTGTTTCTGCGGTGCTCCCGTTCACCTTTAACTAACTCCCCCCGGTCAGAGTACGGTTTTTCGCAATTTCATGCAGCAAGCATAGCCATATCTTTTTTCTATTGTCAGATTTTTCCTCTCCGTGTTATCGCGCAAAAAAATCGAGGAGTAAGTATGTTTCGAAAAACTTTGTTGTCCGCTCTGTTTTTAGTTTTAGCTTCATGCAAACAAAATGGTGACTCAAACGAGTTTGGTTTCGAGCAAGTCATTTTGCAGAACGGTACTTTAGGGGTCGAAGTACTCCGAGACAAGAATACACTCGACTTTCTCGGTTTAAAGGGACTGGGCTATGGGACTTTCGACAACAAGACAAAGACCTCAACGGGGCTGATTATTCTTGAAGGCAACAATACGAATTTACATCTTGAAGTTGGAAAGGTTGGAATGAATTCCAAACCCTACATCTTGAGCAGCGCTCTCCAAGTGGCCTTCTTTGATATGAACTTGAATCTTGGAATTCGTTTTAAGGGTGCAAACGCTCCGTGGGGTGTCTTCAATTATCAGAATGGACTTTTGGATGGATCGTGGGGCAACGAACTATTGGGCAAGTCGCTCCAGGTGAAAGCGACTGCTCAGTGTGTCTATAATTTTGGAGCTCCAGTGGCTGATCTCGCAGTATTGCAACACAACCTAGATGCTGGGGTTCTCTACTCTCCTGTCTACTTGGATGAGCCGTTAAACAGAGAGCCTTTACTGAATGGTTGTAAGATTGTCGTGAAGGATCAAACCGTTCATAGTGGTTTGTCTTATTTTACCTTTAGTTTTGTGGTGCATGGAAAAATTTCAGCTAACATGGACAGTATTCGGGTTCGAATGGGGCTCAGCAAGCCAACTCCTCCCTAATTACGGTCGTCCGAAGAAGCCGAGTTGCTCTCCAGGGCGCCGAAAATTTTCAGTACTCAGAACTTCTTCTTCGCTCTGATTGATTCCATGTTTCTTAGTAAACAAATCAAAGAGCGCATGAATTTGATCGGCCCGGGGACCGCTGCCTTGCATCCGAGAGCCAAACTCGGGGTTGTTGAGTTCTCCATCTCGAATGGATCGAATGGCGTTTAAGACTTTATTTTTTCGATCCGGAAAGTTGGTTTCCAACCATTCAGCGAACAGATCTTTTACAGAATAAGGAAGTCGAACCGGAATGAATCCCGCGCGACGAGCGCCGGCTTCTGAGGCTGCTTTCAGTATTGCTGGCATTTCATGATCGGTTAAACCTGGAATCACTGGCGCGATGTTCACTCCAACTGGCACTCCGGCCTTCGCAAGTGTTTCCATCGCAATCAGCTTTGATTGAGGGGTGGATGTGCGAGGCTCGAGCTTTCGCGCCATCTCTGCGTCCAAAGTCGTGATGGAAAAATAAACCTGGGCGCATCGATGTTCGGCCAAATCTTTCAGTACGTCCACATCGCGCGCGACTAGCGCATTCTTGGTAATCAAGGTAACCGGATTATAAAACTCTGTCAAAACTTCTAAGCAACCTCGGGTGAGACGAAACTTGCGCTCAGCCGGTTGATAGCAATCCGTCACACCACTCATGAAAATAGGGGCAGGCTGCCAGCGAGGAGAGAGCAGTCGCTTTCTCAAAAGCTCCGGTGCATTTCGTTTCACTAGAATTCGAGATTCAAAATCCAAACCGGCAGAAAACCCAAAGTACTCATGCGTGGGGCGGGCGTAACAATACGCACAGCCGTGTTCACATCCTCGGTAAGGGTTGACGCTGTATCGGAACGGCAGGTCGGGGCTGGTGTTTTCGTTGACGACGGTTTTAGAAGAATCTTCTAAGAATTGAGTTTTTAAACTCGGGCGATCTTCTTCATTCAAAAGATCTTCCATGTCCGGTTCGTACTGAATCAGGTTAAAACGCCCCGATACATTCGAAATGGCACCGCGTCCTTTTTGCGGATTCATGCCAGGGGTTTTAACACAGTTTGATCACTATTAGAACGCGCGCCAGTCTACTCCCGGAGCCAGGCTGCTGTCGTTCTTGAATCCACCACAGGGGAATTCAAAATCGCCAGGGCGAGATCCAGCGCAAGGATCCACGGGTTTCGGTGCCTCGAAAGGAGCCGGAGTCGCATCGTGGCTATGACCGTGTTGCTTGTCTAAGATCTTATGAATTTCTTCGTCAGCGTTCACAACACCGCGCTTGTCGAAGTCTTCTTGTGTGACCGTCGTGCGATTGCACTCAAATGCTTCGAATCCAGGTCCGGCTTTCACTGAAACGGAACTGGAAGTTTCGTCAGCGGCAGTCAGAGATAGCACCAGCATTTCTTGAACGTTCTCTTCATCTCCGCCCATAGAGAGGGCGAGCTTGATTTGAGCGGGTCTGCCCAATGCTTCAATCCTGGCGCGAACCTTTGCGATATTAAAGGGCGAAGTGGCGTCCACGTAGCCCGACTTTTTCAGAATAAACGGATTGTGAACGTGCTTAAAGCGCGCATCGTCGAGGATGAGAATGCTCGAAATCGCGTCGACATCTTCAGCGCCGGCCCTTTTCACACAAACCGGATTGCCCGGAGTGGCGGTGAGATCTGCCTGAGCAGATGCGCCAGCCAATAAAAGAGAGAACGTCACCACAGAAAGAACGGATTGGATTTTCATTTGATTCCCCCCCTCAGAGAATGTGAGGGGCTAACTAGTCGCGCTGGACGTCTGTGTCAAATTATTTTATTCATCGCAATATTTTTTTCGATTGAGGTATAGAAGGCCCACTTATGGGAGTTTGGGTTCCAATCATCAAGCTGGCAGTGAGTGCTGTCATGATCACACTCGCATCCTGGGTCGCGGGAAAGAAGCCATCTCTGGCAGGATTTATTATTTCGCTCCCGATTTCCACCATGCTCGTTCTAGCTATGACCCAGGTGGAGTTTAAGGACACTGAAAAGACGGTTCAGTTTGCGAAGAGCATCTTCATTGGAATTCCCCTCTCCCTCACCTTCTTCATCCCCTTTCTACTGGCAGATCGTTTGAAGATAGGCTTCTGGGGCCTCTACCTCTGTGGAGTAAGCCTCTTAAGTGTCTCCTACTTTGTACATAAAGCGTTGACGACTCCCTAGGTCGAGTTGACTCATCTGCTGTGTGGTGTTAACCCCCCTCGCAATCAAGAGGGGTAATCATGAAAAAGAATTTGGCTTTGGTAGTGATGTTGGGAATGGCAATGAGTTTCAACTCATTCGCCTCGGATGAAGTTGCTTCGTTGAATGCGACTTTGAAGCAGCTTTTTACTGCAATGGTGAAGGACAATAAAACTGCCATTCAAGTGAACTTCAGTTCTCTGGATGTGAATGCGGCAGGCGTGAAGTCCGTCGGTGGCACCATTAATTATTTAAAATACGGCTCGAAAAACATGTTGGGTTTCGCTGGCGATATTAGCTACTCGAATCCTCAAGATGGAACGAGCCCTGTCACCTCTATTAAACTGATGGGCGCCGCAGATATTTTGAAAATCGCTGGCCCGGATGCTTTCAAAGACGTCGATGCGGAGATGAAGGACCTGGTCGATTCCATGTCGAAGCAAGATGTGATCGAAGCATTTAAGGACGCAATAGATGTTTCGGCCGCTGTTGAAAACAAACAGTACGATGCCAAGGGAAACCTCTTAGCTGCGGATCTGAATATCTCTATGAAAATTCACATGGACAAGATTCCTGCAGGCACGGATATTTCGGAAATTCCGATTGAGTCGGCCACGTTGACTGCAAATGTTTCGCCGATGGGCGCTTCCGTCTCTTTGAACATCGTGAGCAACTTGAAGTACTCTGCGTTCCAGCAAGACAATGACGGTTTGAAAGAATGGTTGGAATCTTTGCTGAAGCAAGATCCCAAGTCGATTCAACTCATCGGAATGGCCATGGGCTTCTTGGACATGTATGCCTCGAAGTTGGTGGACGCTCCGGCTGTGGAAGTGGATCTTCCTTCGGACGATGTCGGCACCGTTTCTCCAACCGCTCCTGAGGCACAACCCCAAGAGTAAAACGGTTTGAAAAACAGCATTTTTTCCGGCGGAAGCGTGGCAACGCGCTTCCGCCTTGCAGTTTTTTTAGTCGCCTTCGCCAGCCTGAGTTTTTCAGGCTGTGTTCGAGAGCGACCGTTTCTTTATCCGGCTCCCCCAGATCCCCACGCTGTCGAGGTCGTAAAAAACATTAACGAACTGATTTCAGCGCGTCCGCGGCCCGTAGATGTTCTTTGGGTAATCGACAACAGTGCGAGCATGGGCCCGTATCAAAAGAATATTCAAGATAATCTCGAAAGATTCATGGCTGCATTTATTAAGAAAAATGCAGACGTTTCTTGGCGAATGGGTTTGCTCTCCACAGATACGAGAGAAGAGCCTTACATCGGATTCGGTTTGAAGCCCTTAGATAGCCACAGTCGGAACCCTACTCTTGATTTCGCTGAGGCGGTGTTTCGACTAGGGGAAGGGGGCGACGACAATGAAAAAATGTTCGAGCCCGTCCAAAATGTCATGAAGTATCATCCGGAGTTTTTCAGACCCGATGCCATGTTGGTTCTCGTCGTGGTGACGGATGTCGACGATTCGTTTGAATCCTCTAACGAGTTTGGCCGCGTGAGCCCGCTGGTTTTTGCAAAAGATTTATTGAAGTTGAAAAAGTTCGCCGATCGTATTTCGCTTTACGGAATTTTTGCCGCGCCCGATGTTGAGAACTATGGTTGCAAACCTGAAGTGAAGAGCAACTTCACATTCGAGAAAAGTCGATATGGACTTCTCTTTTCAAAATTCCAACACCAAGTGTTCGCAGCTTGCTCACCTTTCTTCGGAGATTCATTGGCGGCGATGGGACAGAACATTATCGACCGAGCTTACACCTTCGTGCCTCGAATTGAGTTGGAACAGTTCCCGGTCGAGGGGAGTGTGCACGTCTTCTACAATGGGCAGGAGCTTCCCGGGGGTACCACCAAGGATGCTGGTTTTTGGACCTATGACTCGGACGAGAATTCCGTACTATTAAATGATAAGGGCTTCATTCTGCCGAACGTCGACAGTGTGGTGGTTCGCTACCTCGCTAACTAGTTCCCGCTGAAGAATGCGGCTGAAGAGGGGCTAAAATCCAAGAGCCATCGTCGATTTAACTGCAAAAGTTGCAGATTTTTCGAATATTCTGAGTAAGATCTTTTTTGTGAAGAA
>JAIEMT010000017.1 GCA_019751945.1 bacterium
TCCGGAAACCAAAACGAAAGAAAGAAAATCCAGATTCAGAGAAAATCAAACACTAAAATTTGGATTTTTCATCAGCCTGTTAGGCGGAATCCAAAAACTCCTGTAGATTTACTACTCCACCTAAATAAAGGACCTCCTATGAAAAAAACTTTGAGACTTAGCGCCGGTTTGTTCAGTTTCAGTCTTTTCATTTCGAATGCTTTTGCTTTTGGATTGCCACAAACCGTTGCGAGTGTGGACTTAGCTCGATTTGCTGGAACTTGGTACGAAGTCGCTCGAAATCCCATTGTTTTTGAACCCACCTGTGCTTGTGCTCGGCAAGTACTCACTCCGCGAGCGGACGGTAAGGTCGACGTTTACAATTCCTGCAATGAAGGATCCCCAAGTGGAAACCTGCGAGAAATTCGCGGAACCGCGGAGGCGACAGATTCTTCTGGTGCAAAACTTTCAGTCGATTTCGGATTTTTCTGGAGCGGAGATTATTGGATCGTCGGATTGGCGCCAGACTATAGTTACGCTGTGGTCACGGATCGAATTGGTTACAGCCTCTACATTTTATCGAGAACTCCGGAAATGGACCCAGCTCTCTATGATCAGGCACTAAAAGACGCGGCTGCCCAAGTGAGTATTTCTCGATTAGTTGTACAGCCTAAACAGGTCTGTTCATACCCCACGGCGATGTGGCGGTAGGGGAAAGAAAATCGACGTCGTTTTCTCGTACTCTGAGAATCCGGGTCTTTTCTTCATTAGATTTTCGAGCATGGAAACTCCTGAAACCTGGAGAATGAGATAAGTCACACCTAGCGGTGAAATGATCGTTGCCCATCCGTACGGAAGCTCTAGAGCTACGAGCCAAATCCCCCACCACTGTACGACTTCGCCGAAGTAGTTGGGGTGCCGAGACCAGCTCCACACTCCCTGGGTCATGAGCTTACCTTTGTTTTTGGAATTGGCCTTGAACCTTCGGAGTTGCTCGTCAGCAATAGCTTCGAAGACAAATCCAAAGAACCAAATAGCAATCCCTACCCAGGCAAGCCAACCCCACGGCATGTTCGGAGCGGCGATCGCAAGTAGCACGGGAGTTAAAAAAACGTAGAGGATGAGGGGTTGTAGAATAAAAACCTGAAGGTAGGAGCGCCAAACTTGCGTCTTCCCCCAGGCTCTGCGCCAATTATTGTACCGAACATCCTCGGCTCGACTTGAAAGGTTGCGCAGGCCCACATGGAAAAAAAGGCGAACTGCCCAAATGGATACCGCTACCAAGAGGAGAATAGCCCTTTCGCTGAGTGTCCCCAAACCTCCCGGAAGACCAAAATGAGCAGCCGCCAAGGCTGACAGAGAGAATGCTGGCCCCCAAAGCACATCGGCCAGGTCATTCTTTTTCAATATCAGAGCGGGAATCGCCACGATCTGAAACAGCACAATCGCGGCGAGCAATCCTAAACTCCAGACGGATAAATGCATGGGTTCACCTCATTTATAGGCGTAGTCGATCACCACTTGTTGGATCTGTCCTTGATCGTTGGTGATATTGGAGAGTCCGGAATACTTCACCAGGCGTCGATCTGCTTTGCTGTACTGAAGTTCAAGCGAAGAAGTCAGAAGCCTTAAGATAATGTTGTCGATCGTGATCTTAATATAAATATTCTTCTCGTCCTCACCGTTCATTTTCAAGGTGAAGCTATAGTAATCTAGCTTTCCAGGCATGAGGTACTTGATGGGGATTTCCTTCTTCTTTCTGAGCTCGTCGAGGTGGTCGATGAGATAGTAGTGCAAACCCTGGCATCCAACTATGAGCGCCTCGGGATCAAACTCGTCTCGGGCGAAAGATTTCTCTTCCCGTTCCGCCCCTTTGTTCTGACGCCAAACAATCAGCTGATTGCCGTCGATTCGAATTCCGTGGGAAGATTGATCGCGCAGGTCTTTGTAAGAATATTCGGGGGTAGTAATCATTTTTCGAAAGTCAGACGTGAGCTCGCCGATAACTTTCCCGTCAGAATTGGCATAAGTAGTCCGAGCCGTCTGAACTCTATTGTTGGCGAACTCCACCTGGTGGCGCTCCTGATAAGATCCTTTGCCGGAGTCGTCTTTCGCAATTCCTAAATAGGATTCTCGAAGTACTTTTGCCTGAGCGGGTTGGGCAGGGAGGAGAAAGGAGAGCGACAATAGAACGGCTAAAGTTATTCCAAACATTTTCTAACCTCCTCTTCGAAATCTTGGAAGGAATCAAAGATCTGAAAGGACCTCTTGAGGTGAACAGGATCTTTCACAGCATTTCTGCCTCCTAACCAAAGCGTGATCTTGGGATCCAGGTGATGATCTAGAAAGTGGAGATACTGGAGATAGTCTTCCCGGGCGCCCATTTTTTTTGACGCTGTTGAGGTCAACACCAAGTGCGTTGCGTGAAACCGCAAACTAACCTCGCTCAGTTCGCGCTTCGGGATGTGCGATCCCAGGAAAAGAGTTTCTGCGCCCATCTCTCGCGCAATAAACGCGCCGATAGTCAGGCCTAGGTCGTGGTGATCCCCTTCGGGAGTTCCAAAAACAATTCTAGGTTTTTTAAATCTGGGGAGTCGCACGACTTTTCCTGCGCTTCCGGTAAAGAGACTTTCTTTAATGGTGGCAGAGAGGATTCGCTCTTGAGCAATTGAAAGACGGCCCGAGTCCGCTTGACGGGCCATTTCAGTCACCAGTGGTGTCAGAAGACGATGGATCCACTGAATCGGCTGTAGCCTGTCTTTCTCTCGAAGAATAGCTGAGCGCGCTTCATGCCACTTGTACTGGCTGGCCGCAGAGACAATCTCTTGAACCAAAGGAGGATCAGAAGTCCCGGGCTCTCGAACTTCTTGACGCTCAATCAAAGCCTGAAGCTGGGCCAGCGATAGGGTGGCCACTTGACCGACTCGAGCGCCTCGCGATGTCAGAAGTACCAGCGCACGGGCGCGCAATACATCGACTTCTAAGTAGCGACGACGTCCTGTCTTCGTGCGTCTAGGATGAAAGGCTGAATATCGATTCTCCCAGCTTCTCAGTAGAAACTCGGAAGCCCCGGTCAATTCAATCACCTGCCGAATGGAATAGCCATTTTCTGAGCTATTTCTCATGTAATTTAGGATAATCTATTTGTATAGATTTTTCTATACAAAAAATAGACTTCAAACTATACTGTTAGATATGACAACCCAGCTTAAACAGTTTCTGTTGGCCGCGCTTTCATTCATAGTTTTGGATTTTTTATGGCTGGGTTTCGTGGTCAAAAAATTCAATCTGCGCCAGCTCAGCGAAATTGGGCGGATTGAAAACGGCGATTTCAAAATTCTCTATACTCCTGCCCTGATAGTTTACGTTCTGATGGGTCTAGCGGTAACGATGTTTGTCCTTCCTCGTCTTGAAGCGGGTAATTCAGTTCTTAAAGACTTCTGGGTAGGTGCTGCTTTAGGCCTGATGGTCTATGGCGTGTACGATATGACCAACTTGGCCATCCTAAAAAACTACCCTGTTCAATTCGCTTTGGCAGATATGGCGTGGGGAACCTTCGTTTTTGGCGCGGTGACTGTTGTTGTAAAAAAATTGGTTTAAATGAGGAGTCCTCAATGAAAGTTTTCTACGACGGACTGTGCCCTCTTTGTTCTCGAGAAATCAATCACTACCGTGGCGCTCAAGGGTCCGACCAGATTTGCTTTGTTGACATCACATCTCACGAGTTTAGGCCTGAGGAAGAAGGACTTGATTCCGCGGCAGTTCATCGCGTCATACATGTCAAGCGCGATGACGGCACGACCGTTACCGGCGTGGATGCATTCCGCGAAATTTGGAATACGCTACCGGCTTACAAATGGCTTGGCAAAGTCGTGGGTTTGTCGCCCATCCGATTCCTGATGGGGTTGGGGTACTCTCTGTTCGTTAAAGTCAGGCCACTGTTTCGCACTTGACCGAGCCCTGCATCATTACTTATTCTATTATTAAATAATAAATAAGGGGACACGATGCTTCAATTCACTCGTATGCAAGTCGGATTGGCTTTGAGCGTTGTACTGAGTCTTGCCGCGGTTCAGCCGGCAAACGCGACTTTCGTTCCAGAGGACGAGATTCGATCCGATCTCATTGTTTCGGGCACCCCGAATCTCAACGAGCAAGAGTTCGAAGCACTTCTTCTGAAAATTGAAACCGCCTACAGTCCGGTTGCGAAAGCTCTGGGTGGAAAGCTTTCCATCTCAGGCGATTGGTCGAGCAAACGACTCAATGCGGGCGCGACTCAATTTTGGGGAAGATGGAAAGTCAAAATTACGGGTGAATTAGCACGACGGCCAGAACTCACCCCGGACGGATTTTCACTGATCGTATGTCATGAGCTAGGGCACCATCTGGCGGGCTTCCCCCTCAATCCACCAGAGTTCCTAATCGGACTCTGGGCTGCGACCGAAGGACAGGCCGATTATTTTGCAACTCAGGTTTGCGCCCGAAAAATTTGGGCAGGAGATGTGGCTCTGAATGCCACGTTCCGCAACTCCGCTTCCGAGTTTGTCCAACGGACCTGCAACTCCGCATGGAAAACCCCGGACGATCAAAACCTCTGCTATCGAATTGCAACAGCAGCAGAGTCGACCACTCTGACCATGGCCAACATCAAAAAAGTCCCCGCTCCGAATTACGAGAAACCCGACCTCACTCAAGTTCCAAAAACTTCGCTCCGGCACCCTTCGGTTCAATGTCGAATGGACACTTCACTTCAGGGCGCTCTCTGCAGTGCTTCGTGGGATGAAAGCCTCATCCCTGGCAAAGAAACCAAAGCGGGTTACGACAGCCTAGACGCCGAACACGAAGCAGCAAAAACTTCGTGTATGAGTGCATCGGGGTACACAGTAGGCCTTCGCCCAACCTGCTGGTTCAAGGCACGTCTTTAAACGAGCATCGTGGTCTCAGCACTTTTTTCCCTGGAGCTTGGCTTCTGAAAACGTGAGCCAAGTGAGCATCCTTGCTCCAGGCCTCCCTTCGTGGTCGGCCTTTTATGTCTCAGTTTTCAGAAGCCAAGCTCCAGGGAAAAAAGTGCTGAGAACGGATGTTTTCGTAGTAAGCCGTGGACTTTAGCAGCACTTTCTAAATTTATGGCGGAGCTTTTTGTGGAGAGGGAATGGATTAATGAAAGTAATTTCCTTTGTGTCGAGAATTCTTTCTAGGCGCGACAAAGGCTTTTTGCATGGGTTGATTAGAATGTATTCGCAATCTTTTCTTGAGCGCTGTTTGTGGGCGTCTCCAATGATGCAGCATATTTCTGCATCGTAATGTTCTAGGCTAATCCCCCAAAGCACAATTCTTCTCGCTTGTTCTAGTGCTTGAATTGCGACTCCATGAGTCTGTAGTATGAATGAGCTCGAGCTCAACGAGTGGGGGATATAAGGTTCTACCGAGGTTTCCGTAGGTAGGTAGATAAATGAATTATTGATGTTACCATGAAGGTAAACAAAGTTGGCCTGAGTTGAATACCGAGTGCTAAGAAGAGTGTCCCAGTTGGTTGTTACGATCAGGTTTTTGTTACCTTTATATTTTTGAAAGTAATCTTTTTTAATATCCAAATAGATGGAATTCGTTCGCTGATAGTTTGAGAACGATGAAATTATGTTTTTTCTTATTTTTCTCATTTCCCTTCTTAGGGAGCGATAAAATTGAATTGAATGGGAATTAGGTTTTCTATTTTGGGAAAGGAACCGAAGGAGGAATACTTTGTAAGAGATTTCGTCGATCGCATGTTGCCCAATTTTTATTCCCGATGGAAGGGTGGCCTGTTCCAGGGCGAGCCACCCATTTTTTACAATGCCCGTGCCGATGATAAATACTGTTTCATAAGGATGCTGGGAAAGATCCCGAATTATCTCGTCATAATTTGTCATTTATAAAGTGTCTCAGGAATATTGGATGTTTCTAAGAGTCTAAAGTCTTATTCTAGTATTAATAAACAAAATAATGATCTGATAGATTCCGCCGATGGGTTCACTGCTGGCCGGCTTTCGGGCGTCGAATCCATCCTACATGCCAGACTGGTCTCACCACTTTCCTCCCTAAATTGAGCTTCTGAAAACTGAGACATAAAAGGGCCCCGCAGGATGCGGGGACCAAGGAGCAAGGATGCTCACCCTGGCTCAGTTTTCAGAAGCTCAATTTAGGGAGGAAAGTGGTGAGACCAGATGGATTCGAACCATCGACCCTCTCATTAAAAGTGAGATGCTCTACCGACTGAGCTATGGTCTCGTCAATTTTTGGATTCTCAGGGATACCAGAGAGTTGTGGTCGCCGCAACAGCTGATCACCGTGTTTTTAGGACGTTATTTCCCGAACGGATCGCCCAAAAGCAGGGTCTCTTCACGGCCCGGACCCGTGCTGAGCAGGATCACTGGGACTTTCAGGAAGTCCTCGATAAATTTAATAAAACCCTGCAACTCTTCCGGTAGCTGGCCCACGCTGGTGATGCCCTTGGTGTCGTAGGACGGCCAACCCGGTAACACTTCGTAGGCGGGCTCCACGCGGTCGAGGTCGTGGCCGCTGGAAGGCAGATCATACAAAGTCTGGGTGCCTAAGCGATAAGCCGTGCAGATCTTGATGTGGTCAAAGTCTTGGAGAACGTCAGCTTTCATCAAAGCTAGCCCGCTCACGCCGTTTACTTCCACCGCGTACTTCAAAGCCACCAAGTCCAGCCAGCCCACCCGTCGGGGACGCCCGGTAGTAGCGCCAAACTCGGCACCGATTTTTCGAATCTTCTCAGCCGTTTCTTTTTCCGTCGTTTCAATCTCAGTTGGAAACGGACCGGTTCCCACACGAGTCGTGTAGGCTTTCGTAATTCCAATCACGCGAGTAGGAGTATTGAGTCCCACTCCCGAGCCAGTGATTGCACCACCAGCCACCGTGTTGGAAGAAGTCACAAACGGATAGGTGCCATGGTCGACATCCAGCAAAGTGCCCTGTGCTCCTTCAAAAAGGATGGGGCGTTTTTGTTGAAGGGCACCGGTTAGAATTCCGCGGACGTCGGCAATATACGGTTTGAGGCGCTCGCCGATTTTTAATGCTGCAGAGTAAACTTCATCAAAGTTGATGCGCTCGGAGGTTTTGAAGTGATGCTCGAGCAAAACATTCTTTTCTTCGATTGCCCGCTTAATTTTTTCTCGCAGCAACTCAGGACGAATCAGGTCGACGACCTGAGCTCCGCGGCGAGCCACTTTGTCTTCATACGCAGGGCCAATTCCGCGCACAGTCGTGCCGATTTTTTTGCCGCCGTCTTTAGAAGCATGTTCCTCGCGCAGGCGATCCAAAGTGCGATGATAGGGCAGGATGACGTGAGCGCGCTCACTCACGCGAACGCGTTCATGGCCAGCAGCTCCGTTCAGAGCTCCTGCATTTTCTAAAGAAGTGATTTCTTGAAAAAAGACATCGGGATCAAAAACAACGCCGTTAGCGATGAGGCAAGTTTTGCCAGCGTGGAGAATTCCGCTCGGGATCAGGTGCAAAACAGTTTTCTTACCGTTCACGACAAGAGTGTGACCGGCATTGTTTCCACCTTGGTATCTGACGATGTAATCCGCCTTCGCACTGTAGAGGTCGACGACTTTTCCTTTTCCTTCGTCCCCCCACTGTGCGCCGACAATAACAATGTTCATGCGTTAATGATTCCGGCCTTTTCTCCGCGTTTAAAGAAGCCCACTATTTGTTGAGCAGCCGTGAGGGCCACGCGTTCTTGGGCTTCAAAAGTCGAAGCACCCAGATGGGGAGCGCAAACGATTTTTGGGTGAGTGAATAAAGCGTTCGGGAAGTTCGGCGGTTCCTTTTCGAAAACGTCGAAAGCAGCGCCGGCGAGCTTGCCACTGTCAAGGGCAGCGATGACCGCTTTTTCATCCACGATGCCACCGCGCGAACAATTCAGGACAAAGCTCTTGTCTTTCATCTTCGCAATCTTTTCTGCATTAATGAGGTTGGCAGTGTCTTTCGACTTCGGAATATGAACTGTGATCAAATTCGACAAGGTGAGAACTTCATCAAGCGAGCCGACAAGTTTAAAAGCTTCCGACTGCTTTTGAAAATAAGCCGGCAGCTGGGAAAGCGATTTCACCAGGGGGTCGTAACCCACGACCTTCATACCCAATCCCATGGCTTTTTCAGCGACGATGCGGCCGATGTTCCCTAAGCCGATCACCCCCATCACTTTTCCAGTGGCTTCATAGCCCTTGAAACTTTCGCGATCCCACTTGCCTTCGCGCAGAGTTTGCGCCGCTTGAGGAATCATTCGAAGCATGGAGAACATGAGAGCAATGGTTTGTTCTGCTGCTGCGAGGGAATTGGCCGAAGCCGTATTCATCACGGGTATCTTGCGCGAAGTCGCAGCTGGTACGTCAATGTTGTCCACCCCCGCGCCGGCGCGAACGATGAGTTTCATCGAAATCGCCGCGTTTACCAGCTCGGCATCGAGTGTTGTTGCAGACCGGATGATGATGGATTCATAGCCACCAATGATTTTTAAAAGCTCTTCTCGCGGAGTGGACTTACGCAGATCTACCTGAAACTCGGAAACCGCCTGAAGAATATCAACGCCTTCTTTAGCGAGTCCGTCCGTAATCAAAATTCGAGTCTTTGACATCAATCAGCCCTCTGCAAAAGTCTTAAGAGCAGCGCCCACGCCCTTGCCGAATTCAACCTTGTGACCAAGTTCGTTCAGAACCAGTTCTAAGCAAGCAATTCCAGTGACGATGTCAAACTTCTCACAATACCCGAAGTGTGAGAGGCGGAAGATCTTTCCTTCAAGTTCGTCCTGGCCGCCCGCAATGACAACACCGTATTTATCGCGCATCAACTTGGGAATCTGCTTTCCTTCCTTCACAGTCGACGGAACTTTTACAGCGGTCACTGCGGTGGAAGGAGCTTTCTTAGCAAGCATTTCTAATCCCAATGCAGCCACCGCATTGCGAGTCGCTTTGGCTAAAAGTTCGTGGCGTTTGAAAACATTGTGCAAGCCTTCCTCTTTAATGAGGCGCAAGCTTTCTTGCAGACCTTGAATTAAGGAAATGGCCGGCGTCCAAGCGCTCTGGTTTTTGCCCAGGGCTTTGCGCTCTTTTGCGAGGTCAAAATAGAATTTGCCGATGTCCGAAGATTCCGTCATCGACCAAGCCTTGTCGCTCAAAGCGATGAAGGCTAGTCCGGGCGGAATCATCAATGCCTTTTGGGAGCCGGTGATCAGAACGTCAATGCCCCACTCATCCATGGGGAGGTCATACACGCCGCAAGCCGTGATGGCGTCGCAGACGGAGATCATGCCCGCATTTTTTGCGAGCTTACAGATTTCCTGAGTCGGCATCTTCACCCCCGTAGAGGTTTCGGAGGCCTGGAACAAAATGGCCTTTGCATCCGCATGAGCGCGAATGGTGTCTTCCACTTCCTTGGGTTCCACGGCGATGCCGTTATCGAGTTTGATTTCGATCGGCTGCAGTCCGTAAGCTTTAGCAATTTTTGTCCAACGTTCGCCGAACTTTCCGCCGTTGATGGTGATGACTTTGTCACCCTTGCGGAAGAGGTTTGAAACGGCAGCGTCCATGGCTCCGGTTCCGGTAGCCGCTAACATCAGGACATCTTGTTTGGTTTGATAAAGGTATTTGAGCCCAGCTTTCACATCTTCGAAGAGCTTCTCAAATTGTGGGGTGCGATGATGGATAATGGGTTGTGCGAAAACAGAGACAACCGATTCAGGAATCGCAGTCGGGCCGGGGGTCAGCAGGTAGTTTTTTTTCATAGCCGGGGTAAGTTACCTGCTTACCCCGGTCTCCGGCAAGGCTTTTCAGTGCGGCGCAGTGCGTGCTGCTTTGACCGCTTTACGAGCTTGTTTCTGAGTGATGATCTCATCGAGAATTTCGAGAGCTTCGTGTCTCAGATCGTTTTCGTAGATAAATCGGTAGAAGTTTTCCATGTCCGGGTGATGGCGGAAGTTCTTGAACGAAGCCGACATTTCGGTCGTCGAAGCAGCCGCAGCGAGAGCAGCCGAGTTTCCACCGCCGCCAGCAGCCTGAGCTGCAGCAGCTTCTTCTTGTTCTTCTAATTCTTCCGCGTCTGGTCCGCCTTCAGCGGGCGCAGCCGCTTTCAGTTCAGCCGGGGCAGGAGCTGCCTTCGAGGATTTCGCAGCTGCAGGAGCAGCTTTTTTTGCGGCGGGTTTTGCAGACTTTGCGGGGGCTTTTTTTGCTTTCGGTGACATTACAGATCTCCTAATCGGCTAATTACTACTTTGAAACAGCTCCAGTAGCCAGAGTTTCTTCTGATGCGGAAGTGGCTGAACCGGTGCTCGCAGAGCTCGGTTGCAGGATCCCGTAACGATGAAGTTTGTTATAAAGCGTTTTAATTGTAATCCCGAGGCCTTGGGCAGTCTTGGTCTTATTGCCGTGGTGATAGGCCAGGGTTCTCAAAATATGATTCTTCTCGATTTCGTCGAGAGGCATTTCGACCGAGAAGTCGCTCAGGTCGGTGCGCAGCTTGGGGGCGCGCATTCCAAACGGAACGTCTTCGAGGACGATTTCATTGTTCTCAGCCAAAATCTTCAAACGCTCGATCGTGTTCTGAAGCTCGCGAATATTGCCCGGCCAATCGTATTCGGTCAGGACGTCATAGACGCGAGAGTCCACGCGGCGAATCTGTTGAGCAGCACCGCCGAAGCGCGAGTTTTTCAAGAAGTGATCCACGAGCATCGGGATGTCCTCCTTGCGTTTGCGGAGCGGAGGCATGCGCAGAGTAATGGTGTTCAAGCGGTAGAACAGGTCTTCGCGGAAACGGCTCTCGCGAACTTCGAGTTCGAGGTCGCGGTTCGTAGCGCTGATCACGCGGACGTCTACCTTGATGGGGCGCTTCCCGCCGATGCGGTAGAACTCGCCCTCTTGGAGAAAGCGCAGGAGCTTGGCCTGGATTCCTAAAGAAAGTTCGCCGATTTCATCCAAAAAGATGGTGCCACCATCGGCAGTTTCACAAAGCCCCATCTTCTGGTTCACAGCGCCAGTAAACGAGCCCTTTTCGTGGCCAAAGAGTTCCGATTCTAAGAGAGATTCTTGAAGAGCCCCACAGTTCACGGTGACGTAGGGTTTGTCCGCGCGTTCACTGCGAGTGTGCAAGCGACGAGCGATGAGCTCCTTACCTGTGCCGCTTTCACCTTGAATCAAGACGGTAGCGGTGGTGGGAGCAATTTTATCGACCATGGTCAGAATGCTTAAAATAGCCGGACTTTTTCCAACTAAATCCAGCCCACGGCTGTCGTGGTCGACGAGCGATTTCAAAGCTTTGTTCTCTTTTTGAAGCAGTCTTTGTTGTTCCAAAATGCGCTCGTGAGCTTGGCGCAATTCAATGGTCTTTTCGTCGACAGCTTGTTGCAATTTTTTGTTGAAGGATTTGGCTTCACCGTAGAGACGGCGATTGGTCAGCGCTACCGCGATCTGGGATGCGACGGCTTCGAGAGTAATGACATCATCTTCATCGAAAGCATCGGTTTCGACGCTTTCCACGTTCAAAGTGGCAATGACGTTTCCGTTTTTTAGAATCGGGACGCAAAGCTCGGAGCGGGTTTCGACTGGAATCGACAAATCACTATAATGAGAGTCGAGGCGCACGTCGTTGGAGAGGTAGCTCTTCTTGGTCGAAATAACGATGGCGTGAATGCCTTCGCCTTCGGCAATCATGACGTGGCCGACTTGAATCTTGTTTCGATACGCACCGACTTGAGCCATCAAGACTGCGGCGTGATTTTGATTCACTTCGCAGATGTGGATCACGTAAAAATCGAAGTGACTTTGGATGATGTTGACGATTTCTTGGTAAAAATTTTCAGAGGCATCCGCGTTCAGCAGGCTTTGCATCTTGGTAGATAATTCATTCAAGAGTCGAAGTTGAGTGGCTTGCTTCGCGAGATTTTTACCGGGTTTGAAGGGCGTCGACTGCATCGCTAGATTCCTTTTTTCAAAAACTACGGTCCGGAGAATATAGTTTTTACATGCGATCGTCAACCTTAAAATCCGATAATTTTTATCAAGTATGGGGCCAGAATGGGACTAGAAAATGAAAAAGCCCTGGGCTGGCCTAAGCTCCCAGGGCTATATAAGGTCTTGTTTTTGAACGGTATTAGTTCAATTAGGCCAAAAGATAGAGAATGTAGAGTCCGTAGTTGATCGTCAGGTAGCTTAGGGAGAACAAGCCCAGAAGGCCCATTCCCACATAAGCCAGTCCTTTGTAGACGGGATGTCTTTCAAAGAACTCGATCAGGGGGCTTAAATCTTTTTTCAGCTGTTCCAGGTGAGGCTGAACCGGAACCATGAAAGTTTCGTGCATGAGAGACTTGGTCTCTTTAGCAACCGTCTTGGTGGCAGCCTTGATGACTTCACCCTTAGGCAATTTTGGGATGAAAGCAGGAGGAATGATTTTTCGCGGTTTTTCCAAACCCGGCTCAATCGCATTGAGCAAGTTGATCGGTTCGCGCTTGATTTCGATGGTCTTCGTAATTTCCCTGTTTTCCATATGCCCCTATGTATCGCAAAGAGGGTGCCATAGGCTAGAGGGGGTGTTTAGGTATTAAGACTAATAAAATCAATAAGTTATAATGACATCCGGGGGTTTTGACCTGTTCATTCCTTGGACGGGTGAGAAGAAACTGATCGCCCGGTTTGTGGTAAAAAGGCGCCATGAGAAAAAAGCAGAAACGCAAAGAGAAGCTTCGCGAAAAGATCGATCGTGAACAAGCTCGAGTCGCCGTTCATGCCCGGATCTCACAAAAGGGTTACGAAAAGCGCATTCAGGTTTGGGAAAATGAAGGCGGTACGATCCTGTTCGACGAGGCTAGTCGATTGCTTCCACAATCAGCACCGTTCCTAAGCCACCTGCAGCACAAATAGAAATCAATCCCAGGCTTTTTTTGCGGGCTTTGAGTTCTTGAAGTGTCTGCATGATGATGCGGGTACCGGTAGCACCGAAGGGGTGACCGAGCGGGATACTTCCCCCGTTCACGTTCACCCTGGTCATATCGATGGAACCGATCGCTTTGTCGGCTCCGAGTTTTTCTTTTGCCCACTCTTTGGATTCAATCGCACGGAAAGTCGCAAGCACTTGAGCAGCAAAAGCTTCGTGAAATTCAAAGAGATCGATATCGGACCAGTTGATCCCTGCCAGCTTGAGTGCACGGGGAATGGCAAAAGCGGGTGCAATCAAAAGGGGTTCTTTTTTCAGATCAATTGCAGCAGCAGCAAAACTGCGAAGGATCCCCAGGGGGCGAAGTTTCAATTCTTTTTGACGAGATTCTCGCATCATTAATACCGCGGAAGCGCCGTCGGTCAGGGGGCTCGCATTTCCTGCAGTAATGGTTCCGTCCTTGTAGAAAACAGGGCGGAGCTTGTTGAGTTTTTCTGCAGAGGTGTCGGCACGAACGTCGGTATCTTTGTCGACGATTTTTCCGTCGGGGGTTGCCACTGGAACGACGTGAGATTTATAGAATCCGCGTTCCCAAGCCTTCGCAGCTTTGTGGTGACTTTCGGCTGCGTACTTATCTTGCTCTTCACGGGTAACCTTGAATTGGCGAGCCATGAGATCGGCCGACTGCCCCATCGTTAGACCGGTAGTGGGTTCTTTGATTCCGGGAGCATGGGGAGCCAGCATTCCAGGGCGAAACTCAGAAGCCTTGCCCAGGCGCTGTCCCAGGGTTTTTGCTTTGGCAACGTCCTGGAAAAAGTCGGTCGCTTCTTGGCTGAAAATAGCGCGAATGGAACTGATGGATTCTACGCCGCCTGCTAAACCGATATCGATTTGGCCAGCTTGAATTTTTCCGGCAATCGCGGCAGCAGCTTCGGCTGAAGAGGCGCAGTAGCGATTGATGGTGGTACAGGGAATCGAGGGTGGTAGATTCGAATCAAAGAGTGCTTCACGTGAAACGTTGGTGCCTTCTGCGGGGGCGCTCACAATTCCGAAATAAACTTCTTCGATCAGCTTGGGATCGATGTCCGATCGAGCTACGGATTCGCGCAGTGCGATTCCACCTAAAGTGGAGGCCGGCATTTTTTGAAAAACAGATCGAGCTCGAACAAAGGGCGTTCGTGCTCCGTTCACTATGACGACGCGATCTTGTGACATCCGGGGCTCTCTTTCTCTCTTGGCTCTATATCTTTATATTTAGGGCTTATGTATAAAATTGGTAATTAAAATTTGGTCGATCTTGTTGATTAGCGACAGCACAGCTTCTTTCGCTTCGGGCATGGTTTCTGCTCGGCTCATGCTTCCATTCGGGATGAGCTGTTCTGCGCGGGCTGCTAAAAGTGTGAGGTCGTCAAAACCAAACTTGCGTCCCGATTCCCGAATCTGTCGGCACTCGATGCGCACTGCGCTCCAGTCTCTCACCGCGAGGTCGCGTCGCATTTTTCGAATGCGCGTGGCGAGTCTCTCCAAAAATCGCTTTCTTAGGCGATCTTGAATTTCGCTGGGTTGACTGATGGGGGCGTGTTGCATGAACTAATCCTCGAATCCTTGACCCCATTATGTACCAGATTTAGCGGGGGTGCCAGCAGATGGAGCGGGTATGGCCTTAATTGGTTTCAGGCCACCTGGAGGATTGGACCATTTAGGGGTCACGCAGTTGCCGAGGCCGAAGGTCAGGCGCTTCACGAAGGTCCCGTCCACGTTCATGACATAAATATTGCGCTGACCGGTTCGGTTCGAGCTGAAGGTCACAAAGTTCCCGTCGGGGCTGAAGTAGGGATCTTCGTTATTGCCCTGGTTCTTGGTCAGGCGTTCAATGTTGGTGCCGTCGGGGTTCATTAAGAAGATGTCAAAATGCTTATCGATATCCCCGGCAAAGACCATCTTATTGCCTTGGGGCGACCAATTGGGCGTAGCGTTGTAACGACCGGCGAAGGTCAGGCGTTTCACGCCCGTTCCATCCAAATTCATTTTGAAAACCATGGGCATGCCCGTTCTGGAGGAGACAAAAGCCATCTCTTTTCCATCGGGCCCGAAGGCTGGGTCGACGTCAAAACCAAAGGAATGGGTGACTCGGGTGACGGTGCTGTTACTGGGGTTGAAAAGGAAAATCTCTGGATTGCCCAGGAAGCTCATGGTGAGGGCAATGGTCTTTCCGTCGGGTGAAAAGAAGGCGCCGCTGTTGATGCCGGTTCGATTCGAGAGCATTCGGTAACTGTTAGTGTTGAAGTCGTATTCGTAAAGATCGATGTTTTTTATGTTTCCGCGATGACGGGTGTAGAGCGAGTAAGCCAGCTTGGTTCCGCTGGGGTGCCAGGCCGGAGCAAAGGCGATCGAGTTATGGTGAGTGACTTGTTTGACATTCGTACCATCGAAGTCCATCAGGTAAATTTCTTTGCGTCCGGTGCGATCACACGACATCGCAATCTTGGTGAGAAAAATTCCAGGAAGTCCGGTGAGTGCTTCGACTAAGTCGTTGGAGAAACTATGACCGATGGTTGTGACATCGCGCTGAGCACCGACATAGCGTTTGGCTAAAATCTGTTTTGCTCCGAAAGTGTCATAGACGTAGGCCTCAAAAATAATATTGCTGCCTTCTGTAGAAATTGCGGATTTCACCAGAATTTCGGTGCCAATCGATGTCCAGTCCGACATCTTAAATTGGTTTGCAAGCAAACCAGCGGTTTTGGTGTCTTCAATGAAAGCGCCCGAATCCAGAAATTTAAAGAGGTCGATGAAGGTGAGGTCGTTGGTAATCGTCTCGAAGATCGTTTTAGCGGGGGCCGATTTGTCGCCGCTTCCTTTTGAGACAATGTTCGGCATGGCCAAGATCGTTTTTTTTGTTTTGGCAGAGCCGACCGGAATATAGGGGCGGTCTTCTGCATCAGCAGAAGAGATGAAAAGACTGGCAACTAGGGCGACTAAAATTTTGTTCATTGTCCTTAGATCATAGGGGAAAGCCGACCAAAACTCCATCCAGCAAAACAGAGTCGGCTACATCTTTGGGCGGTGCGGGAAAAGGCTGGCTGGCCTCGACCGTTTTTTTGACAGCGTTATCAAACTGAGGATTCCCTGAGAGTTTTGTAAATTTGAAACTTCTTAATCGACCTTTTGAGTCGATAAAAATTAAGATTTGAGCGGAATAACTTTGCCGGGCGAGCCAAACCGGGAGCGACCAATTTTCCTGGAGGCGGTCGCGAAGGGCGTCGTAATAACTCACCTGATCAGACTCTTTGGCGTCGCCGGAGAGGCTGGTCCCCTTTGAAATGGCATTGCCGCGAATGAGCGGAGATTTATCTTCCTGAAGTTTGTCCAAAGATTTGATTCGGCTCAAGGCGCTCTTCAATCGCTTTTCGCGTTCAGCGCGAGTCTTGGCTTTTGTTTTAGGATTTAAAACCATTTCATCGGGAGCAGCGTCTTCGACCGGTTTTTCCTTTTTTGCCTTAGGTCTGTCGGGTTTGATTTTTTCCGACTTCTCGATGGCGTCGAGCAACTCTTGCGATGCTGGGAGATTCGGGACTTTTCCCAAATCTTTTTTCAGAATATCCGGAAGTTCCACCACATCCACGCGAAGGGTGGGTAGGTACATCACTGGCTTTTTAGGAAAAATAAAACTCGCCGCGAGAATGACAACGGCAATAGACCCGTGAGCAATGGCTGAACGCTTGAGTGCAACGTGGAATTCGCTCGGCTTGCCGTCCGATCCCGCTTCATCGAAGTCGTGATATCTGGGCGCGGAAGAAGACGACATCGAGTTTAGATCCTTTCGTCGTCGCCCGGGACGGTGACGAGGCCGACGTGATTAATCTTGGCCTGCTTTACTTCAGCCATCACTTGAGCAACGAACCCGTAGTTCACGCCGGCATCGGCGCGAATAAAGACTTCCACATTGGGTTTCACTGCGGCAATGGCCTCGAGGCGTTTGCGAAGAGTTCCTTTGACGATGGCTTTATCGTTGATCAACACTTCTCTACCTTTGTTCACGGTGAGAACCAGTTGATCCGGAACTTCCGTCAATGCTCCCGCTTCTGCTTTGGGAAGATTGATCTCCACGCCTTGTTGCATGAGAGGTGCCGAGATCATGAACACAATGAGCAGCACCAACATGACGTCGACTAAAGGTGTGACGTTGATTTCAGCCAGAGTGGTGGGGGTAGAGTAGCGAGATCCAGGCCCTGAAGAGGAGCCGCCTGTGGAAAAAGCCATTTAGGTGCCCTTTCGAATTCCAGCCACACCGCGCTGGATGATGTTCAAGAAGTCTTGAGAGAAAACATCCATGTCCACGGCTTGTCGTTTGATTTGTCCCACAAAAAAATTGTAAGCGATCACAGCGGGAACTGCGGCCGCAATACCTGTAGCCGTGGTGATCAAGGCTTCTGAAATACCTGGAGCAACGATGGCGAGATTTGCCGTTCCGGTGGCGCCGATGTTTTGAAAGGAGTTCATAATCCCCCAAACTGTTCCGAAAAGTCCGACAAACGGGGCTGCGCTGGCAATGGTGGCCAACCAGCTCACCTGTTTCTCGAGAGCAGCGACTTCGAAAGTGGAGGCGCGCACTAGAGCACGGGTAACGTTTTCAATTCCCTGATCTTCGAGGCTCTTGTATTCCGGCCCTGAAACTTTTTTCAATTCTTTGAAGCCTGACTTAAAAACGTTCGCTACCGGTGAGGCCACGAATTTTTCTGCCTTCACAAAAATGTCTTCGATGCTTCGACTGTTCCAGAAAATTTCCAGAAACTTGGAATTTTCTTTTCGAGCTTTACTGAGAGTGCGGTTTTTGACCCAAATGACGGCCCAAGAATAAATCGAGGCTGCCAATAAAAGCAGCAGAACCATCTTGGCCATCATCCCCGATTGAAGAACGAGGCTCATTACTCCAGTTTGTGCGATATGTGGTGCGTTCATCTTAGTTTTTTAATCTCCAAATGGGGTATTTCAAAAGAATCTTTTTATTTTTAAGAACACCGTAGGTGACGTCAAATAAAAACAGGAGCTGCAGTGCGAAGCTCGAGAGCGGCCCGCCCGCACCACCTGTTAAAAAGCGATAAGTGCTGCTCTCACTTTCGGAAATGACCTGGTACTTGACGAGAAGTATTCCCTGAAACTCACTTCCGAAAATCGACAAGCTAAAGAATGCCTGGAAGACCACAATTAATCCGGCCCAGAGGCCTGCGCCACGCATGAAGTCCTCGTCTCGGAGCATTCGGAATGCAAGAGTCAGTGCGATTAGGAAAAGAGTCAGGAGCTGCATGATTCCCAGATCGAATTGGAGGGCTTTGATCCCACAGTAGAGAAGGGCCGTAATCAGAGACGCGTGCAAATCGGGCAGGTCTTTTCTTAGGGCGTTTAGAATCTTGTAACGAAAAATAAATTCCTCGCAGAAGGCGAGCGCGATCAATGTAAAAATTCGAAGCGTGATGGCGCCGAAAACCACTAGGCCATCGTCCATCTGCACGTAGACACCGTAGTAGCGGTAAAGGCCGCTCAATAAAAACGCCACCGTTACTCCGAGTGCGAGTACAGCTCCGTGCCAAAAGCCGGGGCTGAAGCGCTTCTCAAATCGTTGAGGGGTAAAAACTTCGTCAGGAGCAGTGGATGTGATGGGATTGAGCCAGATCAGGAGCATGGTGAAGAGCAAAGCCCCTGCGCCGCCCACCATCACTTCGTTATTGGCAAAGGTGTCGCTAATGTCCTGAAAGCGGAAGTTCGAGGACATCAGGAAGTAGGTCATCAGGGTCAGGATGACGAGTTTGAACGAAACCACCCAAATGGCATAACTCAGGGCATACGCCCCAGCCCGGATCCAACCCTTCTCGTTTCGTTTGTCGGCGAAGTTTTTAGGCATAGTTTTGGGTACTTAAACAACAGAAGTTTAGCATGGGAATCGCTGTGCCTATGGGATTTTTGACGGTGCGCCGCCTTTTGTTTGAAGCGGAGCGGCATTGTGGTGGTGGAATGGGCGTTTGCTTTCAAAAAAGTAGAACTCTTTGCTACAGTGAAAGGTGGGGGAATGGATGCTCCAATTGGATTCTGTTTCAAAGTGGTTTGACGGCCAGAACCGAGTGCTTGACCAAATATCTCTTCGGATCAAGCAAGGCGAATTTCTTTACGTCACCGGCGGTACTGGTGCAGGAAAAACGACACTGCTTCGTTTACTCGCGACAGAAGAACCACCCTCTTACGGTGGTGTCTCTCTCTTCGGATTTCCGATGAGCTCTGTTTCGCAAGCACAGCTGCGCGCGATTCGTCTGGCGATTGGCTACGTTCCTCAAAGCATTCGTTTGATTCCGGATCTCACTGTGCAAGAAAACGTCGCTCTCTCTCTCTCCATTAAGAACGGCGGTATTTCTCGTTTTTATTCCGCTGGTGCGCAATCGCGACAAAAGATTCAAGAAGTTCTAGAACGATTGGGTCTCGCTCAAAATAAAAATAAAATCGCGCGACATCTTTCGGGGGGGGAAGCGCAGCGTGTGGCTATTGCTCGTGCGTTGGTGCGGTCGCCAGAATTAATTTTGGCCGACGAACCCACGGGTGCGCAGGACAAGGATTCCACCTGGCAAGTTATGGATCTTTTCGTAAAAGCTAACTTGGGTGGGGCTACTGTGATTGTCGCTACCCACGATCGTGAAATCGTCAGGCGTGTGCGAAAGCGCTGTGCAATTTTAAAGGGTGGCCGCCTGGAGATTCAGCAGGGACTGGGAGAGATGACATGTTTCTATTAAAGCTGGCTGCGCGTCCTTGGAAAACAGCTTTGATGAGCCAGATTTTTTCCGCAGTCGCGGTCGGTCTTATGCTCATGATGATTTGTTTTTTCTTTTGGCTAGAGCGAGCGCTGCGTCCGTTGGCCCACACGTTGAAAAACGAACAAGTAATTACTGCGTACCTCGATCCCAAGCTGAATAAAGAACAAGAAACTAAGGCTATGGATCAGATCCGAGTGGCACTTGGAGCGCACGCGGAAAACGTAGACGTAGAACTGGTTCGGACAGATAAGTTTATCGATCTCGTGAAGTCGCACTATCCGTCGCTTGGAAATGAACTCGAAAACTTGGGTGCCGAAGTTCAGCAAGTCATTCCCAAGTACGTTTCTGTTTCTGGAGTATTTCCTTCGGCCGTGACTGAGGGAATTAAGGCTGTCACCGGTGTGGAATCGGTGGAGAGCTCGAAAGATCGTCACAAGCAGGCGCTGAACGCCGTGCACGCCATTTCCTTAGTGGCGAAACTCTTTGTCTTTGGATTGAGTCTGGCGCTTTTGACCGGTGTTATTCATCTGGGCCGTACCAATGCATTTCTGCATCGAGATTCGATATCCGTTCTGAAACTTTGGGGTGCGAGTTCTTTTGCGATGATGTTGCCCAACGTGCTCTCAGGCCTTTGGGTGGGAGCACTCGGTGGATTGATTGGAATGGCCGGGTGGCTCTTCGGTGCGCCCTGGTTTGTAGCGCATGTTCAAAGTCTGTCCCCGTTGCTTCGAAGATTGCCAGCTCCGGAGCTGGGATTTGCTGCGGCACTGGTTCTTCTCTCAGGAATTGGATTGGGAATTGTAGCTGGTTTAGCGAATGACCGTACCGACTAAAATACCTTTCAGCACCATTGCGGTGTTTACTGCGCTTCTCTTTGCGGGGGAGTCGTGGATTTATGCGTCCGTTCAGAACGCGCCTTTAGTCCGCGTAAAAAAGAAGCATGTGATTGCCGACCAGCTCTCAGACATTCGCGCCAAGGTTATGGTTTTGGAATCGGATTTATTGAACTCGTTGAAAAACCAAGGCGAGGTTCGAGGCAATATTAAAAAAATTCAGGTTCTCATGAAGCTCCAACAAAAAGAGCAGGAGCTGAGTTTGAAGCGACACTCGGAATTAGAAAGAACAGTGCAGGAGCTCGAGAGTCGAAGAAATATTCTTCATAAGCGCATTGCTGACCATCAGGTTTCGGTTCGCCAATCTCTCCGGGATTTGGAGAAGTCTATTAAGGAAGCCGATCAGCTAGGGGCAAATCAGAGTAAGGGCAATTTGGAATTAGAGAAAATGGAATCGCCACGCCGTCGAGTTCTGACTTACTTGGTGGAGACGGGGCTGCATGAAATCGAAGAGTATCGGGTCGATCTCGCCGACGCGGACCACTTGGAAGAACGAATCAATGACGAAAAGCACCAGCTCGCGTTTGTGGTTCAGGATTTAAAAGAAAAAGAGGGCATCTTAGAGTTCAACAAGCAGTTGCAACTGGACCTCCTAAAGCGCAAACACGCCGATCGAATCAAACAGCTGGAGAGCTACCGGAAGCTCAAGGTTTCAGAAGCCAAGGTTGAAAAACTGATGAGCGATTTCAACGTGCGCGTGGAATTGGATGAAGCGATTCAGACGGAGCGCAAAATTAATCGCGACATGGCGAAGGGTGAGTTTGTAAAAGTGAAAGGTCAGCTGCCGAAGCCTGTGGCAAACGGAAAAGTAGTGACGTCCTTCGGGCGGTTCTTCGACGGAGAGTCCAAACTCTTCGTATTCAAGAAGGGGATCGATATTTCGGGTGGGAAAGAGCAAGCCGTGCAAGCGATTTTCTCAGGAAAGATTGCTTTCTCGGGTGAGTTACCTGACTACGGACGGGTGGCAATTGTCGATCACGGGGGGCATTTTTATTCCCTCTGCGCTCATCTAGGTGAGACGAAATTGCCTATCGGAACACGCGTAAAGGCGGGCGATGTGATCGGAAAGACAGATATTGCCGGGACGCCCGTCTATTTTGAAATTCGCTCACGAAATGTGCCGGTCAACCCGTTGCAGTGGATTTCCAATTAGTCTAATCTTATAAGTAAGCACCGCCTGTGATTTTTAACTAATAATAAGGGTTTCTCCCATATGGCATATCTCTTAAAGAGAGTTTCTGTTCTTCTCGTCATCGCAGTCATTTCTTGGTTAGGAATTTCAGTGGGACAAAGTCTCACGCAAGAAGCGATCATGGTCGCCACGGCGCAAGCGGCGGGCGGATCGGTTGCACTCTCGGGCGGACCTAAGCAGCAAGAGCGCTATGAAAATCTGGAGCTCTTCCAAAAAGTTCTTCATTTCGTCGAAAGTAATTACGTCGACGCTGAAAAAGTAAAAAACAAAGACCTCATGTACGGTGCAATTAAAGGAATGCTCGAGACTCTCGATCCGCACTCGAATTTCTTGCCACCAGAAGTTTTCAAAGACATGAAGATCGACACCAAAGGGAAGTTTGGTGGGCTTGGAATTGAAATCGGGATGAAAGACAACATTCTCACCATTATTGCCCCGATCGAAGATACGCCCGCTTGGAAGGCCGGTTTGAAACCGAACGACCGCATTGTGAAGATCGACAAAGAGAGCACCAAGGGCATGACCCTGGTTGAAGCGGTTTCCAAAATGCGTGGCAAGAAGGGAACCCCTGTAACTCTTTCTATTTATCGCGACGGATTTAAAGAGATCAAAGAAGTGAAGGTCACTCGCGATATCATCAAGATTCAATCCGTGAAGTCCGAGCAACTCGAGCCGAAGTATGGTTACGTTCGCTTGACGAGCTTTAATGAGAGCGCTGCTCAGGACGTCCAAAAGGCCGTAAAGAAATTGGGCGAAAAAGAAAAGCTTCGTGGGTTAGTTTTCGATCTGCGTACGAATCCGGGTGGTCTCTTAGATCAAGCTGTCGATGTTTCGTCTCTTTTCATGGATGAAGGGGTCGTGGTGTCGACCATTCCTCGAAACAAAGATCAGAAAGAAGTGAAGTACGCGAAGAAGGGAATGGCATTTAAAGATTTCCCGGTCGCAATTCTTGTGAACTCCAGCACGGCATCTGCAGCAGAGATCGTCGCTGGTGCGCTTCAAGATCACCATCGCGCCATCATTATGGGTCAGCCGACCTTTGGTAAAGGGTCTGTTCAAACGGTGATTGAGCTCGGACCTGAGATGGGTCTCAAGCTGACGGTTGCCCGGTACTACACGCCAAGCGGTCGAAGCATTCAAGAGAAGGGTGTTCAGCCGGACATTATATTGGACGATTTCGACTCGAAGCTTTTGGCCGAAGCGCGTCGTAAGCAAGACTTCCTCCGTGAGCGTGACTTGAAGGGTCATATGATCAACACGGATGGCGAAGAAGGTGCCAAGGAATTTAAGAAGGAAGAGTTAGAAAAGATTTCTAAAAAGGATGATAAATCCAAGGATTCGAAGGATAAGGATAAAGACGAAGACGAAATGTCGCCCCTGAAGTTCAATCCGAAGGAAGACTATCAGGTTCGTGAGGCCCTCAATTATTTGAAGTCTTATGACGTCTTCAAGAAGTTCGCCGCCTTTGACCAAAATACGGCTCAGACCGCCGGCACGAAGGTGGCAAGTCCTAAGGAGTCTCCCAAGAGCGAACCGCGGGAGACTGACTAGAGAAGGGTGAATTTTAGATTTTATGACTTTAGAGGAGTTGCCGCTTTTTTCTCAACCGAGCTCCTCCACCCCGACCAAGGCCAAGCCTCAGGCATTCACGGTTTCAGAACTCACTCACCAGATTCGTGGCGTGCTCGAACCGAGCTTTGCCCAAGTCTGGGTTCAAGGCGAGGTGAGTAACTACCGGCCCGCTGCTTCTGGACACATCTATTTCTCATTAAAAGATGCTGAGGCCTGTATTTCAGCGGCTGTGTTTTCGTGGGGATCTCGCCAGCGGAGCGGCAAGGTCAGCTTCGATATCAAGGATGGTTTGCAGGTTCTCTGTCGCGGAAAGTTGTCGATCTATCCACCGCGTGGAAGTTATCAGCTCATTATAGATCATGTAGAACCCTTGGGCGCCGGCGCGCTTCAAATCGCGTTTGAGCAATTGAAAGCCAAGCTCACGGCGCAGGGCTTGTTTGCGCGCGAAAGAAAAAGAGAGCTCCCCAAGTTCCCGCATCGAATAGCGGTGGTGACCTCTCCGTCGGGTGCAGCGATTCGAGACATGTTGAATATTCTGGCGCGTCGGGCACCGCACGTCGAAGTGGTGGTGATCCCTGCTGTCGTTCAAGGAGATGCAGCACCCGCTCAAATCATTCGGGGTTTGGAGATCGCTAATCAACATCGCTTAGGTGACGTGGTGGTATTGGCTCGTGGTGGCGGGAGCATTGAGGACCTCTGGTGTTTTAATGATGAGCGATTGGCTCACGCAATAGCGGCTTCGGAGCTGCCGGTGGTTTCGGCGGTCGGACACGAAATTGATTTTACCATTTCGGACTTCGTGGCTGATTTGAGAGCGCCCACGCCCTCAGCTGCTGCAGAAATCGTTACCGGACATTGGTTGGAGACGGCTCGAATTTTAAGAGACTCCAAAGACCGTCTCTATCGCACGATGCTGAGGGACTTGGCCCAGAAGAAGGCCCTGCTTTCTCATGTGCGAGCGCGATTAATTAGCCCAAAAGATAAGCTTCGAGAACAGGCCCAGCGCTGCGACGAATTGGGCGCACGAATGGAGCGGGCCTTTACAACCTTTTTAAAACAGAAGAGAAATTCGATAGAAGGCCTGGCGGGTCGAATGGATGCGCTTTCTCCCTTGCGTGTCCTTGAGCGAGGCTACACAATGATCAGAGAAAATTCGGGCGAAGTCGTCAGGAGTGCCAAACAAGTGAAAAGCGGTCAGGAGCTGACAGTTACGTTCTATGATGGGAAAGCAAACGTCGTTGCGAAATAAGAAGCAGGTCGGGGCCCTCTGGTTTGCTCTTTTGCTGATTGCTTGTGGAACAGTTCCTCGAAGTACGGCTGCTACTGAAGAAATACATCTCTCCTCTACCGAAGTGGTCGATGGTTCATTGCTTGTCGTTACTTTGAAATCTAGCGATCCGGATGCTGTTAAAAAATATCGAGCGAGTTTAGGTGAAACGAACGCTAAGTTTTTTCCTAGTCCAGAACTTGGGCCTGGAATGTATCAGGCGCTGATTGGTGTACCTTTCAATACTGCTCAGGGTTCTTCCAAAGTTGTCGTGAAAGTCATGGAAGGTGACAGCGAGCGAAAAGAAAATCTGAGCTTCGATATTATCGACGGCAATTATCCTTATGAAACTTTGAGCGTCAATCCTCGGAAGGTGAAACCGAAACCGAAGGATATGGTTCGAATTCAAAAGGAAAACAAGGCGCTCGGAATTATTTACAGAACCTATACAGAAAAACGCTATTGGACTGGACCGTTTGTAAAGCCGATTGCGAGCGACATGACGAGCTTCTATGGTACGAAGCGAATTTTTAATGGCGAGCTTCAAAGTTTTCACAGCGGTGTGGATTTAAAAGCTGCAGTGGGAACGCCGATATATTCCGCAGCACCGGGTGTCGTGGTGATGCGCAGAAATCTTTTCTTCACTGGAAATACGGTGATCATCGATCATGGTTACGGTGTGTACACACTTTACGCGCACATGAGCGAATTTAAAATCAAGCAGGGCGCAACAGTGAAAGCGAATCAGCTGATTGGTCTTGCTGGTAAAACGGGCCGCGCTACTGGTCCGCACTTGCACTGGGCCGCAGTGATTAATCACGTCAAAGTAAATCCGGTGGATTTGACGAGGGTTCTGAAGTGATTTCAGTCCCGCGCGGGTGGGGTCTGAAATTTGGGGTTCTTACTTTTCTTGCGCTCTCGGTAGTAATCCTTCCAAACAAGGCGTTGGCGGCTCGAGTAGGGGTGGTACTGGTACCCTCTGCTGAAGTTTTTGAAGGGCCGGGCACGAACTTTCGAAGAATTGATTCTATTCCTCGTGGCACTCAGCTCATGGCGAGCAACTATCCGGTTAAAGGTTTTCATAAGGTCAAAACTAAAGCAGGACTTGTGGGCTGGGTTCATGCCGACGCTCTACGTTTGGGAGCAGTTCCAAAAATTCCTGTGATGGAAAAGGAATTGGAACCAGCTACTGCAGTGAAACGTCCGCACGGAAGCTTTCGGGTCCGTGCTTTGGTGACCTACAATCTCTTCGATGCGAAAAGTTTGAATGCCATGCTGGGCTTTGGCTCCTTGACCAATGCGATGGGATACGGCGCTGAAGGAGTGTACCCGATGGCGGATGATCTCTCCCTTCTCTTTCGCTTTGAAATGTTGACGAAGAGCTTGGTAGCAGTGAATGACATCACTCCGTTTGATACGTTTCAATTGAGCTACGTGGCTTTTCCGATTCAGGCCGGTTTGGAATACGCGTTGGTGGGATCCGACGGATTTCATCTGAGTGCGGGTGCGTTGATTGGGTTTGCGGTGGGATTGAAGTTCACGGCGGGAGCGCTTCAGCAGTCTACCCCCAATGAAACTATTTGGGCTGCGTCTTCCTTTACGGGGATGGCTAAACTGAACGCTGAATTACAGCTCACTAAAACGCTGACCTTTGTAGCAGAAGTGGGCTTTCGATATTTGGAATCCGGGAATCTCACCCCGGGCGTAGAGGGCAACGGAGCTTCTCGATTCAAAGTGGGAGGCGAGTTTCAGCCTATCAGTCTGAGCATGACCGGATTTGAATTCGGCGGCGGACTGGCAATGAGTTTTTAGAGCGCTTTTGCAGCGTCGAAGCTGTAAGGGTGCTGCCAGCGAATTCGGTAGCACCACGACCCATCTTTTCGAAACGCGCGGGTGAGACGGGCTGGGAGGGTGACGGACTTACCCGTTTTTTCATTGAGCAAGTTGATCACGATATTCGATCGTTGAGAAAAAATGGGATCAGAAGATTCCACCAGGCTGGTGACTTCACAGCCCAGTTCATTGAACTCTTCGATCATACCGTTCACGACGTTTCTAAAATCGTGGCAAACTGCCTGGAGTGCTTTATGAGTGGGTTTTAGCATTAGAGCTTCCCTCCGTCTTTCTTCTTCAATGCAAGATAGCGGTCTTTGCTATTGCAGTTATCAAAGGTGCGGGCCTTGAATGAACCGAGTTCGTCTTCCCAGACTTCTTGGGCTTCGTCGGCGTTGCTAGTGGGGGCTTTACCCCAGTCCCAAACTTTTGCAGAGGCGACTTCGCCTGATTCCTTAGCCATTTCCTGGGCAACTTTCTTGTAATCGGGGTGCGCGTTCTGCCAAATAATGTCTTGGGTGGCGCCGTTATAAATCTCGACTTCGATGAGCTGGTTGTTTTCGGCGATTTCTTCCAGCTTCACGAGCATGCTCTCGGTTTGTACGTTCAATTCTTTATTGATGGAAGCAAGGAGCTGAGCTTCACGAGGGCGAACTTTCTTTTGGTAGTTGGCAAGGATGGCGCGCCAAACGGGAGCAGCATCTCGGTACCGACGATAGAGAGTAATCTTGCGTTTCAGGTCGGCAAGCTCGCTCAGAATTTTGTCGGGCAGGCTGTCGCCATAAACCATCTTCTTTTTGGCGGCCGCAATCTTAGGTCTTAAAACATTGAATTGAGCCAGTAGGTCGGCGGCAAGTTTTTTCTGTTCTGCGGAACCGGCTTTACCCAGCTTTAAGACCGCTTCCTTCTCATCAAACATGAGATTGATCTCTTCTTGGTGAGAAATGAAAATGGGTGATCGGATCCACTGGGTACCGATTCGGGGCGGCACGTCGGATTTCTTTTTCAGGAAGTTCACGGCCATTTTATATAGGTCGAGGGACTTCTTCCCTTGCTTCATTCGCATCCAGCCCGAGAGCCAGTTGTAAACGGGGACGTAATCCTTCTGAAAGATTTGAATGGTCTGAAGTGAATCAGGATATTGGCAGATTTCGTTCAGCGCCATAGCCATCACCATCGGGCCTTCGGGCGAGAACGTGTGAATCAGTCCCCCCGCCTGTAAGCTCGTTGCTGCACCGATGGCATCGGTGTAATTTCCCGTCATGAGTTCGCTCCATGCTAACTCGGAAAGAACTTCGGCTAAATCGTTGGAGCCTTTGCTGATGGCGCGAAGCTGAAGGGTAGCTTTGTCATACTGACCGTTGGAGTAGTAGGAGCGAGCCAAGATCAGCCGTGCACGGTCATTAAAATGAGCCAGTGATGCGGGTTTATCAGGAATGGCGATAAACTTTTCGAGTTCGCGGACGGATTGCGGATAGTTCAGACGGCGTGCAGCCCAAATTCCGGTGACGAGGTTTTCGTAAGCTCCCGAGCCTTTCAAGACTTTTGCTAGAGAACGAAGTTCCGATTCCTTCCAGTCCGCGCCTGTTTTACTGGTGCGTTCGGAGGTGGCATCGATTGCGGCCAAGAGGGCGTATTCGAGAAGTGGCGTTTTTAATTTCTTGGGCACATTGACGGAAGCGTAGTCTGCCAAGCTCGTTGTTACGGCTTGAGGAAGTTCAAACGACGGATATTTTTGAATGATGTGATTTAAGCAGGTGAGGGCTGCAAGCTGGATTCCCATCGTGTCCGAGCGAAGTGGGGCAGCAACGACAGCTGTGAATCCGTAGTAAGCAATATGGTAGAGCTTGGCTTGAAGAAGTGCGCGCGAAATCCAGTACTCTGTCAGGAGTTTTCCTTCGGGTTCGCGATAAATATTTCTGTAAGCCAGCGCCTGTGAAAATCCAAAAGCTGGAGATGATTTTCCTGAGGTGAGTGACGATAGCTCTTTCCAGAAGTCTTTGGTAAATTTTGGAGTTTCGTTCCAACTTTCTTGAAACGTGCACGCCTTATCAGCAAAGATCAGAGATTTCTCTTTAGCAGTTTCCTTAGCCGCTTCTTGAGCAGCAACTGCTGATGGATCTGGGGCCGGAGCGGCGGGTTGGGCTACTTCCTGGGGTTGCTTATTCCCCGTCGCTTTAATGAACTTGCTTCGAATTCGTTGAAAAAACGAATCCCTCTCAGCTGCGTCGTCCGCTAGCGAGGGAGGGGAGAGCAGCAAAAGTGAAGCAAGGACTACTTCGAATCTCATTTTTTAGGTTCGCCTCCTCCACCAAGGAAGAAGCTAAATCCGAGGCTGAGAGCGTTTGAAAAGTTGGTACGGCTTCCTAGGTCTTGACCGATGTTGACACCGTTCAATTGGTAGAGTTTTTCACCGTAGATAAAGACACGGTAGTCAAAGCGGAATGCCACAGTTTTCGATAAGAAGATCTTTTGGCCGATACCGACGTGAGCCGTGATGTTGTTGTTGTAGAATTGCTGACCGTCGGTTGCTGTGGCAACTGTTTGCGTGAGGCCTGCTCCACCAATTAAATGCATGTCGTAGTAAATGATGGCTTTACCGACTACGCTCAGTTTTCCGTAGAGTAAGCTTCCCGTGATTTCTGCGCCGTAATACGCGGTCGGGGAGTTAATGTTGGGGTAGCCACCGGAAGTTCTGGACTGAAAGTCTTTCGAAGTCGCTGACGGAACCGTGAAGTCTTTTCGGGCAAGCAAGCCTACCGAGATGTACTCATCTAAGTGGTATGCGAGCATCAGCGCGAGCGATCGGTCGTCCAAGAATGGATCGGTCACAATGATAGAGGCCATGGGTTCGATTTCGAATTTCTTGGCCTTGGAATAGAGACGGTTTTGAACGACTTCGAGTTTGGATTCGTCGCCGCGAGCCCAGTATTTATCTTTGATGGCGTTGACATCCACCTTCTCGGTGCCCGTTGCATTGGCTTCAGCTGGAGCTGCTGGAACGTCTTTGAGCTTGCGGGTATCTTCAGCCGCAGCTGTCGACACAAGCCCCGCTAATAGAGCAATCGTCGCTGTAATCGTAGTGGGGTTTAAAGTTTTCATAGTTCAGTTCCCTATCTTCCCAAAGTTTTAAAGATGAATGGATAGTTGACGGCCACTTCGATTTTTCCCTTCGGTTGCGGGAATTTCCAAGTCATCAGCCGACGGATCACGCAGTCGTCGAGGCGTGCATCCGAAAGTGTGGACGATTTCACCGATGCTGTCTTCACCGTTCCTGTTCCGCCAATCACGAAGGCCACCATGAGTTTTCCTTCGAGATCTGGCGTACGCAGCATTGCTGATTCGTAGCAGTAGCGAACTTCGCTCATGTGTTTGTGGATGACTTCGCCGACTTCATCCCGAGACAGACCTTCTTCGACGTTCACGTCCTTCAGGTCCAACGAAACGTGAGCAGAGCCTTGGCCAGTAATTTTTGCGTCGCTGCCTTTGCCATAGCCCGAGCCTTCTTTGCCGCCAGTTCCACCGACTGCTGAGACTTTGGTGTCCTTCGAGTCGTTGATTTTGGTCGCAGGGCTCGTAGCGCGGAGCGATTCTGATTTAGAGTCGAAAAGGGCTTTGGCTTGGTTCGAGGCTTTGTTGCCTGAAACGAGGTCCGACTGAGCTAGTAAATTGGTCATGCCACCTTTGAGCAATCCGCTGATGGAGTTTTGTAGGGCTTCCGAACGGAGAGCTTTGACTGCTGCAGTTTTTTGAACCGCAGCTGGAGCGCCTGCAGCTGCTTGTGACGCCTTGGTTGGTTCCGAGGGCGGAGCTTCTCGGGGTGGTGCCATCACAATCTTTGCGTACTGGGGCGGAACCAGTTCTTCTTTACTTGGATCTGGCTTGGGCCAAATGAGACCGAGCAAGATAAAGCCGGTGAGTATCGCAGAGGTTCCTACGATGGAAGTTTTGAAAAGCTTTTCTTCTTTTTCATTGGCAACCTGTGCTGCAGTTTTCTTTCCGCCGGCGACGACATCCGAAAAAGGCGGAGCCATGGTTTTATTAAAACGCCAGGTGTGGTGACCAATTTGAATTTTCAGATGAGGTAATTCATCGCTATTGAGTTCGAGTGAATCTCCGGCAGGGCGGGAGTTGCCGCGCTCGATGTCCGCGATCATCGCGCCTTTTTCTTGGAACTGAACGGAGACTTCACCCGATTTCTTTTTGATCGTAAAAGCGGGTTTACCTTGGATGCGGCCGGTGTAGCTCGAGGCCATCTTGCCATAGCCGACCACCCAGTCGCCGATGCAAGAAAAGTAGAAGAGGTCACCCGGTTCCTTGTCGATATTCTTGGCAGCCTCAAACGGAGCCATGAGCTGATAGGAAGGAGCGATTCGAATAGCGACCTTCTTGTCTGCTCCAGGAATATCTTTTACTTCAAAGGGTTTTCCTGACTTTAAGCTCTCCGCTAATTTAGCGGCGGGAATTTCTTCCACGGATTGAGTGACGGGTTCGCCTGGCTTCATTCCCAAGTCGCGAATACGAACGCCTTTGTCGGTTTGTTCAATTACCCAGCGGAAAGGATGCCCCACTCCCATCGGAGCAGAAGGATCCCAAACTTGCGTCATGGAACGGCCTTCGATGGAAGTCGTTACGACGTAGGATCGCGGTGCTGTAGTTTTTGAACGAGAAGTTTTCATTGCGAGAATCTCATTTCACGCAGAGTGGTGGTGGTTTCAGATTTGAAACCTCCGCGCTTCTTATAAAGATGGGGTTTCTGTGCGCGTTTATTTTTCTCTGACAATTGATTTAAGGAATCTAACGGGCGCTTGTTCATGCCTTCGATCACTTCATCATCGAAATCGATGACCTTCTCGCGCGAAGGGCCGCCTCCGGATTTGGCGAAGCTCGACGTCGAGAAAATCAAGAGTGTCACGATGGCCAGGGTTTTTAGAATTTTCACGTCTCGCTCCTTTCTCCTGTAGTCACAGGACCATAGTTAATTTTAATTAAAAAGATTAACTTTTTCAAACTATTTAGTTTTACTTCTAACTTGTTGATAAATAAGCTTTATTTAATAAAGACGGGCTTCTATTTGTCTTTATTCCACTTTCGAACCGATGAAAGCAGGCGCGAGCCTCCGTTCGGGTCGATGGTTTCCAGCTCCTTCATCAAATCTTTGGATCGTTCGCGCGAGTAGGACGCGTAGTAGTGGCTGAGAAGTGCGATGGTCGCAGACTTCTTTGCCGAGCCCTCGAGATCGGCACGTAGTTCGCTAATTTCAGTCAGGGCTTCACCCTTCGCTCCTGCGGCGTAAAGCGAGACGGCTCGAGCGACGCGCAGCGATTGATCCGAGAGAAGTTTCTTTTCCTTGGCCTCTTGTAAGAAGAAAGCCACCTGAGCCCACTTTCGATTCTGGATGGCGAGGTACCAGCGGATTTTTAGGTACTTCACCGGATTGGATTCTTGGGTTTTGTTCGGATCGATCGAGCTCCAGCCCCCCGAAGGATCCAAGCTGTCCGCAAGATCGAGATCGATCGTGACTGTCTTCATGTCGTTCGATTGAGTTCCGTTGGCCTGCAAGGAATTTGCTTGCGACGGATTGTCTTGGAAGAACGGAACAACCACCGATTTGAAAGCGCTGTCTTCAATTGCAAAACGAGACGCGATTTCGAAGGCCTTGCCGCGAATTTCCTGTCCCTTCTCTTCAAAGGGGAGCGTCAGTTTACGAATGGTTTCGTCGTAAGCTGCAAAATCTTTTTCAGCCAGGTCCTTGGGTTTTGGAAGGGCCGCCAACTCGCGAGAGAGATTTAAATAGAGAGTTGCGATTTCGTTTAAGACGAGAGCTCTCACCCGAGACCAGGGGAGTTTCTTCAGAACCTTGGCGCCCGTATTCTCCATATCGCGAATCACTTCGATGCGACGAGCGATGTATTTTTCGTTCGCGCGAAGCGGAGCAATGTCTTTCATCTGAGAACGGTTCAGTTCAAAGGCCTTCGGAATGCTTGCGGAAATTTTTGGAAGTAAAGTGAAGGCCGAGAGAGATTCCAGCTCATCCCAATGGTTTGCCACCTGTCGCACCATACTCATGCGTTCATGAAATTTGAGACGGTCAGCTGAATCCAAAGCCACAGCAGCCCAGATGGACTTGCTTTTGTCGGGGCCTTTTTTGGCTTGTTCCATGGCGTTTTGAATAGCACCGTCGCTCGGGCTTGTGTTTCCGAGGGCTAAGAAAGCTTGGTAGAGGTTACATTCTTCTTCGAGAGACTCGGTGCAGATCTGATTGGATCCTAGTGCTGCTTTGAGTTCGCCGGCTTCCCCGGAGAGCCAAGCCAACGCCAGAATCTTCTTGCGAAGCTTCGCGCGATCGCCACTGCTCACCTTTTGAGAGGAGGGGTGAAACAAGTAGTTGCGGTAATCTTTTGCGGCACCCGCGAAAATGTATTGTTCTTCTTGAATGTTCCCGCGAGCGAGCAGGGCGTCGCCTACGTAATTCGATTTAGGAGCGACCTCAATGAGTCGCGAGAAGTATTGCAACGCGCGGGGATAGTCTTTGTTGTTCATGGCCGAGCTGCCTGCAAGGGCTAGAGCATCCACCGTACGTTCGCTGTCCTTATACTTCTCTAAGAATTTCTCCGCTTTCTTGAGTGCGCGAGAGTATTCTTTGGCTCGGTGATCGTTTTCCAAAAGTTTGTAAGAAGAGTCTGCAGCGACTTTATAAAGTCGTTTTGCAAAGTCCGTCTTTGCCCAGGCTTTTACGTCCATGAGGCTCTCGGCCAGGTCGTGAGTGTTTTCCCAATCGTTTGAAACAATGTAGGTGTCAAGGGCTAGAGTCGCAGAGCCAATGGCCGCCTTCGAGTTCGGATTGCGTTTAGCGAACTTCAGTAAACGTTCGGTTGCTGATTTAATGTGAGCATTCGAATAGAGAGTTCGGTTCGCTTCAAACAGGAAGTGATCGTAGGCTTCGTTCGTGGTTCTGCCGTCTTCTTTGTCGACCCACTTCACCCATTCTTCAACCTTGGGGTCCATGCTCTTCGAGTCGTCTGTCTTGCTGAGCATTTCCGGTTTCAATTCTGTAGGAATGAGTTTCTTTTGCTTCAAGACTTCGTAGCGAGCGGCAATAGCTTTTAACGGCGCGTCTTTGATGTCTTGTTGAGCGAGACCGCTTGCGGCTCCACCAGTAATGCGCTTGTCGACGATCCAGCGGTAGTTCTCAGTGGCTTTGTCATACTGTTTAATCGTGAAGAGCGTTTCAGCTAAGTTGTAATGCACGCGCGGAATTCTGGGATCTGCTTCGGGCACGATCTGCGTAAAAGATTCGTAAATGGTGGCCAAGCTTTCGCTGAGCGGAATCACATCTTGGCTGGCTTTGTTTTTGACGATGATGCCTTGGAGTTTTTCAGCCGTTTCTAGCAACATGCGCTGCGCTTTGGGATAGCCGTCGATCTTAGGGGACTTATGATTCAGTGCGACGATGTCTTTCGAAACGTTAGCCACCGACGCGTAGTTTCGTTGATTGAGGACGTGTTCGAAAGTGACCAATACGACTTCCAAAGATTCCGGGCGTTGCCAATCGTTTTCCAAGACTAAGGATTTCCATTTCTGGATTTCGTCGTTGTGATTGTGCGAACGAAGCAGTTTCACATATCGAACGAGCATCTTTCCATAGGCAGTGCCCTGGTCAAGTTTTTTGAAATAGGCATACGCGTTGGCCGTATTGAACTCGGGCAGTTTCTGCTCGAAGCCATCAAAGTAAAACGTGGTGGAGTCTGAAAGCATCGTTTCGCGCAAGGAAGTGTCGGGAGAGGCCGCAGCCTCTTGCGGTGTCAGCTGAGCAAGTTTCTTATTGTAGTAAGCCAGGTGTTTCTCAACGTAGCTCAGAGAATTGGGAATGGCTCTTAAGTTATAATACGACCATGCCATCTTGTAGAGAGCGAACGGGTAGTACGGATTCTCTGGATCTTTCTCCACATTCTTCAAGTACCCAATGGCCTTGGGGTGGTTGCCTTCGTCGATCGCGAATTCTGCGAGTGCCATGTACGCCGGATAGATTTGCTCGACGTTCGGATAGTGGGTAACCAAGTAGGTGTAGTCTTTTGCGGCGTGAAGCTTGTTCCCGATTTCTTCGTAAGCTTTTCCACGATTCAGGTAAGCGACGTGAATCTCGGCGTAGTTGGGAAAGCGGCGAATCAAGTCGTCGAAGAGACCAATGATCTCACCCATGGTCTTCTTGTACCTGACGAGGTCAACGGCTTTGCCAGTGTTATGAGCCGATCCGTGTGCAATTCGGAACTGAATGGAAGCTTTTTGCTGTTTGAGCTCAGCCAGTTTGGCGAGCAAAACAGATTCTTGGCGAGCGCCTCGATACTTTTTGAGGAGAGCGGAAAGTTTGGTGATGGCCGCATCTTGTGAAGCCATTGCTACTGCGTCGACGTTTCGCTCGTGGGACTCGCGCTTGTTGCCACTTTCTTTGGCGTGAGAAATAGAAAAAAGGCCGCCCTGGCACAGAGCGCCTATCAGCAAAAGCTGAAGCCCAGTTTTGAGAGAACTCATCAGCTAGTCACCCTTTACTACAGCAAGCTTAAAATCGGTGTATCCATTTACTGCAGCAGACGCGAGTACAGACTTGATGGTGGAGTAGGGAGCGCGTTGGTCAGCAACAATGATAATGCGGGAATCTACTTTCACGGACGGATTGGCTTGAGCGATAATGAGTTGGCGTTTTCGCTCTTTTTCCAATCCTGCCGAGAGAGTTTTCGAAGTACCGTTGGTTTGAAGGTCACTTGTTGGAAACTTGAAAGTCGTTAGTGTGGTGACTGGGTTTCCTTCAACTGACACGGTGGTTTCCGAAATCTGAACTTTCAGCGCTTCTTCTGTTGAACCCGCAAGGAACGCTTGCGGAATCATCATTCCTTTTTCAGGAGTGATCGAAACTGCGCTGGTTGCAAAACTCTTCAACAAAAAGACCAGCAAGATGGTGAAGATATCCGCCATCGAAGTAATCTGCAGGGCCATTTCATCGTTTTGGAGTCTGCGTTTCTTTTTCACGGTTAGAATCCACCCAATAAGACCGCGGGAAACGTTTTGCGAATCGTTTCCATCGAGCGCACTACTTCTTTGTACTGCACGTCGTTCTCAGCGGTCAGGGTCACGCCGGCGAGATCGCTCCACTTGGCTTTGTCGGCGGCCAAGTGCGCAGTGAGTGCGTCGAAGTCCCAGTCTTTATTTTTGGCTGGCAACTTCACGGTCAGGTTCGTTTTACCGGAGATTTTGACCTCAATGTCTTTATCAGGCTTGAGGAGAATGCTGAGAGTCACTGATGGTGGCTTTGCTGCGTTTGCAGTTGAACCGCCTGCAGAGATCCCCGCATCTAAGACTCCGATGGAGATGAAGGATGCTGAGGCAAGCATGAAGGTGATGAGAACGGTGAAGCAGTCAATGATAGAGGCAATATTGAGCTCAAAATCCTGGCTCGTATCCCCTCTAGCTCCGCTACCGCTCGAGACACCTGCGCTCATGCGCCTCTCCTAATAGGGACGACAGTGGCGCCTTTGCCACCCTTACCTTCCTTCGAAGTGGTCGATGAGTCTTCGTCGTCATCGTCCGCCGCCGTCCCCGTCGTAGGGTTTACGAGAGGATTCAGTGCCTCCATCTCGCTTGCGTAATAACGTTGTTTCAGCAGGTCCATCACCTTTACGGAGGAATGGTCCAAATCGCCGATCATTCTGTTCGAAGCGTTGATCAAGAAGCTGAATGCCAACATACAAGGAATGGCGACTCCCAATCCCAGCATCGTGGCGTTCATGGCTTGCGAGATACCGGCTGCGAGAAGCGCTGACTTCTGCTGCGGATCTGCGTGACCGACGGCATCGAATGATTGAATCAGACCGGCGATGGTACCAAACAGACCCAACAACGTCGCAACGTTTGCGATCGTGGCTAGGAACGAAGTACGCTTCTGAATCTTTTGGGTGGCTTCGCCAACCGCAAGTTCAACGCCGTGTTCGATTAAGTTCTCAGGCTGATGGGCTCTCAATAGAGCCTGTTTAACAACTTGAGCAACGGGTTTACTCGGAAAACGATCGCAGAGTGCGATGGCTTCCCCGAGTTTGCCTCCCATGACAAGATCGCGGATCTTGTCAAAAAAGCCGTGCTGATTTTTCATGGGATAGGTACCAAAAAGACTCTTGGTCCTTTCCAGAATAATCGCAGTGGCGAAGGCTGCGGTCAGCAAAATTGGCGCTACGTGCCAAAAGCTGGTCCTCAGGAACTCAAAAAAACCGCCCATTTTATGTAATCCCCCCTAAAGAAGTTAAACTTCTATGTAATAGTTTTCGGCTCATAACTGATTAGTATTGAGTCCGTAGCCTTCAGGGAGAGAATAAAGTTGATGTCTGAGATCACGATTTGGCTGCCCGAAATCGTGTAGATGCTCGAACTTACAAGAGATTTCGAACCATCTTGGTGCACCACATAAACTTTCAAATCTTCTAATCCTGTGGGGGCTCGGGTGAGCTCAAAAGTGCCTTTTTTGGCGATGACGGCGTTACCAATGGCGTTCAAAATGGTCGTGTAGTTGGCCAAGTTAATGTCCATAGTAAACGAACCGTTACCGACTTGCGTTACGAGGTCCATGTATCGATCGCCGCGATCCACAGCGCGTTGCACGATTTGGCCGTTAGCCACGTCGCTTGCGACGCGTGCGGTTTGAATCGCTTGAACCGATGCCCAAGTGGTCGGCACGATTGAAACCACAAAGTAGTTCATGAGCGCGACGTTGCCGCCTTCAAGAGCGGTGAAGAACGTATCGAGCTGCGATTTCACCGAAGAAGAGCCAGAGACCGGAACGAGTTTGCTGGTGCGTGGGCACACAGAAACCGTCCAGCTGTTGCCGTCGATGGTTTTTGCAGGACAGGTTGTGCCCGTGTTGGCGTGTGCGCCGTACGAACATCCTGCGCCTGTGCAGCAGTAACCGTTAGCACCCGAGATGTTTTTCACCGGGTTGGGAGAACCGTTGTTCAAAGCGATAAGGCCAGCCTGATCGCAAGAGTATTCCCACATCGGATGATAATCCGATGCCGGGCTCGTAGGATCTGTGACGGATTGGTCGTCTTCGTCAGAAATGAAAATAATTCCGTGCACAGCGCCTGCTCTGAAGAAGGACGTAGCCGTACCTTCGTTGTCGGCAAGCATTTGCAGAACAGAACTGAAGCCACGCTCAGAACCTTGGCCGGCAGTACCGGTGGTGACGTTCACCATGAAGTCTTCGATCAAGCGATCGATCCAAACCTGGTCGCCCGCAGTGCCCGTGGGTGGCATGGTTTTCACAATGGCTTTACCACTGCGAACCGTGTCGTTCTGAATGGTGTTCACGCACTGAGAAGACGAATCTTGACCCGAAGCGGGATTCAAGCAATTCGTGGTTCCCGTTGCGCCGCTGTCGCGGACTTGGCAGTTCGGAGAACCGGACTGCGTGCTAGCAAAGTACGGCAACAATTCCGAGCAAAGGCCGGGAATGGGGCCGTCGTGATTTCCTGGAAGGAGCTTTGAATAGTTCGGGCCCCAAACTGGAATGAGCTCTTTGTATTTTAAACCGTTGGTGAATGCACCCAGGTTTGGGCCCGGCGTGAGGTTCACAAGAAGCGTATTCCAAACAGGGTTGATCCAAGAGCCGGCTGCGGCCTTCGTATCCACGATTGTGGAGTGAGCGCCGACAGTGCCTGGAATCGTTCTATCCAGATAGCTGGTCCAGTAAGAGTTAGCGAGGTACACGTCCGTTGGAATGACGGCGACACGAATGTCCCAGGTCGGTTGCATGTACTTGGTTGCGAAAGCCGAAAACCCTTCACGAAGCTTCTTTTGTTGGACGTCCATGCTGGCAGAGTTGTCCACTACCCAGAGCAAGTCGACTTTCGTATTCACCGTTTGAGTGGTGCTGAACGTTTCGCTTTGCTGAGCAAGACGCAAGATGTCCGGCGTAGTTCCCGTGCAGGCAGTGACCGACACGGCGAGTGAAACGCCCAAAAATGCGGAACGGGTGTAATCCCTTACACTAAACATAACTACTTACCTCCGGGCAGCAGTAGTCAAGGCTTCGGGATTCACTCCAGGGAGTGCCGCCCGAGACTTGGTACCACACGACAACGATTGGTCGTCGTTTACCCAATCTTCGAACACTTTGAGGCCTGACGTTCCGGCTAATTCCTTTTTCAGCTCTGCCTCGAGTTGGGCGCTGACATCCTTATCAGTTCCCTTTTCCGTTGGATCCCACTGAACGATTTGCACGTTCTCGGTTTTAGCGTTGTTGTCTTCGCCACCGATGGCATCCATAAAACTGTCTTTCGGGATCTTGCAATCTTCCTTACAAGTCATTTTGCCTGTGCAGAAGTTTGCAGTGATCACCGAATTTGGACCAGCAACCGGCTCAATCATGAGACCGATCAGCTTCTTAGTCTTTTTAGTTTTGACCACTTGGTATTTGACGGGAACGTTGTCCACTCTGAGACAGAAGGACTTCAAGTTCACATCTTCTTGGGTCAGCTTGATAAAGTTTTTGTGAGCGCTGCAGCTCTCGCGATCGGAGTGACCGGGGCTGGGCTTATGATGAAAGGTCATTTTGTAACAAAGTTTTTCGGGGGCAAGCGGCTTAGCAGCCGGAGCGGGAGCTGCGGCTGTTTGAGCAGTAGGAGTCGTCGTAGCAGGTGCTGCAGGAGTTGTTGCTGTCGGAGCAGTTGCCGCGGTTCCAGCGGTTGTTGAAGTTCCGGCCGTCGGGGGTACAGCGCCAGTAGCTGGAGTGGTTGCTGCGCCGGGGGTTCCTGGCTGACTAGGAGTTTGTTGAGCGGTCGTCGGAACTGGAGTGCCAGCGGGAATAGTTTGAGTAGTAATGGTGCCATCAGGCTGAGTCGTTGAAACGGTAGTCGAGCCATCGGGATTTGTCGTTGCCGTGGCAGTCGAGGTAGTGCTGCCGGGCGCAGAAGGAGGTTGCTGCTGAGCACTGTCGGTGCCCGCGCCGCCTTTCAATAGACTGGTGATTTTGGAACAACTCGAAACAGAAACAGCGAATACTACAGCAACGGATAACGCTGTCGGCCACGCGAGCAGCGATCGGTTTTTTGTTCTCCCCAGGCTCATAGTCTCTCTCTTTCTTCGCCGCGTTAAGAAGTATAAATAACGCACTTGATTAATTATACTTAACAAACTTAAAAAAAACAAATACTACGAACAAAGCTGTAAAAACAACTAGTTAGATCGTTATCAACACAGGATAAGAGTTCAGACGATAGACCGCAAACGATCAATATACATCGCATCTATAATGGTAATCTATTTAGTCTGACTAATCAAGTCGGACATTAAATGGACTAAGTTGATGAAATTAGTAGCCTCGAGCACCTGAGAGGAACTCGGCAATCTGCTTTTGACGTTCTGCAAAAATGGTAAGGATTTTTTGCCAGCCATCCCCATCGAATTGAATAAAGTCGAGAACGGCCCTGCCCGCTCCGGATTCTTCGTTCATGCCGTATTCGATCGTCTTCGCGCTGGTGGAGAATTTAATGACTTCTTCTTCTGTCGCACCTTTGGGAATTCCAATGGTCAGATTCAACAGCATTTGATGGCCCTTTTGGCAGTGGCCATGCTGAAATTCCAGCACCATTCCTTTTTCTAGAACTTCCAACACCTTTACATCAGCAGATTTTGGAATCTTCGTTCGGCTGGTAATGTTTTCTAAGGTCACGCGTACAGCAATCGATCGAAAATCTGCCTGAACTTTCCCCACTTCTTCGTCGATAGATTTCTCAGATTTCATATATGGATCTGTCTCTTTTCAACGTTCAGTGCGGCTTCGCGCACAGCCTCAGGGAGGGTGGGGTGAGCATGGCAAGAGCGCGCGATATCTTCTGCGGTTCCACCAAACTCCATCACCATGACCCCTTCGGCAATCATGTCGCTCGCGCGAGGTCCTAAAATATGGAAGCCTAAAACTTGATCCGTCTTAGCGTCGGCAAGAATTTTTACCAGGCCTTCGGGTTCTTCCATGGCTTTTGCGCGACCATTTCCGATGAAGGGGAAGCTTCCCACTTTGTATTCAATTCCACCTTCTTTGAGTTCTTCTTCGGTTGCCCCGACAGATGCAAGTTCTGGCCAAGTGTAGACAACGCCGGGAATGACCTCGTAGTTCACGTGTCCTGCTTGGCCCGCGATAATTTCTGCGGCAGCAATTCCTTCGTCTTCTGCTTTATGGGCGAGCATCGGGCCAGCAATAATATCGCCGATAGCGTAAATTCCCGAAGCGGAAGTTTGAAAGTGCTGATCCACTTTTACTCGACCCTTGGCATCGGGCTGAATTCCCACTGTATCGAGTCCTAGATTTTCCGTGTAGGGCTTGCGGCCAGTGGCGACGAGAACGTAATCGCATTCGACGTTGAATTTGCTTCCATCCTTTAAGTCTTCAGCTTCGACGACGAGCCAGTCGCCTTTGGCTTTCGCGCCCAAGCATTTTGAGGACAGGCGGAATTCAAAGCCCTGTTTAATGAGCATTTTCTGAAGCTCTTTAGACATCTGCGCATCCATGCCGCCTAAGATGCGATCTTGAAATTCGATGACAGTGACTTTTGCGCCCAATCGCAACCAGACGGATCCCAATTCTAAACCAATCACGCCGCCGCCGATGACGACTAAGCTCTTCGGCACTTCTGGAATCGAGAGCGCTTCGGTCGAACTCAGAATGCGCTTGCCATCAAAGGGAATGAACGGAAGGTTGATGGGTTCGCTGCCGGTGGCAAGGATTACTCTTTTTGCCGTGTAGGTTTGTTTCGAGCCGCCGTCGCCCAAAACTTCGACCTTCGTTTTTTCGCCATCTTTACCAGCGAGCTTGCCGTGACCTTGAAGCCATTCAATTTTATGTTTCTTGAAAAGACCTGCGATCCCGCCGGTGAGCTGCCGCACAACCGAGTCTTTGCGCTTCAGCATTTGAGGAAGGTCGAGCTTCACATCGCTCACCATCACTCCATGTTTCTGCATTTTTGTTTTAGCGGTGAGGAAGTGTTCGCTGGAATCGAGAAGCGCCTTCGAAGGAATACAGCCGATGTTGAGGCAGGTTCCACCTAGGGTTTTCCACTTTTCTACGCAGGCCGTTTTGAAGCCGAGCTGAGCTGCGCGAATCGCAGCCACGTAACCACCAGGGCCGCTTCCGATCACTACGACATCAAATTCTTTTTCGTCGCTCATCGGGTCTCCTAGTTTGAAAAGCCCAGCTTGTCGGGGTTCTCAAGAAAATCTTTTACTGCGATCAGAAATCCTACAGCGGTCTTCCCGTCAATCATTCGGTGGTCGTAGGAAAGGGCCAAGTACATCATCGGGCGAATTTCAACTTTGCCGTTGATGGCGACCGGACGCTCTTGGATCTTGTGCATTCCCAAGATCCCGGTCTGAGGCATGTTCAAAATCGGGGTTGAAAGCAGGGATCCGTAAACGCCGCCGTTTGAAATCGTGAACGTGCCGCCGGACATTTCTGCTAGCGACAGTTTGCCGGCTTTCGCTTTTTCAGCGTAGCCCACAATCTGTTTTTCAATTTCGACGAAGTTCATTTTGCCGGCCCCGCGTAGAACCGGAACCACTAAGCCGCGATCCGTGCCCACTGCAATGCCGATGTCTTGGAAGTCGTGGTAAACGATGTCTCCGCCATCAATCGTCGCGTTGACATCGGGCATGAGCTTCAGAGCTTCTACGCACGCTCGCGTAAAGAAGGACATGAATCCCAACGAGACACCGTGTTTTGCCTTGAAAGAATCTTTGTGTTTCGCTCGAAGAGCCATGACGGCGGTCATATCTACTTCATTAAAGGTGGTGAGAATCGCAGCCGTGTGTTGGGCCTGTACTAGGCGCTCAGCAATGCGGGCTCGGAGCAGAGTCATTTTTTCACGACGGTCGCCCGGACGATCTACATAAGCAGGAGCTTGGGGCATGGTCGGTTTTGACGGAGCAGCGGATTGAGGATTCGAAACATCCCCCTTCGTGACACGGCCACCGCGTCCGGTACCAATTACGGTCGAGGGATCAATTCCGCGCTCAATCATCATCTTCCGAACGGAAGGACTGAGCGGCATTCCTGTGCTGAATCCAGCTGGAGTGCCGGAACCACCGTGCGAAGCCACTGCCGTCGGAGCCATTCGGGGTGCAGAAGGAGTTGCACTTGCCATCGGTGCAGGCGCGGGCGCTTTTGCAGCAGCAGCCGGAGCAACCGTTGCAGTAGCTTTGCCAGTAACCGTGGGTTTCCCAGCGTCGTCAATGTTACCAATTACTTCGCCAATCGGAACGCGTTCGCCTTCTTTCTTTAAGATGGTCAGCACGCCCGCCTTTTCGGCGACGATTTCTACAGTGGCTTTATCTGATTCGATTTCAAGCAAGAGGTCGCCGACTTTCACGGCTTCACCACTCTGCTTAGCCCAACGGAGGATGCTGACTTCGCTGACGGATTCCCCAACGCTGGGGGCAACTACATTGTGTTTCATTCCTTAACCCTCGAAAGCTTTTCCGACGAGCGTCTTTTGCTCCATCTCATGCCATTTGGCTGAGCCCACAGCGGGAGCAGCTCCAATATCGCGGCCGACATAACGAATGGGACGTAAGCCCACTTTCTTTCCGAAATCGGCGAGGCCGCCATTCCACATATTAAAGATGTAAGTCCAAGCACCCATGTTTCGTGGCTCTTCTTGAACCCAAACAAATTCTTTAGCCGAGTACCGATTCAAAATTTCCGCAAGCTGCGCTTCTGGGAACGGGTAGAGTTGTTCGACACGAACAATTGCCGTCTCCATTTTCTTGCTTTCAGCGCGAGCATGAAACAAGTCGTAATAAACCTTGCCAGAGCAAATCAGAACTTTCTTGGCTTTCTTGGCATCGGATTTAAATTCGGGGTCATCCAGGACTTCGTTAAAGCGTCCTGCAGAAAGTTCGTCGAGCTTCGAAACGGCCAAGGGATTTCTGAGCAAGCTCTTCGGAGTCATGACGACCAACGGTTTGCGGAAAGGTGTTTTCACCTGACGTCGCAAGAGGTGGAAGATCTGCGCCGGAGTGGACGGATATGTGACGTACATGTTGTTACGTCCCGCCAGAGTCAAGAAGCGCTCCAACCGTGCGCTGGAATGCTCAGGGCCCTGACCTTCATAACCGTGAGGCAAGAGCAACGTGACGCCATTCATGCGCTGCCACTTCGATTCCGTTGACGCAATAAATTGGTCGATGATGACCTGCGCACCGTTAGCAAAGTCGCCGAACTGCGCTTCCCATATCACCAAGCTCGACGGGTCTGAGAGAGAGTAACCAAATTCAAAGCCCATGACGCCGGTTTCAGAAAGGTGGCTGTTGTAAACTCGGAATGCGGCCTGCTTGTCTGAAATTTCTGCGAGCGGAATATATGTCTCGTCCGTTTCAAAATCGTGCAAAATGGCGTGGCGATGCGTGAAGGTGCCGCGACCGGCGTCCTGACCAGAAAGACGAACGGGATTTCCTTCAGTCACCAAGGTGGCGTAAGCCAATGCTTCCGCATTTCCCCAGTCGATTCCATGACCGTCCTGAATCGCTTTTTCTCGCGCTTCAAAGAAGCGAGTCAGCTTCGAGTGCAGGTTAAAACCTGCGGGCATAGTGTTGATCTTGGTAGAGAGGGTCTTCAGAGTTTTTTCTTCGACCGCTGTTTTCACGGGTTTGAAGATGTCGTCATCACCCGGCTGGATATAGCCCTTCCAAAAACCTTCGAATTTCGAAGTGTGGGGCTGCGGATTTTTCTCACGAGTAATGTTTTGTGCGTTGATGAGTTTGTTGGTCTCATCGTCGATCCAGGCTTGAGCTTCAGCTGCGGTTACCACTCCGGCTGCTTGGAGGCGTTGAGAATAGACCTCGCGTGGCGACGGATGGGCTTTGATCTTTTTGTAAAGCAGCGGCGAAGTGAACGACGGTTCGTCGCCTTCGTTGTGGCCGTGTTTTCTGTAACTCACGAGATCGATGAATGCATCGGTCTGAAACTTCTGACGGAACTCCGCGCAGATTTTCATGGCGAACCACATGGCTTCCGGGTCATCGCCGTTCACGTGGAAGATTGGACCATCGAGAATGCGCGCCAGGTCTGAGCAATACGGAGTCGAGCGAGTTTCATCCGCCGTGGCTGTGAATCCCACCAGGTTATTAATAATGATGTGGAGGGTGCCACCGGTGCGATAGCCGGGGAGTTGTGAGAGATTCAGAGTTTCATAGCAAACGCCTTGGCCTGCAAACGCAGCGTCGCCGTGAATCAGAATCGGCATCACGGTTTCACGCGAGCGATCTTTATAACGATCTTGCTTGGCGCGAACCATTCCTTCGACAACCGCGTTCACAAATTCCAAGTGACTGGGGTTGAAAGCCAGAGACAAGTGAACGTTCTTACCCTTTTGAGTGGTGATGTCGGTGGAGTAACCCTTATGGTACTTCACGTCCCCTTCGCCTAAAGCGGGATCAATGGCGTACTTGCCTTCGAACTCCGTAAAAACGTATTCCGGCTTTTTGCCAAAGACGTGCACGAGTGTGGTGAGGCGACCGCGATGGGCCATGCCCATGACGAATTCTTTTGCGCCGAGTTCCGCGCCGGTTTCAACGGCGCAGTCAATGCCGGTGATGACGGCTTCGCTACCTTCGACAGAAAATCTTTTTTGCGCCACGTAGCGAGTGTGCAAAAAGCGCTCGAAGGTTTCAGCTTGAGTGAGGCGCTTTAAAATCTGTTTGCGAGTTTCATTGCTCAAATCAGAATCTTTGCGATTCTCGAGTTTCTGCAAAATCCAATCGCGAATTTCGGTGTTCTGAATGTGATCGATTTCAACCGCCATGCTTCCGCAGTAGATGCTCTGCAAGCGGGCGATGATGTCCTTTAATTTTGCTCCGCCCATGCCGATCAAATTTCCGGCAGCGAAGTTTCTCTCTAAATCAGCGGTGCTCAATCCGTACTTCGTCAGATCGAGTTGAGGGCACGTCGTTGGCGCGGGATGAAGTGGATCGACCTGCGCAATCATTTTTCCAAATTCGCGGTAAGCCAAGATGAGTTGGTAGACACGAACTTCAGCGGCGAAGTCTGCACCGCCCCCGGCGCCGCCGGTGTGACCGTTAGTGTGGCCATTGGTTAGATGCGCCACTTCTGGCGAAGCTTCGAATCCCATCTCTAAACCTTCGAAGAAGGCACGCCAGCTCACTTCGACCGAGGCTGGGTCTTTCAAATATTTTTTAAAAAGATCATCGAGATACTCGATGTTGATGCTCTTCAGGTAGCTGAACTTTTCCAAAGAAATAACCTTTATAGTTAAGAGTCTGAATGTCTATTTCTAGGATGCTTGAGATTAAGCGTCAAGGGTTAGCAGCGGGGCTCATGGCTTCTGACAAGACGCGCCCATGGGACATGTTCGGGGGAAGTATCCCGATCAGGTAAGCCAGGGTGGGAGCGATGTCCACAACCTCGGCTCGGGTAGCGTACTTCCCCGGTTTGACCCCTGCGCCAACAAAGAGAATAGGAACCGTCCGGTCATAGGTGTAGCCAGAAAGATGGGCCGTCGTGTCACTCTTATTAATGAAGTAGGGCTTGGGAATAATGATGGCGTCCCCGCTTCGACCCGGGAAGTAGCTGTTGAGAAACTGGTTTTCAAAAATCCCCGGGGGCAGGCGGCGTTGCTGGTAGTCGGTTTGAGTCACCACTTTAAAGGTACCGGGAAGGTCCAGAAGTGCAGATCGAATGACCTCCTCCACCTGGGACCGCTCCTTCTTACTGGCCGTCAAGGAATCCCGATTAATGTAGTAGTTGAGTTCGCCCCCCCAGCTGATCCAGCTTTCCGAAGCCGGTTTGCCGAAGGTCTGGGTCAGTTTTTCATTTAAGGTTTGGGTGATGGCTTTTTCATCCAATTTCCCTGCCAGGATTTTCTGACCTTGGAGCCATTCGGGGATGGGCGGAATTCCATGATCGGCCGTGAAGGCAATGAGAACGTTCTTCAATCCCCCGGGAACTTTTTTTCGAAGGGTGTTGAGGAGCTGAGAAACTGCGCGATCTTCCGCGACAGTGAGTTCTTCCATCTCGCGGCTGTTGGGGCCGTGATCATGTCCCATGTAGTCGTGTGAAGAGAAACTGACGGCGAGTAGGTCCGGGGCACCTTTGGGATTCTGTCCCAGTTTCATTTCAGAAATGGCGGCCTCCGCGGCGTCGACAGTGAGTTGAACGGCGTATGGAAATTCGAAAGAGTGTTCGCCCTGTTTAAAGGTGTGAGAAAACGGACCCGGAATAGAAAGCCCGGTGCCGCCGGTATCATCCGACTTCCAAGTTCCTTCCTTGCCTTTGTTGGCAGCCAGTTTCTTATTCAGTTCTAGAATCCAGCCCGGAAGTTTTCCGTCCGGAAAATAATGTTTGCTCGAGGCCCACGCGAAAGATTCTTGGTCCATCCAAAGCGAAAGGTCTGCTTTGTGACCACCCATCAGAATGGCAGCGCGATCTTTCAAGGCAATGCTAACCACTTTCGAGGGATAGCCTTCGAGTTTCAGTTCATCGCCCAAAGTATTGGCCACCAGATTTTTCGGAGAAGTTCCCGCCCAAGGATTCTTAGGAACAGCGCCTAAGGTTTGCGTCGCCCGATCTTCCACGCAATAAGTGCGCTGCTTCGCGGTTGCGTCGTACCAGGAGTTGATCGGAATCCCCGTCATATAAGGATACGCTCCGGTCAAGATCGTCGCGTGCCCAGGCGCCGTCATACATTGAAGCAGATCGTACTGACCGAGAGGATAGTAAGCCCCCTTCGAAAGTAGATACCGAAACCCACCCACTTCATTGCCACTCATCGCCGGTTTGAAGCGACTCTCAAAGCGCATCAAATAATCCGCCCGAAACTGATCAATCACCAACATCACCACCAGTTTCGGCCGAGAAAAAGTGGAAGCAGCAAATGTGGAAGGAGTCAACGCGAGCAGCGCGAGCGCAATTGTAAGAGCTCGCAAGAGCCCGACTCGCCTTTGGTTGGGTTTGGTTGGGTTTCGATGCATGAATTGAAAGATAAATGCAGATCCAAAGCGAGGCAACTCCTTAAGAGCCAAGGCACTCTTCCTAATCAAACTCCAACAAACCCAACCAAAGGCGACGAAGGCAAACAAAGGCAACGAAGGCAAACAAAGGCGACGAAGGACAAGTGGGGTGGTTGGGGCGAGGCTTGCCCGGGCCCCAGCCCACAGCGAGGAGCTCAGCGGGCTCCGTTCTCATTCTTCAAATTACTTTCTAGGAAATCTGGCCGTAAAGGAGCCGACTAGGATGGGAGGCGATAGGAGCAGGGATGCTCACCCCGGCCAGCATTTCCTAGAAAGTAATTTGAAGAATGAGAATGGAGCCGATGAGCGGACTTGAACCGCTGACCTACGCTTTACGAAAGCGTTGCTCTACCAACTGAGCTACATCGGCCCACAGAGCCTGCTTTTGTACCCGATTACACCCGAGGTGGACAACCGTAAACTTTGGTCTTAGGGTGTTGTATGGCCTCCGCAAAGCCGGTTTCTGCTCAAGGTCCGAAGAAAAAAGTTCAAGTTTGGATTCATTGGAACCAGCAGTGGGTGCTCATTCTCAAAACGATCCCCGAACGCGGAAGTATGTGGCAGCCCGTCACCGGCCATGTCGAGCCTGGAGAGTCTAGCGAGCAAGGTGCCGTTCGAGAAGCGACTGAAGAGACACAACTCATTTTCGAAAAACCAATCGACTTAGAAATTGAACATCACTTCAAGGGACGCTTCGGTCCTGTTGTGGAACGTGTGTACTCGCTTGAGACGAAGGGGAAGATTGCGCCGATCGTTGAGATCGATCCTAAAGAACATGTGGAGTGGAAATGGGTGAAGCCGGAAGACGCGCTCCAGGTGCTGCGGTACAAGTCGCAAAAAGATTCGCTTGCAAAAATGATTCGCGAAGTTTGGAAAAAAAATTTTCCGTGATCATAAAAACGATGATTGACAGAGTGGCAAACCCAAGACATCATTTGCCCAAGAAGTATTTAAGAATAACAAACAAGGAGATAGGAAATGAACAAAGCTCAATTGATTGAAGCTGTGGCAAAAGCTACCAAGGTCACCAAAGTGGACGCAGAAAGCGTTCTCAATACCGCTTTCGACGCTATTAAGAAGAGCGTCAAGAAAGGCGACGATGTCACCTTGATCGGCTTCGGCACCTTCACGAAGAGCAAGCGCAAGGCTCGCATTGGCCGCAATCCGCAAACCGGCAAGGAAATCAAGATTCCTGCTATGACGGTTCCGAAGTTCCGTCCGGGCCGCGAATTCAAGGACACCTTGAAGTAAGAAGTTCTAACTCGATACAGAGTTACTTGAGAGCCCGCTGATTCTAAATCAGCGGGCTTTCTTATTTCCACAATCTGAGTTAAATCCCGCCCCCATGTTGGAAGTACGCAATGTTTCTCGAACGTATGGAGAAGCGCACGCGCTGCGGGATGTGAGCGTCACCATTCAGGATGGTCAGTTCTTCTCGCTGCTCGGGCCCAGTGGTTGCGGGAAGACCACGCTGCTCCGTATCATTGCTGGCTTTGAAGACCCCAGTCAGGGGCAAGTTTTCCACAAAGAAAAAAGAATCGATAACGTGCCGGCCAATCGCCGTCGCTTCAATATGGTTTTTCAGCGCTACGCGCTTTTCCCCCATTTGAATGTCAAGCAGAACGTGGCTTTTGGCCTTCAAATGAAAAAGACTCCATCTGCGGAAGTGGAACAACGAGTGAGCGAGATGCTCTCGATGGTTCAAATGGAAACCTACGGCACCCGCGGAGTGACGACTCTCTCTGGAGGGCAACAGCAGCGGGTTGCCTTAGCTCGTGCGTTAGTGAATCGGCCGGAGATCCTGCTTTTGGATGAACCCCTTTCTGCATTGGATCTGAAGCTTCGTCAGCAGATGCAGGTGGAGTTGCTTTCAATTCAACGACGTTTGAAACACACTTTTATTTTCGTGACTCATGATCAGGAAGAAGCGCTCACGCTTTCAGACCGCGTGGCGGTGATGAACAAAGGGCGTATCGAGCAAGTGGGGACTCCTCAAGAAATTTATGAATATCCGAAGACGGAGTTTGTCGCTCGTTTCATCGGATCTATCAATGTTCTCGGCGGTGAAGTGGGCGACGGGGCGGCAGATTCGCTGAGCTTCGTCGGTCCAGGAAAGCGTCCGTTCATCATTAAAGCGTCTCGCGATGGTTCGCGGCCTTTGCCAAGTTTTGCGAAGGGGACTAAAGTTTCGCTTCTGGTGCGTCCTGAGAAGTTGAAACTTTTGAAATCTGCACCCGGTCCGGAACAAAATACTTTGGAAGGAACTTTGAAAGAGGTGCTCTATCAAGGTCCGATCACTCAGCTCTTTGTTCAGCCGAAAGAGACACAGGGCCCCGTGTGGGTGATTTCTCAACCCAACACTGCTGTTACGGCGCGAAAGCAATTCAACCTGGGCGAAAAGGTCTACGTTTCTTGGTTGCCGGAAGATTGTCTGCTTCTGGAAAAGGATGGCAATGGAAGCGGTGGCTAGCCGTCCCATCGCGCGTCTGGATCGCCGAATCTTTCTGGCGCTGCCGGCGCTGATTTGGTTTTTAGGTTTTCTCCTTATCCCGCTTTTCATTGTCGTCATCTACAGCCTTGCAACGCGAGGGGAGTACGGCGCCGTCACTTTTAATTTTAGCTTGGGAAATTATTTTCGAATCTTCGATTCCGTTTATTTGAAAATCTTTCTGCGCAGCTTGCAGCTAGCGGCCGTCACCTCAATCTCGTGCTTGCTTCTGGGATTCCCGGTGGCCTACGTGATGGCAACGGCTAGTCCTCGCTGGCGCCAGATCCTGATGGCCATGGTGGTGATTCCGTTTTGGACCAACTTTGTCATTCGCGCCTATGCCATTAAGTTTTTGCTTTCAGACTACGGGTTGATCAACTCGCTGGGAATGTTTCTGCATCTTTGGAGTGAGCCGATCTACTTCAGTAACTCGGCCTTTTCAGTTTGGCTCGGAATGGTGACCAACTACATTCCCTTCATGATTCTTCCTTTATATGTGTCGCTTGAGAAGTTTGATTTTACGATGCTTGAGGCCGCCCGGGATTTGGGGGCATCGTCTTGGAATTCATTTTGGAAGGTTCTCGTGCCCCTTATTAAGACAGGGCTAATCACAGGGCTGATTTTTGTATTCACTCCAGCTCTAGGCGAGTTCGTGGTGCCAGACCTCTTGGGTGGGGCGAAGACCATGCTCATCGGAAATTTAATCACTGAGCAGTTCATGAAGACGCGCGATTGGCCGTTTGGCTCGGCACTTTCGCTGCTTTTGATTGTTGCCGTTCTGGTTTCCTTAACGATTTATCTCACAAATCGAGACTCCCGTGTCCAGCACTAAGCCGAAGCCCTCGAGATTCTACGGCGTTATTTCGGCGCTGACCTTCATCATGATCTATGTCCCACTGGCGACATTAGTAGTTTTTTCCTTCCGCGCTCCAACTGGTTGGACTTTTGATTGGTATACGAAAATTTTTTCGGACCAACAGATTATCGAAGCCCTCGGCATGAGTTTTTTCGTGGGCACGGTGTCGACGGCCATTTCTATTGTTCTGGGGACTGCGGCAGCGCTGACATTAGAGCGCACTCGTTTCAAAGGGCGCGGAGCTTTTGATATTCTCACGCACATTCCGATCATCATGCCCGAAACCGTAATGGGACTCTCGCTTCTGATTTGGTTTGTGTTCCTGGGTGTGACTCTCGGATCTTTTTCGATGATCGTCGCGCATGTGACTTTCACGCTATCCTACGTCATTATAACCGTGCGCACCCGCTTGCAGGGGATGGATCCTCAGATGGAAGAAGCGGCTCGAGACTTGGGCGCTTCTCCTTGGCAAACTTTCTGGAAGGTGACGTTCCCTCTCGTGCGACCAGGAATCGTTTCGGGAGGGTTGCTTGCTTTCACTCTGTCTTTCGATGACTTCTTAGTCACGTTTTTCACAGCTGGGGCCGGATCCGACACGCTTCCGATGAAAATCTATTCGATGACTAAATACGGAGTGAGTCCCGAGATCAATGCCCTCTCCACCCTGATGCTGGTGTTAACGCTGGTGGGCGTTTTAGTGATCGGAGCTCGGGAAAAGCTTTCCAGTCCTCGCTAATTCCGACAGGGTTTCTGAACGAGCCAGACGCGAGTCGGATTTTCCATTTGTCCCGTGCGATTCACGAACGTGGGAAGAATCGCTTCCGATACAATCGGTCCAAGCCATTTCTTAATCAGATTTTCGCATTGAGGAGTGCCTGCTGCTCTCCAAAGATCAGGATAGATCAGCACGCTCCCGATCTCTCCATTCTCACGAATCAATTTGCAGGTATCCTTCCATTCGCTTTCGGTGAGGCAGCGACCATCCCCCCAGGCGTTAAACCAACTCGTGTACGGCGGTTTTTGATAGATGTCGCAGAGCTGATCCGAGGCCCGACTGACGTAAACACCGAAGACTCGTTTGTCGTGCCAGAGAGGAAGCGATTGTCCCACGGTGGAATAAGGATAGTGCACGCATTGACGATGGCAGGATCGATTCCCCCCTGCCACGCAGAACGGCATGTCGAGAAGAATAGATCCCGGAGAAGCCTTGGCCTTTTGTAAAAGGTTTAAGGCTTGATCCGAAGGAGGCGGCATCACCAGGGGCGGCTCAAAGATGTAAGACATGTCGAGCAAAGAGGTGATTCCAAAAACCACCAACCACGCCGAATGTTTCCTTCGAATTTCTGGATAGCGCGCTTTTAACCACGGCCAAGCCAGAGCAAAAATACAAACTAGGATAATTGGGAGCACGAGCGCGATGCGGACAAACACTCGGAAGAACCCCATGAACGGCACCACCACTCGAATGAGCTGGAGGAGTGGCAGCGGGAATTTCAAAATAAACATGATCGCAATCGCGAGAATCACCAAGAACGGGAGAAGGGGTTTCAGCCCAACGTCCTTTTTCTTCCTCAAAGTCCAGATAGCAAAAATAACGGGTATCCAGAGGAACCATCCCACGTTGGTCATGGTTTCTGTTCTCATGACTGGAGCGAAGTCCCAAAGACGATGCAACCAGAGCGGCTCGAAAACATCCCACGGCATGGCTCCCCATCCAGTGCCTCGTTTAAACGAACCGTAGCCGATCGCTGCTTGAACCAGGGGAACAAACCAGTAGAGTTGAACCAGACCCAAAAGAAACATCGCCAAGAATGGCCGAAAGATTTTCTTTCGATCGTATTCCCAGGTGAAGCGATCTTTCTTTTTCTTTACCCGATACCACATGCAGCCTCGGACAATGATCCAAAGCAAGGTGGCGAAGCCCCAGTAATACCCCGCCAGGTTCAAAGTGAGTTGCATGGTGAACAGGCGCCAAAGTTCGAGATGGATCGAAATCTTTTTTTCTCTCTCAAAACGCTGCCAAATCCAGGCATCGAAGAAAAACCCGATGTAGAGCCAGTGCATGGGAAGGTGTTCGGCGTGATACCAAACTTTAAAGTTTCTGGGATAATTGAAGAGAACGACGATCGTCGCTAATGCCCACGCCCAGTTACTAGGAAGTTTCATCTTCTTGAGAAAATAACTGGAGCCGAAATAAGAAATGAGAAGAGACGCTCCAAAAAAGAGCCAGATCCAAGAAATTCCCGTGTTCAGTTTTCGGAAGAGTCCTCCGAGGAGATCTCGCTCAAGGCTCCAAGGAAAATAGGGGAGGGCTGCCCCGCTGGGATTCATGTAGAGATCCGTTTTAAAGCTCATCCAGAAACTTTTCGTGAGTTGCTTGTCGACTATCCGATTCATGATTTCATACGAACCGGGATCTTCTGCATAGCCGACTCTTTCGAATCCAGGAGGATGAATGGAGTACCAGTAAGCCAGGATGAGGAGGAGGCCGAGAAGCGGAGCGATCAGTTTCTTCATGAGGATTGAAACGCTATCAGATTTTCATAGCGGTCCCAATCAAAACTCGGGCCGGGATCTGTTTTGCGGCCTGGCGCAATATCAGAATGGCCCGTGATTCGATCGGGTGTGATGGCGGGGTAATGATGCATGAGCTCGCGAGTGATATCGGCCAGCGCTTCATACTGTTCGTCCGTGTAGGGAATTTCGTCCGTTCCTTCCATTTCAATTCCAATCGAGAAGTCATTGCACTTTTCTCGGCCTTGAAAATTGGAAACCCCGGCGTGCCATGCTCGCAAATTAAACGGAACAAACTGGAGAACCTGGCCATCGCGACGAATCAATAAATGAGAGCTCACGCGAAGCTGGGCAATTTCCTGAAAGTAAGTGTGAGCAGCAATATCGAGATTGTTTTGAAAAAAATCTTGGATCTCGGGTCCACCAAATTCTCCCGGAGGCAAGCTGATGTTGTGAATCACCAGCAAGCTAATGTCTTCGGCATTCGTCCGTTCGTCACAGTTGGGAGACGGAGTTTGAATCGCGGGTTTGAGGAGGTGTTTTCGAATCTTGAACTTCAAGCGAAGTCTTCCGATACGTGCGGTTGGCCTTGCCAAACTTTCAAGCTCGTTCTCGGCTTACCATCGAAGTACTCAATCAGCGCATACGTGCGAAGTACGCGGTGGCCGAGGGTGTTCATTTCCAGACTTGTGATGGGAATCCAGGTGCCTGTATTGATGTATTGCTTACCTCCGGGGAAAACTCGGAAGGTGGCCTGATGATTGTGCCCCAGAATGAGGGTATCAAAAGCGAGATTTTCACTCCCTGATCCCGTGAAGAGTTTTTCGGCAGCCTCTTCCAGAGACGGGCGGTGAAAGATTTCGCCGATCAAGTCGAGAGTTTTTCGGAATCGGGCAAAGCGCATGGGATGAGTAATGAAGCGCATTTTAATGAAGAACCAAAGTACTTTGAACCCGTTAGAAAAGAAGAAAATCGGCTCGGTAAAAAAGGAGACTTTTAAGAAAATTCTGAAAGGATACACTTGATTGATATAACTGCGTTCAAGCTTGAGGCGGTTGATAAACCCGAGAACAAAAAAACTTCCGAACGGGAGGTTCTGAATTCTCCTGAGTCCGTGTTTAGTTTTTCGTGTAATAAAAATATTTTCTTCATCGAATCGGTTTAAGGCCTCGTATTGATGACCGTGATCAATGCAGATCCTGTCAAAGATATACGGCTTTTGTTGAAACTCGAGCTGCTCGGGAGAAGGAGCAGTTAGAGTTTCTCTCAGAAGGTCTTGAACTTTAGGCCAGAGCATGGCCGCATCGTGGTTTCCCCAGCGTAGGATGATCTTCTGTCCTTTTTTTAGGAAGTCCCGCATGGCTTGAAAAACAACGGGGTGGCCTTCAATAATCTTTTGAAATTGACGAACGGCAGAATCTTCTTCGATCTCAATCGGAAATTCCAAGTTTCGAAGTCTTCCGGTTGGTGGAAGCGGAATGATGGCCAAGGGGTCAAAGAAGTCGCCGTTTACTACTAACTCGACTTCAGTTTCCGCGTAGGCGCCGGAGGTGTAGTACTCCAACATCTCGCGTAGTTTTAAATCTTGATGAAAGTCTTCGAGCGGATTGCGTCGACCATCAGGCAGCCACTTGCCGCGCGAAAGGTGGCAATCGCTGATCACCAATTTAATTTTTTTTGAAGCCGGGCTTGTTCTCGTCTCGGGCATTTCCGTCGCCGCTTAGTTCGAAACTACATTCTGAAAACACCAAACTCCGTTTTAGGGATCGGCGCGTTCATGGAAGTCGATAGCGCCTGCGCTAAAACTTCGCGGGTCTTCCATGGAACAATAATACCATCATCCCAAAGACGGGCGGTACTAAAGTAAGGATTTCCCTGGGTCTCATATTGAGCGCGGATGGGGTCTTGGATTTTTTTGACATCGGCTTCGGTCAGCTTACCGCCCTGGGCTTCAACCTGTTCGATCTTCACTTGAGACAGAACGTGAGCGGCTTGCTCGCCCCCCATCACGGAGATTCGGGCATTCGGCCAGGCCCACAAAAATCGGGGCTGGTAGGCTCTTCCGCACATTCCATAATTCCCTGCGCCGAAACTCCCGCCGACTATGACGGTGAACTTTGGAACTTTGGCATTTGAAACCGCCGTCACCATTTTGGCGCCGTCTTTTGCAATTCCGCCGGCTTCATATTTACTACCCACCATGAAGCCCGTGATGTTTTGCAAAAACAGCAGCGGAATTTTTCTTTGAGCGCAGAGTTCAATGAAGTGGGAACCCTTCAAGGCACTTTCACTGAAAAGGATTCCGTTATTTCCCAAAATGCCGATCGGGAATCCCCAGATATGGGCAAATCCGCAAACCAATGTCGAACCGTAGAGCGACTTAAATTCATGGAAGCGAGAACCGTCTACAATGCGGGCGATGATTTCGCGAATATCAAAAGTCTTACGAAGGTCCGTGGGCAGAATTCCCGCGATTTCTTCTTGGGCATAGAGTGGATCTTCTGGGGTTCGACGATCCACGCGAGTGTAGGGTCTGCGATTCAGATTGGCCAAAACATCGCGCGCGATTTCTAAGGCATGTTCGTCATCATCCGCCATGTGATCGGTTACGCCAGAAGTCTTGCAATGCACTTCTGCGCCGCCGAGCTGTTCGGCGGTGACGATTTCTCCGGTCGCTGCTTTTACGAGCGGAGGGCCTCCTAAGAAAATCGTGCCCTGATTTTTTACGATGATGGTTTCATCCGACATGGCCGGAACGTACGCGCCCCCGGCAGTGCAAGAACCCATCACCACCGAAATCTGAGGGATTTTCAGCGCCGACATCGTGGCCTGATTATAGAAGATGCGTCCGAAGTGGTCGCGATCGGGGAAAACCTCTGCCTGTAAAGGAAGGAAGGCTCCGCCCGAATCCACCAAGTAAACACAGGGGAGGCGATTTTCGAGGGCCACTTCCTGTGCTCGTAAATGTTTTTTCACGGTCATGGGGTAGTAGGTGCCGCCTTTAACCGTCGCATCGTTCGCAACAATCATCACTTCTCGGCCATGCACAGAGCCGACGCCAGTCACGATTCCTGCTCCTGGAGCGGCTCCTTCGTAGAGATCCCAGGCCGCAAGCGGTGAGAGTTCTAGGAACTGGGTTCCCGGATCGATCAGCTTCTGGATACGATCTCGAGCTAAAAGTTTTCCACGTTTTTCATGTTTCGCTCGGGCTTCAGCGCCGCCACCCTCGCGCACTTTTTCCAGACGCGATTCGAGTTCCTTGGAGAGCTTTTTATGATGCTCTGCATTGTTTTTGAATTCGGACGACGAGGTTTGAACCGAGGATTTTAAGATAGCCATGTTCTCTGAGAGGTAGCCAGGGTAGGGTTGGAATTCAACTGATTTTATTTTAGGAGTAAGGAATGAAGACCGTTCAGGTTTCAACGGATTCCAGGGGTGTCATGACAGTGCGGCTCAACCGCCCCGACGTCCGCAATGCCTTTAATGAAGTCATGATTCAGGAATTGGGGGCAGTTTTCTCAGGCCCGGCTTTGGCACCGAGCGTCCGAGTCATTATACTTCGGGGCGAGGGTCCTGTTTTTTGCGCAGGCGGCGACCTGAACTGGATGAAAAAAGCCGTCGATGCCGATTACTCCGAAAACTTTAAAGACACGCACACCCTGGCTCAGATGTTTGCACTCGTCAATGAATGTCCGAAGCCCGTGTTGGGAGCGATCACCGGTGCGGCCATTGGCGGTGGCGTGGGTTTGGTCAGCGTCTGCGATATCGCAGTGGCAACCGAAGAAACTCAGTTCAGCTTGAGTGAAGTGCGCCTTGGGATCGTCCCGGCGTGCATCGGGCCTTTTGTGGTGGCAAAAGTGGGCGCGTCGTATGCGCGCAGCCTCTTTGTCAGCGCCGAAAGATTTCTAGCTCCGCGAGCGCAGGAAATTGGTTTGGTACACGAAGTGGTGCCTGATCTGGCAGGAATGGATCAGGCCATCGAACGAGTGAGCTCGAATATTTTGCAAGCCGGCCCCAGTGCCGTTTCCATTGCGAAGCGACTGGTGCTCGATCTGTCTTGGCCTGAGCGTCGACAGCAATTTCCCAATCCGTTGGAGTACGTTGCAAAAACCTTGGCTGATGTTCGTATTTCGCCTGAAGGACAAGAGGGCGTGCGCGCTTTCTTGGAAAAAAGAAAACCCAACTGGTTATCGTGATGAAAAAGGTTTTAGTCGCCAATCGCTCAGAGATCGCTTGCCGAGTTTTTCAAGCTTGTCGGGAGATGGGATTGGGAACCGTGGCAATCTACGCTCCTGGTGATGAACAAGCTCGGCATGTCACTTACGCCGACCAAGTTGAAAAAGTTTCTAGCTACCTCGATGTCGATGCCGTGATTGCAGCAGCCCAGCGTTCGGGGGCTCAGCTCATTCATCCCGGCTACGGATTTTTGTCGGAGCGTCCCGCATTTGTCGACGCAGTAGAAAAGGCGGGGTTGATTTTCGTCGGACCGACTTCCGATACCATGCGCAAGATGGGCGACAAAGTCGGCTCGAAAGAATTGGCTCAGAAAATGGGTGTGCCGATTCTACCCTGGGCGAAAGTCGAAAAAGGTGGAGATTTAAAAGCACAGGCTAAGAAAGTGGGCTTTCCTCTTCTCTTGAAAGCTTCGGCTGGTGGAGGAGGAAAAGGGATGCGTCGAGTGGACCGCGAAGCGGATCTCGATGCTGCTGCAGAAAGTGCTGCCCAAGAAGCCAAATCCGCTTTTGGGGACGGGACTCTTTTCTTAGAAAAGTTGGTTGAGAAACCTCGCCACATTGAGGTGCAAGTTTTTGGCGACGGTCGAGGTGGCGCGGTTCACTTGATGGATCGCGAATGTTCGCTCCAGCGCCGACATCAAAAGATTTGGGAAGAAGCTCCGGCGCCGCGATTGAGTGATAAAACTCGAAACGGTTTGCACGAGGCAGCGCTTCAACTTTCCAAGGGCGTAAACTATCGGAGCGCGGGAACCTTGGAGTTCTTGGTCGACGCGGATGGCGAATTTTATTTCTTAGAAATGAACGCGCGCTTACAGGTGGAGCATCCAGTGACAGAACAGGTGACCGGCGTGGATTTGGTCCATGCCCAGCTCCAATTAGCACTGAACCCTTCGAGTTCGCCGTTGAAAGAAGCGCCTCCCGCGCGAGGGCATTCGATTGAGGTGCGCTTGTACGCCGAAGATCCGTTTCAGGGGTTTATTCCCACTCCGGGAACCGTGACAAAACTGCATTGGCCGACCGGTACTGGAATTCGTGTGGAAAGTGGAATCGAAGAAGGTCAGGCTATCGGCATTCAGTTTGATTCGATGGTGGCCAAGCTGGTAGTGCATGCGCAGGATCGCGATCAAGCTCTGGCGCGAATGCGCTTTGCTCTCGAAGAGACTGTCCTTTTAGGTGTCGGCACCAATCAAGCTTATCTGCGCCAGCTCTGCGATCATCCGGCTGTCAAAAAAGCGGAAGTTTACACTCAGTTCTTGGAGCGCGAATTTGCTCAGGCTGCGGAGCCGAATCCTTCGGAAGAAGCGCTGCAGCTTCTGATTCAGGCATCGGCTTCGGTAACGGTTCCGGTTTCAGTTACGGATTCATCTACCGAGAGTTTTCCGTCTCCTTGGAGGACGGTATGAAGAAATACGTCTGGCAGGGATTTGGAAAAAAATCGGCTGTAGAGGAGTCTTCGGAAAAGTATCAGTTTGAAACTCGTCCCGGCGGTTGGGTGGTTGCGACCTCTCCCGATGGAAAACGCCAGCGACTTTTTGTCGGCCAGAAGCAAGGCAAGTGGACAGCAAGCTTGGGCGGACAGCTTTGGTACGGAGAATTCAAACCCGTTGCGCGCGGCGAGGGTGCCGGCACGGGTGCTAGCGAAGCCGATTTAGTCGCGCAATTCCCCGGCAAAGTTCGAAAACTTTTGGTGAAGGTGGGGGAAAAAGTGACAGAGGGACAGCCCCTCCTTTTGGTGGAAGCCATGAAAATGGAATTCGTCATCAAATGTCCGTTCCCAGCCCAAGTGGCAAAAATCTTAGTCGAAGAGGGACAGCAGATCTCTCCCGGCACTCGCTTTGTGGATCTCACCCGATGAAGCACGAAAAAGTGAGCGTCTTTGAAGTCGGTGCCCGAGATGGACTGCAGAATGAGAAGCGGCTGGTTCCGCTTCCTCAAAAAATCTGGTTTGTTTCACAACTCGCAAAAGCCGGCATTCAAGATTTAGAGTTGGGCGCGTTTGTTCGTCCGGATCGCGTTCCGCAAATGGCCGATACGGAAAAACTCTACGCTGCCATTGAAACCGGCAAACTCAAACTGGGTCGTACCCGGGCGTGGAGTTTGGTCCCGAACCTTCGAGGATTGGAGCGAGCTATCGATGCCGGTGTCAAGCAGATCGCACTTTTTACGGCCGCGAGCGAAAGCTTCAATAAGAGCAATATTGGAATGTCGGTGGCCGAGTCGCTCCGAGAAATTCGCGACCTCATGCCCGTGGCGAAGAAGCACCGTCTTCAAGTGCGGGGCTATGTTTCAACCGTGTTTGGTTGCCCGTTTGAAGGCAAAGTTTCTCCCAAGAAAGCTCTCGGCGTGATCGAACGGCTTGCAGATTTGGGCGTGGAACAGGTTTCTATTGGGGACACGATTGGTGTAGCGACTCCCGCTGGCGTCGATCAAATTATCAAACCTGCGATGCGGCTGTTGGGGCAAAAGAAAGTTGCTGTACATTTTCACGACACCCGCGGTACTGCGCTGGCCAACACGCTCCGTTCATTAGAGTACGGAGTACGCACGGTGGACAGTTCCGCCGGCGGCCTCGGAGGCTGCCCGTTTGCGCCGGGTGCGAAGGGCAATTTAGCTACTGAAGATTTGGTATACATGCTTCATGGCATGGGCTTTCGTACGGGAATTCAGCTGGATCGACTGGCCCAAGCCAGTTTGGAGCTTGCCAAGAAGATGAAACGAAGTTTAACCAGTCGTTATCTGCAGGCCTACGCTTCTCGAAGAAAGTAACTGAGATGTTCTATGTTCGCGCTTTTCTTTTTCTGGCTTGGCTAGTCTTGGGCTCGATTCTGGGTCTGCTGCTCGTTCCTTTTCGCTGGAAAGATCCCACTCTCAACGGCACGTTTGGAAAAATCATTTCCTGGGGTTGCGCTCATGCGGTGGGGATGAAGTCGGAATGCGAGGGCGTTGAGAAGATCTTGGCGAATCAGCCCTGCGTTTACGTCGCCAATCATCAGAGCGGTTTGGACATTGCTACCTTGGGGCGATTCTTTCCAGAGCGGACGGTGATTATTGGAAAGAAAGAGATTCTCTACATCCCTGTTTTTGGCTGGCTCTTCGCTGCGGGTGGAAATGTGTTGTTGGATCGTCAGAATCATCGCAAAGCGGTGGGGGGGCTTTCCAAAGCGGTCGCCGCGGTGAAAGAAAAAGGTTTTTCAGTTTGGGTTTTTCCGGAGGGCACAAGAAATCTCACCGGTCGCGGAATGCTTCCTTTTAAAAAGGGCGCGTTTCACCTCGCTGTGCAGGCTGGGGTTCCCATTCTTCCACTCGTCTCCGAGCCGCTCGCCACTTTTTACGATTCCAAGAATCAACGATTCCATGGAGGAACAGTGAGGATCAAAGTTTTGGATCCCATTTCCACAAAGGGCTTAACCACGGACGATGTTCCCCAGCTTACTGAAAGAGTTCATGCACTGATGCTGGCCGCATTAAAAACCTTGGAGCGTCCATGAAAAAATGGGCGTTGCTTCTGATCTTTTTCACGGGCTGTTCGAGCTCACTCAAAAAGGGCGAGCATCTGATTGAGCATCTGGTTGTAGCGAAAACCATGGTGAGACGACCGGTTGGACCGGGCGCAGCTCCGAGCATTGGGCCTGGGGGTACCGATTACACGAGCCACCCGCTCCCGGACGAAAAGTTGGATTGCAAACCGATCCCCTCGATTTTTTCCGGCATCGATTTAGGAAAACTTCGAGCCTGTCTCGCTTCTGCAAATCCAGAAAAAGATGTCCCGTTCTTACTCTACAAACTGCACCGCGACCCGGAACCGTTCTTCGAATTGGTGAAGAACGAAAAGAATCCGAAGTGCATGCAGGAAGTTTTGCCGCGAATTCCTTTGCCGCGAGAAATTTTCTTCGTCGCTCAGAAAACACCCGAAGAAGATAATCGTACGCGCTGTTACGCTACTCGCTTGAACCTCGAGGCCGATAAGATCTTCGATGTAAAAGTCCCCCGCGCACAAGTGGCGCTCCGGTTGAATTGGCCCTGGGGTCAGACCATTAAAACCGACGCCGAAATGCTTCGAGTTTTGGGGGGCTGGGCGCTCACCCCCTTCTACGATTCTGAAAAGGGTGGGTTCGTCTCACAATTTGTCACCGAAGCGACTTGTCGCCGCTGCCTGGGGGATCCTCTGTATTATAAGGAGCTTGGCCCGACCCCTTTTCTTTGGCCGGCCGTGGGCTCCGGACATTCCTTCTCGGGCCTGGAACTCTCCGTAGATTGATGGTACGAGAGGGGCATTATGACGACATGGGTAATTGTTAGCTGGGTTTTTGTAGCGCTCTTAACGGGCGTCAATGTTTTCGTGTTTTTGAAGCTGAAGAAGGCCTCTCAGCAAATGCTGAACATGGCTTTTCCGGGGGCGAAGGATATGAATGACGCTATGAGTAAGCTTCAGTCCATGACTAAAAATCTGGGCGGAATGAACTTGGGCGCTATGGCCGGTCGTACTCCTCCCGGCGTGAATCCGGCGCAAATGAAAGCTGCCATGCAGATGCTGCAACAAATGCAGGGTGGAAATAAGAAGCGCTAGTTTGCTCTCACTCGGCTGCGATATACTCCAATAGGAGCGATATCCTTCAACTGTGAAGCAGCTGAGAACTCTCTACCTCCTTTCTCTTTTTTTACTGCCGAGTTCCGCGGCAGCGGAAGTTTCTCCGTCCACCAATTGCATTCCTGATTACGCAAAAGTTCCTGGATCTCCCAAACCCGCTCGCCATGTTCCGATTGGCAGCTCGCATTTGGCGGAAGCAGGTTGGGAACCCGGGAACCACGGTGGAAAGGTCCGAAGGTTTCGGAGAAAGCCGTCACGTTCAAAAAATCCCAATCTTCGATGGAAGCCCTGGGGCGATTTCTCGGCACTCACGGATAAGATGGGAGACATTCGCTGGGGTGCTAGGCTTCCGCGGAATATTCGGAAACATTTTACCTTTCAAACTTTCGATGAACAGATGAAGCCCGTGGAAGTCGATTCCGGGAAGCTCTTCTATGTTTCTGCGCCGGATGTGGACGAGGTGATCGGGGGCGTGGTCTCATTTGAAAAAAAAACTTCAGGCTCAAGATCCCACAATTGAACTGATAAAGTTCTACCCTTCCCAAGGCCCTGAAAAAGGTTTGAAATATGTGAGAAGTATTGCTGAGGATTTTTCGCTCCCTCATGGAGGACAGGGGTTTCTCTACGAGCATGATTTGAACTACCACCTCATCTCTACTCTCCTGATGCCGGATAAGTTGAAACAAGGGTTGAGGGTGCGCGCGCAGCTTTTGATGGAGCTTCGAAAGTTCCTCGAAAAAAATCCCCCCAAAGATCCCAAACTTCGAGATTTTCTAAAATATTTCGATACCGATGTTTTAAACAAAGCCACCAGTCATTTCGATACCGTTGGGAACCTTGCTCATGCCGTTTACGGAACGGATCCAGGAAATGGTGTGAAGATCATCCGCGAGATGTTTTTTAAAAATGAATCACCGGTCGCGTACCTTCGGACCTTGATGAAAGAGGCCCGTCCGCCGGAGGTGTATGTCCCTCGAATCGAGCAGTATGAACAGGCAGTCGACAAGATGCTCGACCAGTTTGAAAAGACTGTCGACAAGAAGCTTCTTGAAGCGGATCTTCCGCCGGAGTGGTTCTCCGATCGAAACGCCTTGTTGTTTGATGCTCGCGCCAATATCGCTAGGTTCGAGGTCTTGCTCGGTACTTCTGAAGGAACCCATTGAAAAGCTGAGTGAGTGCCTCTTCTGAACTGGGGTTTTCTCCCAAGTAGGGAAGCGTTTGCGCGATGGATTCGATGGTCGACAAACATTCCTTGCGTGGTTCTTTTCGCATTTTTCCGTACGCGGAGGGAGCTTTTGGAATCAGAATCGCGCGTCTTAACTTCAGCAACCAAGCGTTCCGCCACCAGAGGGCCTTGGCCTGACTCCACGTTCCGTCCAAAACCACGAGTCCTTCCAGGGATCGAAATTCTTCGCGGGTCAGCGGTTTTGCCAATCCTTTTTTATCCACCCAAACGAGTCCCGGTTTTTGTTCGATCGGAGGGCCAGCGACTTTCACTCCACTTCCTAAATAGAGCACGGCCCATCTTTGGTTTTGAACGTCCTTGCGGCCAACTGCTGCTGCGAGGTTCGGCCAGGACAACCCCACTTTTAAGGTAGAGTTGGGCAAAGCGAGGTGAGCCATCTTGGCGGTGCCCACGACTTCCTTGGGTTCTTGCGGATGTTGAAGAATGAAGACGTGAATTCGCGTTTTAATCGAAGGGAGGTCGGCGCAGATGCAAAGAGCTGTTGGTTTCGAACAGCGAGAACAGGTTTCCACAAAGCGGATGTATCACAGTTTAATCCAGTTCTCTTGGACAGAAGTAAGGATTCCATGACCTAAAAACTGAAGGCCCAGGTCGTTGCAGACTCGTTTCACGTTGGCCGTAAGAGCCAAGTCTTCTATGGAGGGTGAGAGATCCCCCGAAGGGTGGTTGTGAAAGAGGAAAAACCCTTGCGGTCGAAGGGCCAAGACTCGAGCAAAGAGTTCTTGGGGATCGAGGCTAACTTGAGAACGGCCGCCCTTCTCAAGCAAATTGAAGTCCCCCAGATTTCCGGAACGATAGAAGGGGACGAATGCCATCCACTCCGTAGGGGAGTTTCGCAATGACGAAGGGACTGTTTGAACGGCCAACCGATTCAAGTCGCTTTGCTTGAGGCGTAAGCCCGTCGGGCGTTTCTCATTTTCTCGAAAGCCGGCGTAGCGTTTGCCGAGCTCCATGGCCACCATCAGGCGCGCTGTTCCTGCATCTCCCAAACCGGAGATAGAAAAACTCTTGGGAGTGAACCCTTCCTCAAGTCTTAAAAAGTAGGCGCGTTCTTGTTCTTTGGGGGACAGGTAGGTTCCCAGCTGATCTAGAATTTTCTGAGCAATGCCCATGCAGCCGACGCTTCGAGGTCCCGAGCCCAGCAAGATGGCGAGGCACTCCCGCAGGCTTAAGCAGGCAGTCCCTTGTTCGAGACAGCGTTCACGGGGGCGTTCGTCTAAAGGAACCGTTCGCAACATGGTTTTACCCAGTGCAAAAAACAGGCCGCTCGACTTCTGCATTTCCTCCCGCTATTCTGAAGGAAATGAAAAAATCACTTTTTCTGTTGGGGTTGCTTTTTGGATTCAACGCATTCGCTGCCGAACACATTGCGACAGTGACGACGCTTCAAGGAGAAGTGAAACTTTTCACGCACCCTTCGAAGAAATTGGAGGGCCCCGAACCTCACGCACTTTACGAAGGAATTTATTATTCGGTTCAAGATGCGAAGCCCGGACAGAAAGTAGAAAAGGGAAATATTCTGCGAACCGCTTTGAGCGGCAAAGTTCAGGTCGTCTTCAATAACGGCGACCAATTCGTCGTCGGCCCCGGGACTGCGTATGTCGTGGACTGGGATGCGAAGAAAATGAAACTCGATCTCATGTATGGCCGCTTGCGAGGGGTGATCGAAAAAGGCGGACCTCGAAGTGGAATGACCATTCGCACTCGTTCGGCAACCATGGGAGTTCGCGGAACCGATTTCTTCATTTCAGAGAACGGGATGACGGGACATACCGAAGTGACCGTTGTGCGCGGAGAAGTGAGCGTGGCTTCTAAGGTAGAAGCTCAAAAGGCCGTGGCCGTGAAATCCGGATACTCGGCCGTGGTAGCAGCAGAACCGAAGGCAGAGAAGGTTGCAAAAGAAGCGGCTCCTCAAGCAAAACCAGAAGCGCCGAAGCCTGAGGTTCAGGTAATCAAAACGACCCAGGAACACTTTGCAGTCGTTCAAAAGGCTTCGAAGATCGAAGCTTCTGAAGAAATTAAAAAGGCGATTGAATCGAACCCCACTGTTGCAGAGACGGTGAAAAAACTGGAAGAGAAAGCCGCTGAAACCACCCTCAAAGATATCAAGAAAACCGATCCCGCCCTTTACGCGCAGGTTTCTCAAGCGGGCCCACAATCCGTGGAAGAGTTGAATGCCAAGGCCGTGCAAAAGCTTGCAGTGGATGCACCCAAAGGCCGGAAAACTTTCAATGTGGATGGCGATATCGAGAAGGATGCCTACGATCAGTTTTTTAAGATGGTCGACTAAAGAGGCTTGTACTTGTAGGCCTTCTTTTCTTCGCCCTGATCATATTCTCGGATGAAGAGCTTTTTTCCGTCTTCGTCAAACTGAGTCCACTTGCCCTCGCGGAGTCCGTTCTTAAACTGACCTTCGATGGCAATCTTGCCGCTTGGAAAGTACTGATAGTACTGGCCATCATTTAAGTATTTCCCGCGCACTTGAATCTGCCGACAGCTTCGATTTCCGATCTTCTTTTTGTCAAGGGCAGGTTCCCAGCTCACATCGCCCCCGTCACTGCAGGGTTTATAAAGAGTCGTGGAGCAGCCCATGGCTGCAATCAAGGAGATTAAAAGGAGACGTCGAATCATTCCAGGAGCTCGGGGCGAATGGATTTATTGGGAGCGGCACCCAGTTCTTTTAGGCGTTCAATTTTTCTAAACACGTTGCCCGGGCCTTCTTTCAATTTATTCATGGCCTGGCCGTATTGGTCGCTGCCTTGTTGAAAGGTTTTCCCGAGCTTTTCAAAGTCTTCTAAGAAGCCTACGAATTTGTCGTAGAGCTTCGCGCCTTCGCTAGCAATCTCGAGGGCATTCTTATTTTGATTTTCTAGACGCCAGATCGAGGCAACCGTTTTCAAACTCGTGAATAAAGTGCTCGAGGTGACGATGGCCACGCCCTTCTTCCAAGCTTTAGTGGCGAGCTCCGTGTCTGTTTGAATAGCCTGAAGGTAGGCGGGTTCGATGGGCATGAACAAGAAGACAAACTCTGGAGAGCGAATGCCCTTCAGTTTGGCGTAGTGTTTTTCGCTGAGTTGATCGACGTGGTTCATGATGGACTTCAAGTGCGCTGCCAAGTGCAGGGATTTTTCTTCCGGCGTTTCTGCGCGGAAATAAAGTTCATACGCTTTTAGAGAAACTTTCGAGTCGACGATAATATGCTTCGTATCTGGCAGGTTGATGATGACGTCGGGCTTGAATCGCGAGCCGTCTTCGTCCAGGTGTTCGCGCTGAGTCGTGTACTCAAATCCTTCGCGGAGACCTGAGGCTTCCAAGATCCGCTCGAGAACTAATTCGCCCCAATCTCCCTGAACTTTCGAGTCGCCCTTGAGAGCTTGAGTGAGCTGATTCGCCTCCTGGCTCATGCGTTCGTTCAATTGAATGAGCCGGTCCATTTCCACTTTGAGAGCGGTACGTTCTCGCGTCTCTTGGTGGTAGGTGTCTTCGACCTTCTTTTCGAAGGTGTGAATCTTTTCTTTTAGGGGTTTGAGAATTCCTTCCATGTTCTTCTCTGCCTGCTCTGAAAAACTCTTCGACTTGCTGTCAAAGATTCGATTGGCCAGAACTTCAAACTCGTTGCGAGTTTGTTTTTGAAAATCTTCCATGAATATGCGCTGTTCTTTTAAGCGATCCTGGAGGTGGATGTGAGACGATTGCGCTTCGACCAGCTTGCGATTGAGTTCCAAGATGGTGGCTTGTTGCTCGTCCTGCTTCTTGGCGTCGGAACGCAAAAAGAAACGAGCTAAGAAAAATCCCCCAGCTCCGCACACCGCCACAATCACTAAGGACAAGATGCTCGTTCCGATTCCCATATACGCCCAACCTCTCGGTCATGGAGTATAGAGATGGTGCGCTAGGTCAACAAATAAAAAAAGCGCCCTGGTGAATGCCAAGGCGCTTTCAAGAAATTCTCTGCTACAGGGGGTCTTAGATGCCCGGAATGCCAGGAACAGGTTGCTGAGGCTGGCTTGCATTGACGCCCGTGATCGTACGGTGATTGCCGTTTTGGTCAAAGGCCATCAAATACATCGACGTAAACATCGAGCTAGCTCCATTTTTCAGGGAGAGAACGTAAATTCCATCCACCGAGTTCACTTTTGCATCAGCCGGTTCGTTAACAATGCAGCTGCCTACGCTACCATCACCACAGCTCACCACTGCGTAGACTTGGCCTTCGCCTTCAGCTTGGCCGCCGGTCATGAAATAGTAAGCTCCTGGGCCCGAGACCGGTTTCCAGTAGATCTCTACCGGACTGCTCTTATAGACGAAGCTCGTATCCGAAATGGAACCGGCTTGAATATTTCCAAGACCGACAATTTTGAAATTGGTTTGGCGTCCACCGCAGCCGACCATGAGTAAGGCCACGCTAGCCAACATTGAAATAGAAACCAGTTTAGACTTTTTCATTCTTCACTCCACACACAGCATTCGCACCAACATCCACACTTTACTTGCAAGCGCTCCGTGCGAAGAGCTTCCATTGCAGGGGCCCTAGAGAGCAATACTGATGCCAACCCGGCATGTTTTACAGGGTGCGGAACTAACCGTGGTAAGGCGTCGGGATTCATGAGAAAAGCTAGGTTCTTGAAAACCTGGCGCTCTTTCGGCCGAAGCTCTCGCATCTGTGAAATGCGTGCAAATTCTTGCAGCTGTCAAAAGCTTAGGCAGAGAGGTGAATTCGCGGGAAATCAGGTAAAATAGGAGTCAGATGAACAACTGGAATCGTCTCAAATCCTTCACCTTACTGGCGAGTTTTCTAGCCTCCTCCTTTATACAGGCAGCAGAGAGTAAACCGATCCGAGGCCATCATACGGAATCGATGGTGGTGACGGATGTCAGCTGGGTGCAGCCCGGAAAGCCGTTTTGGGTAGCGCTGCGATTTGAAATGGATCCGCACTGGCACACCTACTGGTTAAACCCCGGTGACTCCGGTTCCGTGACGACGATCAAGTGGCATCTTCCCAAGGGTTTTGAAGCCGGCCCCATTCAATGGCCGTACCCGGTGCGCATGCCGGTGCCTCCGTTGTTGAACTATGGCTATGAAGGAGAAGTTTATTTGCTCACGCAGATTACTCCTTCAGCATCGTTGCCCGTAGGCACCACCCAAACATTGAGTGCGCAAGCGGATTGGCTGATTTGCAAGGAAACCTGCATTCCAGAAAGAGCTACGCATAGTTTTCAAATTGCGGTGAAGAGCGAAGCTCCCGCTTCGGATCCAACTTGGGCCGCGCCGATTAAATTGACGTTGGGTCGATTGCCGAAATCCCTTCCAAAAGAATATGAATTCCGGGTCGTTGATCACTCCGAATCGTTGGAAGTGATCTTGTCACAGAAAGGTCCCGGACGTGCCCTTCCCAAGGGGCTTCAGTTTTTTCCCAAGCAAGATTCGTGGATCGAAAATGCAGTCGATCCGGCTGTGAAGGTGAGTTCTCAGCAAATTACTCTGACATTCAAACGTCCGGCCGCACGGCCTGCGCAAATGAGTTCGAAGTTAGATGGGGTGTTGGTGACGGGACTTGCAGACCTTCCTGCAGTTGAAGTGGGAACTCAGGTGGTTGTAGGTCCCAAAAAAGCTTTTGTGAATACCGCCGTTCCTAAAGCCTCTGCTTCGGAAATGTTGAAGATGATTTTCTTCGCGCTGATTGGCGGATTGATTTTAAATCTCATGCCCTGTGTGTTCCCCATTATCTCCATAAAAATTCTGGGTTTTGTCTCTCAAGCAGGTGGGGACAAGAAAAAGATTCGCCACCACGGCTTAGCTTTTTCAGCCGGGGTTCTCATTTCATTTTGGGTTCTGGCTGCGAGTTTAGTGGTAGTGCGCGAAGCGGGAATGCAGTTAGGCTGGGGCTTCCAACTTCAGTCGCCTCTGTTCTTAGCTTTTCTGGCAACGCTCTTTTTTATTTTAGGAATGAACCTGCTCGGAACTTTTGAGATCGGCACTCGTTTGATGGGTGTGGGGAGTGGCTTGAAGGCTCAGTCCGAACTTTCACAATCCTTTCTGACTGGGGTTTTGGCTACTTTAGTGGCCACTCCTTGTACGGCTCCGTTTATGGGGGCTGCTCTAGGCTTTGCTCTTTTACATGGAGCTTTGGCTAGCTTCCTGATTTTTAGTGGCCTCGCCATCGGTATGTGTGTGCCCTATCTCTTGCTTTCTTTTTATCCATCCTTGATTTCTTTTCTTCCTCGTCCAGGAATGTGGATGGAAACTTTCAAGCAGCTTCTTTCGTTTCCGCTTTTCTTGACCGTGATCTGGTTGCTCTGGGTCTTCGGTCTGCAGACTGGAATGGATGGAGTGATCTACTTACTTTGCGCTTTCCTCGTCATCTGCTTTGCCGTTTGGCTTTCGAGGAAAGGTCCCAAGAACTTTAGAACCGCTCTCATTTGGTTGTCTATTTTACTCGCGGTTGCTTTGGTCTATCAGGGTTCGAATCAACAAGCGGTGTTGAGCGAAGCGCGTCCCACATCTGGTAATGATCGAGCAAATTGGAAGAAGTTTTCTCGAGCAGCCGTCGACGAGGCACGGAAGACAGGTGCGCCCGTTTTCATCGACTTTACAGCAGCTTGGTGCGTGACCTGTCAGGTCAACAAGCGTGTGGCTTTTTCCTCCTCGGAGGTGAAAGCTCAGTTTGAGAAAAAAGGCGTGATTCTCTTTGAGGCGGATTGGACCGCTCGCGACGCAGTGATTGCAGAAGAGCTGGCCAAGTTGAACAGAAGTGGAGTACCCGTCTATGTTCTGTATACTCCAGGAGCGGCAGATTCAGCCGCCCAACTCTTGCCTGAAATCCTGACTCCGGATATTCTGCTCTCCTATCTAAAAACCTTACCAGACCGGGAGAAAGCATCGTGAAAAAGATGGTGAAAAAGACGGTATTCGTTTTAGCGATTGGATTGGGCATCAGCTCTTTTGCGTTCGCAGTTGAAAACGGAACTTCGGCCCCAGATTTCAACTTGAAAGATTTGAGCGGAAAAGAATGGAAGCTCAGTGAACTAAAAGGCAAGACGGTGGTTCTCGAGTGGAATAACTACGAGTGCCCGTTTGTGAAGAAGCACTACGGTGCGCACAACATGCAAGCTCTGCAACAGAAGTACACCAAGAAGGGCGTAACCTGGTTGACCATCAATTCAGGAAAAAAGACTGATTCTGCTGAAGAGCTCTTGAAACAGAACAAAGAGCAGAAGGCATTCATGACTGCATATCTCTTGGATAGCGATGGCAAAGTGGGCCACATGTACGATGCGAAGACCACTCCGCACATGTACGTGATTGATGCCAAGGGCTCGCTTGTTTATCAAGGCGCGATCGATGACAAGGCCACGCCAGATGCTGCTGACATTAAAGGTTCTACCAACTACGTCGCTGCTGCATTGGATTCCACGCTGAAGGGCAAGCCGGTGAAGGTTGCTTTCACCAAGGCTTACGGCTGTTCAGTAAAGTACTAGATCTCGAATTGAAGCTGTATTTCCGGATGGATCGCGAGTTTTCTCTCGAAGACTCGCGGTCCAATATCCGCAGTAGGATCTAAGACATCCGCCCAGCCCGAAACAATATCTGAAGCCGAAGTCGTTTCTAGCGCTAAGAAGGTTCCAGAAACTCCGATTTGGAAAAATCCCCCGCGCCATTTTTTATAGAGTGAAATCCCCGTATGAAAGTACGGAATCGGATAGTTCACACCTAGCATTCCCGCCTCGAACATCAGTCCATCTCGGCTTGTGAAAGAGACTTCGTGAAGGGAGCTCAATGAAATCGTTTTCATGTCGGTCGAATTGCTAATCATACGAAGCGAAAAAGGCGTGTTTGCATTCATGAAGTATTGATAGCCGGCCGTGAGATGCATCGTGTACTGCGAACTGAACTGGTGAGTCACCGTTAGCCGAGTCATGGTCGACTCTTGGTTATAGGTGTTGAAAAAATACGGAAACGTCTTGAAGTAATCAAACTCCAAGCTCACTCGCTGAATGGCTTCATTGTTAGTATCGAAACCGAAGCGCGATATAACACAGGGCATGTTGTATTGGGTGATCATCCACGGGCTGGTGCCGAGGGTCCAATTGTCACCGATGCCGAGGGCAAGAGCATAGCTGCCCGCACTCACTTCGCCCCCCTCCAGCGTGTAAGAGGTGGGTGACAGATTGTGTCCGAACAAACGGGGAAGTGACTTCCCCGGCGAATAACCCGAGCTTTCGATAACAAACTCATTCCGATTGTCAGGATCAATAATCCCGTCAATCGATGCCCAAACCGTTATTGAATTTGTGATTAAAAGTAAGAGTAACCCCGAAAAACCAGCCTTGGTTCTAATTCTCATCCCCCGAGTTCCTCCATGAACTCAACTGAATAAAATCGTAACACCACGCTTAAAAAAAGCGCAAATCTAATATAGTGACTTTAGATAATAAATTGAAAAGACAGGGAAAAGTATCTAGCGTTTTGTTGTACTAGGAACGCGCATTTTGACCTGTGCCGGGAATTTAGTCTCCTCGAGGTGAACCAACGTTCCGTCGATTTGGTAGAGCAGCATGGAAACGTCGGGTGTGCTCCCTAGCCAATCGATCTTGAGCATGCCGAAATTTCGATAAGGATAGAACGGTCCTACTCGGTAAGCATTTTTCTGATTCCACTTAAACGGCGTGGCATGGGTGAGGCCACTCGATGTGAACTCATACACGGGTCCGTTGTGTCCCGGTAAGTTCACTTCCATCATTTCACCAAAATGACGATCGCCACTCAGTATAATGATGTCGTTCGGCGATCGGGTGATGAGGTCTAAAATTCTGGTGCGAGACTTGGGAACATCGTTCCAGACCTCTCCGCCATCTTGATACGGAAGGATCTGGCTGCTGGAAACGAGGAGCAGCAATTCTGCTTCGCGAGAGGCCAGTTCTCCTTCGAGCCATTTCCACTGCGCGTCGCCCAACATATCGATTGGCTCGTCGCGGAAGTAGCGGAGATCTAAGAGTACTACTTTTACTCGCTGTCCTGGCGGCCCGATGAGGTAAGAAGCGTAAACGCCTTCCTGCTGGCGGCGGGGACTGGCGGCCGGTTCGCCTAAGAAATCGAGCAAGAGCTCTTGGCTTTCAATCTTATACGGAGAGTTCTTGTCGGAGTCATTGCCGTAGAAGTCGTGGTCGTCCCAAGTTCCAAGAATCGGAACTTTTTTGGCGAAGTCGGCGTAGTCGGGATCTGCCTTAAGATAGTCGTATTCGTTGCCACGCCAGCGCGGATTCATTCCGTCGGCATAAATAATGTCGCCGTTCCAAATCCACAGATCCGGTCTTTGTTGTTCGATGATTTTCCAGAAGGATTGGTCTTTGCGCTGCATGCTGCAGGATCCAAAACCAATGAAAGAAAGAGGGGACTGTAGGTCTTTGCTCTCCAGGGGCCTCGCATCTGCTGCGAAACCCCAAAAAATACACAGAGCCAAAATAATTTTTTTCACCTACAGTCCCCCCGAAATCGGGACTGGTAATACCTTAAGACTTAGCGACTTCCAAGTCTGCTGAGAGCCTGAAGCAGATCTTCTTTTCGAATATAAATCAGGTCAGCATCTGACACGCTGAATCGTGACCAGCGCATATTGGCTTGGTTGGCCTTATTGTAAATATAGTCGGCCAAGCGTGGAGCCAGGGTGTGGCCAGCAACCGTTTTGAGTAAGCCCGAGATGTTGCCGCAAGTTCCATCACCGCCCATGATGTCAGCGCCGGTGTAGTAGATGCACACCCCGTACGAAACCCAGTAAACCGAGATCTCCGTGAAAGGAATGAAGTGCTTGCGATATTCATTGAGGTCCCAAGTTTGACCCGACTTCTTGTCACCGCTCGGACTGAAAACCACCGGGATGGCAAAGTTCATCGTATTGATGTCTGCCAAGATCGGGAACTGATCGATGATTGGGCCAGCGTTTGCACGAAGCATGTCGTAGGTGTGCTCCAACCATTTCGAAAGGGGTTCGTGATCGCCAACATCAAAAGCATGCAGGTTGCCCGAAGCAACAACGCGACGATAATGGCTATTCCAATCTGCTTGGAGTTTTTGAGCCAGGTCTGCGTGGCCATTTTGAGCGAGCATTTCAGCGCCCACTGCCAACATGTTGTTGAGTGCGAGTTCGGCAGTCGATCCAAACTTCATGTTTGAAAGATCGGTGACGAGACGGTCGCGAGAATGAAGAGCTTCTTGTGCTGCTTGTGAAAGACCAGCGTTAGCTGACGTACTGGACAATCCCAGCGCCAGAGCGATGATCGAGAACAGCTTTACGCATGAATTCCGTTTCATGTGATTACCCCCTTGAGGTCTGAACTGCTTGATTGGTGTTATAGGAATTTTATTCCTATTTCACTGAGCAGATCAAGTTTATCGGGAGCGATAGATTTTTGACGAATGAGAGGCATAGCCGAACCTGTTTTTTTTGCCGTTCGTAGCGATGTATAATTTAGGTGAGAAAGGATTTTTTCAGCTAAGTGAAAATGCTCAGAATTTTTTGTATCTCACTGATTCCATTTATTTTGTTTAATTCCTGTGCTCGCGCGCCATTGAAATCTGAGAACGCGCTTCAGTCTGCTTCAGCTCCAGAGCTACGAGATGATCTCGATTTAGAAGCATTGTTTCGTGCAGTAGATGATCAGATTCGTTTTATCGAATCTCGCCCAGCTGAAAGTTATGCCAGCTTCAAATTCGGAACGAGAATTGTTCCTCGCGTGAAATACCTACAGTCATTAAAAGAGTTTTCGGCTCAAGGAAGAGCTTCGAAGACTCGTGAAGAATTTTTTAGCTGGGTTCAAGACCGATTTGATTTCTACGAAGTCTACGGTCAGGAGTCCAATGGGTCGAGCGGAGAAATATTCCTAACTTCTTACTTTGAACCTCGCGTAAGAGGTTCTCTTAAACGAACTCGGGAGTTTACCCGGCCAGTCTACCGAAAGCCTGCTGACCTCTACTCCCTCGACCTTTCTAATTTCGATGGAAAGTTCAAAGGTGAAAGAGTTCTTCGCGCCAGGAAAGATGAAGAAAAGCGAGCCTTAGTTCCTTACTTCACGCGAGAAGATATCGATGAAAAATGGGCGTTAAAGGGCCGAGGGCTGGAAATTTGCTGGATGGATCCCCTGGATGCTTTTCTCATTCAAACACAGGGTTCGGGTACGATTGAGGTTGGAAAAGGAAAGGCCATTCGAATTCATTACGCAGATAAGAATGGGTTGACCTATGAATCGATAGGAAAGTTTTTGCGCCATCGCATTCCTTCTGAGCAGATGAATCTCCCAGGAATTGAAGCCGTTCTGAAAAGTCTCCCCACTTTGGAACAGCAGAAGGTTCTGAGCATGAATCCCAGTTACGTTTTCTTTGAGGAAACTCATGAAAGTTCTCTGACCAAGATGGGTATACCCGCGACCGATGGCAGAACGATTGCCACCGATGGAAAATACTTTCCAAAAGGGGGCTTGGCTTTCCTCACATTCGAAAAACCCGTTTTCGCTTCCGACGACGCAGTTCAACCCAGCGGTTCTGAAAAAGTGGGGCGCTTTGTCTTAGATCAAGATGTCGGAGGTGCTATTACGGGGGGAGGTCGAGCGGATCTCTTTTGGGGTCGCGGGAAAGACGCGAAACGCTACGCTGGCGTCATTAAAGGCAAGGGTACTCTTCACTACCTTGTTCCCAAGGAGCGATAGTTTTTTGACTGGATACATCTTGCCGTCTGGTCGTCATGCAGCACACCGGCTAAAATTGTAAGGATGATACCGGGTCTTTTAGAGAACAATAATCTCTTTCCTCTCAGCTCAGACGACTTCAAATCTATTGAGATGAAGACGACGTTCGTGAACACGACTTCTCGGACGAGTCCCCCGAAAGGGTCCGAGCACGATCCCGTGGTTGTGCAGCTTTCTGACCGCTCTTTTGCCTTGGAGGTTCCGGCAAAAACCTGCGCTGGCGGTCATAACTTAATGATCACCATCGAACTCAAGAACGTGAACCGCGAAGACTTTTCTAAGAAAGTTCGCTTTGTTTGCACGGCAAAGGTAGTGAGCATGCTGCCCCTCCCAAAGGATCGGGAGAGAATTATCGTGAATCTCATGCAGTTCGATGAAAAAAGTTGGAATGATTTTCGAGAGGTTTTTGAGGCCCGACAGAAAGAGATCAATCAGTTCTTGGAAGCCTGTAAAGGTTTCTAGAGGAGAAAGTTCTTGAACGCTACGAGAAAGAAAGAGATGGAGGCAGAGAAGGAATTTGCCGCTTTTCTTTCGAAGAAGCGCATCCTGATTGCTGACACTCAGGCCGCCTCTCGCGTGGGACTTTCGCGGGCATTGATTGGATTGGGTGCTCGAGCTAACTTAGTTGTCACTGTCGACTCTTATGATGTGGCTCGGGAATTTTTAGGAATCCACAAACCCCATATTGTTTTTTGTGAATACGACCTCGGCCTGAACTGCGGATTGCAGCTACTGTCCTTGTTCCGAGAGGCCCGTCCTGATGAGAAGGATACGCTCTTTGTTTTAGTGACGGGAAATACCTCTCAGTCAGCAGTAGCCGAAGCTGCTGAAAAGGACGTCGACCTCTACATCCTAAAACCCTACAACGTCGATACGCTTCGACACGCGCTCAGTACTGCGGTGAAGGATAAACTTGAGCCCACCGATTATGTGAAGACCATCCTAGAAGGAAAGCAGCTTCTCAGTGCTTCGAAACCGCACGAGGCGATGGCAGTCTTTGAGCGCGCCATGCAGATGAGTCCCAAGCCGACGCTCGCTTATTATTATTTGGGTGAAACCCATCGCGTAAATAAATCGGTCCAAATTGCGAAGATGAATTACTTGCGCGGCTTGGAATACAACATTCTTCATTATAAGTGCCTCACCGGTTTGTACGAGGCGTTGATGGAACAAGGGCAGACGAAAGAGGCCTATAATGTTCTTAAACGAATTACTCGTTACTTTCCCGCAAACCCTACGCGTTTGAGTCAGGTCTTAAGACTCGCAGTAATGACCGGGGAGTATGAGGACATTGAACATTATTACGAGCAGTTTCTCAACGTGGAGAAAAAAAGCCCTGAGCTCGTTCGCCATATTTGTGCGGCTGTCATTGTGACAGCGAAATATTTACTAAAAAAAGGGGAGATCACTCGCGGGTTAAAACTTTTCCACGCCGCGGCCCTGACTGCCGGTACGCTTACTCAATTTTTAAGTGAAATTATTCTATCGCTGGTAGATATGAATTTTCCTGAGGAAGCGGAAAAGGTCTTAAAACGGTTTCCTCCCGAGCTCGAAAGTTCCCGTTTATATCGGGGCCTCGATTTATTGATTACTTCTAAGCTCAGTTCGCTTTCCCTCACGGTTTCCAAGGGACGGCAGCTCATTCGAGAAGGGGTCTATGACCCCCTCGTTTTCCGAGTAATCATTGAATCCTCCGCTCGCGCAGGTTTGAAGCATTCCGCAGAGGCCCTTGCCGATCGCGCGGCGAAGATCTGGCCGGATCGTAAAATGGAGTTCTCCGACCTCGCCACCCAGACAGAAACCGACCCCAGCTACGTGAAAAACGCCTCCAAATCCGCGGAATAACGCTTCTTAATTCAGTCAAAACTGACACATAGGCGACGCAGTGCGTCCTTGTTATGATTTAAGGGTAGTACGTATAACCCTGTAGGACGTAAGCATATGAAGTACATTCAAGAGATCGTTCCAGTTCCCAAAATGCTCGCATGGTGCATGGGAGTCAGCACTTTTCTGACTCTTATTCTCACGATCGCTCCGTAGTCGCTGATTAAACGCTGTCGAGGACTTTAGAAATCTGACGGGCTGCTGCTTCGGTTGCAGCCAAATCCTGGTGGAGATCAATCTCCATTTTCAGGGTGCGCGTCAGTATGTCAATCGACGGTAAGAACTCAGCTGCTGAATAATTCTGCTGACCTAGCAGAGAGGCCCACTTCCAACTCGCGTGTGCAGGCCGTGAGGTTGCCGGAATAAACGGTAGGCCTTCCGCGAGTAATTTTCTCACCGCAAAAGCCACCACTTCCGTGCTTGGAAACAGGAGATGAAGTGAAGAAGCGCAGTCTCCCTTTTCATCATTTCCCACAATGACTTGAGCGCAATTATTTCCGCGCAGAATTTCCTTAAACAGATTCTTTCGAGATCGGAGGCCCTCTAAAATTCCTTCGAGGCGTTCGAGTTGGACGCGCATGATGGCGCCGGTGATTTCGGATACCCGCATAGACCCCCCCAGCGTGGTGACGGTGGAGGTGAGACTTTTCTTGGCAATGGGATTGAATTGAGCCGAGATGTCATGAGCGCGAAGTACCTTCTCTGCAGATTCTGTGGTTTTTGAAACGACAATTCCTCCCTCTCCTGCGCCGATGTTTTTATTTTCGTTCAAAGAAAAGCAACCGTAGTCGCCCCAGGTGCCGAGGCGCTTGTTTCCATAACTGCCCCCGATTGCTTGAGCCACGTCTTCAATGACGAGTAAGGAATGCTTGCTTGCAAGGGTCGTGAGACCTTCCATGTCGGATGCCAGTCCGTCCATGTGAACGGGAATCAGGGCTTTCGTGCGTGGGGTAATTTTCGATGCCACTTCCTGGGGCGAAAGCCCGAGAGTTTCATCGACGTTGGCAATGACGGGTATGGCTCCTACGTGTAAAACGGCAGCAGCTGTAGCTACAAAAGTGTAGGCGGGGAGAATCACTTCGTCTCCCTCAGAAACGCCCGCTGCTTCTAATGCCGCAATCAGGGCATTCGTCCCGCTCGTTACCAAAAGAGCGTGGGAAGATCCGATGTGAGATGAGAATTCTTTTTCGAAAGTTTCGCATTCTCCAGAGCCATCGGCTTGGTAGCGAAGCAATTTCTTTTTTGCAAAAACTCGTCGGATGGCATCGATTTCTCTTTCGTCGATGGAATACATGACTAGGCAAGCCTCGTTTCTGGAGGAAGGACTTCCGTTCGATTGCAATTCTTACACGGAGAATATTGGTGACGAAGCCCGCGTCGAAGATTTTTTCTAAAACCGATGTAGTTATCCTGATTCCAAATTTCGAGAAGCCGTTTTTCCTGAAGATTTCCCATGACCAGAGTTTCGTTGAAATCTTCAAAGCAGGGCAGAACATTTCCGTTCACGGTCACCGTCACAATAAACTCCGGAATGAAGCAAGGAGTCAGGGGAAGGCCCCCCGTTCCGATATTTTTTAGGAGTCCTCCACGATTGGTGAGGTGGAGAACGGTATGTCCTTGGTAGGTGACCCTCTCTTTTTCTTCTGCACTTAGTCGAAGAAAAGTTTCCTCAAAAACATAATTCTTCTCGTTTTCATGACGTGTGACGACAAAGTGGGACACACCGGCTGAAATAAGATCTGTATAGATGCCGTGCGTTAGTTCTGTACCGTTCGTATAAACCTCAATAAAACTTTTGGGGAGATGCGTTCGAGTTTGTGAGACGATCCAGCGGAAGTTGGAGTGGAGTAGCGGCTCATTGTAGAAGTTGTAAGAAATCCGGCCGGCAAATCCGAGATCCTGCAATTCTTTTAAAAGTTTCAAAAAGAGTTCTGGATTCATCTCTCCAGTGTTTTTTCTCTTTGCTACCGAATTGGGACAGTAAGAACAGCGGCGATTGCAGTAGTGGTTAATTTCGATTTCAACTGCTGAGAAGAGCGGTTCCCCGTGCGCCATTTGGAGAATTCTTTTTACATGGAATTTGCTGAATTGTATATCAGTCTATTGGTGGTTATCGGATGACCCACTATCTGGGCTTAGGGAAGACGCTTTTCAATTCATCAGCGTGTCTAGTCAAACCCGGATCAAACGGGGCGCGACCAGAGGTCGAGCTCGTTCTGTCCGAACGCATCACTCGAAAAAAAGCTTCTGGAATTTGGCCCGAGCAAGCCCTTCGGTTACTGCAAAAAGATTTTTCATCCTCACTTCGTATCGCCGAAAATCGAGATGTCTTGAAGCCTTCGCTCAAGGAAGACGCGTTGAATCGTGCAATGCCTTTTTACGACTACCTTCAGCGCGAGGGGCTAGAACGATTCTCACAGAAATTTAATTCGGAGTTGGAATATGTCACCCATCATCGCGCGCATGCTTATGCCGCGTTGATGATGTCTCCCTTTCGAAAATCTATTATTTTGGTGATGGATGGAGCAGGGTCCAATTCCGCTGACTTTTCTCCCGAGGGAGAAGAGATTCAGAAATTTTCTCCGGCCTCGCTGAAGTCTGATCTGGCAGCATTTGAAGAGTACTCCGTATTTTTACAGGACGAGGGCAGTCTTCAATGTGTTGAAAAGGGCTGGCAGTCTTTTACAAAGAGCAGCCGGGTATCAGGACAAGAGTTTAGTTCCGGCCTGGGAATGCTTTATGAAAAGTCGGCAGAGTATATTTTTAATTCCAAACGTGCTGCCGGAAAAGTGATGGGACTAGCAGCCTTTGGAAAACCGACCCGAATTGAAGATCGGGAAGTTTTTTTGAATCAACTGAATTGGGAACTCTCATTTCAGGGGGATTCGAAAAAATCATGGGAAAGCTCAGGCTACTTCTCAGTTTATTCAGATGTTGCTGCGAGTGTTCAGCAGAACTTTGAAGAGACTTATCTTTCCTTAGCTCAGAGACTTCGCGTCAAGTTCCCGAAGTACGAAAATTTGATCGTGACCGGAGGCTGCGCACTGAATTGCGTGACCAATATGAAATTAGTTCGAGCCGGAATCTTTTCAGAAATCTATTCTCCGCCATTTCCTGGGGATGAGTGCATTGGACTGGGTTCTGCTTCCTATCTCTATTTCGAGAAAGATAGAAATCCTTTTCAGCCCCTCGAACAAGAGCAACAGGGAGGATATTTTGGCCCTCGAAGTTCCATTCCTGAGGATCAGGCTGTCGAGAATCTTTTTCGAGAATTCGAAATCGTTAAACCCGGTTCCATTGCACAGTACACGGCTCGAGTCCTTGCCGATGGTCATGTGGTTGGCTGGTTTCAGGGGAGAAGTGAGTCGGGCCCTCGCGCTCTTGGAAATCGCAGCATTTTGGCGCGTCCAGATCGACCCGGGTTAAAGAATTATCTGAATCAGCACATCAAATTTCGGGAAGGCTTTCGACCCTATGGCTGTTCGGCCCTCCATGAAAAAGCTGCTGAATACTTCGATGTTCCCGTGGGATTTAATAATCCCTACATGTCCTTCTCTCCAAAGACTCGGCCTGAATATTTGGCTCAGCTTGCAGAAGTCACCCATGTGGACGGTACGTCTCGGATGCAAACGGTGAGAAAGGGGCAGAACCCTCTCTTTCACTCCTTAATCGACGAATTTGGAAAGCAAACTGGCCTCTTTTGTCTATTGAATACGAGTTTAAACGTGATGGGTGAACCTATCGCGGAAAGTATTTCTGATGTGAAGCGCCTTTTGGAAGAAACCCCGATTTACGGAATTGCGGTTGGAAACTATTTCATTCGCAGGACGGTGTCGAATGGCTGAAAACAAAAAGCTCTCCGTAGTCCTCACCTCTAAAGAGAATTTTATTTGGGAAAGCATGCAGGAGATCGTGCCCTTCATCGAGAAGAACTGGGTCGATTCGCAGAGTGATCGGCATGAGGTGCGTGTGGTCGATGTCGACCAAACTCCTTTCCCCGAGATTCTTTCAACGGTGTTTTGCGCCGACAATATTGTTTTAAGCTGCTTTACTTTGAAGCTCGCAAAGATTGCGTTGGTGGCGAGACAGACGTTAGGGGTGGAAGCTCGCTTTTTTATCTATTTACATAACCAAGCGACGATTGGATGTTGGCCGCTTCGGGAGTGGGGACCGGGAAACATTCTCCTCAGCCGCGATGTGTTCGTTTCCTCTTGTACCCGAGATGCTGTCACCTTGGGTTTGAGTGTTGAAAACGCTCGGGTAGAGGTTCTGCCTTTTTCTTTTCTAAATGTTTCCGAGATCGCCTCAGCCAAGAAGCGGCGGAGTATTGAACCGCTCCTTTTTTCAATCGGGCGAATTTCTCCTCAGAAGAATATTCATACTCTGATCTACTCTCTCGATTTTTTGAAACGGCGGCATGGGCTTGCACCTCGATTAAAAATATTTGGCGGCGAAGATCATCTTGGCAGTCCCAACATGGGTATCGAGAATACTCGATATCTCACCTCCCTCTTGGAGTTGACGAAGAGTCTGGGCCTTGAGTCTCAAGTAGAATTTCGCGGTCATGTTCTAAGAGAGAAACTGATTGAAGAAGTGTCTCAGACCCCCCATGTTTTTGTTTCGGCGAGCCTTCATTCCGATGAAAACTTCGGCATGGCCGCGTTTCGGTCGTTGGTATTGGGGAATAAGGCGGTGCTTTCGCGGTGGGGTGGACATGTGGATTTTCAAGAACACTTTCCAAAGCAGGTCGCCTTAGTCGATGCTCGGGAGTCCACCTCGGGACCCTGGATTGATCCGCGAGAGCTGGCAGAAAAGATGGCGCTTCAGATTTCCAGCCTCGGCGTCGCCGAAGCGGAAGAGCTCCCAAGGTACTACCGGCCCAGCTTTATTGCCGAGCAGGTCCAGACCCTGGCTCTCGAAACCGTTTCAACAGGAGAACCGCTTCGCTATACCGAATTGGCAGATCAAGTTTGGAAAAACTGGAAGAAGTACAAAAAAGACTCTCCTCGTCGCTGCAAGATTTTTAGTTCTTATTCAGACACCGCTGCGAGCGCGTTTTTTAGAGGCTATGGAATGCGAAGTTCCTCTGAAGCGGAAAAATATTCTAGTTCGCGCGAATCGAAGTACGCCCCGTTGCCGTGGATTCAGATTGGAGAGGGACAAATTCGAATTGAGGATCCTCATCGAGGTTTGTTCCAATTTCATTGGTCCCACGAATCGGAGCCCGGCAAAGTTCCCGAAGATCTCCTGGCCCGACTGGGAGATTTAGGATTCACCCTGAGATGACCTATGAAAATAGATCCCAAAGAAGTGAAAAAAGACCTCTCTCACACCAGCATTGATGTATTGAAGGATCGCGCAACGCTATTTTTGCAGAGCAAGGGGTTTGGTAAGAACATTTGGTTTCCGGATCATACCGAGCTCTATTCAAAGATTCCTCCCCAAGAAGAGATGGATGTTGTTCTTTTTGGAAATTTCGCGCTTCGTTTTTTCGAAAGTGGAAATTGGCCAACTGGAAGTTATCGGCTCTGGGTTCTCTCGAAGGCCGCCAAACAAGTCGCTACCGGATTGCTAGGAATTCCTAAGAATCAGATCGGTGTTATTCCTCGTCAAGCGCTCTTTCCTTTTGCGCAGATGTTCTCGTCCTTTCCCAAAAGGTCGGATCCGACAACATGGGTATACGCGGGTAGAATTTCTGCAACCAAGAATCTCGAAGCTCTTTTAAGAACTGCCCATTTTTTACAAACGGATTACGACATGCCTCTTACTTTGGAGCTTTACGGCAGTCCCGACGATCAGGTGCACCCGGATCGGGGTCGTCGCGAGTATACAAATCGAACTGTTAGTTTGGCTCAAAGTTTGAAGTGGAGAGTGCAGCCCCGTTTTGTAGAAAAACTTCCGATGAGGGACTGGTTGACCATCGCGGGTTTTTCTCCAGTATTTTGCTCTTTTTCCACCTTTATTTGTGAAGACTACGGTGTTTCGCTTGCTCAGGCTCAGAGCGAAGGGTGGCCGGCTATTGTTTCAGATTGGGGCGGTCATAGCGATGCGAGTAATTCATCTCTTTTAAAAATTCATCCTCAGCAGATTGCTCATTCTCATGAGCCCGAGGCTGTTCAAAAGTTGAAAGCGAAGGCGTTGGCTTTTTATCTCTATCAGAAGCTGGCACAGGTCGAATCGGTAGCCTTGGCAAGCGACGATTCTTTTGAAGTCCCCTCACTCATCAACTCACTTGAGATCGACATCCTTCGACGCAAGCTGATTGCCGGAATAGGTCCCCATTCTCAAATGATTCTCAGAGAAGGACTTTCCTCTTTTGCAGATACCGCCGCGGGCGGAAAGTTTTTTGGAAAATATCGTCTGCTTTTTGGGACTCCCTCTCAGGAAAAAAGCGTTGTTGTTTTGATCAATGACTTGCACGAATCCTTTGATCAGGAGCTGAATAAAATTTCTAATCGCTGTGAGGAAATTTTGGAGGAATACCAGAAGGCAGGAAAACCGGTGATCTTCGTTTCCGTTCGCGAAGCCAATTCCCCCGAATGTTTTGATGAAATTCTTAGAGCAGAAAAGGTGATTCTGCCGTTTAAGGCTCCCGAGCTCCAGGCCATTCAGGATTGGTTGAGCGAGGTTCGTCCAGATGCTTTCTAAGCCCATTTCCTGTCGGGTCGTATCCGATTCCATGGCCCCGCTGATTGGGGTAGGCGAGATGATTGCCGTAGAACCCCTTCCGGCTTCAACCGGTCTCAACCGCTTTGATCTCATTGTTTTCGACTATCACGACCAGTGGTTCTGCCATTACGTTTGGGATCAGAATCGGGCCCAAAAAGACGGTATTTTGACGACCCGCTCCCTTAAGGATTGTACCGTGGATGATCTCCCAATTGCCCGAGAGAAGGTCCTGGGTAGGGTTCTGGGAAAGAGGCTCTCCTGGTATTGGCGGCTTAGAATTGTCCTACTCAATTTATTAAATAGATATTAGATAAGTATTTAACTTTATAAGATTTTATCCCCATCCTTGTGGTGTGCGTAGAACCATCCTATAATGATATTACGATAAAGAGACAGTTTCTGGGGCCGTAGGTGGGGGGACAATGGGATCAGCTATTTATCCAAATCATAATCTGAATCGTTCTGGCTTCAGTATTCTGGAAGCTCTCGTCGCCATGGGGATTGCGTCAGTGGTGACGCTTGGCGTAATGCAGACCCTGGGTAACCTGAGTGATGGTCAGGTTGCACTGACTCAAACTATGAATGCGTCCGACTTAGTCACTTTGGTTCAGCAAACTCTTGCCGATCGTATTGCTTGTCAAAGAACCTTTCGAGTTGGTGGAGCTGTTCTTCCGGTACCTACAACACTGGCCAATCGCGTAGAGGTTCCGGATATTCGCGATAGAAATAACAATGTGATTGTCGCTGGAAGCGGTGCCACCTACCCTGCAGCTGGTTCCGTGCGTACGGGGCTTCAAAACGTTCGATTCTGGTTTTCTTCAAATACTGGCAACGTCGATAACGTCAGAAAAGCAGCGACCCTTCAGATTTTCTTCGAACGTTGGACCCCCAGTTTGGCCGGCACCTCTCCGCAATCTAATAAACAGATTTCTTTGAATGTCACTCCGGTTGCTAACAACGTGAGCGATTGCACTTCTGTGGCTCCCGACATTGTCTGCAACACTTTGGGTGGAGCGTTAGATCCTACGACCAATCTCTGCAATGGAATTGATCTCACGACGGTGGCGGGCTCCCGTATTCAGGCGAATAATCTCCAAGTCCCGGCTGGGGGTGGATTTTGCAGAGGCGGCGGCGGCTGTGATACTGCTTCTGGTGTATTGCGAATGTGTCCTTACGGAGGTTATGCCGCCAATTACCAGTACGTTGTCGGTTTATCTGCCGGGGGAATGCCGGTTTGCGGTAAATCTCCGATGCCTTAGTAAGATGAGAAAAATCAAACTGACCATTTCAGGTGTATTTGTAGAAATTCATACCTCAAATTCTGAGCTGGTCGAGAGATTGAATGGAGACTTCTCAGAGTTCCTTGACTCTATGTCCACGGATGCTGCCGACCTCACAGTCTTTACGCATCTTAAGGATATTCCTGAAGAACTGCTTCAAGCCGCCTCGAAAGGAACTCTTACCAAGAACGCTCGAGTTCGAGATGTCTCAGGCATTCGTTACAGCGACTACGGCGGAGAGGCGCTTTGTCGTCTCGATTTCAAGAGTGGAAGGGCCGACGTTTACAGTCCGTTGGTTCATCGCCTTCAGGAAGTGGTTTATCTTCTAGTTCTGTCCCGAGTTGGAAAAATTCTCGATCTGCGTGGACTTCATCGGCTTCATGCGATGGGGGTCGAGTTCGACGGCTATTCGGTTCTTTGCACAATGCCGATGGGAGGCGGGAAGACCACTCTTTTTCTTTCTCTTCTTCAAGCTTTTTCAAAGGCTAAAATTATTTCGGACGATAGCCCGCTGATTAATCGCGCTGGCGAGGTATCGCCTTTCCCTCTTCGGGTGGGGGTGAAAGGCAATGGGAATCCTCAAGAAGGAGAATTGAAGAATCTGAATTGGCAGAAGGCGTATTCTTTAGATCGAATGCAGTATGGATTGAAGTGGCTCTTTCCAGTTTCAGCATTTCAAAATCCCGTTGCAAAGAGGCCTTCCGCGAAAATTATTTTAATGACAGGAAAAAAAGATTCTCAGAGCTCGGTAAAAATTCAAAGGTCTTCCTTTTTTAGGCTTTATAAAGAAGTTTTTGTTTCATTGGTAATTGGAGTGGGGCTCCCCATCATGCGCGAGCATTTTTTAGAGATGACTTGGCGAGACGGGGTAAAACTCGCTCAGATTTTTTTCTCACGTCTTTGGACCAGCTGGGTACTTACATGGAAATCAGAGAAATATTTTATTACTTTGAGTACGGATCTTTCTCAAAATGCCAAGGCTGTGGCTGATCTCGCCGCCAGCTTGAAAAGATCTCGAGGCATCCCACTAATGCTCCCAGAAGAAAACCTGCCCCGTACATCCACGTAATCCAAAGCTGATAGATCGAAATCAAAGGGGCCAGGTGTAGTTTTTTGTTTCGAATGGAAATAAGGACCGCCATCCCACCGTTCAGAGCCCCATAGAGCACCGCCGGCGATAAATAGACGCCAGTGCGAATCTGAGAGAATCCCAGACAATAGATTAAAAACATTGAGGGAATGAAAAAGTCGAGGGACCAAGAACTTGGAATTCGGGTAAAACTGAGGGCTCGAAAATAGCCGCTCCGTGCTACGGCCTTTGAAAAGGCGTGAATTGAAGTTTTTCTATGGTGAAAGACAAAGAGTTCAGATGAATAAAGAATCTTTTTTTTTCGGAGCTGAAAGAGAAGAACATTCTCTTCATTTCTAAAAAAGCCTTCTGGAAAGAGATGTCCTTCGATTGAGAAAAGGGATCGTTTCATCCAAAGATTACAAAGGATGAGATCTTTTTCATTGGCTTCTATGATTTCGGCTCCTTTGCTCCCTCCGTGTCGGGCTCGGGTGCTGGCGGTGGCCAGTGGAGACTGAAGGGCAATTCCAATTGCAGTTTCAAAACCTCTGGCATTGGGAAAGGTCCTGTCAGGACCTCCAAAGATATCCGGGTTTTTTTCTAAAACTATTTGGGCCTTTTCAAAGTAATTCTTAGGAACCTCTACGTCATCATCTAGAAAACAGATCCATTTTCCGCGAACCGTTTTTAGGGCGAGGTTCCTGGCTGCAGCTGGGGATGTCGGCTCACATTCTAAATAGGGTAAACGAAACTCTGCTAAGACTTGTTTAGTGCTTTCGCAGGGTCCGTTCAAAACAATGTAGATTTCTTTTTCAAACGAAGCTGGCGCCAGGGCAAGACTCTTCAAGCAATTTACCAACCAGGCGGGTCGATTTCGCGTAACAATGACAATAGAAACCAGAGGAGATGGAGCAATTGACATGCGTCCCAGAAACTATATCTTTAAGTATCAAGTGAAGTCAGTTCAAAATCATTTCCAATCTTTTTTGAAGCGCTATCAAAATGAGATTCCCTATTTCCTCTTCGGGCTTCTTGGGGTGATCGTTTTTGGAAAGGTCGTCGGGTTCAAGTACTTCATATTTGACGACGGGAGTCATATCTATCTTTCAGAGCCGATGCTCAGGCACAAGCCTGCGGACCTGATTTGGTTTTGGAAGAATACAGCAATGCCAGTCATTTTAACGGTGTGGTGGTTCATTGCTCTGCTCTTCGGAGTTGAGAATCCCATGCCGTTTCACTGCTTCAATCTTTTACTACATCTGGTGAACAGCACCCTGGTCATACTTTTGATTCAGGAGATTTTTCTATTGCTGTTTAAGTCAGCCAAGACTTCAGAAATCAAATGGGCCTCTTTTTTTGGGGGTGCGGTCTTTTTGCTTCACCCCGTCCAGGCGGAAGTAGCTGCTTGGAGTTCGTGCGGCAAGGATTTGTTAGCCACTTTCTTTGGGCTACTCTGTTTAAGAGTCTATTTTCAAAGCCGTGCATCGGGGAAGTTGCCCGAGCCGTTTACAAAAAAGGCGATTCAATTCTATTTGTTTTTTGCCCTGAGTTTTTTTTCAAAGGTGCCTGCAGCTGCTTTGCTTCCGCTCTGTCTTTGGTTGGACCTCGCTTTCTTTCGCTTTTCCTGGAAGAAAGTCCTGAAGCTTTATGGCCCTGTATTGATGGTCATTTTATTGGGGTATTTTCAGCTGAGAGCCACTCCTCAAGCTGAATACCTGAGTTTCGTTCCGACCGGACGTTGGCGGCTCTATGTCATTTTAGATGCGCTTTCATTTTACTTTTCGAAAGTCTTAACACCGATATCGCTCTACTTTGACTACGGTCACATGCCGTTTCGAGTCATTCGTGGGGCGCTTTTTTCTCCGGGCATCTATGTGGTGCAATGGGTTTCGGTTGTTCTCATTCTCTCGGCCATTGTGGGTTCTTGCTTTATTAAAAAGTTTCGGCCGCTTCATCTGGGACTGATTATTTTTCTCGTCATGATTCTCCCTTATACGGGAATCATTCCCTTTGCCTTTCAGAACGTTTCGACAACGGCCGATCGGTATTTCTATTTCTCGATATTTGGATTCGCGATTTTTTTGGCGGTGGGCTTTCATCTCATTCCTTTTAAAAAGTGGAAACCTTATGCTGCAGGGACGCTCATTCTGCTGTTCGCGATGAAAACCACCGTTCAGGTGGGATATTGGAAGGACTCAGAAACGATCTTGAGATACACTATTAAAAACAATCCCGTCAGTTTTGCATCCCACGTGGCATTAGGAAAAATTTTAGTTTCTCAGGGAAAAACGGCTGAAGGCGGACTTCATTTTCAAACGGGAAACAATTTGATGGAAGAGGCGCGCCATGGTTTCTAAAAGTCGAAGCGGATTTACAATGGTAGAAATGTTGGTTGTAGTTGCCATCATCGGAATTATTTCTATGATGGCCATCAACCGCTACGAGACAATGGAAGCACAGGGCCGCCAAAAAGAAGTTCAGCTCGAAGGAGCGGCCTTCTTTACGGCCGAAAGAAATTATTGGGCTTCTAACGGCACCTTTTCTGCTTGTCTCATTCAGGTAGGCTACCGTCCAGCGGCCGCTAGACCTGGAAAGCAATTCTATTCGATGGGTTTTTCGGCTCCGACGGCTGTCGCAGTAAATTGTGGACCGGTGGGTGCTCCGCAACCCTGCAATACTTTTGACTACCGTTTAGTACTGCCTGATCTTGCTGCGCTTTGCGCGCCCGGAGCCGAATTTGCTAGTGCTAATTTAACTGCAGCGGCGAACGCGCTCGTTATTCCTGATCAGGCTGCCCTCGAAGCAGCAGTTCCAATGGGTACCGTGACGCGAAATAATATTGTCATCGGGTTTATGGGAGGAATTGCAAATCGTCGAGCCGGTGGCGGTAACCCTGTTTACGATATTTGGACCATGACCATGGACTCAACCTTGGCTGGAAATCGTCCCGCGTTTTTAAACATTCAGTCTGGACTGTAGAACTCCTGATTCAAAAATCGGAGTCTCTTCTGTCCTGAGCTTTCTTCCCTTGATGAAATTATTCAGAAGACCAAAGAGCGCTAGCTCGAGCATGGTCACGGGTTTCGCAGTCCAAAGTCGATGAACCAATCGCACAAACCTCAGCGGTCGGACTAGGAACTGAACGGAGTAGAAAACAGCCATTCCGCCGAGCGTCCAGTAGGAAAGATGACGATCCTGGATATGATCAGACCAGGAACGCATTCTCAGTGGGTTGTTGTAGACATTGAAAGCCAGGAACTCTTCGTACTTGTCATCGACCTGGATCTTTCCAGCTGCCTTGAGTTGAGTGAATTCTTCGCATCCTGGGTAAGGCACAAATGCAAAGCAGGTCGCATCGTGAAGTCCATTCCAAGCCAGGCGAACGAGGTAGAGATAGTCCGTTAATACATCGCGCACCCGTTGGCCTGGCAGACCCCAGATGAAATTGACCTTGGTAATAATTCCTGCTTTTACAGAGCTCCTCACCAGGCTCATCACTCGATTGGGTTTAACTTTCTTTTTAATCATTTCAATCAGCTTGGGGGCGCTGGTTTCTAGAGCATAGGTAATTTTATAACAGCCATTCTGATGCAAGTTTTTCAGGAGTTCGGGATTTAAAATCTCAGAACGCATTCCGGCGGCAAAGTTCCAGGTCAGTTTTAGTTCGCCTAAGCGACCGCAGAGTTCCTCAAACCATTTTCGATCGATTGAAGGAGACATGTCGTAGAATTCAATATGCTCAATTCCATAGAGGCGCTTGTATTTGTGGGCTTCTTGGATGACATCGTCCACTGAGCGATGAAACCAACGAGCACTCCACATCTGGGGTGCTGAACAAAATGTGCACTTATAAGGGCAGCCCCGACTGCCCAGCATGGGCATGGTTCGTACCCCTTGCGCAGCCATTCCCAGGCCTGCATTGAGATAGTTTTGAACGGGGAGAGATTCCCAATCTGGCCAGGGGAGAAGGTCTAGAGCCTTGTTCCTCTTTCGTCCGCAGGTTTTTTTCACCTCACCATTCTCTGAATACGCGATGCCTTGGACCTGTCTATGATCCTTTTTTTCTGCGAATGCGGCAGTGAGTTCTAAAAGAGTTTCTTCGCCTTCGCCTAGAACGCAGGCGGCAATGTAAGGGTTGGTTTCAAAAATTGTTGGATAGTCTGCGGTTGCGTGTTCTCCGCCGATGACGATGGGTTTATCCGGAAATCGCAAATGAATCTCATCGAGCAATCTTCGTGAAAAAATCCAATCATTCGAGAACTGACAGGAAACCCCGATCACTTCGATTTCACGCGGAATCCGATCTAAGATTTCTGGAATCGAAAGTCCGGCAAACAGAAGTCCAGGCACGCCAAAAGATCGAAACGATCCCAGCCTTTCTCCCAGTGCGTCGATGTAAGTCACCTGATGGCCTTGTTGCTTGAGAGCTCCTCCTAAATAAGCCAAGGCGAGAGAGGGAACTCCCTGTTGAGCAGTGACGGAACTTACCGGGAGGACCGGAGGAGTGCGAATCAAGGCGACGTGAGCGGTTGCAGATTTCATCGCGTCACCTGCTTGCTAGCGAAGGTGTCAGCGACGAAGGGCGGAAGAGCGAGTGGAGCAATACTTTAGAATGACGCGCGAGGATCGACAGTTTCAAGCGCTCAAAGCGGTACTTTCGAATGTGCTCGGGAAGCTGTTCCATTTCGGCGGCTGGAGTTCCGGGACGGGGTCCAAATTTATTGGGAAAGATCAGATCAAAGTGACGCAGGATCTCTAGGGATTTTTTGAAGTCCTCCGCTGTTTCTCCCGGGTAACCCACTAAAATGTGAGTTTTCATCACCGTTCTGGGATTCTTCTGCTTGATCATTGAAAGTTGTTCGAGAACGGTGTCGGCATCGTATTCGCGAGACATCTTGTGCAAAAGGGGAGTGCTACCGCTCTGCATTGGAGCATTGATACAAATCATTCTGGGATCAGACAGAGGTTCTAGTAAGGGATCAAAGAGTCGGGTGAGCCAAGTCGGATCAAAGTAATCGATAATGAGTTGATAGTCGCCACGAATTCGAAATAATGCACTGAGTAATTTTGCGGAGTCCAACCCGACGTCTTGGCCCCAGCAGCCGACATCATCAGCAGCTAAGTGGAAGCGTGTATACCCTTTTTGAAGAGCCGCCTGGAATTCGTCGACAATCTCAACCAGCTTTCGGCTGACTAGACGACCTTTCGCTTTTTTAATCGCGCAGTAGTTACAACGGCCTAAGCACCCTCGGGCCACCGAAATAGCATATGTTTTTTTATCGAAGATCAGACTCTGCAGAATATTGTGCAGAGGATAGAACTCAGTTCCAAAAAGATTTTCGAGCTTAGAATAGTAGGGATAGATTTTCTGAACCGTTCGATTCGAAGAGAGGCGAGTGTCCAAATCGGATGCGTCGATTTCGCTGGATTCTTTGGTCGCCTTTTCTACGTCAACAGTAGAAGCTTCAAGTACCTGATTCAGGGCTTTTACATCTCCGGTTCGGACAATGTCGCCCTTAAATACTGCCTCTAGGCCTTCTGAGTTAATTCGGGGAAGGCATCCGCCCACAATGATCTTTTTTTTGGGAAACCGATTTTGATAGCCTGTAATGACGTCGAGTGAGGTCTTTTCGGCAGCGTCATTATATCCACAGGTGTTGACGAAAATCACATCGGCTTCATCTTCGTTCTTAGCGCGTTCATAGAGAGCTGGATTAATGGAGTTTCGAATGGTTGTGGTTTCAAGAAGATTGGTAACGCAGCCCTGCGCCGAAGAAATGACGAAGAATTTTTTTGGGCTGGTTGGATTCTCCATCGCGTTCAATCACTCTAGCTGAAATATTCCGGGATGCAAACCGGTTCCTTTTCAATCGGGTCAAAGTCATCTAAGCTTATATATAAGATGAAAGTCGTTTTGATTCGGCCGCCGTTAATACGGCCCGCACACCATTTGACGGCTTTAGAAACTTTCCCACCCCTCCATTTGGCGTATTTAAACGCTTCTTTGGGGCAGTACGGCCATCAAAGTAAAATTATCGACGGCCAATCTAGTCATCAAGTCACCCACATCGAGGACGACGTGCGGGTCATTGTGGGCTACACGGCTCAAGAGATCTTGGATCGGGTGCCTGCCGACGTGGAAGTGATCGGTGTGAATTGTATGTACACCTACACTTGGTTCTATGACAGCCACATCATTCGCCTAGTGAAAAAACAGTTTCCTCATGTCCCCATTATTATTGGAGGCGAACATGCGTCAGCCTGTGCCGATGAGTTGCTCGCGCAAACACCAGAAGTCAGTGCGGTCGTGGTAGGTGAAGGCGAGTATGTCATCCCAGAACTGGCTCAACGATTGGGTAAGGGGTTGCCGGTTGATGACCTTCCCGGTGTGACCTATCGGGATGCGCAGGGAAAACCAACGAGGGCTGGAAAAAAGCGGATCATGCAATTGGATGATGTTCCATTTCCCTCCTGGGAAGGTGTCCCGCTCGATTTCTATTTTCAAAAAGGTGCTGGAATTACGCAAAAAGAGAAGCGTTCCATTCCAATGATTGCCACGAGGGGATGTCCCCACACGTGTAGTTTTTGCACCGTTTCTTCCATGTGGAATTCACGCTGGACGCCGAGAAGCCCTGAGAATGTGATTCTTGAAATGAAGAATTACTATTTTCAGTTTCAGGTGACCCATTTTGATTTTCTGGATCTCACTTTGGTTACAAAAAAAAGTTGGGTTCAGAAATTCTGTACCCTGCTTGAAAAGGAAAACCTTCCGATTACCTGGGCTCTTCCGATTGGAACCAGAACGGAAGCACTCGACGGTCCTCTGCTAGCCCACATGACTCGAACCGGTCTCACCCATATTATGTATTCGGCCGAAAGTGCTTCTGAGGATACCCTTCAGGCTATTCAAAAAAAATTGAACGTCGATCATCTCACTATGATTCTAAAAGAGTCGGTGAAGTGCGGACTGGTTGTAAAGCTGGTCTTTGTAAACGGATTTCCTGGGCAAAAGTGGAAGGATGTCCTTTGGAATTGGGCCTACATTGTTCAAGGCGCTTGGATTGGAATTCACGATGTGGTGAGTTTAGGTTTTGTTCCTTACCCCGGCTCAACTCTCTACGACGAGCTCAAGGCTGAAGGAAGGTTGGATAAGAGGTTTGAATACATTCTTCTCAATAACGATCTGAAGGGAATGCGCTCCTGGACGAAATCCATTTCGGATCAGTCTCTTCGAAGGATCTCTTTCATCTCAATGAGCATGTTTTACGCCGTTCAATTTCTCTTCAGACCTCAGCGTTTTCTTAAGATCTGTTACCGTTTCTTGAGGGGTGCGCCGCCCTACAATAACTTTGAGCTGATTTTCTTTAATATGATTAAACGCCGTCTCGAGGGAGTTCAGACCACGGCACAACCGGAGCCGCTCCCTCGGGTCGAACAAAGGCTGAGTTAAATATTCTTTCCTTACAGACTAGCCAGAAGTTCTTATATTCCGGAAAAATTTCCAAGAACGATCGATTCTTTCTGCGATCGTACTCTTCTATGAAATAGAAAAATTTTCGAAGCTGTAATCCTTCAACCCCGATATCTGGGCGAGATGACCACTGTGCAATATTGGCCAGTTTTTTCAATTCATGTTCGTTGAAGTAAAGAGGAGTATTGTCTTCCATCCATTTTAAGGCGTGATGCAAGCGTTCCAATAAATCTGGCGTCGCTATATTGAGCCGAAGGTACTCGGGGTGTCTGAGATAAGAGACATCAAGACTCACCATGGGGTAGAATTTTTTTATCTCCACCAAGTCTTCCAAAAGGCCCTGGAGAGATCCCAAGGAAAGAATGTTCAAGGTGGCCATTACAACGAGCTCTGTACCCGGAAGTCGTTGTTGAACGCGGTAAATGTTGTTGATGAGCGTTGAATAGTTCAGCCCATGGCGCATGTACTCTGCCTGTAAGCCCTGACCATCAACACTCGTGTAGAGTTCAAATTTTCCAATTTTTCCAAGTTTCAAAAGACGGTCAATCTTGTCTGTGAATTCATCCATTCTTCTCCCGGCGTGACCAAGATGAGAATTCACTACGAAAGTGAGCCGTTCGTGTCCACTCGTCTCCAAGAATTTTAAAACCTTGTCGAATTCGGGGCTGAGGAGCGGCTCTCCACCGGTGATCCGAAGCACTTCCAGATCTTGAATGATCTCAGGTAACCATTTCCAAAAGGCCGTGAGGTAGGGAGTCCGATCGATCTCTTTTTTCGAGCCCATGCGGTGATCATTGTGAATAATATTGTAGGGACCGAACTTCTTCATCTCTTGAGCGACGCCCGTGCTGATGTCAGACATGCAATACATACAGGAAAAGTTGCAGAGATCATCGAGCATGATTTCGACATAGGTCGGATTGACGTTGGCATCCCACGGCATCTTGCTGATTTTTTCCAACTGAGGATAGGCCCAGGGGTCCGTCGATTTAATAATGCGATCCGAGTATTGCGAACCGCAGTCTTCCATTGTCCAGCAATACCCGCATTCCGGAGGACGCTTCCCTTCGAGCATGAGTTTGCGCTGTTCTTTTTTGTACTGGGTATTATGAAGAGCGGAAGGGTTTATCGCGATTTCGTCGAGTGGAATGGCATGGCGCTTGGGGTGGTGGCAGCTGTGATTAGTACCGTTCACCAGGTCAATGGTTACCTGCTGCCACTTTGCGAGGCAGAAGGAGGGAGAGACGGAGTTAATTCTCTGCGCTTTTCTTTTCAATTCAGCGTCGGACACTCTAATTCTCCAGAGGATGGTTTAAAAAACGATAAACTTGCAGCGCTCGATCCACGTCGCCGTCGAACTTAATTTGGGATTCATGCAAAACAATGGCTCGATTACAGGTGGCCTTAACCAACTCCGGTGAGTGGCTGACAAAAATAACGGCCCCCGATCCTTCAATGAAAGTTTTCATTCTTCCTCGAAACTTTTCTTGAAAGAAGGTGTCGGTATTGTCATAAACCTCATCTAAAATTAAGAGATCACAGCTTTTGGCAGTAGCGATTGAAAGACAGAGGCGCGCCTTCATTCCCTGGCTGTAAGTTTCATAGGGAGCGTCAATAAAATTTCCAAGCTCAGCGAACTGCACGGCTTCCGCAATCACCTCTTCTAATTCATAGGAGCTCATGCTGGGATAGAGGAGAAGTGCCAAGAGCCGGGCGTTCTCTCTTCCCGTTAGCTCCGGAATTACCGCCACACTGGCATTAAATACGGCTCTACTGGAGCCTCGAACCTGAATGCTTCCGCTCGTGGGGTGAATCATTTGAGCGATACAGCGACAAAGTGTGGTTTTACCTCCACCGTTGACTCCGAGAATGGCAAGGCGATCTCCGCGTTTCATTTCGAGGCGAACATTTTTTAGGATGTGCAAAGATTCCGGAGACCTCAGAAGGGCTTCCACTGGGTCGCGAAGAGTAGACACAAAGCGATCTCGGAGTGTGCGTTGCTGGTAATGGCGAACCTTGAACACCACATTCAGGTTAGCAACTTCAAGTATATTAGATGTTGAAGTAGAACTCATTCTGACTCCGCTTCCAATTGAGACTAGAAATTGCAATTAAACCGACTGTGAAAAACAAACCTTTGAGAAAAGTGAAGGCAAACGAATCGAATCGAAACTGATAGAGGCAGGCGCGAACGGGTTCAATCAAACTGAAGAAAGGATTGATATCCACCAGCCACTGATAAGCCGAAGGAATAAGTTCACGCGGATAAAACACAGGTGTGAGGAAAAAGAGAACACTCAGTCCAAAGTGAGCTACGAATCGCGTATCCCGGAAAAAAACATTCAGAACGGAAAGTAACCAGACTAGTGCTGTTACTCCCACCATGAGCTGCAGCAGCGCCAAAGGAAGGAGCATGAGGCCCAAGGGAGAAAAGTCGTAAAAGAAAAATGCGGGAACCAAAAGCAGCACTAGCCCTGCTAGAAAATTGATGAAGTTGTCGATGATCGACGAGAAAACAAGGACCCATGGCCGAATGCGATAAGCCATCATCAAATCTCGGGAGCCAACAAGACTTGGAATTCCCATCTCGATTGAGTTGGAAATAAAAATCCAGGGAAGAATACCTCCCAGAAGGTAAAGTCCGTAATTACTCACGTCGAGTTTTAAAACTTTGCTGAAGATCAATGCCTGGGCGCCAAAGGTGATCATGGGACTCAATACCACCCAGAAAAACCCTGCGAGCGTTCTTCGATAACGAGCCTTCATTCGCGCAGCAGTCAGTTCCCAAACAACGTTCATGCAATCACCATGGAGTTATTGCAATCTTGGCAGACCGAAAAAGCGGCGCGCTCACCCTTCTTCAATTGATTTCGGAAATAAACATACTGAGCAGAGGTCCAGATATCGCGGATGTGTTTTTCGCGGATATTTCCCATCACGTGTTTTTGAAAATAGTCTTCGTAACAGGGAATGACGTTTCCCTTCAGGGTGACAACGAGAGTGCATTCGGGGATGAAGCATGGAAGTTTCAGCGGAGGTTTAAGGCTTCGAGGTCCCACGCCTGCCAACGTTCCTCCACGATTTGTTAGTGGTACTTGTTTATAGGTGAGATAGCGAATTCGTTCCCGATTCTCAGGCGAAATAGCCAGGAGAGCAGCTTCAAAGTCTCGAAGATCCGCATTCACGTGTCGGGTGACCGTAAACTTGTCTACACCGCATCGGATCAAACTCTCGAGACGTTGCTGATTTAATAAAGTTCCGTTGGTGAAGAGATCGATACGGCATTCAGGTAAATACTCTTTTGTGAGGACCACATAATCTTCTAAGTCTTTAGAAAAAAGCGGTTCATTGTAAAAGTGGTAGGAGATTCGCCCTCGAAACCCCATATCCTGAAGCTGAGTCATTAAGAGAATGAAGAGGTCGCGTTCCATCGCGCCTTTTTCAATTCGCTCATGTTCGTCGTTGGGACAGTAAGCGCAGGTGCGATTGCATGCGTCGTTAATTTCGATTTCCACTGCTAATGGAAGCGCCTTCACCTCGCTATGCTATTGAAAAAGAAAGGCACTATCAATAGAATCTCGTCATGTTCGTTGACTCGCAGGTCCACCTTTCCATCATCGTGCCTGTCTACAACGAAGCGCAAACGCTCCGAGAAATCCTTCGACAAGTAGAAGCTGTATCGTTGCCCGTTTCTAAAGAAGTCGTTTTAGTCGACAGTGCAAGCACGGATGGCAGTCGAGAAATCGTTCAGAATCTCTGTGAAGAGTTTGGATATAAGAGCGTCATGCTTGATGCGTGCCGCGGCAAGGGTCACGCGGTGACTCAAGGTTTGCAAGTCGCGACTGGTCAAATCATTCTCATTCAAGACGCAGATTTAGAATACGATCCCCGAGACTATCCTCAGCTTCTTGAACCCATTCTTTCTGGCAAAGCCGTATTTGTTTTAGGGAGTCGGCGCTTAGGACTTGGTACTTGGAAAATTCGCGCTTATCAGAAGTCGCCTGTTTACGCTTGGATTCTCAATTCCGGATCGTTGGTACTCGAGCGCCTTTTCGGGTTTCTCTACGGAGTGACCTTGACGGATCCTCAATCCATGTACAAAATTTTTAAAAGAGAATGCTTAGAGGGATTAGAGCTTCGAAGTCAGACTTTTAATCTGGACTGGGAGATCGTCTGCAAATTCGTGCGAAAGGGGTATTATCCTTTAGAAGTTCCCGTTTCCTATCGGGGTCGAAGTCATGCGGAAGGGAAAAAGATTCGAATTTGGCCGGACGGATGGCTGGCTTTTAAAGCAATTGTCGAATTCAGATTTGGTGATTAGAGTCGATGAAAGAGAATAAGTTAGGGCCGATTGCTTTTGTCTTGGTCGCATTTGCTGTCTTTGTTGTTTATAATTCCTTAAGCGCGCTTAAGAAGAAAAATCTCGCCAATCAAAACAAGACATCCCAATCTTTTCCAAATCCAGTTGTACCTTTTAAGGGTTCAGGGGGGATGCCAGTACCGCCGGAGAGCTGCAATACTCCTGAATGTCTCGCTCAGTTTGACCGGGCTGCTTTTAAGGCTGTGCAGGGAAAGGTCGAGCTCGAAGAAAAAATGAAGCGATTGTACGCCGAGTGCAATCAAGGAAGAGCCACTCGCTGCACGAAATTGGCTTTCATGTACCAAGAAAATGGAATGGCGAGCCAAGCTTCCCATTTCTTTAAACAGGCTTGCTTGACAGGGAGCGGAGAGATTAAGGCCTGCGAGTATTTTGGAAAGAGCATGAGTGCTGACGAGGCCCGACACCACATCGAGAAATGTAATCAAAATGAATTGCGTTCGTGTCTGCTGGTAGCAGCATTTGATTCTCAAAATGGAAAAGAAGCAGAGATGCAAAAGCTCATGACTTATTCGTGTGCCAATGGGTACTGGGCCGCATGTCCTGAGTTGGGCCCGACTTTGAGCGAAGATGATCGAAAGAAAGCTGCCACTGATTGTATTCAAGGCAAGAATGCTCGGGCTTGCGCCATGATTTATGGGTCTGAGCGGGAACTACACAATACCGATTCAGCAATTAATTTTTTGAAAACAGGTTGTGGCCTCAATGATTCAGATGCTTGCTTGGAGCTGGGAAGGGAACTCATTACTCAAAAAGATCAGACCAGTCAGAATGAAGTGCACAACCGTTGCAATACAGGTGACCCTAACGCGTGCATGACCAAAGCCCGACTGATTATGGAAGAAGACCCGGATGCTGCGCGTACTATTTTAGAAGCGCTTTGCAACAAGGGAGTGAGTCGGGCCTGCTATTACAAAAAAGACGTCTAAGCCACAGTTTGGGTTTTTTCCCGTAACTGGAGCCAGAGATCGCCTTTCGTCAGGGGGGGAAGGCTGTCTAAAATCGGAACTAATACTCGCATCGAGTTCTTAAGGTCTTTGGGGGTCATTGTTTTCAAGTAAAAATCTAAAATACCTTCTCGTTCTGATTCTTCGAGAGTCAAAATGGAGTGTTCAGGTGGCTCTACTAAAAAGGTTCGAAAAGCTCCAAAGCCGGTCTCTCTTTCAAAGTTATGAATGAGCTCGAGTTCTTTCCAGTTATCCCGTTGGATCAAGAAGTTGATTCGCATATTCATGCTCGAAAGACCGCGCTGAACACGGTCCGCGTCGTATTCACGAAGTCGTTCGATCGTTTCCATCACCACGCGAAGGTCGCCCTTTTTCCGAATCTTTGAATAAGTTTCGGGTACAACACTGTCAATACTCACGATCAGACTTCGAACTCGAATCTTGTCGAGGGAGCTCTTGATCTTGTCAGTAAGTTTCCAGTGAGCATTGGTCGTGATAGTCCAGCCACAGGTGGGATTCAGTGCGCTGATCTTATCGATGAGTTTGTAGGTATCTTTTTGAATGAAGGGTTCGCCCGAAAGTAATTCCACTTCCTTCAGTCCCGGGATGATTTTTTCAAGCTGAGGCCAAAAACCAATTTCATCGTAAAGCCCATTGGGCTTTTGCCAAATGTGACACATCTGGCATTCGAGGTTACATTTGCCATTTAAATTCAAGCCCAGTCGAATGGGGCCTTGAGTTTGAATCTCTTCCAGCTGCATATCGGGAAGGATTTCATTGTATTTCGTACAAAGGTGGCAGGCCCGTTCTCGAACTTCTTTTTGGCAGGTGGAAGGCTTTCCGTCCAGGAACTCTTTTCGCCATTGCCGAAGTTTGGGACTGTTCCAAATTTCTTCTAAGGATTGTTCCTTGATGTTTCCGACGGGAAATTCGCATCCCTTGATCCTGCAAGCTCCCACTTGTCCGTCGGGCTCCAATAGGAGGGTGGAGAAGGGCATAGCACAAAAAGGTTTATCAAAACCTAAGCGCCGGTGCTCTGCCTCGACTTCGCGGGCGTTTGCAAAACTTTGAGCCATTTACTTCAATGTCTGACGCGAAAGAATGTCCTCGAGAGAACGAATGCGCTTTTCCTGCTCGAGCACGGTGGTGCTGAGATCTTTGATTGCTTCCACCAAGTAGGAGGTGAGCTTGGTGTAGTTGACGGCCAGCATTCCCGAAGCTTGGTCCTTGCGTACCAACTCCGGCATGACTGCCGCCACTTCCTGAGCAATCAAACCCGACTCGAGTCCAGAGCGCTGAGCCTGTGAAGTTTCGGGATTCCAGTTGAAATGAACTCCACCGAGTTGCATGACCTTGGAGAGGGCGCCTTCGATCGGACGAATCTGAGTCTTTAAGCGAAGGTCTGAGCCGGCGAATACATCCAAATAGATGCTCTCATTGAGAACTTCCGTTTCGATTTGCTCTAGGTTGAATTCTTTAATGCCGCCAAAATAATAATCTTTTTGATCTTTAGGTTGCCCTTTAGATTGCAAATCCTTCTCTTTTTCGGCCATAAGCCCTCCCCTTTTGAAAGACTAAGAATACCTTAATTGTCACTCTGTGACAGAAGTTTCTTGCTGAATAAGTCTTGAACAAAAGACGGAATGTCTTTTTGTAGAGATTCGCGGTGCGCGATGTTTTGTTCACCAAACTTGGCAATAAGCTCGCCGACGCTCTTGGGCGTTTGCATTTCATTCCAAACTGCAGCGGCCATTCCATCGATTTTGTAGAAAAGGCTCGATTCATCCATTTTCATCAAGATGACGGTTCCGTCTTGGTTGCGCCGCGCAATAACATCTTTAGAAATCTGATAACTTTGATTTTCCATGATTTCTCTGTCTCCCCCGTGAGTAATAATTTTCTACTTCATTTTAAAAACCAATGCAAATAGACTCACGAGAGGCTTTCGAATGAAAAAAATCGGCCTGGTCCTGAAGAAAGAACAATCCAGTTGGGTAAGCTGCCGATCGATCACTCGCGGGCTGATCCGTTCTTACGAGCTCGCGTTTCCAGGTTCTGAAATTCGACTCTTTCATATTTTTGAAGGTCAGTCCCAGTTTGAATCGTTCGAGCTTTCTAAAGAGATTAAAAGTTTTGGTCCAGAGCTCGTAGCGTTTATCGATCACGCTCCGCATCCGGGAGATGTTCTTCGAGGTTTACACCATCACTATGGATCTGAAGCCTTGCCTAGGATTTTTGTTCACGTCTTCGGCGATTTCACTTTGCACGCCTTGAAATGGTTGCCGCTTGAAGACGTGCTGAAGGATTTGTCGATTCAGTTTATTTGCGCTTCTGAAAAGCAGGAACTGTTGATTCGAAGTTTCTGCGCAGGGGTGCCTCCCGTCAATTACATTCCTTTTCCGGTAGACGAGAGAAGTTTCTCCTACAAAGTAGGTGAGTCGAAGCGAGTTCGAACCGAGTTGGGTTACAAAGAGGGCCAGGAAATCTTTTTCTACTCCGGCCGTTTGAGTTTGCAGAAGAATGTCCTGCTTCTGATTTCGGTATTTGCCAGCTACCTCCGGAATTTTAATTCCGAGGCCATCCTCTGGTTGGCCGGACCAACAGATGATTTGGGCGTTCCTTACTTGGGAAAGCCCTCTCAGGAAGGTCTTTTTGCTAACGACATGATGAAGTTGATTGGCGAGGCGATTCCTGCTCAGCAGCGTGAACAGGTGGTCTATCTTGGGGAGATTGAGCACGCCCAATTGGTAGATCTGTATCGCGCCTGTTCCTACTATGTCAGCTTGAGCACGCACAATGATGAAGACTATGGAATGGCTCCTGCTGAAGCCATGCTTTGCGGAGCGCCGTTGCTGTTAACAGACTGGGGTGGATTCTCTTCGTTCAAAAAAATCTTGGGCGAGAATTGTTTTACAGTGCCGGTGAAAATGACATCACGACGAGTGGCTCCGGAGGCTCTGTCCTGTGTGAAGACATTAGCAAAAGCTTCGGACTGGGCTCAGAAAGGAATTCAGTCCGAGCAGATTGCTGCGTTAGCAAGAGCCTCTGTTTCTTGCGAAGCCGTGTCTGCAAAGTTAGCTTCCCTTTTTAATGAAGCACCTGCTTCGCGGTTCGAAGGTTTTTCTTCGTTGTTTCAACGAGTGCAGCAGGCATTCGAAGCATCTCCGAAGCGTCCCTTCGGTCGCCTCTATGAGTACACTTCGCTTTATCAAGAGGTTTACCGTGTCTACGTCTGAGTCGTTGATTTCTGATCGCCTCCGAAAAATTCGAAAGCTTGATGAAATCCAACTCTTCGAAGATTTAGATTTTTGGCAAGCCAAGACCCCCGCTTCAGGTCGGTTCGAAAGATTTCTAGATCCCCATTCGAAGCATTACTTCTCAATGCTTCGGCCGGTTTTTCTTCATCAGCTCCGTTCCGTACAGGTCTTGGATGTGCTTTCGCCAGTGTTGGCGCGAGATGGCTTGCTGACGCTCCTTCATTTTTTTCAAAGGAATACGAAACCGACGGGTGAGAATGTCTGTCTATTGCTTCCGCCGCGAATGGCGCCGGTCGTTCCAGAGGCTTGGCAGAAGCAGGTTGTGTATTTCACATTGGAATCTAGGGTGGCTCCCCCTGCCAAGGGAGAATTGAAAGCTTTTTATATTCATTTCACGATCATTGATGAAAAACAGGCTAGCTTGGATTTCATTCGCGCCCGACTGAAGGCTGTACGAAATCGGTTGGAACACGAGCCTAATGCTCGAGTTTGTTTCAATGTTTCTTACAATCGAACGGCTGAAAAAGGGCAAAAAGGTTTTGATCGAAAAAGCGCCTACTTTTTCGAAATCACCAAGGTTATTTTCAATGAGCTAGGCGCACGCCCTGAATATGTGACTTGGGAAGAGTTAAAGAGTGAGAGTTTTTCAAAAAGTCTATTTTGGGACGTGAACGAGTTTGATTTCTATTACTCGGATAGTTTCGTTTCCCATTTCTTTTTAGGCAAAGGTTCGGTGGCCTGGGGTTCTCGAGAAGAAGGCTTGAAGACTTTCGAGGAAATTGACTGTTCATTGCATCATCGTTTCAAGGTGGGAAACTTTGATGTCGATCCAGTTATGCGAAAAAGAATTCAGGGCATGATTTACGACTATCATTCGATTCCCTCATTTCGTGCCGAGAACCAAGCTTACGCGCGCCGTCCCAGTTTTGGATCTCATCACAAGCTCACTTCGCCCTCTTTTGAAGCGTTTGCTTTGAAGGTGGGTCGAGAATTGCTGTGAAAATTTCTACCCTATTTGACGTAGCACGCAGGACTCTGGAGGCCCGAATACGGAAAGGCTTAGGACTAACTCCTCGTCCCTATAAGCTACTTCTGGAATTGACGGGTCTTTGTAACTCGCGCTGCACTCACTGCGGAATTTGGAAAAATGATCGCGAGACTGTTCAATCGGAACTTCGAATTGAAGAAATAGATCGATCCTTGGCCCAAATGGGAAGAGATTTGGTTTGGTTGGCTCTCTCTGGTGGAGAAGTGACGATCTACAAGAATTTTCCAGAACTGGTGGAATCGATTCGAAAGAACTGCCCAAATCTTTCTCTGGTGACATTTACGACCAACGGACTTCTTCCTAAGAGGGCTTTGGAGTATGCACAGCTTTTAAATTCGCTTGGAACGGATCTTTTTATTACTGTGAGTTTAGACGGTGACGCCGAAACTCATGATCAGATTCGCGGTCGTCCTGGGAATTATGCTTTGGCTCAAGAAACCTTCCATCTTCTAAAGATGGCCAATATCCCTGTTCATTTCGGCGTGACTTTGAGTGATGCCAATGCGCCATTCATCGAAAGAGACTACGCCAGTTTCGCAAAAGAAATGAAGGCAGTGACCTTTGTTCACAGTGACGGGATCTACGGTCAGAAAAATCCGATGAGCGATGCCATCCTTTCACGGTCGCTTAAAACGGTTTCAAAACACTATCGAATTCGAACTCCCGGAGAGTTTTTAGAAAAAGTTTATCTCGAGTTGGGATTGATTTTTTTGAAAGAAGGTCGGAGCACCAATGTGATTTCTTGCGAGGTGCTGCATACAAGTTTACATGTTCGTCCGAATGGGGCTGTTCATCCGTGTATGTTTCTTCCAGAGTTAGGAAATCTGCGAGTTCAAAGTTACCAAGAGATTTTGAGATCAGAAAAGACGACGTCTGCACTTGAAACGATTGCGAAGGATCGGTGTTCTCATTGTTGGATGAATTGCTATGCGCCGCACTCAGTGCTGATGCACCCGATCCAGGCTATGCAGCGGCTCTTGGGGTCGAGAATCAAAGAGAGATTTGAGAACCACCCAGCCGTGTCGAGCGAGAATAGCCGTATTCATAATGGCCATCCGAGCCAGCTTTAAAATTTCTGGAACTTGATTTGGAAAGTTTGCAGCAGGGGTGTGTGCCTTGGCCGCAAACCTCATTGCCAATACGGCATCGAAAGAGAAAACGCTTCGAACGCTTTTGAAGAAATCTCCCCATGTTTCACCGGGAAATCCGACGATAATATTCGTCTTAATCGCTAGTGCGGGGTTCTTTTGCTTCACTTCGGCCATGAGTTTTTCAATAGTGGCTGGATCGTAATAGCGTTCCATTGCAGCAAGAACGGGGGCGCTTGCGGACTGAATCGGTAAATTGATTCCTACAATTCGAGGATCGGAAAGGACCTGCACCACCCCTTCCGGATACTTCTGCATGAACTGAGGATCGAGGTAATTCAAAACGATTTCAAACTGCCCTTCGCGTGATAAAAATCCATTTACCAAGTCGGTGATGTTCATTCCAATGTCTTGGCCCCAGCAGCCGATATCATCACCCAAGAGCCAGAAATTCTTGTAGCCTGCTTTCAGGCCTGTTTCGAATTCTGAGAGAATGGTTGGGAGTGGGCGACTTTTCAGGCTGCCCTTGGCCCGCTTAATCGCGCAGAACGTGCACTTTCCAACGCAGCCCGTAGAAACAGTGATGAGAAAGAAGTCTTCATTCACGATGACACTCTTCACGATGTTGTGAAGGGGACGAAATTCCATTTTAAAAAGTTTTTCGATGGCAAAATAGAGCGGTCGCATTTTCAAGACGAATTTATGTTTTTTGGAAAGGCGCTCGAAGTCCTCTTTATTAAACTTATGAAACTGCGCAAACGAAGTGGTGCGAGGATTTTGGTCTAAGATCGTGACGTCCGAAAAAGATTTAGCTTTTTTGGGGTTAATCTTTGGAAAGCATCCCGCCACGACGATTTCTTTACCCGGATATTTCTTTTGATATTCGGCAATCATTCCCGTCGTTCGATCTTCCATGGCTTTGTTGTAGGCGCAGGTATTAATCAGGATGACATCGGCATCGTCACTAGATGCCGCGGCAGCATATCCTTGGGCGTTATAGTGCTCACGATGGCCAGCGTTTTCCAGAAGATTGGTCGCACAGCCTTCGGTAGTGGAGAGCAGGTAGTATTTTTTCACTTTGTGTATTTATCCCCGGCCTTCAATTTTTACCATGTGCGGATCGTGGGGGTCAAGGTGAGCTACGATGATCTGAGTCACGTCTCGAGTGAGTCGCGGTAAATCCCGAACAGAAGTAGGATCAAATGCCCGACTAGCTGCGGTTGAAAGAGATTCTATGTCTTTCAAATGAGTCCAAGAGGAATCCCCGGATTCCAAAGACACGTGGTTGGGATACTGAGTTAAAATACCGTTGAGTTCCCATTCTAGTTGAGCTGCAAATACTTGGGAAAGTTCCAGTCCGAGGGTTGGAAGCGGTGAGGAATGAAAACAGAAACGATGAGGAAAAAAGGCCCATTGCCAGGGGCGAACCTCTAGAAGCAGGGTTTGACGACAGTCGGCCACCTCGGCGTGTTGAAGTTCAAAGAAAAACTCCAGCCAGTTGAGAGCATCTCGAATCATCGGTGGGGATTGTATTCCGGCCAACCAAAGAACAAGACGTAGGATAGACGCAATGGCTTGATGTGGCTGATAGGCAAAGCCTACTTCTGCGGTCTCCGGAAAATCTTGAGCGATTGCGTGAAAGTGACGGTCCCACTTTTTTTTTCGACTTGCTGGCCTACTTTGGAGATTGTGTAAATCATTTTCCAGCATGCGCAGGATAAAAGCACTTGCCCTGGCGGAGGTTTTTGGAAGACAGCTCGAGAGGTGCTGCTTCAACTGAGGATCCCGATCCAACTCCCAGGGATTCAAGAGTTGCGCGTGAAGTGAAAGGTTCTTCCTCGAGTAAAGATTCATTTCTCCTAAAGCGGGAAAGGCCAACTTGGTTACTTTCAGGAGCGCGCGAACCGTCTTGGCTTGTTGAGGGGAAAGGTTGTCGGAGAGCAGAGTGAGGTCTAAGTCACTCCGAAAAGGTTGAAAAGCATCGGTCAGAATACTGTTTCTAGCCCAGGTTTGGGTGTTCTGATTGCGAAGACTGAGAGCAAGGACACGATCCAAACTCATGCGGACCAAATGATAAGCTGCCTTCATCGAAAAGAATGGTAGCAGGCATTAAGCGGCTTTGCCACCGTTGCCGCCCGCTTTTGGATCAGGCTTCGTTGCGGCAGGCGCTGCAGGCTTCTTTGCATCGGGCTTAGCAGGCTCGCCAGGTTTTGCCTCACCGGGTTTTGTCGCAGCTTGTCCCAAAGTTCCCGATTCGGATTCTTCAGGGGGAAGTCCCGCAATCTTTCGTTTTAGTTTTCGGACTTCTGCGCGAGATTTTTCAAGTTCCATTTTCATCTGAAGTTCTTGCTGTTTGCTGGACGACAGTTGGGAAGAGAGCTGCTCCACTTCCTTCTTTCTTACGGAGATGGCTGTTGCTGCGGCGGCCAACTTCTGTTTGAGGGCTTCAATGGCGCGACCTTCCGCTCCTTCTTTAGACGCCGCCTGTAGGGTCTTATTTCGGTCAGAGAGCTCTTGATTCGTTTTTCGAAGGTCATCGATGGATCGTTGAGATTTTTGCAACTGATCCGAAAGAGTGGCTATCTCGCTCATTCTCTCGGCATCGTTCCTGACCGAGGCTTTGTTGTCCGAAATCGTTTCTCTGAGCTTTTCAATTTTAGCGTAGAGTTTCAGATTCTCTTCTTTGAGTGTCGCAATCATCTTTTGAGACATTGCAAATCGTTGTTTCATGCCGGTGTCTTGTTCACCGTCATGCATGGTGTCCTTTAGATTTTCAATGGTGTTATTGAAAACACTCATCTGCTCTGTGAGATGATTAATCTTCGCTTCGCGCTGCTTGATAATTTCTTCCCGCTTTCGGATTTCTTCTTTCATCTGGTCGCGCGAACTCTTGATTTCTATTTCTTTCTTACGAATGGATTGGTTCAGTTTTTTAGCGAGATCCACCAGGCGTCCTCGAGCCGCAACAATATCCGAGATCAAATTCTTCTTATAATTCTCAGCGCGAACATCTTTTACTTTTTCTGCATCTCCGCCGGCCGCATCTTTTTCTGGATTTTTCTTTTTACCTTCCGAGTAATCCAACGCCGCTTCTAGCTCATCCATTGCCAGGTTGAGTTGATTGCTTGTTTCGGTAGACATGCTTTCACTACCGCCGCCAATACTGATGCCAAGGCCGCCAGATTTTTTCTTTTTCAAGAATGGAAATATTTTATTGAGAAGCGTGGGTGCTTTACTCCCATCGGTTTTGCTGCCGGCAATCACCGTGGTTTGCGTGTCGTTAATGCTTTCTCCGGTTCCAGAAATCGTCTGAACCGAAGGAGGAGGAGTTTGAGCCTGGTCGGCTGCGATGACCGTGACAAACTTCCCGGCATTCTGGTCGCCACCCGAAACCTTGGAGAAGTCTCCCGAAGAGTAGGGGAGTTTTCTCATTCGGCTGGCGTCGGCCTTTAAAAGTTCTGCGTAAGGCAAGTCGCCTAACTCGGTGTAAGTTTTTGCAGGGGCTACCTGTTGGGAAGTGGCCTGAACATTTACAAAAATAAAAGGATTCGATGTTTGCGCGTCGGCATCAGAAATTTTTCCGGGAAGAGCGAGAAGCGAAACGATTTCCACTCGATTTTGCCCCGCCTGATAACGCATGACCACTCGGCCTGCGTACTTGGTGATTTGAACGGCAAGCTCTTCTAACGCTCCTTTGGGGGTTCCGCTGGTAATCCGCTTAGTGGTTTCTGCTTCGTTGACAGGAATGCGAGTGGGCAGTTGGAAAGAGATTCCGATTGCGATTTTTTCTTCATCCGAGCCAAATTCTAGAGAAATCGGGACGGGCTGCTTCATTGAAACTGCCGCAAAATACCCTTCATATGCGGTGAAAAGCACCACGGCGCGGAGTTTAAATTCTGCAGCACCTTGAATACCAAACTTGGCATTGATCAGGTCTGTAACGCGCCCCAAGTGTTTGGTTGAAAAGATGCTGTCGTAAAAGACCTGGCAACCTTCGTTTAGAAGTCCGGAAACGCCGAAGCTCTCCAACGATCGGACAGGATTTTTTCCGAATTTGAAATCCTTCATCCTGCCACCTCCAGAAACCCTTCAGGTCCGTAGATGGAGGCCTTGGCAAACTCATTGCTTCTCAACTTGTCTTCGACGCGGCCGATGCGTGACAGAATTTTTAGTGAGAGGTGATCTCCCCGCTTTTGTAGAATTTGTTTAAATTCTGTTTCCTCAGGTTGAGCTAATGCGAATTGAGCTAGGCTCAAAAGTTCGTCGCCTACGAAATGCCCCTCTAGCGGCGCGGCCGCATCCAGAGGCATCTTTGCGTCTTTTAAAGAATTCAGAATGGCCTGAGTTCGCAAAGCATTGAGAAAGTGAATATCGCAGTAACCCAAGTGAAGGGCTAGAAAAACAGCCCAACCAGAGAGCAGCATGCCCTTTTCTAGGGCCTCGACGTTGTAATCGCGACCCTGAAGGAGGACCTGCGGAAGAATGGGGCTGCAGAGCTCCTGAGCAAACACAGCAAGAAGGAATGGCTCTTGGGTAAATCCTTTCTTCCAAAGTGGGCCGATCATTTTTATGACGGCGTCGGAAACTTCATACGGAGGAGGAGCCTGCGGGAGATGGAGCTGGTCGAAGCCAACCTTCTCTGCATCGAGCCCAGAGACGAGATCGCCTGGCGATGGAGCAGGAATGCTTTTCTTTTCAAAGAAGTTCCAGGTCACCGTGATTCGAACTTCGCGAGCTGCCTGACGATAGGGAATGATTTGATCAATGAAGCGAGTGAAGAAGAACGACTCATAAACTTTTAATTTGTTCAATTCTTCAGGTGTAAAAAAATCGAGCGGACCTTTCACCGAAACGAATTTCTGATTTCGTTTCATGAAAACGTAAACCGGCGCAACCATAGGCGTGTACGGTTGAATGCTCTCGATCGAGCATTTCTTCATCTCCGACGCGACATCTGCTGGAAATTTCCGGCGACTAAAATCCATCTCTTCACTTTTCGGAAAAAAAGGAAAGAGATTAAAGAGTTATCTGTCTTGCGCGTAATGACAAGAAGCAAGATGCTGCGCTGAATTAGAGCTGAAATCGTAAACCTTTAAGACGGGTGCGCTAACTCGGCAATTCTCTTTAACTATTGGACAGCGGGGGTGGAAGTGACAACCGTTTGGCGGCGAAATCGCGGAGGGAACATCGCCCTTTAACACGATGCGGCTTTTTTTGTAGTCTGGATCGGGAATCGGAATCGCCGAAAGAAGGGCCTTTGTGTAGGGATGACGCGGATCGGAATAGAGTTCTTCCGCTTCGGCAAGTTCGACGATTTTCCCCAAGTACATGACTGCAACCCGGTTGGAAATATGTTCCACCACCTTCAAATCGTGAGCAATGAAGAGGTAGGTCAGCTTCAATTCCTTTTGGAGATCTTGGAGCAGATTAATAATTTGCGCTTGAATGGAAACGTCGAGCGCAGAGACGGGTTCGTCGCAAACAATGAACTCTGGTTCCACCGCGAGAGCGCGAGCGATGCAAATACGTTGGCGCTGTCCCCCAGAAAATTCATGAGGATAGCGAGAGACGGCTTCTCTTCTCAACCCGCAGAGGTCGAGGAGTTTGTAAATACGCTCCATTCGGTCATTGCGATTCGTATAGAGTTTATGAATGTCGAGAGGCTCTCCCAAAATATCTTCGACGGTCATTCTAGGATTGAGAGAAGCGTAGGGATCTTGAAAAATGATCTGCATGTTCCGGCGTAGTTTCCGCATCGCCTGGAAGTCGAGAGCGCGAACATCGGTTCCCTTGAAAGTCACGCTTCCGCTGGTTGGTTCGATTAACCGAAGGATCGAGCGACCCAGCGTGGATTTTCCGCAGCCCGATTCGCCCACTAGGCCTAGCGTTTCACCCTTGCGAATATCAAAACTCACGTCTGAAACTGCCTGAACGCTAGAGACCTCTCGTCCCCAAATCCCACCTTTGATTGGGAATTTCTTGACGAGATTTTTTACGGAGAGAAGGACTTCGGCTTCTGCCATTAGATGTCCCTCACGCAACGAATTCCATGAGCTTCGAAATTCGATGGGATCGATCGCAGCTCGGGTTCTTTCTGTTTACACTGATCGATCACGTAACTGCAGCGATCTTGAAATCGACAACCTTGCGGAAGGTGAAGAAGGTTCGGCACAATTCCGGGAATCGTTTCAAGTCGGTTCTTCTTCACTTTTCCAGTGGGATCCTTATTTAAAACAGGAATGCTGTTCAGGAGGCCCCGGGTATAAGGATGTTTGGGATTTTTAAAGGTATCTTGCCTGCCCGCTTGTTCAACTACTTTCCCAGCGTACATCACCAATACTTCATCGGCGACTTCGGCTACTACCCCAAGATCATGAGTAATCAGAACCATAGCCATCCCCACTTTTTCTTGGAGCTCACGAAGGAGGTCTAAGATCTGCGCTTGAATGGTGACATCCAGGGCCGTGGTAGGTTCATCGGCAATTAAGATATTCGGATTACAGGAGAGTGCCATCGCGATCATCACGCGCTGGCGCATTCCTCCAGAGAGCTGGTGAGGATAGTCATCGATGCGTTTTTCGGGGGATGCGATTCCGACCAGCTTCAACATCTCGACCGCTTTGTTGCGAATATCTTTTTTAGTGAGATCCCTATTATGAAGTTCGATCGCCTCACAGATCTGATTCCCAATAGAAAAGACGGGATTCAGAGAGGTCATGGGCTCTTGAAAGATCATCGAAATTTCGTTGCCACGAATCTTTCGCATTTCTGAAGAGCTCAGTTTCAAAAGATCTTTGCCTTGATAGAGAACTTCGCCGCCGATGATTTTTCCAGGTGGATTGGGAATGAGGCGCATGATCGAAAGGCTGGTCACACTTTTTCCGCAGCCTGACTCCCCGACGATGCCGAGAGTTTTTCCTTTGTAGACACTAAAGCTAACGTCATCGACCGCGCGGATTTCTCCTTGGTCTGAAAAAAAAGAGGTTTTAAGATTTTTTACCTCTAAAACTTTTTCAGAGGTCTTGCCGCCGCTCATTTCTCATCCTTCTTGGGGAGCTGCCTCTTCGCAGGGTCAATTCGGTAGTATTTTGCTTTTCCGAAATCAAAGTCGTGGAACTTGAAGTTTTTCAGCCATGGCTGAACCAAGTTATCTGCAATTTTGTGAACGCCAAATACCCAAGGACAATCTTCTAACACGATTTCAACCATTCTCCTATAGAAGCTGCCCCGCATCTTCGCGTCTGCTAGCGGAAAAGCGGTTTCGTAGAGTTGGTCGAAAGTGGGGTTCGAATAGCGGCTATCATTCGGGCCAGGCGGAAACTTTTTCGAATAAAAAAGCTGCATGAAGTTTTCGGGATCTGGGAAATCCGCTCTCCACGACTCGAGCCAGAGCTTTGCTTTGCCTTCCTGAATTTCCGCTGCCAGACTGCGTGGAGAGAGACTCTTGATTTTTATTTTGACGCCAATGGTCTCAAAGCTGCGGCTATAAAATTCGGCAATCTGCTGTCCTTTAGGATCCGAAGTCGTTAAAAATTCCAGTTCCGGAATGCCCTTGCCGTCCGGAAAGCCCGCCTTCACGAGAAGTTCCTTGGCGCGACCCACGCTAAAGACGCGGTACGGATTTTTCAAGCCAGCGTCGTAACCCAGTAGTCCAGGGGGAATCGGACCGAACGCCACAATCACGCGGTCGGCATAGAAGAGATGATTAAAGCTAGGTTGATCCACCACCATGCTCAGCGCTTGTCGAAGCGCTTTATTACTGCCTAAAAGAGGGTCTGCTAGATTAAAGGTGAGATGTGTAATCTCCAGCGTCGATGTTTTTGAAAGCGCATAGCCTTTCGACTTCCACTTCGAATCTAAATCCTTATTGGGCGCTAGAACGCTCTCCAGCTTAGCTCCCGGGACTGGGCTGATGTCGATCTTTCCCTCCATGAAGTCAGACCAGCGCTGATTTTCGTCCGCAATTAATCGATAGGTCAGCTTCGGAGCAAGGGGGAGGATCTTCTTTGCGTCGGCGAGGTGGCCGTCGGTTTTGTCTTCCGTTTCGCCTTCTTCTGGAAAATATTCTTCTCGGTAGCTGGGGTTTTTAGTCCAAACCCAACGCGAAGACCAATCGGCTTCGGCTAAACGATAAGGCCCCGTCCCTACGGCATGGCGACCTAAGTCTCCCGAGTAGTAGCTCAAAGCTTCATGAGGAACTGCAAAGGAAAAGGGCATGGCAAAGAGATAGATGAAGCGAGGGCTTGTTTTCGTCAGCTTAATTTGCAAAGTGTAGCGATCGAGGGCCTTGAGGCCTTCAATAGGCTTTGAATAATCCGAATTTCCAGATTTTTCAGACTCTTCTCGCCATTCATTTAGTCCCACCACCATTTGATCTAAGTAAGTCCACGAGTGGGATCGTAGTTTGGGATCGGCCGATCGACGAATACTGAAAACAAAATCATTCGCTACTAATTCGCGTCCCCGTCCTTCGGTTTCTTTAAAGCAAGGGTCGTCGTGAAACAGCACGCCTTTCTTGATTTTGAAAGTGATGGTCTTTCCGTCTGCTGAAATCTGGGGCAGCGCTTCGGCAAGATTGGGCGCCAGCGTATAAGGTCGTTTGAGATAGTGATACTGCAGTAGGCCTTCGTAAGCATTGCCGAGTTGTTCGGTGGAAGGGAGGTCGTCTACCTGTGCAGGGTCGAGAGTTGTTATCGGGATAGGCGTATAAAGTGTAATTCCGACATCAGCAGCAGCGGGCGCTGAGTGCTGGTCTTTGCGCGAATCCCGGGTGCAGGAATTCGACCCGAGAAGTAATGCCAGAAAAACTACTGATAGCTGAGATCTCGTTGTCGCCATTTCATTTTTACCTCGCCTCGCGTGGACTTGGCTTCCCAGCGCAAGGGACTCAGCGTTGTTTCTTCGGGGCTGTCGAACTCAAAATCGACTGCGACTTCTTCCTGGCCTTTGCGTTCCCAGTGAAGCTTTTGCGGCCACAATTCGCCTTCGATAGGTTTGAATTGATAAACAAAGCGTTCAACCACTTTTTTGCCTTCGAGGGCTTCGACTTCTAATTCATCTGTCTTAGCTTTGAGGCGAAGTTTGGAGGCCGGTTGGGTGGGGCAGGGAATTTTGCCTAAAAAAAGATCCGTCGCCCAAGTGAGAGGAATTCCTCCCCAGCTGCCATAGCCTCTTTCTTCGATCTTCTTCGAATCTCCGCGAGTGATGCTGTAGGCTTTGCCATCCACTTCAATGATGGCTTCTGTGCCGCCAATCAAATTGGTAATTTCCAAATTCAATTTTCCCGGAGCCTTTGCAAAGACGTGAGCTGGAAACTGTCCGGAGGCTTCGGTGGATTTTGCTTTCATCCACACGGAGCCCTTTGCCTCCTTTATAGGAGGTGTGACGCGACCGGGTTTGCAAGCCTGCTGAAACAAGTATTTGGAGTCGGTTCGTTTTTCTTTGGGAATCGAGGCGCAAGAATTGAGAATCAGAAGGCCGGCGCAAAGCAGTGGCCAGGCAGAGAAATTCCGCTGTGGGTTCATCCCCTAAGACTATCTCTTTGCGTTAAATGGTCAAGCCGATCTATCGGCTTGCGGGTGCTCTTTCAGAAGCGGCAGGACTCGGAGCTGCTACTTGGGGCACAGGGCGACCGGCGCGAACTAGTTCTGTTCGAACGTTTTCGATCTTGGACGCGAGTTTCTTCTTATTGTCGTCATCGTCCATGAACTTGTACGCTTCTTGATATTGGAGCAGAGCCTTCTCACGAAGGTTAGCTCTCATGTAGGCATCACCCAAATGTTCTAAGATGGTGGGCTCATCCGGCTTCAGCTGAACCGCTCTTTCGAGTTCAACCACCGCTTCTTTCAATCTGCCGCGAACGAAGAGGTGCCAGCCCCAGCTGTCTTTGATGTAACCATTGGTAGGTTTCAGGGCCATGGCTTTCTTGAGGAGCTTCTCGGCATCCGTCATACGCATGCCCTTCACGGTCCAGGTGTAGCCAATGTAATTCAGTGCATCGGCATTGTCCGGATTGATTACGAGAATGGCTTCCATCTGCTCGAGGCTCTTATCGGTTTCGCCCATGCGGTCATACAAACTGCCCAAGTAGTAGCGAAGTTTCTCGTCATCCGAAAAAAGTTTTACGCCTTTGGTGAGAATCGTCACTGCCTGATCGAGTTTCTTGCCTTCTTCTTCTAGGCTTGCTGCAAGAATATAGAACGTCGGAGTTTTGGGTTGCTGCACGATCGCCGCTTCCACATAGACCTTCGCTTCTTCGATCTTGTTCTGCGTTCTCATGATTTCGACGTAGTTCAACACACCGTCCACGTAGAGCTTAGAATCAGGCTTGATTGCCGCAAAGTAGCCTTTGGCTTTTTCGTATTCCTTGGTCTCCTTATAAAGGATGCCCAGGTAGAGCTGAATACGTTCCGCATCGGGGCTCTTGGTCAGAATTTCTTCAAACGTCGCGATGGCTTTTGTGTAGTCTTTGGTTTCCATGTGGACAAGCCCCAGCTTGACTCGAGCATTGAGGTCATCCGGATCTGCCGCACTGATTCCTTCCAGATAGGGAATCGCATCTTTATAACGGCCTTCTTTTAGGTAGATCGTTGCGAGGCGATTTGCTGCAGCAACGTCCTGAGAGTCTGCAAAAACTTCCTTATAAAGACGGACTGCTTCATCGTTCCTATTGTTCTCTTCGTACAAGAAACCCAGTGCCAATGAAGCTTGTGAAAAACCGGGGCGTACTTCGCGTGCTTTTAAATACGCGGCCACGGCAGGCTTGAAATGTTCGAGGCGTTGTTCGGATCTGCCCAAGTAATACCAAGCCAGAGCGGAGTCCGGGTTTCTTTTCAAAAACTTTTGAAGATCCTGCGCTGCTTCACTTGGCCGATTTTCTTCGATGAGGAGTTGCGATTTATAGACCATCGCTTCTTCATGTGTCGGATCTTGTTTCAATACGCGATTGTACTCAGCGAGTGCTGAGGTGGTTTCGTGCGTCGTTGAATAAAGTCCTGCCAACATCAAACGCGCGTCGATAAACGACGGATCATTCTTCAATGCGGCCTTACAAGTTTCGAGAGCTTCAGCGAGCATTCCTTTTTTCACGTATTCCGATGCGAGACGTGCGTGAACGAGCGAAGAATTTGGATCAAACATCAACGTGAGTTTGTATTCTTCAATCGCGCGATCAGAACTTCCTTGTGCCGCGTGAGCTTGCGCCAAACTAAAGTGATATTCTGCCGAAGCTTCAGGATTTCCCTTCGCTGCTTCTGGCGACATTTTATTTGTTTCTTCTACTGCAGCTGTTGGAGCAGGAGGAGTTTCTGATTTCTCCTCATTGACTTTGCGTCCTGCGCATCCGCTCCCCAGAGCAATGCCCAAAACGAGTACGATTCCGATTCGTGTGGATGGACGTAATGTCATAAAAGAGTTCTTGCTCCCTCACAGTACGGATCGACTCTTTTGCGAGGAAACTAAAGATTCTGCGGGTCTTCGTTATGAGGACTAGGCAAGAATGGCTCTGGTAGCGGGTCTTGCGGTTTGTATCGCGACGTGTTTAACTATTTGCGTTAGGGGTCGTAAAAAAATGCATTTAATGCAGTCCGACTCTTGACTTTAGTGCAGTGGGTTGTTATTTGACTCCATGTGCACTTTTGACACGTTGTGACAAAGGTACACAGCAACGAAACGAATGAATGAATGCGAGTAGGGGTACTCAGTTCTCGGGGGGATCGGTAAATCACTTAACAGTTTGTTGAGGAGACCGGTTTTGAGAAATGAAGACTCTTTCACTCGTGTATTAATGGCCTTAAAAGGGGGACCGAATGAAAGAAACGAAGATTATCAAGAGATATCAGAACCGTAAGCTCTACGATACTCATGAATCCAGCTACGTGACTCTCGACGAAATCGCCAAAATGATTAAAGGCGGCGAGGACCTCCGAGTCATCGACAATAAAACTAAGAACGACATCACTGCAGCGACTCTGACTCAGCTCCTTTATGAGAGCGAGAAGAAGTCGAACACTCAGCCCTCCGTTGAGCTTTTGAAGGAAATCATCCGCCACGGCGATGGTTCTTTCTCGGGCTTCATCGCAGGCAAACTCGGCGCTGAAATGGCTAAGTTTGACTCGGACACCTCGTCGAGCCGCTCGGTCAGCATGAGCCAGTAGGCAAAAGCCGCCTAGCGACAAATTCGGGGAAGTCTTTGGGGTTTGCACACAGCAGAAAAGCCCATTAGACTTGATTGTATGAGTGGTTTTTTACTCTCCAAATTTTGTCGTTTTTATAAGTTCAAGGGAAAGGTCGCGACCCTACATGGTCTAGGAGCAGTCCTAGCAATCATGGGGGGCGCGACTTCCGCCCTTGCAGCTACTGGGAATAACTGGAATGACAAGCCGTCCTGGATGTCTTCCTTGGATTCCGATGATTCTGCTCCTCCTCATCGTCGCGGAAGTTCTGTTTCGCGGGGGGAGCGATCCCGAAACTTTTCACCCTTCGTCCCTGGCTCCAATAATTTAGCGATCGAAGTCGGTCAGATCTTCTTGATGGGGGATCTCAGTTCCAACTTTGAAGACTCCTTGGGAACGGCAGTCAACTACACCTACGGTGTGAGCGATATTTTTGGTTTCAACGCCGCCCTCGGTTATTCCAACCATGCCGGTGGCAAGCTATCGATGACGAGTTTGAAGTCCGGCCTTCGTTTGAATCTGAGCTGGTACGACAAAGTCATTCCTTACATCGCGTTTGGTTTGGGATTCTACCGCCCAAGCTACATGGTGAATGCGACGGATTCCAACTCTCCAGTTCTCTTCGGTGTGCACGTAGGTCCGGGAGTGGATCTCGAAATTTCGAGAGACCTCTTCTTCGGCGCCGCGCTTACTTTCCACGACATGTTCAACTCCGTGAAAATCGCCCCCGGCAAAAGTCTGGGCGGCACCTATACGTCGTTCTTCCTGCATCTCGGAACGACGTTCTAAAAGTCTACGATTAGCTACCGAATTGCCGTTGTTCCCTTTATTTCAATTTGACAGATTTCACCCCCTCTGGCATCGCTGCGTCAGCAAATTCTTAATAAGGAGGGATTATGCGCGGTTTGTTGTTGGGTGCGATGATGGTGTTGGCCGGCCAGGGTCTTGCTGTGGCGGGAGAGCTAGTGTCCTCTGACTTACCTCTCGAGACGTCTCTACCAGCAACCCAGGACAACTTGGGTTGGTTGTTGAATAACCCATTTGATCCTTTGGAAGACCCTCTTTGCGTGATCAGCCAATTGACGGATCCGGCTGGAAAATTTAACAAACTTCATCTTCAGGGAATCCAATTCAAGGAGATCATGTTTACCACTCGTTTCTATGGCCGCCGAAATTTCATATGGGTGCGGATGGTTTGGGATGGCGGATTCTCCACCGTGGCCGCATGCCCGATGAAATAGCCGCGAATCATCTTAGCGGAAGTACTACTGCTTAGCCTGAGCAACCATCGACTCGAGCTGCTCGAGCGAAAAGTCGTACACCTTCGTGCAGAAGTCGCAGCGAATGGTGGCCTTCTTATCTTCCTCAATCATGGATTGAAGCTCGGCGACACCGACTAAGGCCAGAGCGCGTTCGACCCGATCACGTGAACACTGACATTTGAATTGAAGCTTCTGTTCTTCGACGACCATGAACGCTTCATCCTGCATGAGCTTGGAAATAAGGCTCAGGGGGTCAGGGTTGGTAGCGAACTCTCGAGCCACGTCGTGAATTTCTCGGATGTGGGATTCGATGGATCGAATCTCTCGATCGGTGGCGCCGGGCAGGGCTTGAATTAAAAAGCCGCCCGCGGTTTGAACTTTTCCGTCTTTCATTTCTACCGCGAGTCCCACAGCGGAAGGAACTTGTTCACTTTGAGTCCAGTAGAAGGCGAGGTCTTTTGCCAAGTGCCCGGTAACCAGTGGGACTGTCCCGATGTAAGGTTGCTGGCCGACTTGGTCTTTCGTTCTGAGAACTGAAAGAAGCCCAGTTCCCCAGGGACCAGCGTTGGGATTTTCAGGATCAGCAATGGTGGGGAATTCTCGTTGAATGACGTAACCGCGAACTCTTCCATCAGGATAGGCGTCCACAAGAGCTTGTCTGAAATTTTTTGAACCTTGAATGTTTAAATTAATGCGCTCACCAGGCTTGCAATAAGAGGCCAGCAAGAGAGCGCCCATCACCGCTTCACCCAAGCCTTGCGAACCGACAGGGTCGAGGTCGTGTGTCTCAACCATGGATCGAACTAGCTCGGTTGCTTGAATGCCCACACCTCGAACATTGCCTGCGGTGGAGATACATTTGACCCAACGGTCAGCTGTCTTAGTCATCGAAAAGATTCCTAGCAAAAAAAAGCCCCGGCTACAAAGAGTAACCGGGGCCCGAAACTGCCACAGCCGCCAGCTGCCTGCTTCCGCAGACCGCCAACCGCTCACAGATTTTTACATGTCGCCGTAGCCGCCCATGCCAGGTGCGCCGCCGCCCATGGGCATCGGAGCATCCTTCTTCGGCTTCTCAGCGATTAAGGTTTCAGTCGTGAGCATCAAGCTTGCGACGCTGGCTGCGTTCTGAAGAGCGCAACGAGCGACCTTAGCGGGATCGATCACGCCAGCAGCGATGAGGTCTTCATACTTCTCAGTGAGAGCATTGAATCCCCAAGCTGGGCTGGTGTTGTTGGTGACTTTGTCCACCACGATCGAGCCTTCGAAACCGGCGTTGCCAGCGATTTGGCGCAGAGGTTCTTCGAGGGCGCGCTTCACGATGTTGACGCCTGCTTGCTGTTCCGGGCTCAAACCCTTGAGGGATGCGAGCACGTTCGATGCGCGGAGAAGAGCAGTGCCGCCGCCGGGGACGATCCCTTCTTCAACTGCAGCGCGGGTAGCATTGAGAGCGTCTTCCACGCGGGCTTTCTTTTCTTTCATTTCGACTTCGGTAGCTGCACCGACGTTGATGACAGCAACGCCGCCAACCAACTTCGCAAGTCTTTCTTGCAGCTTCTCGCGATCGTAGTCCGAAGTGGTTTCTTCGATTTGAGCGCGGAGAGTCTTCACGCGAGCTTCCACGTCGCCTTTTTTGCCGGCGCCGTCGACGATCGTCGTGTTGTCCTTGTCGATGGTGACCTTCTTAGCGGAGCCGAGGTCTTCCAAGCGAGCGGTTTCAAGCTTGTGACCGAGGTCTTCGCTGATCACGGTGCCGCCGGTGAGGACAGCGATGTCTTGCAACATTTCCTTGCGGCGATCGCCGAAACCCGGAGCTTTTACAGCGCAGACTTGGAGAGTGCCACGGAGCTTGTTCACTACGAGAGTAGCGAGAGCTTCGCCTTCCACTTCTTCAGCCACGATGATCAAAGGCTTCGAACGTTGAACAACCTTCTCCAACAAGGGGAGGAGGTCTTTCATCGAGCTGACCTTCTTGTCGTAGATCAAGATGTACGGGCTATCGAGAGAGGCTTCCATCTTTTCCGGATTCGTTACGAAGTACGGAGAGAGATAACCGCGGTCAAACTGCATTCCTTCCACAACGTCGAGGGTGGTTTCAGCGGTCTTTGCTTCTTCAACCGTGATCACGCCTTCTTTGCCGACCTTCTCCATCGCTTGAGCGATGAGCTTGCCGATTTCTTGGTCGTTGTTTGCAGAAATGGAGCCGACTTGTGCGACTTCTTTTTGATCCTTGATGGGCTTCGAGATCTTCTTCAATTCTTCGATCACGAGAGTCACGGCCTTTTCGATGCCGCGCTTGATTTCCATCGGGTTCAAACCAGCAGCAACGATTTTAGCGCCTTCGCGATAGATCGCTTGAGCCAAAACGGTAGCAGTGGTGGTGCCATCGCCGGCGTCGTCATTGGTTTTCGAAGCGACTTCGCGAACCATTTGCGCGCCCATGTTTTCGAACTTATCCGAAAGTTCGATTTCCTTAGCGACGGTCACGCCGTCTTTAGTGATGTTCGGAGCGCCGAACGACTTTTCGATAACAACGTTGCGACCTTTAGGACCGAGAGTGACCTTCACTGCATCAGCCAGGACGTTTACGCCGTTCAGAATTGCTGTACGGGCTTCTTCAGAGAAACGAAGTTCTTTAGCAGACATTGTAGACTCCTTAATTAGTTAGAAAGAACGCCAAGAATGTCTTCTTCGCGCATCATCAAATACTCATCGCCATCGATCTTGATTTCAGTTCCAGCGTATTTGCCGAACAAAATGCGATCGCCTTTTTTCACATCCAGGGGACGGACTTTGCCGTCTTCGCTGACTCGGCCTTGGCCGACAGCAATGATTTCACCTTGGATGGGCTTTTCCTTAGCGGTGTCGGGAATGATGATCCCGCCCTTGGACTTTTCTTCTTCATTGAAACGTTTCACCAGCACTCGATCGTGTAGAGGTCTCACAGTCATGGTTTCTCCTTTATTATTCGCTTTCTAACGGCGATTCGCGGCGGTACCTCACCTAGAAAAAAACCTGGGAGATCACGTCACGAAAAGCCCTTAAATTCTTTGATTGGTATATTGGCTATCACTGCAAGTTTGTCAACTTTTGACGCTAACTTTTTTTCGTTTTCGGCTCTGGAAGCCTCAACTGAGCTTGACCCGACTTATTTGATCTGTTATCAAGAGTGCGGTTTGAAGCACTCAGTCATTTTCTCTGCATTTCTGATTTTTTCGACAGCTGCTCTGGGGGCGGAGGTCTATTCGGCTACGGACGGAGAAACCTTGGGTCCGGATGTCATTGCTCCTCTTCCGCAACAAGCGGAATCTGGAGTTCCTGCGGCTCCGGTCGCTCCAGTTACAAAAGTCGCTCCGTTGAAACCTTCAAAGAAGGCTGTGGCTGCGGCGAAGCCGCCCCGCCGCAAGCGCGGAAAAAACTCCGCTGCTAAGCCGTTCGATCAGGTGCCGGAAGTCCAGGCGGAGGCCATCGCCAGCCGCTTGAAGATTGTGGAGCAAATGATTCTGAAACATGGTCGAGCCTACGACTATCGCACCCACACCGTTGCCGAGCTTCAAAAGATTCTGGCTCGTTTAGATCGGAAGTACGTTGCACAGCATCAGGTGCGCCCTGTCCGGAGTTTTCAAGGGGAGCCAGCATTGCCCCCTCCCCCGGTCCTCCTGCCCGATCAAACAGAGATTTTCAGCCAATAAATTCAGGTGGGTGGTAGAGTTTTCGCCACGTGAAACCTTCGCAGTTTTACATTCTCAGCTTGAGTTTGAGTCTGATGGGCTTGGCCTGTCAGACCACTCCGACCGCGCCTGCCCGACCTCCGGGTGAGAAGCGGGTGGGGACTCTTTCTTTCGCCGGTGAAAAGCGAATCAAGAATCTGCGCCAGCTGACTTTTGGGGGAACGAATGCCGAGGCCTACTGGTCCTATGACAGTCGCTGGCTAGTTTTTCAGCGCAGTGGTCCTGAGGCAGAATGTGATCAGATTTTTAAAATGAAGGCCGATGGATCGAGTCGAGTTCAGCTCTCCAGCGGCAAGGGTCGCACGACCTGTGGGTTCTTTACTCCGAACGATCGGCGCATCCTTTACAGCACGACTTCTCCGATCGAAGACAAGTGCCCCGCTCCTCCCGACAAGTCGCATGGTTATGTGTGGGGAATTTTTCCGAGCTATCGGATTTACACCTCTGCAACCGATGGCAGTGAAGTGCAGCCAGCAGAGACAACGACTTCGAAGGGCTACACCGCCGAAGCCACGACTTGCTCAGACGGAAGTGTTGTTTTTACGAGCGACCGCGATGGCGATCTCGAGCTTTACGTCGGCAAGATGGACAAGAATGGCCAACTGAAGAACATCAAGCGAGTGACTCGCCAGGTGGGTTACGACGGGGGCGCGAATTTTTCTGCTGATTGCACGCAACTGGTTTGGAGAGCGTCTCGTCCGGTGACGCAAACCGAGTCGGATGAATACTTCACCCTGCTCCGAAAGCATTTGGTGAAGCCCGGCAAATTGGAAATTTGGACGGCGAAGGCTGATGGTTCAGATGCGCGCCAGGTGACTCATTTGGACGCCGCGAGTTTTGCGCCGGTGTTTACTCCCGATGGGAAACATATTTTGTTTTCGTCGAACTATAAAGGTGGGGCCGGTACCCGCAATTTCGACATCTTCATGATTCGGCCTGATGGAACGCATCTCGAACAACTCACTTACGCGGGTGGCTTTGACAGCTTTCCGATGATTTCTCCGGACGGAGATAAAATTGTTTTCGCCTCTTCTCGTTTCGCGAAAGAGCGAAGTGAGATCAATATATTTGTGGGCGATTGGGATGGTTCTCACGAGGATGCGGCCCCGCTCTCTCCTGAAGATGCCAACGCGTTCAATCGATTCATGGCTGTGGTTGAAAAACTTTCTTCTCCCGACATGCAGGGTAGGGGAGTGACGACCGATGGAATTAAGAAGGCCGAAAGTTTTGTAGAAGAGGAGTTTCGGAGAATCGGACTCCGCCCCTTCTTTGAGTTGTTTCAGCCCGGTCCTGCTGCACATGTTTCGGGAAAGCTCTCGGGATATCGCCAGCCGGTTGAAATTCAAACGGGCGTGAGCGCGGATCTGAAGCAGACAGAATTTCAAGCAGAAGGCACTCATTATAAGGTGGTGGATCAGTTCTATCCCGCCGAGTTTTCGACGAATGGGGAATTCAACGGGGTGATTCGAGATTCAGGTTTTGGAATCGTGGCACCCGAGTTGGGCCTCGATGACTACGATAGTTTTCGTGCGACGGGACGAGTGGCTTTGATTCGTCGCTACACTCCGAAGTCGCTCAAGCTGACGGTAGAGCAGGAGCGCTCTTACAGCGACCTTCGTTACAAAGCTTACGTCGCGCGCGAGCGCGGAGCTTCAGCTGTTATTTTCTGGGATTCGGATGAGGAGAGCTCGGATCGTTTTAAGAATTCCACGACGACCCGAACTTTGGGTGGCACGAGCGACGTGGGTATTCCAGTTTTGTTTGTTTCAAGAAGTGTAGGCAAGGAACTCGTGGCTCTAGCGAAAGGGGGCCAGCCCGTCGAAGTTCACGGAAAAGTTCTGCTGAAAAAAGATAGCCGGACCACCCATAATCTTTTGGGCGTGTTAGGCGATCACTGTTCTGAAAAACCAGTCGTCGTGATTGGAGCGCACCTCGATCATTTGGGGATGGGCTCTTCGCATTCTCTCGAGTCTTCGAAGACGGGTTTACATCCGGGAGCGGATGATAACGCTTCCGGTATTGCCGGAATTTTAGAAGCCGCACGAGTTCTGAAAGGTCCGAAGCGCAAAACGGCGACCGTTCCGGAAGCTTGCTATATTTTTGCAGCGTTTACTGGCGAGGAAGTGGGCGTGGTCGGATCCTCTCATCTGGTGAATCTGCTTCAGCAGATGAAGTTTCGTCCCAAGGCCATGCTGAATTTAGACATGGTGGGGCGTTTAAGAAATAATTTCGTTTTGAGTTTCGGTACGGACACGGCGACGCAATGGGCGTCTCTTCTCAAAGAAGAATGTCAGGCGCGCGGATTGACTTGCGCGGGCGGCGGCGATGGCTACGGCCCGAGTGACCACATGCCGTTTTACATTGCGGGAGTGCCGGTTCTTCACTTCTTCACGGGGGCTCACAGCGAATACCACCGTCCTTCAGATGTGGCTTCTTTGGTGAATGCTACCGGAGGCGTGCAGATTGCCGATGTCGTGGCAGCTGTGGCGAAACGAGTGGGGGCATCTCATCAGCGCCTCGATTTCCAACGTCCGAAGAGTGCGACCACTTTAGCTGCTACAATGGGAAGTGGAGATGTTCGAAGTTTCGGCGCGTATCTGGGAACCATTCCCGATTATTCGATGATGCAACCCAATGGCGAGACCCTGGATCCGGGATCTGCCAATCCAACGAAGAAGCCCGATTTTCGCGGAGTGAAGTTGGCGGGCACGCGCACGGGAAGCCCTGCAGAATTGGCAGGTGTTCGGCCGGGAGATATTTTGGTCGGCATTCTCCAAGAAGGTCAAAAGCGAAAGCACATCCTGAGCCTCGAAGACTTTACTTACGTTTTAAAGAGTCTGCGCCCGGGTCAGAAAGTCGATCTCGCCGTTCAGCGCGAGGGGACTGAAATTCTCCTCACAACCGTTGTCGGCCGCCGCGAGAAATGATGTACGGTGTCATTTATTTTTTTTACATAATTAGAGAATATTCCCTGGGACATCTTTGCTCGTGAGTTCTTAGGACTTGGGACATTTTCTCTCGTGAATTTTTTTTAATGACGTTATTTGTGTTTATTCGGGCGGCATGGAGAGTGCATTCTTATGTATTCACATGAGCTCCGGGGCCACTTGTTCTATTGAGAATTCGTTTTCTCTTGCGTGTTTGCATTGCGGCGCCCCCCTTTTATCTGGGACTCAGACTCAGCAGAGTCGCTTCTGCTGTCGAGGATGTCTTGCTGTCTACTCGCTTTTACAGGAGCGCGGACTTCAGACTTATTATTCCCTAAAAGGGGGCGCACAAAGTTCAAGTGCTCCGTCCGATTCCGTAGACGGGGAGTTTGCTTATCTCAATGACCCCGATTTCTTGTCTGCCTATGCTTCTTTGGAAGGTAGAGCAATGAGTTTTTATTTGGAGGGAGCTCATTGTGCAGCTTGTGTTTGGCTTACAGAAAAGCTTCCAGAGTTTCTTGCGGAAGTCGAGTCGTTGAAATTGAGCCTGGCAACTGGAGTCGCTCGAGTTCAACTGAAGAGCGCGGGCGGATTTTCGAAAATCGCAGAGGAACTGGTTCGTCTCGGCTATCGCCCCTATCCCGTACATGATGGACATGCGCAGCATCTGCAGAAACTAGAAAATAGAAAGCAGCTGATTCAGATCGGCATTGCCGGAATGGTTACCGGCAACATCATGCTCTTGGCCGTCGCTCTCTATGCCGGAGCCGATGGAAGCTTGGCAGGGGCTTTTCGCTGGACGAGTTTTGCCCTCTTTTTACCGATCGTTTTTTTTAGCGCAGCCCCCTTTTATCGAGGGGCTTTGGCTTCTCTGAGAAGGAGACAGGTTTCCATTGATGTCCCAATTGTTTTTGGACTGGGAGTTGGAACTCTTGCCAGCGTTTTTAATTTGATGATTGGTTCACCGCATATCTACTTCGATACGCTTTCGACTCTGGTGCTCTTGCTGCTTTCAACTCGATATTTTCTGAGAAGACTCAATCAGCGGGCTTGGAATACTTCTGAACTGATGCACTTCCTAACGCCCTCGCGCGCTCAGAAGCAGATGTCAGAATCAGGCCGTTTTGAATCTGTCCGGAGCGATATTCTGCGTGAAGGGGATTTGGTTCTGGTTCTTCCGGGCGAATGTTTTCCTGCTGACGGAATTGTTGTGATTGGGGAAAGCAGTGTGAACTGTTCACTTCTCACGGGTGAGGCGCTGCCATTGGCCGTGGGACCAAACTCGAGAGTGAACGCGGGTACTTTGAATCAATCCGCTCCTTTGGAGGTTCGCGTGGTGCATTCGGGTTCGAGCACTCGTTTAGGAAAAATTCTACGGGCGATGGAGGATTCTCGCGCCCGTCGTGCTCCCATCGTTAGTTTTTTAGATCGCGTGGGGCAGGCTTTTGTCGTTGCCGTACTGGTCCTCACCGTGGTCGGATTTTTTGTAGGTCTTAGCACGAGCTGGAGCGAAGCCGTGAATCGAGCCCTCGCTGTAGCGATCATTGTATGTCCATGCACTTTTGCACTAGCCACCCCTTTAGCTTTTAGTTTGGCAATGAGTCGCGCAGCCCGAATAGGAGTGTTGATCAAAGATTCGGAATGGATCGAGCGGCTGAGTCAGGTGAAATCGATTTATTTGGATAAGACCGGAACCCTCACGCAGGGTGAGCTGCAAGTCACAAGCTGGGAGGAAATTCTGCCTGGGGCACAGATGGTTTTAGTGGCGTTGGAATCGAAGTCTTCCCATCCCGTGGCTCGAGCCGTTGTTCAATATTTTGGAGCATCAGACGTCGCAGTAAGAGATTTTTCGGAACGCTCCGGGCATGGAGTTTCTGGAAGCGTTCAGGGGGATCTGTTCGAGGTGAGAGGGTGGACTCCCGCCACCGAAGATGAGAAGAGCCTACTCCCTTCCGATCTAAGTACTATTCTAGTTGCCATATTTAAAAATGGGATCTTGGCTGGAGTGCTTGGGCTCACTGATGGAATCCGCGACGATTCGAAGTCTTCAGTCGAAGCGTTGAGAAAAATGGGTTTGGACATCCATTTGATTTCGGGCGACCAGGAACACTCTTGCCAGAGTGTTGCATCTCGACTTGGAATCGATTCCGGGAAAACTCTTTCAAAGGTGGGTCCCGAGGAGAAAGCTGATATTTTGAAGTGTTCGCCGTTCAGTCTGATGGTGGGAGATGGAGCCAACGACGCCCCGGCATTGGCTGGGGCCTACGTTAGCCTTGCCGTTAAGGGTGGTATGGAAGTGAGTGTGCAAGCGGCTGGAGCTTATAGTTCTCGAGTTGGAATCGGGGCGGTTCCGGAACTGATTCGAATAGCGCATCAAACCCTCAGCGTGATTCGTCGCAATCTGGCCTTTGCGGTTGTTTACAACTTGGTGGGTATTGGAGCTGCGCTGACTGGAAATATTACGCCACTCTTCGCGGCCATATTGATGCCCTTAAGCGCATTCACTGTTTTTTTATCCACGCTTTGGACACCTTTGTGGAAGGGGCGCGAGTGAATATCATTTTTCTACTCATGCCGATTGCAGTGCTGTTGGGAGCTGGGTTTCTTGCCGCATTCATCTGGGGTGTTTCACAAGGTCAGTTCGATGATTTAGAGACCCCCGCTCACCGAGCCATTTTACCTGATCTTTTAGAAGACGCTAACGAAGGAGAAAGTTAAGTATGTCGGATTCCAATAAATCGTTTTCTTACGACGACGATATCGTCAAAAAGTTTTTGATTGCCACTCTGCTTTGGGGAGCGGTGGCGCTCTTGTTGGGGGTATTCGTCGCGTCCCAACTTGCCAACTGGAAATTGAATCTGGGTTTACCTTGGACCACTTTCGGTCGATTACGTCCGTTGCATACTAATGCGGCTATTTTTGCATTTGCTGGAAACGGAGTATTTGCTGCGATTTATTACTCGTCTCAACGTCTTTTAAAAACCAGAATGTGGTCCGATCGGCTAAGCAGAATTCATTTCTGGGGTTGGCAGGCGGTGATTGTATCAGCGGCCCTAACTCTTCCATTGGGTATCACCGTGGGTAAGGAGTATGCCGAGCTGGAGTGGCCCATTGCTTGGACCATCAACGCACTTTGGGTAATATTTGGTGTAAACTACTTCAAGACCCTGCAGGTTCGCCGCGAAAGACATATCTATGTGGCAGTTTGGTTTTACATTGCCACGATTGTCACAGTGGCAGTGCTTCACGTTTTAAATACTATTCAGATTCCAGTCAGCTTTTGGAAAAGTTACCCCGTGTATTCTGGGGTTCAGGATGCGCTTGTGCAGTGGTGGTACGGCCACAACGCCGTGGCCTTTGTGCTCACCACTCCGTTCCTGGGTTTAATGTACTACTTCCTCCCGAAGGCGGCAGAGAAACCAGTTTACAGTTACCGACTATCTATCATTCATTTCTGGTCTCTGGTCTTCATCTATATCTGGGCAGGGCCTCACCACTTGCTCTACACCGCTTTACCTGAGTGGGCCCAAACGCTGGGAATGGTCTTCAGCGTGATGTTGCTTGCCCCGAGCTGGGGAGGGATGATCAACGGTCTACTCACCCTACGGGGGGCTTGGGATCGTGTGCGGCAGGATCCAGTTCTAAAGTTTTTTGTAGCGGGGCTGACATTCTATGGAATGGCGACCTTTGAGGGGCCCCTTCTTTCGATTAAATCTGTGAGCGCCTTAGGTCATTATACAGACTGGATTATCGGTCACGTCCATGGAGGTGCGTTGGGTTGGAACGGATTCATGATCTTCGGCATGACGTACTGGTTGGTTCCGCGCCTTTGGAAGAGCAACCTCTACAGCAGGAAGATGGCCAACGTTCATTTCTGGTTCGGGTTCTTAGGCACCGTTCTATACATGGTTTCGATGTGGGTGGCGGGAATTACCCAGGGTCTTATGTGGAGGGCCATCGACGCCAATGGGCGCCTGGTTTATCCAGATTTCGTTGAAACAGTGATGAGAATCGTACCGCTCTATTGGGTGCGAGCTCTAGGAGGAGCTCTCTACCTTCTCGGATTTGTTCTGCTCTTGGTAAACGTTTACAAAACGGTGAAGAGAGCACCGAAGAGCGAGAAGTCTGAAGTGCAGAACGCGGTTACCTTGGCTAGGGTTCCCTTAGCTTCTTTGGGGCATACTCCACACCGCATTCTCGAGGGATTGCCAGGGGCATTTTCAGTTCTGACGCTGGCGGCGATTCTGGTTGGAACATTTTTCGAAATCGCTCCGACCTTCTTTTCTGCGGAGTTTGCTCCTGCTGTTCCCAACCTCAAACCGTACACTGGTCTCCAGCTCCACGGTCGGGACATCTACGTGCGAGAAGGGTGTTACAACTGTCATTCGCAAATGATTCGTCCGCTGATTGGCGAGACCAAGCGGTACGGAGAATATTCGCGGGCTGAAGAATCGATCTACGACCGTCCCTTTCAGTGGGGATCGAAGCGGACCGGGCCGGATCTGGCTCGTGTAGGCGGGAAGTACCCCGATCTTTGGCACTATCGTCACATGGCTGATCCTCGCGAAGTGGTGCCGGGGTCCTTGATGCCTTCCTACCCCTGGTTGCTGAAAGACAAGACGGACTTCGGAATTATTTCTAGGAAGCTGGCCGTGATGAAGTCGTTGGGAGTTCCTTATACCGATGACGATGTTCGTACGGCAGAAGGCGAAGCGAGGCGGGATGCGAAAGAAATTGCAGACAAGCTCGTTGCGGAAGGTGCTTCGACGTCTCATCAGCTTGAAGAACGCGAGATTGTTGCTTTGATTGCATACCTTCAGCGCCTGGGTTCCGACTTTAGAAAGGGGCTTATCAAATGATTGCGCGTACCCTTTCTGAAATTGCCCGAGATCAAAGGCTGATCGCTTGGATGACTTGCTCCAGTTTGGTGATCTTCCTGGTTTTCTTCATCGGAGTTTTTTTCTGGACCTCGAGAAGAAACCATCAATCTCATTATCGGATCATGAGCAAAATGCCGCTCGAAAAGGAAATGTATGAATAAACCCCCTCAAGAAGAAAAGAGCACAGGACATATCTATGATGGTATCGAAGAGTTGGATCACCCCGTGCCGAAATGGTTTCAGGCCATGTTTTTTGCGACGGTTCTCTTCGGTATCGCCTATTTCTTGTATTACTCGTTAGGCGAAGGGGAGAGCATCGACCAGGAATATCACAGAATCATTCATGCTGAGCGATTGGCACAGTTTGAAAGAGTCGCAAAAACGGGGGGACCCAAGGTTCCATCGGGAGAGGAGTTTCAAGCTTTTCTCAAAGACGCGGAAAAAACCAAGCTTGGTGCTGTCACCTATCAAGCTAAGTGCATCTCTTGTCACGGGTCTCAGGGGCAGGGAGGAATTGGGCCGAACTTGACTGATGAGTATTGGCTGCATGGTGGAAGCATGTCTCAAATTTACGGTACAATTGCGAATGGAGTTGCTGACAAGGGAATGCCTCCTTGGGCGTTGATGGTGACACACGAGGAAGTGATTGCACTTACAGTCTATGTGAAGTCACTCGCAGGAACCCATCCTCCGAATGCTAAGGCACCTCAAGGAGAAAAGGTTTCCAATTGAGCACCATTGACTCCAAGGGAAATCGCCTTTGGGTTTATCCAGCAGATGTCGCAGGAAAGTACCGAACGATGCGCAATTGGATTAGCGCGGGCTTGTTGGTTTTTTTTCTGATTTTGCCCTGGGTGAGGTTGGACGGACATCAAGCCCTATTGTTGGATATTTGGAACGGGCGTTTTTCCATTTTTGGAATTCGTTTTTGGTCCCACGATGCTCCGATGCTGCTTTTTGTTCTCGGAGGGTTGTCGGTTTTACTCGCCTTTGTGACTTCGGTGTGGGGGCGGGTGTGGTGCGGCTGGGCATGTCCTCAAACGGTTTTTGTAGATTCGGTTTTTAGAAGAATAGAAAGGTGGATAGAGGGGGATGCGGTTACGAGGAGGCGCTTAGATGCTTCTCCGTTCAATCTTCAAAAGGCTCTCAAGAAAACTGTGAAGTGGTTTTCTTACTCACTGATTGCCTTGGTGTTGAGTCACAGTTTTCTTGCCTACTTTATTGGGACAGATGCGCTCGGACAAATGATGTCTCGTTCCCCAGCTCAGAATTTGGGTAGTTTTGGCGCGATGGCGTTGATAGCTGGTGCTGTGCTTTTTGATTTTGGCTGGTTTCGTGAACAGTTTTGCACCTTGGTCTGCCCTTACGGGAGATTTCAGTCGGTGCTTATGGACGAGCGTTCTCTTGCAATTATCTACGACACCGAAAGAGGAGAGCCCCGCCGGGGAACGGCACTTTTAGGAAAGAACTCAGGGGATTGCATCAGCTGTGAAAAGTGTGTGCATGTTTGTCCGACTGGAATTGACATCCGAAAGGGACTGCAGATGGAGTGCGTTGCGTGTACGGCATGCGCCGACGCTTGCGATTCCGTCATGAAGAAAATTGGCAAGCCTCCCGGCCTCATTCGCTATTCCTCGAGAGGCGGAAACTATGTGCGGCCCGCAGCTTATCTTGCAGTGCTTGGTATCCTGGGTGTGGCACTGGTCTGGACGCTCACACATCGTGAACCCGTGGAGATTACTTTAATTCGAAGTATCGGTGCCCCTTATCAGGAGGTGGTCAAGGCTGGTGTGGAGAAGGAAGTGGTGAATTACTTCAAGCTCGATTTGCTGAACCAAGGTTTTGATCCGGTTCGAGTAGAGGTCAAGGGTGAGCTCGAGAGTCACTCAAACGGTGTGCAGATTGTAGCTTCGAGCCTACCTTTGGAACTTGCACCCGGGGAGTTCCGGAGAATTGATCTCTTCGTTCGTTTTCCTATTTCTAAAATTTCCGAAGGACGAGGAATATTTTTGGCTTCTACTTTGCTAAGTTCAAAGAACTGGAAAGCGTCGTTACTAAAAACGCAGGAGGTGCCCCTTGTCGGCCCTCTTCGTTGATGCGAGCGCCTGGGCGCCAACAGCGGTTCTCATGGCTAGCCTCTTGGGCAGCGGCCACTGCGTAGCAATGTGTGGGGGGTTAATCTTAGCTTCTGCGCCAAGTCGGAGGTCCCAGGTCGTCTACCATTTGGGCAGGCTTTTAGGGTATCTCACCCTAGGGGGTATGGCGGGCTGGGTGGGTTCGCAAGTTCTAACCTCCTTTCTTTCTTGGGGAGCGGCCTTATTCATTTCTTCGGTCTTTATCCTAATGGGGATTCGATTGTGGAGGGGGGGTGCGCTCCATATTTCCATTATTCCAGCTTCGATTACACATAAATTATTTAAAATTGTTAGAGGTAGAGCGTTTGGCGTAGGTCTGCTCAGCGCCCTGTTGCCTTGTGGGTGGCTGCATGTATTTGTGTTGGCTGCGATTTCGGCGCGCACTGCTTTGGCAGGTGCTTCTCTCCTTTTTGTTTTCTGGTTGGGTACTCTTCCCGCTCTCAGTTCAGCTTCTTGGTTAGTGGATCGGTTCTTGCGTCCGGTTTCAAGAAGAGCTCCTCGTTTTGCAGCTTTGATTTTAATCGCCGCCGGAGTGCTGGGAGTTGGAATCAAGGCCAAGCCTATCTTTGCTAAGTCTGAACACGTCTGCCATCATTCAACTCCTTGATAAATGTTTTGTCTATTCAGAGCTGCATGAACCTTGAAGCACAAAAACTTGACTTCCTAGCTCTTCTATAATACCGCTCTGCATCAGAGGGCGTTCGAATGCCGAGTTTGATGGTTTATTTGGTTTCAGTTCTCCTGACCCCGACCTATCCCGTTTCCTTTTTCGTAAAAATCGATGCTCCAAATCCAAAAGCGTTCGAGGTCGAGTGTAAGAATTGGCGCGACTCCTTCGAAGAGTTGAATGGCAAATCCATCTATAAAATGGAGTGCACCCCGGATGGACGATTTTATGGAGCTCTTATTGGAGACGTCTGGGTACGGAAAACTACCGAGCCCGTTCGCTCGGACAGCATTGGGATTCGGGGCCGTGGGAACCGCTTGGCCGACGGAGCGGCCCTAAAAAGTTTGGAGAGCCAGTGTGCTGAATCCAAGCGGACGGTTCAAAAAAGATTTGAGAATAGTGAATCGCTTCTGGCGCTTTCCTGTGGAAATTTTGAAGGGGACCGCTTGGAGGTTGTAGAGACAGGGAGCCGCGATGCCTACCAATACTCCACTACTGTGGAACACGTTCAATCGTTGATGTCTTTTATGGAGGTTCGAGGAACCTTTACAGAGCGAGAGGCTTGTCTGACCTGGCGCGATTCGTTCTTGAAAAAATATGAAAACAGCGAAGTCCGAGTGGGCGATCGGACCTTCCAGGAGAGACCTGTTCTCGCTGTTTGTAATGCCGATGGCACTTCTGGCTTGGGCGTAGTTTTAACGCTCAATCGAACTCAGTAGTTCTTGATTGCGTTTTAGACAGAGATCGCTTACCGATATCCATCTCCGAAGGATGGCTTGGTAGCTCAGTCGGTAGAGCAGCGCCCTGAAAAGGCGTGTGTCGGCGGTTCGATTCCGTCCCAAGCCACCACTCTCTTCTCTTTTTCCCACTCCTAAAAACGTGAGCTAAGTGAGCATCCCTGCTCCAGGCCTCCCTTCGTGGTCGGCCTTTTATGTCTCAGTTTTTAGGAGTGGGAAAAAGAGAAGAGAGTGGTGGCTTGGTGTCTGCGTGTGGGGGAGGTGTGGTTGGACGGAATTGTGGGGTGGGGGCTTTGTAAGGGGGCGGAATATTTAATGTAAGTCCTCTTTTTTGTCGAAGAAGAGGATGAGATGGGTTTTTTTCTATATATTCTATTTAACGCAGCGCTTTCTTTTGCTCATGCCAATTGCGTGTCGGAGCTTGCGAAATTAGCGAAGACTGATGTGGTCGATGCTGCGATGAAACTGGTGCCCGGGTATCGAGGGAATCTGGTTCAGGTTCTCGGTAAGGAGGGGCCACCACCTCATTGGACAATATCATCCAAACAAGTCGTCAGTGAGCGACAGACTCTTTTGCAAGATAGTGAGGGACGAACCTATCTCGTAGAAAATCTCAGGGCGGCGCCACGGTCTGTTGTTGTCGATATGAAAAGTCAGACCCGCACCGAGATTGATCTTTCTTTCAGTAACGTTACCCTAACGCGTCCAAAAACGGTTCCCATCAAAGATGCTAAGGTTCAGGACGAAATCAATGAACTTGCGAAGGTTGCACTCACTAAGAAGGATCCAAAATCCTTGGCCGAGGTGAAGTTAGACGACAAGTCTAAGGCTGCCCTCCGAGAGGGGGCTGCGTTTAAAGTGGGAGGAGACACTGGAACTATTCACCTCATTAAAGAAGATTCAGGAGAGCGCCTCGTCATCAATCTCCTCCAGCCGGAAAAGAAAGTCGCAGTCTCCAACGAGCTGGGTGAGCAAAAGATTGTTTCTTTGGATCAGTTCAATCAGGCCATCTCAAAAGTTCAAAAGGAAATGCCCGCACAGATTCACCAAGTAGAACCTGAAAAGACCGTCGACAAAATCAGGAAGAGCGTAGCATCTCGGCAGAAGGTCAAGTCTGGGCTTCGTTCTGCCGCTTGGTCGGTGCCACACACGGTCTTCTTTCCCTATGCTGTGCCATATACGCTTCCCTCGGCGGGAGGACGTGACGGATATGAAGCTTTGTTCAAATTGGTTCGCAAGAATGCTTTGCCGGGTGTTGCTTACGGCACCCTAATTGCCACGGGAGTTCATCCAACTTGGGTAGTTTTTGAGAAATTTATCGATGACGATGTGGAAAGGATGGAGAGCGGGCTCGGGGAAGGTCTTCCCGTCGATCTCTACAAGAAGGAAACTCAAAAAACTTGGGATCAGGCGCCCGAAGGCGTCACTCTCTATGTCGACGGATTTCCTCTCGGGAACGAGTTGGATGGTTACCCTTACTACGATTTCAAAAAGAAGTACGGCAACGATAGCAACGCCGTCTACATCAAGGTCGAAAGTCTTGAAGACTTTGAGAAACAATTGCCTGAGATTACAAAAAAACACGGGCAGATCTCTAAGGTGGAGGTCTTTGGACACGGAAATTCCTTCGAAGAAAGCAATATTCTCAATATTGGTAACCAGTTGGTGACGACCCACAGTGGAAAAACTCCTGAAATCGATAGAATTCTAGAGTTGGACAATCGCTATCGCGAGCCTTCTGAGAAGGTAAAGAGAAAGAGTGTGACTGAAGGTACGCCAGTGAGTGGGTATTTCAAAAAGGGGGCGGTGATTCGGTTTGTTTCTTGCCAACTGGGAGCAAGTCCTGCAGGCGAAAAGTTTCTCAAACTTGTGGGTGAAAGGTATCTGGACCAAGGGGGAACTGCAATCGGTTCCACGGTCGACATTCTTTTTCTTCCGAGTAATTCACCACCTGAAGTTCGTCAGAAGGTGATGCTTTATCGGGAACAGCTTAAGCGAGAACTGCCTACGAGATTGAGCGCTCATTTCGCAGCCCCGATCCTCGCACTAAGTACGTTAGTATTGGACGAAATCCCAGTTGAGAAGTTGGATCCCAAGAGTCTCATTCGGGAAGTGAAGATTGAGCCTCGAGTGAAGTCATCCCCTTCAAGTACTCCATCAAACCTACCGGTTCGTCGGTGATGATTCCGTCTACTTTCATTTTTAGGAGGCGGTCCCATGTCTTGGGGTCGTTGGCGGTCCAGGGGATGACTGGGATTCCTGCCTGGTGAAGTTTTTCTACATCTTCTGGGAGAATCCAGTCGGCGTCGGGGGAGAGGGAGTCGGCTTTTGCTGCTTTTACGGCCTTCACGTAATCAATGTGATTGTCACTCGTTAAAAGAGCTGTGCGAATTCGAGGTTCTATTTCTTTTGCTGCTTTGAGGGTTCGGTCGTCGAAGGATTGGAGAATCACTCGTTCTGTGAAGCCGTAGCGTTTGACGAGGTCGATGATTTTTTGGACGAAAACTTTTGGAGTGGGGGTGATCTCTGGGTGGGATGGGAAGATTTTTGTTTCGATATTGAATTTTACTTTTGCTGCCTGGGGAAGTTTCGAAGTTTTGATCCATTCGAAAAGTTGTTCGAGTGTTGGAATGGAAGTTCCGGGTACGGGAATCTGTTTTGGAAATTTTGGATTTTTTAGGGAGCCGCAGTCGTAGGATTGGACCTGTTCCAAGCTTAGGAAATGGATAGCCAGTTTTTCGGGGATGGGTTTGCCGTCTTTGGATTGGCAGATCGCGGGGCTGATGAGGGGATCGTGCGAAATGACGAGACGCCCCTCTTTGGTGACGGCGAGGTCCAGCTCTAAAACATCCACCTTTGCCTGGAGAGCGAGTTCGAAGGCGGGGAGAGTATTCTCGGGCCTAAGGGCTCGAGCTCCTCGGTGGCCGTGGACTTCGACGTGTGGAGCAGCCAGAACAAGAAATGGAAATAGGAACAGTGAAATTGAAAAAGACTTCATGAGGAGGGGCATTATCACAAATTGACAACTTGAATAGGTCGTGTAAAGGCGGGCGGCAATGTTTCTCTGGCATTTGACACCCAGGGGTGGGTCGGCTAATGCCCTCTTCACTAAGGAGTACCCGTCATGCTTCTCTTGCAAAGATTATCTGGAATTGTTGCAGTAGTTTCCATTTTTTCAGTTCTCCATGCGTCGTCTGTCTGGGCTTATACGACCTCGGCCGAGTCCGCTAAAGTATTGAGATTAGAAGATCAGCTGAAACGAGAAGCGAATGCTCTGAGTGCCTTCGTGAATCAAACACCGGACTCTGAAAAGTATTTTGTTCTTACTCAGGCCCTCGCGGATGGTTTGAACTCTGTGGATAGTTTGATTGCTAAGGCAACGAAACTTCCACGGACAGCTCAATCCGAGGAAGGAATGAGGGCCCTACATCAGTTACGGGCTTTGATCGTGGAGCACCTGGAGCAGGCCAAAGAAGCCGCTCAATCTCCGAGAGAGTTAGATCAGATCGCGCGCTCTTTCTCGGACTCCTTGAATCATGCTTTTGCCACTCTGGGTTTGCTTCTCGTGTTTATTTCGGTGGTCGGAGTTTTGACGTTTGCCTTCTTTCCTTGGCTGTCTTGCCAGATCAATAAGCAAGACTGTTACGGGTAATGAGGGTTCGCTTTCTGCTTCTTGCGTTTTTTTTGGGGGTAGCCTTTGCCTCTTCGGCTCACGCCCAGGTAGCTCATTCCCTGATCTTCATCATTCATGAGGATTCCAGCATGGTCTATTTTGATCATTCCGGTACCCCGCAGAATGCCGGAGAGAATTCATACGAGCAGGCTCTCCAGGTGGCGACCGGCTGCGAAAATTGCGAAGTATTGTTACTCCGACAGTCTCGACCTGGACTTCTACCCGGACTAGAAGCTCGGCTTGAGTTTTTTCGGAATCGAAAAAAGATCGAGTCTTTTCGGTATAGTAGAAATGTACAAGGTTTCGACCTTCAGTATGAATCGGCCTTCTATCTTAAGAACTCTCAGCTAAGAAGCGATGGGCATAGGTATTTGATCTATTTCGGGTACTTCATCCCCGAAAAGGAAGGGGCGTATTCGGCCAGCTTTCCTTGGGCAAAAATGTCGGTAGAGCGCTTGGTGAAAAATATTCGGCAATTCGATCCTCAGAGCGCGGGCAAGATCTTTGATTTAGCAGTGCTCTCGACCTGCCAGAATGCGACCCCTTGGGGCGTGTTTCAATTTCAAAAAGTTGCGCGCTATTTAGTTGCTTCTTCAGTTCCCATTCCCTTGCAAATGATGGACGTTTCAAGGTTGCAGGAACTTGGTCGGGTTCAAAGTGGAGAGGCGCTCCAAATACTTTCTTCGAACATCGCGAGGGACTCCGTTCAGCGCATGACCGGAGGAAGTTATTCAGAGGTGGGTGTTTCAGTCTTCGATTTAGAAGAAGTTGAAATCCCAACGGCCATTCTGAGTCGATATCAGAGTTTATTAAAGGGCGAGGTAAGTCCCACATTTTCATATTTGGATTGTGAAACGCTAGGGGTACATTTACCAGCCCCGTCGGAGAGTATTTTTATTCCACATCGAATCCTTCGGGGGCGTCCTAAAACTCATTCGGGATGGGCATGTCCGAAGCAGATATAGGGCGGAATTTTTTGCCGGTTTTTTTGCTCCCACTGGACCCGCTTTCGATCCAGAGTTTACTCTGGAAGTAATGAAGAAAAGTGTTCTGTTAATTTTGCTCGCATTCATCTCGTCCATAACGGTGCATGCCGCTCCGTCGCGCTCCTCTTCCTCGCCTGGGGGTGGCAAAACCCGATGGGGGATCAACGTCGGGGGAAACTACCCTCTGCTTCGTCCCGAGGGGGCTCAGGTACAGTTTGGGTTGCCTGTGGTGGGCTTGCACTTAGATCGGAGGCTCTCCAACAGGTTTGGGCTGCAGGTGTTTGCGGAATACGGCAAGCTGGGCTCAGGGGCTAGTTCTTACGACTTTGCGGTACTCTTTCGTTGGGGAAATCGAACCTACGTGGGGGCTGGAGCGCAGTTTCAGCTCTATTCTGTTCTTCCAGAGAGCGGGATTAAGAGTCAGTGGAATTTACCGCTGTCTTTTGGACATCACTTCACGCCCAAGTTCTTTCTCGATTTGAGATCGACCACGGGGTTCAGCGATATGTTCACGTCTTCCGTGATCGGAACTGCGCAGCTGGGCTATCACTTCAATTAATCAGTCCCGTATTAGGGAACGGTCAGACCCATCGTTGCAGGCGTGAGGCCTGAGGCGGTGCCATTGAGCGTGAACGAATTCGAATCCAAGCTCATGACGTAGATCGTGGCGCTATTCGCACCCGAAGCAATCGAAGTCGACGCAATCGAGTACGAGCAGTCGGGGTCAATGTAGTAAGCCGCTCCGCCGCTGAGTCCACTTAGAGCAATGGTTTTTGCAGCCGTGAGGTTCACTGTCACGCCAGCGTCATCCGTAGTTCGGAGAACGTAAGCGCCGCAGGTGCCGACAGCGAGAGTCGAAGGACCGCTCGCAAAATTCAATTTGCTGGCCACGTTTGCAACCGTCACTGCGGCAGTCGCAGAAGTGAGTCCGGTGCTTGCAGCCGTGAGAGTCACTGCACCAGGGTTCACTGGCTTGTAATAATAGGTTTTCGATCCAGCACCTGAAGCGATCGTGGTCTGGGTGATTTGAGTTCCAGCGGTACAGGTGTTTGCCGGGAAGTAGAGGCCACCGGTACCCGTCGTCGACAGATCAATCGTCGTGGTCGCCAGTGCATTCACGTTTTGATTGTTCTCGTCGCGGATTTGAACCGTGTAGGCGTTACAAGTATTGATGCTGATCGACGAAGGGGCCGTTGTCAGCGCCAGCTTGGTGGCAATACCCGTTGAAATAATCATCGTACCCGAGGTTGCCGTGAGTGTGTTGGCGCGATCGGTGTAAGTCAAAGTCACAGAGCCCGTCGTCGGTTTCTTGTAGTAAACCGCGACACTGCTTGCGCCTTGGCCTGCTGCAAAAGTTTTAGAAGTAATGGCCGTGGTGCAAGCCGAGGTGCTGTAGAAACCGCCATCGCCAACCCCAGCGAGATCCACTATCACAGCAGAAGTCGCATTGACGGCAATGCTTTGCTCATCCTGTAAGCGCAGGTTGATAGCGGTACATCTGCTAACAATTGCAGCAGTCGGAGCTGAGATCAGGGCGATCTTTTTCGGAACGCCCGTCGAAACCACGATGGCCTTTACGGTCGACGTTAAACCAGTAGATGATGCAGTGAGGCTGACAGAGCCTGCACCTGTTTTCTTGTAATAAAAGGAGGCAGTGACAGAGGCTCCGACGGCGATCGGCATGCTGGTGACCGCAGTCGTACACGTCGAGTTACTGTAGAAGGCTCCACCGGCGCTTGCATCGCTGAGGTTCACATTGATTGCGCTCAGAAGAGGAGTAGCGTTGCTGTTCGCATCTTGAGCGGTAACCGTGTAGACCTGGCAAGAAGCGCTAGCGATCGGAGTGCCGCCGCTGCTCCAAGCAAGTTTGGTAGCTGCACCCGCGTTCACGGTGAGGGCGACTACCGAAGGAAATTTACCTGGAGCCGATGCTGTGAGGTTCACCGCGCCGACGTTGGTTTTTCGATACCAGAAGTTTTTAGAATAAGTACCGTTGCTCACCACTACTGAGCTGATGGTGGTGGTGCAGGTGTTGTTGCTATAGAAGCTGCCGCCGTTGCTGGTGCTCAAGCTCACAGTTGTATTTGCCAAGACGCTGACCACGTTGCCACTCGCATCCATCGTGTTGAGAGTGAGGGGCACGCAATTCTGAGTGGTAAAAGTAAGACCATTGGGTGAAAGCAATGAAAGGACGCTAGCAGCGCCGTTGCTGAGGCTGACGGCGACAGAGCCGCTCGTAAAGCCCATTGAATCTGCCGTTAAAGTAATTGGAGCAGTAGCCGTAGTCTGACGGTAATAGACCAGCTTCGTAGTAGATCCCGAGAGCATCGCTACTTGAGAGATCGGCGAGCTGCAGGCGGAGTTGCTATGAAAGCTTCCGTTAATTCCCGCACCGTTCAAGTTCACTGCGACATCGTTTCGCAGGGAAGCTGTGACTCCATGAGAGTCCTGAGAAGTGATCGTGTAAATCGCGCATTGAGTGGTGTTAATTGCAGCTGGACCTACCAATGACAACTGAGTAGCTGGAGCCGGGTTCACCGAAACGTTTATCGAATCGGCAGTGAGGCCCGTGCTATTAAAATGAATCGCATCTGCACCCGAAGTCAGCGTCGAGAAGTAGGCGATCGCATGATTCTGTCCTGCAAGTACTGCGACGGAGGTCACTTCATTGGTGCATGAACTGTCTGAGTAAGCTTTTCCTGAACCAGAAGTCGAAACATCGACTGAAAGATCAGCTGGTGCAACCGTCACGAGATTGAGATGGTCTTGAAGTTCAACTTGATAGGGCGTGCAGGCATAGATGCCTGGAGTTGCACTGCCAGTCACTTTTAATTGGGTGGGTGGATTGTGCTGAACCGAAACGTGGAAGTTTCCGGCATGCATTCCCGGAGCAAGGGCCGACAAATCCTGGGGGCCAACCGCAGAGTCTTTGAAATATGCCGTAGCTTGTGATGCATTTGCAGGCATCATGACATTGGTGATGCTGGTGGTGCACCCGCCATCAGAAAAGAAAACGCCGCTTCCAGACGTGCTGAGCTGAATTAGGGTATCCACATTTACCGGGAGAACTTGGGAAGTATCATCAACCGAAATCACCGAAAGGGTGATGCAATTGCCCGCGCCACTTGAAGCAAGGCCATCCAGAACTAGGGCTACTGGAACTGCGACGGAACCCGTTGCGGCAGCGGGACCCGAGCCCTTCTTTTTAACGCATCCAGTGGACGCGCCAGCCAATGCTAATGAGGTGATGAATACAATAGTTCTGAAATTCAATGATGCCCGGTGCATACGTTCAACAATTCCCCTGTACGCCCTAATTATGTCGCATTTTCTAATGTGAAAGAATGTGTCACTTCGAACACAGGGAAAGGCTTAAATAGGATTGAGGTAATTTATTTGAGACTAGGTTTCTTATTAAATCGAACCTGAATTTGGCTGGTCCGATCTAAAACGAAATCGAGATTGGGAAAACGCACCGCTCGAGTTTCGGGGTCGTAATACCAGAACCCGCCGGTGTCAGCTAATCCGCCAGGAATATCTTTGTTATCGTATTCAACCCGAATGGTTTTCGCATCGGGGATGTAGGGCAATGGTAGGTAAGAGTGATAATTCACGGTTTTTTTTACCAAGCTCTTGGTTGCAAGAATCAGATTTTCACCGAGGTCCATGGAACAGAGGGGATAAATCTGATGATCGAACTGAGAAAAGAACTGGCCGTAGCGACCTTGGGTAATGCGAAAACTTCCAGTCAGTTTGGGTTGTCCGGAGTAAGCAGGATAGGGAACGGTCGCTAGAATATTGAGTTTGGGATCCAGAGGTGATTTGAGTGGAACACTGTCAGCATTGATGGACGGCGCGGGCGAAGTAGGGATTTTTCCATATTGATAAGGTACCGAGAATCCATCAGTCTCGATATCTGCATCAGAGTCGCAACCTAAGTCTACGGCTCCGAACATTCCATAGAGAGTGATCTTAGCATCGGGGCCTCGAAGTCTTCGCATCTCGTCTTTAAAGTGTTGAGCAAATTCTTTGACCTGAAACATCGACTCCCGACGTTTTTCTATTCCTTCGTCGTGATCCGTAAAAATGAAGATGGCAAGGTCACCCTTCTGTTTAAAAAAGTCGGAGTGGTTTGTAAGGGCCTTCTCGAGCGGACGAAATGCTTCTTCAATCGAAGAGCCCTTGCAGTTCGATCCTGGACAGAGTCCCGCAACGGCTGCTTCGAAAAAGTCTGCCGGAGCTAGAGAGCGCTGATTGAGCTGTGTTTCTTTCGTGAATCCAAAAATGGGTTTGTCACTGAAGTCGGTAGAAAGCATCGCCATTCGCCAGCGAAGGCTTTTGTTCCTCAAGAAATTTTTCATGAACAGAGCAGTGTTCTGTTTTACCAAATTCAAATACGGATCCATGCTCGGGCTGTTATCCATGATCCACAAAATGTCTAAGCTGGTAGTTTCCGAAACGGTGAGGTCCTGAATATTTTCAGTCACCACGATTTCTTCACCAGGCGACGGCAGCGGGTAGAGAAAAGCCTGCTTTTTAATGCAGCCTGTGCCAGCTGCTAAAAAAACTGCCGCAATTCCGAATGCTGGGAGTGATTGAAAACGTCGAAACATCACTACTCCTGAAAACACAGAGGGTCAGCCTCGACGGGCGGCTCCTCGTAGTCGACGCTTTCATCGACAACTTTCGCACAAAATTTTTGCAACTGATAGGTGCCGTCCGGCATGTGCATGATGAAACGATAAACTCGAATCGGTTCAGGACCGGGCTTCGGGTAGATCACGACATCGTGACCATTATAGAGCGGTCGGTCCTGGGGAAAGCGAGAGATGAAATGGTAGTCGGTGGGGTAATGATCGCCGTCGCGATCTCCCAACGGCACTTCCACCGATGCAATGTTTCCGAGTTGGATTCGACGCATTTTATTTTCGGGCCATTGGGATCGATTGATTTGAAGTAAAGACTGTTCCGGCTTCTTATTAAATTGAACGGTCACCGCATGAGGCGAGCAGACTTCGGCAGTAGCATACGGAGGAGCGTTCGTAATTGCGGTACACGCTGCGAACTCTAGGAGCGATTCACCGCCCAGTGCAGATGGTGGATTTTCCCAGCTCACCTCTGCCAATGTGGAATCCTTACCAAGGGGAAGAGTTTTTAGTCGAACCACCCCTGCCTTCGGCACATCCTTCAGGCGGATGGCCGGTCCTACTTCTCCGTTGGGGTCTTTGGCTACAATTGTAAAACGAACCTCTCCCATTCCACCGACGGTGTTTGCTCCCAAAAGAGTGGGAGAGAGATATTTGTTTCGAACATGGATGGTCATTTCCTGGGAAGTTACACGGCGTCCGCGTGCATCTCGAGCCGAAAACTTCAGGTGCAGCGGAAGCGTGTGACAACCGAAGGACTGACCTTGTTCATCCTTTCCGCAATCCCCCTCCCAGGGGTTTCGGTTAGATACGACGTTTAAACTAGGTTGGTATTGTAAAAGATATTTGGTTCTAGAAACGGATTTTAAAGTTGCTCCTGGAGGAAGTTCGCTCGCTTGTAAATCGACTCCTCGATTCAAGATTGTCGGGTCGCCTTCAATAAAGACTGGCACTTCTAAAGTTTCTTCTTCGACGACCGAGAACTCAGGTTTTTCAAAAGTGATTTTGAAATCCCCTGGCTGATCGCGAATCCGGAACAAGATATGTTTCCGCACATGGGTCATGTCGTTGTTATTTCCAGATTTGATGGCCACCCAGATCACGGGTTCGACGTAGGGGGGGATTCCGGAATTTTTTTCCAGGTCCTGAGTGAGAACTTTTCGGGACGGAGTCCAAACAAATTTTCCAACGATTCGGCCATCCTTGGAATCTTCAGTGACAAAGCTTGCCCCTTCAGGGAGTCCTTTTTCAAAGAAGAGCGTGGCTCGATCTTGAGTAGGAGCCCAAGCCTCCAATTTGTATTCTGACTTTTCCCCGACAGTAAAATCCCAGACCCCATCTTTATCTGGAACCAGTCGAAATATCTCAGGCTCTTTTTCAACGGGGATTTGAATTCGTGAGGTGGGAACGGAGTCGAGTTGCTCGACGTCGTTCTTGCAAGAAAATGCACCGAAGGAAAGTGCTACCGGAGTAATGACTAGAAAGAATAGTAAGCGCTTCATTATTTCTCCCACCAGGAACAATGCATAGCGTTATAATGGATGAGTTGTTAAGTCAAGTTGCTAGGTCCATTGAGGATTTGCTGGGTCATTTCAGACACATTTTCCTGACCCATCAAGAGGGTAAAATAGAGATCAGGCCCCCTATTGTTCAGGGTAGCCTTGCTTCATTTGTAGAACGTTTGAGACGAATATGAGTAATCGAATCAAAATCGCTTCAGATGCTACCGTTGGAAAAATCCGAATTCCTGAAGGGGAATATTGGGTGGGATTTAATGCCGAAGGCGGACGTGTGAGTTTGATTGCGGGCGGGAAGAGTATTGAGATTCCTGCCATTCGTCGTCGTACCGCTAGTCGAGTTCGCCGAATTTCAATTAGCTTTTATTGCGGGGGTGGAAATTCGTGGAGCTTGGTCATCGATACTCCCAAGCACGGTCAGTGGATTTCGATGATTGAATACAATCGAGTGCGACCCGACAAAGACGACAAGAAAGAGGAAATTACTCAGGCTGGCGCTTAGTGAAAGCGCACTTCCCCGGTACCGAGATGGTAGAGTGCGCTCTTGATCTGCACGCGACCTGAATCCACCGCTTTTCGAATAATTTCAGAACGCTTCACCAAATCTAAGGCCACGCCGCGCGCGTTGGCTGCGGATTCTTCCACCACACCGGTGCTAGCAGGTTTGCGCATGTAAGAACCAACGCGCGGCTGAATGTCTGCAACGAGTGCGTCGAGTGAGGGGCTGCCCGCAGAAGTGCCTTGCGCTGTCCCGAGTGCTGCTTTTACGGCCCCGCAGCTTTCGTGACCCATCACCACAATGAGTCTGCTGCCGAGATGAGCGACAGCGTATTCGATGCTTGCTAAGACTGAAGTGTCAATGGCTTCACCGGCCGTGCGAACGGTGAAGATCTCTCCCAGCTTCTGATCAAAAACAATCTCTGGTGGCACGCGCGAATCACTACAGGAAAGGATGATGGTATGCGGCTTTTGTCCAGAGGCTAGGTGTCGGCGAGAGCCGTCATCCTGTCCATCTTTACGAAGTTTTGATTTTACGAAACGGGTGTTTCCATTTCTCAACCAGCCCAATGCTTTTTCGGGAGCGACTCCTTCGGGAGTGTGGTGGGCCGGTGCTGCGGTGGTGGTGGTGTTTGAAGTGGGCGCTGCTGGAGCTGCAGGTGCTGCCGCTTGCTGATTTTCTCGAGTCGGCTGAATTTCCGAGCTTGCGCAGCTGTTCAGGATGAAAGCCCCCATCATTATATAGGCGAGTTTGTGCATACCCATATTTTCGGAATAATTTCAGATCCTCTTTAATGATTTGACTCGGAATGTTGATTGCTGAGCGTTGTTTTTGCTTCTGCAGTAACTCGCGCCGGAGTGTGTTTGGAAAGTCCTAATTCCATCGTTTACTAGGAGTGACGGGTTGGAAATGGCGCCTGAGAATGATCTGAGACATCCCTACGAGAATCATCGTCAATTTTTGGGACTTTCCAAACACACTCCGGCGCGAGTTCTAGCTGGAGAGAACTACGTTGAGCAGCTTGGAGTTGTCTTGGAGAGGACAGCATTAGATGCACCACGTCTTGGTCGTGTCCAAAGCCAGGCCGCCATTACTGTAAAGACCAGAAGGCCGAGATCGCTCGCAATAGAAAGAGCGCCATTAAAGTTTCCAGAGTCTTGAAAGTATTTTCGACCCTTCTGAAAATCCAACGAACCGCAGAACAATCCCCCCGACAAGGTCATCGATGAGAGAGTGGACAGACTATAGGTGAAGTTCAATCCCGTCAGACAGCGTGCAGCTGCGGGTGCATTGATGTCCACGCGAAAGCGAATGTAGCGATAAGCGCTGAGCTGAGAAATATTGGCGGCAAGGACCCCCGATGACCAAGTCGATTGATCGTTGCTGCCGTAATAAGTAACGACCAAGGTGCCACCCGCTCCGCAACCTTGCGTTTCGTTTGCTGCGCTGATGTCGATGTAATACTGACCCATGTCGATGGGTTGCGAGTAAACGGAGTAAGTCACGTTGGCAGGAACGTCGACCACGTTGTTGGCGTCGCCGGCGAAGCCGCCGGGTGCGAGTGCAAGAGTGCCGAGGGAACCGTTGCTGGTGTCGGAGCGAAGCACGCCGCGAGAACCTTTGCCTCCAGTGTAAAGGCCGGTGCAGGAACCGCTGGCTCCGCCGGTCCCGCCAGCCAAATCCAGAGTGCCTGAGCCTGCGAGTGCGTTTGCAGTTTGAATCCAGATGGCTCCACCTGCGCCGCCGCCACCAGCTCCACCGCAGTCGGTTCCATTCCCTTGCGTGAGTGCGCCGCCGTTGCCTCCGTTTGCTGTGATAGTTCCACTGATTTGTACAACGCCTGAGGAATTGATTTGAATCGCACCGCCACCGCCACCGCCACCAGCACCCGCAAGGGTGTTGTTGTAAGAGCCGCCGCCGCCGCCGCCGGCGCCGCCAGAAAAGAGGGGAGTGCTGGGGTCATCGAAGTTGGCTGCGAGAGTAGATCGGTTCACACTACAGCTGATGGCTGGTGATCCGTTGGCAACACCGCCCGCCAATCCGCGTGTCGCGTTGTTTGCGCCGTCTGGGCCTTGGCCAAAACAGCCACCACCACCTCCTCCTTCCGTTGTGCTCAAGGTGCTGTCTGTTCCCCCGCCGCCTCCCGCAATCTGTGTGGCAGAAATCGTGGTTCCTGTGGAAGAAGGACTGCCTACGGTAATTCCCCCGGAGCCTCCGGCGGATCCGCTTCCGGTTCCTGCGCCCCCGGGCGGATGAGTGGCGTTCGAAGCGGGTTGGTCTGTTCCTACGCTCGCATCGAGAGAAATCGTTCCAGCGATCGTCACATTTCCTAGAACTCGGAGCCGCACTACTTGCGAACCGGTGACGTTGAGAGTGTACCCTGCGCTGAGAGTGAAAGTTTTGAAATTGTAAGTGGACTTGGTGTCTGTGTTGAGGGTGATGGTAGTTCCGGAAACGGTAATCCCCGTTTGTGAAGGTCCATCCGAGAAAACCCCATCTGCACCTGTGCCGAAGTTGATCACCCGTTGGGCGTCTCCACCGGGAGCAAGGGCACCTTGAATTTGCCCCGAACTGGGATTCCAAACACCGCTGCTGATGGTGGCGTCGAAATTATTGATGTCGGTGAGATCTACGGTGAGAGTAGAAGAAAAAGCGGTTGTGGAAAAAATTAGAAGCGCAAGCTGGGCGCGAGCCAAACATTCCACGCCAGAACGCCCGTGTCGTTTGGTGAATTCCATCGCAAGTAAGAAACGTCTGCGGAGAGCAGCAAACCAAACGAACTGGTCTGCCACTTTTTCAAGTTCCATTCGGACCAAAAATTCCCCTCAATGCCCCACTGGTCTTTCGTCGCTAAACCGCTCAGCGGCAAGGCTAGGCGGAGGCCTGCCTCGGACGGAGTCAGGGAGCTTTCACCTTTATAGTTTCTCACGCCGTACAGGAGCGGTCCAACAGAGAAGCCTCCCCGGGCATCAACTGACTGCAGGCCTGTTTTTTCCCATCGGAAAGAACGATCTACCGCGAGTCCCAAACCCAATGCCCAAGAGTGCGCGAAATGTTCCGGATCAGGAGAGAAACTCCCGGCAGAATTTACCCAATGGACCGCGTCGAACTCGAACGTTACGGCGTTCACTTTGCTTTGTTGAGAGGTGCGGACGGCATTACTCTTATCGAAGCTCGCGAGATCAGAGCGAATGGCGAAACTCCAGCGCGCAGTGACTTCCCCAGGATCGTTCGTGGAGTCCTCACGAAACTTCGTGCGCGTGTAGTTCATTTGAAAGTTCACGCGTTGGTGAAAGTAAGGATTGTTGAGACCCACGGAGCTGATGTCTGTTGCCGAGCTGCTCTGGTTCACATTTCCAATTCCGATACCGACATCGGCTTTCCAGGAAGTGTCCCCCGCGTAGCGGTACTTGAAAGTCTTTTGTTGTAACGGAGCGGACTCGACTACAGGTTCTGGTGGAGCTTCTTCCACAGTGACTTGGCTATTCTTTTGCTGAGCAAGATCAGGAATGTGGACTGGGATAACGATTCTTTGTGCGCCAGAAAATTTTCCCGCAAGGCCTTCATCACTCACGGAAGCGACGCGGTAGTAAAACTTTTCTTCTTTCACATCACTCTCGGGAGTAAGTAGCCAGGTCCACTCGGGCGAATCCGTATCTGCTTGCATGACGACATCGGTGAATCCTTTGGTTCTAGAGAGCTGGATCTTGTACTTGGTAATTCCACTGACAGGTTTCCATTTCAATCGAACACGAAATCTTTTCTTAACTTCTTCAGCGTAGGCGTCACTGAGGACCTGCTCAGAAATACTTCTGTAAACCCTTTCCAAAATGGAATGCGTGGGTTTGGGTAAATCTTCTTTTTGGGATTCCACTTCCGGTTTTAAGAGCTCCGGAGGGGGTGGGGGAATTAATTCTTTGATCACCAGATTTCTGGATTCACTCCAGTCGGTTTTTCCAGACTTGAGAGTTCCCCGGACTCGCCAGGTGACTGATCCCTTGATCGAGGGTTCGATGGTATAAAAGTGGGCGTGAGGACCGGTTTTTTGAATTTTCGTTTCCGAACCGATTTTGAGCTCCACCTCGTAGCCGAGAACATCAGGAATTTCCTTCCACGAGAGATCCATCTTTTTGTCGGTACCTTTTTCTCGCGTGAGCAGCGTTCCTGTGGGCGGGTAGACCAGCTCTGCCTTGATAGGACTTTCTAAAGCAAATTTTTCGGGAGCGCTGGTGATTCCGGAATTGAGGGCCTTTACTCGCCAGTACCAAATTCTTCTCGTGGCAGAGACGGGGAGGTAGATGCTGACCTTCGCTTCCTTGAGAGGTGGAAAGGTGGCTCCCACGCGTGCGTCTCGAAGTTCGCCTTCCGAGGAGTTGAAGTCGGGTTGAGTGCTCACTTCCACCTCAAGAGGAGTTTCTGAAACTCTCTTCGTATCGATTTTCCAGAAAAACTCTACCTTCTGGGTGCCGTCTGTCCGAACTTTGTTGGCGGTAATCGATTCATCGCCCCGAGGAGTCAAAAGAGTAAAAGGAGTGCGAAGGGTCTTGGCTGCTTCCGAAGTTCCCTTGGCTCCCAAAGTGACTTCGCTTCCGGCGCCGACACTGATTTCTCCGTTCGGACTCTGAAGTCGAATTTCTCCGCCTTGAACTATGATCTTCGATTCTTTTCCGCTGGAAGAAAGAGTGACCTCGCTTGTGTCGTTCAAAATTGCTTTGGCATTTCCAATTTCGACTTCCACCTGAGGGCCGCCGGTTAAAACCGCTGGCAGGTCTGTTTTCCTTTTCTGAGTCATTCTTCCGCGTAGAAGTGAAATGGAAATTCTGTTTCCCTGTGTCTCATCTGTTTTGCGTTCGAGTTTGATGAGCGAATTCTCTCCCACCATCAAACCCGTTCCGTCTTGAAAAGCGATTTCAGCTTCAGACTTTTCCTGGGTGAGAATGGATTGGTCTTGGAAAAGCGGTTGGCCGCTTTTGGTTTCTTCCCAAATCAGCTGATTTGGATTTTGAAGGTGGACGGAATTTTTTCGGGTGACTAAGTCTGCAATCGCTTGTCCAAAGAGGGGATGGTCATTGGAATTGCCGCTCTGCCATAGATTTAAAATGGGAACATCGTTGAGCAAAAGGTAAACTTCCACAATCAAGGCCGCCCAGATGAGAGTGGTTGCTAACCTTTTCTTGGTCCTATTCGGATTAGTCGTTATACTCGAAGCTTCGGCGCTCATTTACCGATAATAATTGTATGACTTCTGCTGCAAAATTTCCAATTCGCCGGAAGCTGATGCTCTTAATCATGGCGTGCGTCCTGGGCGCTACTGCGGCCTATCTTGGCCTGGCGATCCGACTCTTCAAAGACGACAAAACTCAGCTGGTCTACGAATTGAATGCGGGTACCGTCAAAACTCTGTCTGCAGAAGTGGAAGCGGTGCTTTTGAAGTACGTCGACAAGGTCAAGCTTTTGACTCAAGGACATCAGAGCGCAGATTGGACCACCACGGTTTTTGAAAATGAACCGGATCTGATCGCGTTCAGTCTCTATCGTCAGGGCGAGCAACCCAGTCAGTGGGAACGACTCTCTAGCGTTCGCAACAAAGATTATTTAAAACTCTACGGACTTTCGGCCACGGAGGTCGACAAGCTTCGCGAGGCGCGCCCCATTCCTTTTGCAAAGGCGTTGGCGAAAGGCCAAGTGGTTTTCAATTCCACAGTCCCGGGTGGAGCACCTATTTTGAGTTTGGCAGTGGCTATGGATGTGAAGGGCCGTGCCGGAGCACATGTCGCCGTAGTGGATCTCAAGGTCGATCGTTTTCTCAAAATGATGGGTGACCGTGGCATCGTGTCAGTTTTCATGGTCGATGACGAAGGAAAGGTTCTCGTCCATTCCGACGCTGCGTTGATGGCCTCGAACTCTCAGGTTGATAATGAAATTGTTCGTCAGGCAGTGGATTCTCCCGTCGGTTTTCAAATGAAGCGTTTCGAGTGGAAAGAAACCCGTTGGTTGGGGGCCTATCAGAACGTCAAAGTGGGTGGATTGATTGTCATCGGTCAGGCAGAAGAGGAAACCGCATTTCTGGCAGCCAAAAAACTCATTCAAAAGTCTCTTTTGTTTGCTGCGATCATTGTCACCGTTTCGCTGTTGATCTCCGGGTGGCAGGCGGGAACTTTTACTCAGCCGCTTAATAAATTAGTCGAAGCTACGGAGAAGTTAAAAGAGGGCGAGTTTTCGCAATCCATCCATGTCGATACCAAAGACGAGATCGCCCGTTTGGCAACGGCGTTTAATACGATGGCGACGGATATTCAGCGGCAGCAAACCGAACTCAAAGCAAGTAAGGCTGATTTAGAAATTAAAGTGAAAGAGCGAACCAGTGCCTTGGAAGCTCAGAAGACCAAAGCATCGGAGGCTCAGGATGCCCTTTTAAGAACCACTCGCTTAGCGGCTCTCGGAGAATTGGCTGGTGCAACCGCTCACGAGGTTCTCAACCCGCTGAACAACATGAATATTCGTGTGGAGAAGATGAAGAAGCGTCTTTCGCAGATCGACGCTAACAACCTCGAGGTGATGCATCAAATCGTTGACGGTTGGAAGAAGTCTTACGCCGAAGGCGGTTGGGATCTTTTGCAGAAGGAGCTCTCGAAGACGGTGGATGGCGGCAAGAAACTTCTGGAAGAGGACTTAGATAATCTTGCTACGATCAGTCGCGAAGAAAAGAAGAAACTGAAAGATGACCAAGATGACGTGGATTTCCTGATTAAGGAAATGACCCGCATCAGTCGCATGGTCAACGGGATGCGGTCGCTTTCCCGAGTTGGCGGTGAGCGAAAGCCCTTGGATATTCACGTTCCGATCGAAGATACGCTGGCGGCCCTTTCGGACCTTATCGAGAAGCGCAAGATTACGGTCATCAAAGAGTTTGGGGCTGAGGCGAAGGATAGCTATGTCATCACCGGCGACCGAGACGAGCTCGTTCAAGTGTTCTCGAATCTTTTAAGGAATGCTCTTCACGCGATCGATGCTGCGAAACGTCGATCGGGAGAAATTCGAATCGCAACCAAACTTACCCAAGGTCGTATCGAAATTCGTCTGACCGACAACGGAACGGGAATCGCGGCTCAGCACGTGGCCAAAGTTTTTGAACCCACTTTTACAACAAAGTCTGTTGAAGAGGGTACGGGCTTGGGCCTCAGCATCAGCCGACGGCTGATCCGAGCATTCGGGGGCGAGATTGAGATTGAAACCACCACAGCCGGAGTAGGCACTACTTTCCTAGTCTGGTTCCCCGTCCAGAGCGCCGCTAAGGCCAGCGGCTAACCCTAACATATTGATTTTAGTTGAATTGCCAGTTCGTGGTAGAATTGAGGCGAGGACGTGAGCTCTCATGGAAGAAAATCGCACACTACTCATCCTCGACGATGAGCCTGAAACCCTGCGCGGTTACGTGGACTTTTTAAGTCCACAGGACTCTTCTAAGGCTATTAAATCTTCGCGTGGTGCAAAACCTGCCGTTTCTTCCAATCAAGATCCCTCTGAAACTTACAATATTCTACAAGCCAAAACCGGCGAAGAAGCGGTGTCGCTTGTAAAGATGGAACTGGCCCAAGGTCGACAAGTCGCAGCCGGCTTTTTCGATGTGAAGCTCGACGGCGGGATGGACGGCTTGGCGACCATTCAGGAAATTAAAAAACTCGATCGCGACATTCGTTGTGTCGTGGTGACGGCCTATCACGACCGCACAGTAAACGAGATTCAGAATCTCTTCGGTGAAGAATTCAAAGATCATTGGGACTATCTCAATAAGCCCTTCACTCAAGGTGAGATTGTCCAAAAAGCGCGCCAAATGATTACGGCATGGAATCGTGAAAAAGAACTCTCGCTCATGAATCTTCAACTGATTCGGTCCGAGCGACTGGCCGCTATTGGCCAAGTTGCCCGTGGGGTGGGTCATGAGTTTGGAAATATCTTGCTTCGAATTGTAGGGAAGTTAGATCTTTCGCTTTTGGAGAATGACGTAAAAAAAATTCATGACCACCTGGGAATTGCCATGAAGGCCGCTGATCGAGCTACGGTCATTGTACGAAACCTTCAATCCTTTTCTAAGGCGGATCCCAATTTTCAAATTATCAACATTGCGATTCCCATCGACGAAGCGCTTTCGCTCGTCAGTCATGAGATGGTGAAATTCAATATCAAGGTCGAGAAAAAATTTGAAACGGTTCCTGATGTCCGAATTGATAAAGTAGCCATGGGGCAAGTTTTTCTGAATCTTTTCATAAATGCTCTTCATGCTATGTCCAAGGGCGGGAATTTAACGATTACCCTGAGTGCTTCCAAAGATTCTACGGGTTCAAAAAAGGGCGTCTTGGTAAAAGTGAAAGACACGGGCTGTGGAATATCACCCGATGTGTTGCCCAAGATTTTTGAATACGCCTTCACCACGAAAGGCGCAGGCGGTAGCGGCTTGGGGCTTTCTGTTTCTAAAGAAATTGTGGAAGCCACCGGCGGAACCATCGAAGTGAAAACAGAAATCGATAAAGGAACCGAGTTCTCGATTTGGGTGCCTGTATGAATAAAACTCTTCACTTCTTAGTCGTCGATGACGATGCGGACAGTCTGAAAACCATCATTGAATATCTTAAGTCTATGGGCTTTGAGAAAGTAACCCAGGCCCGCGACGGAGCCGAAGCGCTTCAGCTTCTCGAAAAACTTCAAACTATCAATTTTATTATTTCAGATTGGGATATGCCCAACCTGAACGGACTCAACCTTCTTCAGCAAATTCGAAGCAATCCCGCCTTTGCGCAGATTCCTTATCTCATCGTGACAAGCCCCATTTCCCAAGAAACGGAAAAAATTGTGTTGGCGGCTGAGAGCATGGTGAATGCGTATTTGATCAAGCCATTCCGTAGCCAGGTATTGAAAGATAAAATTGAACGCACGCTGGAGCTGTCTGTTCGGGGGCCTCAAAAACAAGTCGTCGTTGTGGACGACGATGCAGACGCTCTTTCCATGGTGATGGAGTACCTCAATAAACTGGGCTTCAGAGACATCAAGGCCTTTAATGAAGGGGCATCCGCAGTCGAATACATGCTTCAGAATCATGAAAGCGTTTCCATCGTGATTTCAGATTGGGAAATGCCCGGAATGTCCGGAGTCGAGTTGCTCCGAACTCTTCGATCCCACACGCAGCTGCATCAGATTCCATTTTTGATGATCACAAGCCAGAGCTCCATGGATCGAATGAAGGTGATGCAAGCGGCACGTGCCAACGTGGACCAGTACTTGCTCAAACCCTTCACTGTTTCTGATTTGAAAAAGCGTGTGGACCTGCTTCTCAAAAAGTCGGTCAATCTGTTTCAAATCGAGAATCTCGTTTCAGAAGCGGCTGAGCATTACAGTCACGGCAGATTTCAAAAAGCTTTCGACCTATTTGATGCCGCCCTGAAGATTGATGGGGCCCATGAAGTGGCTCTCGCCGGCATGGCCGATGTTTTGGTGAAACTAAGGGGCGTTCAAGCTGCCCTTCCTTTTTACAAAAAGGCGATTGATTCGAACTCTGTGAATCCTCAGGGCTACGCGCGTTTAGCGTCCGCTTATGAACAGATCGGGCTTTTAGACAAAGCTATCGCGATCATGCAATCGGGCGTTCGTAATGTGAGCTTCAGCGCAGAACTGCATTTCCAGCTCGGTCGAGTTTATAACAAGGCGGGAATGATCGCCGAGGCACGAGTGGAATTCGAAAAGACTTTGGAAATTCAGCTGGACCATAAAGAGGCCCGGCTCATGTTAGAACTTCTCAACGAACGCAAATAGACGAGGCGCGAGTGAGTATCGAAAAAGGCAGACGCATTCTGGTGGTCGAGCAGGACAAAGATATGGTTCAGCAGCTCACGGAGTCTCTCAGTAAAGAGGGCCACAACGTCACGCATGCTGATGATGCCGATACGACGCTTCATCGCGTTCAGGCCTGGAAACCCCATCTCATTCTTCTCAACACAAAAACTCCGGGTCTGACTAACTACGACCTGATTCCAAAACTTCGTCGCACGACCCAAGACGACTATGTCTCTGTTATTCTGCTTTCCGAAGAGGTTCCGTTCGAAGAAGTCCTCAAGGGCTTTGAAGCAGGCGCTGACGACCACCTCCTCAAGCCCATCAAGACCCAAGAACTTCTTTCCAAGGTTCGGATCATGCTGAAGATGAAGGAGCTGCAGGATTCCCTTCGTCGGGCCAATCACCGTATCGAGGAACTTTCGACCATCAGTGAAGTGACCGGTCTCCTCAATATGAAAGCCCTTTATAGAAAGGGTGAGGAAGAGATCGTTCGCTGCCGCCGGTTCAAAAAACCCATTTCGGCTCTTCTAGTGAATTTGGATAAGTTCTCGGTCGTGAACGAATCTAACGACTTTATCTTTGGTAGCCGGGTTCTCAGGGAAGTGGGTGCCCGGATTAAACAATGCGTGCGTAATATCGATATGGTGGGCCATGTGGGGGCTGATGAGTTCCTGATTTTGCTCCTGGAAACCGACCTGGCAGGGGCCGAGTTTGTCGCCGAACGCATCCGGGATTCTATCCAATCCTCGGAGTTCCGGGTTGAGAAGCACTTTGCAAAAATTACATCCTGCATCGGGGTGGCCGGGCTGAGCCGGGACCGCTCGGATGGCAAGATGGCCGACCTGCTTCGGAACGCAGGGGAGGCCCTTCGATCCGCCAAGGCAGCCGGTACCAATCGTATCGAAATCTATTCTTTTGCCTCCTAAAAACCCATATAGTGTTATGGGTAACTTATGTCCGAAATGATTCACTCAGGGACACCGGATCTCGACGCTCGAGAGCTGATTAAGCGCAAGCGCGAACGCATTGCGATCGCTCTCTTGGGAGTGCTCTTTGTTGTCCTGACTATCGCCGAGTTCAAGCTGAGCAAGGTTTCCACCACGCTCCCGTTCGTAAACTCGATTTTCTTCTTCGGACTTCTGAATCTGAACATCGTTCTCTTGGTGGCCTTGGTTTGGTTGGTCTTTCGAAACATTGGGAAGCTTTTTATCGAGCGTCGGCGAAAAGTTCTGGGTTCGCGACTTAAAACGAAGCTGGTTATTTCGTTTCTGGCGTTTTCCATTATTCCGACACTCGTCTTGTTTACGATTTCCGCTCTTTATATTAACTCGAGCTTCGACAAGTGGTTTTCGCTCAAGATTCAGAACACGCTTCAGGCATCGCTAGAAATCACCCACACCTATTATCGCAACAGTGACAATACGGCGCTACACTTTGCCGACCACCTTTCGAAGGGTATTGCGAGTCGCCTGAGTTCTCGAAGCAACCAAGACAGTCAGGGCTGGCATATCGCGCCCAGTTGGCTTTCCGAATATCTCAACAAGCAGCGAGAGCTTTTGGCCCTGGATGCCGTCGAATACTATCCCGACTCTTTTGAAGAGCGCATCTTGTCCGAGCGTTCGAATTTAAAAGAGCAGTCGGTCTACTTCCCGCGCCTTCCGCTCGATCTTCTCGACAAGGTTTTTTCTGGTGAACCCGTTTCAGTCATTCAGCACATCGGGACGGGCGATTTGATTCGTCGACTAGTGCCGGTTGTCAAGGCAGGCACTCAGGGCGTATTGGTGGTGAACACCTACATTCCAGTTAGCCTAGTGAACAAGGTCGATGAAATCGCCAGCGTGTTTGACGATTACGCCGACACCAACCCGCTGAAGTATCCGATTAAGACGGCGTACTTCGTGATCTTGGTGATGATCACGCTCGTGATTATTTTCGTGGCGATCTGGATTGGTCTGCACATCGCTCGCGAATTGACGGTTCCTGTGGAACGCTTGGTGTTTGGTGCTCAAGCCGTGGGTGCCGGGAATCTCGATTTTAAAATCGATTCCGGAGGACAAGACGAAATCTCCGTTCTCATTAATTCCTTTAATAAGATGACTCAGGATCTGCGCGAGAACCGGGAACGCCTGACTCAAGCCAGCTCCGATTTGGAAAAACGCCGCCTTCAACTCGAAGCCGTTTTGACGAACGTCGGAACGGGCGTGATCGTGGTGGACAGGTCGGGCGAAGTCATGACCTTCAATCGCGCGGTCTCTCAGCTCTTAGATGTGAAGATTGAGAATATTTTAGGAAAGAAATATTCAGATGTATTGACGGGAGATTCCCAACCCATTGTCGAATTGGTGAAGCGAGTTTTAGATCTCGCTCAGATTAAGGGCACCAAGCAAAGTGATGAGCCCGAGGTCGAACAATGGAATGCGCGTATCGGTGACGCTACCCGAGCCCTGGCTGCAGTGGCCACTCCGCTTCGGGACTCTCATCATAGTTCACCTTGGGGGGTCGTGGTTGTGATCGACGATATGACCCATCTCATTAAAGCTCAGCGTGAAACGGCATGGAGAGAAGTGGCCCGCCGTATTGCCCACGAGATTAAGAACCCGCTCACTCCGATTAAACTTTCTGCACAGCGATTGCAGCGCCGACTGAGCAGCTTCCGTGGAAAAGACGGCGCGCTCTTGAAGGAATGTACCGACACGATTATTTCTCACGCCGATCAGATGAAGGATCTGGTGAACGAATTCTCCAGTTTCGCGCGTTTTCCGGAAGTGAACCCCACGCAAGGGGACCTCAACCGGGCCCTTATGGAAGTGGTCGCTTTATTCCAGCAAGCTCACCCCGGAATTCAGTTCTGGTTTACTCCCGAGAATCGCCTGCCCGTCTTTGAATTTGACCAAGACCAGATCAAGCGCGTTCTCATCAATCTTTTGGACAACGCGGTGTCTGCTCTCCAGATGAATCCTCCCACTCGAGTGAAGTGGGTGAAGATCGAAACCCACTTTAATGACCAGCTCCAGATGGCCGTTCTGACCGTCAAGGACAACGGCCCGGGCATGTCCGACCAGGTAAAAGAGCGCCTGTTTGAGCCCTATTTTTCGACCAAGGCTGAGGGGACGGGGTTGGGTCTCGCCATTGTTAAGAGAATTATCAACGACCACGATGGATTTATTCGAGTTCAGTCCAATTTGGAGGAGGGAACTCAATTCCTCATTGAACTGCCGACCGTTGTGCGTCATGGTGTTCAAGGTATCCCCGGTGTGAAAGCAGAAAGGAATTATGGCACGAAGAGTTTTGATCATCGATGATGAGGGTTCCATCCTCAAGTCCCTCTCCGGGGCGCTCAAAGATGAAGGCTATTCTGTCCTGACCGCTGAATCCGGATCTGCCGGATTGGTTGCACTCCAAGGCGCTAAGATCGATGCTGTTTTGCTCGATATTTGGATGCCCGAAATGGACGGCCTAGAAACCCTCCACCAGATTAAAAAAGAGCTCCCCGACCAAGTGGTCGTGATGATGTCTGGCCACGGGACGATTGAAACCGCAGTAAAAGCTACGAAGCTTGGCGCTTTTGACTTCATTGAAAAGCCGCTCTCCCTAGAAAAGGTGCTACTCACATTAAGAAACGCCATCAGCACGCAAGATTTGGTTCGCGAAAACAGCGCCCTCAGAACGCAGGTCGAAAAGCACAAGATGTTGGTCGGCGAAAGCGCGGGTATGAAGCAGATTCAGGAGCTCATCAAGCGCGTGGCTCCGACGACGGGATCCGTCCTCATTACTGGTGAAGCGGGAACCGGAAAAGAATTGGTGGCTCACAGTCTGCACGCTCTTTCTCCCCGGTTTAATAAACCCTTTATTGAAGTGAACTGTGCAGCTATTCCTGAAGAACTGATTGAAAGTGAACTCTTCGGGCACGAAAAAGGCGCGTTTACGGGTGCTACAAAATTACGTCGCGGTCGTTTCGACATGGCCCATGGTGGAACTCTTTTCTTAGATGAAATCGGCGACATGTCGATGAAAACTCAAGCCAAAATTCTGCGCATCTTACAGGAGCAGAAGTTTGAGCGGGTCGGCGGCAGCCAAACCATTTCTGTGGATGTCAGAGTGGTGGCGGCCACCAATAAAGATTTGAAAGCGGAAATTGCCTCAGGTCGTTTTCGCGGAGACTTGTTTTATCGCTTGAATGTGGTGCCTTTCCACATGCCTCCGCTTCGCGAACGTCGAAATGATATTCCGGTTTTGGCCCTTCATTTTGCGAAAGAATTTTCTCAAACCCACTCTAAGCCGGGTTTGGAGTTCACCCCCGAGGCGATTGCAGTCTTGGTGAGTTATTCCTGGCCGGGAAACGTTCGAGAATTAAAAAACCTGGTCGAGCGGATGGTAATTCTGTCCTCCGGTAGTAAGGAAGATACGAAGATTACCGCGGCTGCCCTTCTCACCCATTTGGAAGAAGATGCGCTGGCTCCCAGAGCTGAAGTCGCGACAGTGGTCCAAGCCAAGAACCTGCGCGATGCCCGCCAAGAATTTGAACGAGACCTCATTTTAAAAACTCTAAAAGAGCAGGATTGGAATGTGTCCAAGACCGCTTCGGTCTTGGGTATCGAAAGAAGTTACCTGCACCGTAAAATTAAGTCTTTCGGAATTGAAGCAGAAGCGTAGTAGAGAGAGCCATGGCAGAAAAAATTACTCCCCGGTTGGAAGATTTCTCACAGTGGTACCAGGACGTAGTCGTTCAGGCGCGATTAGCTGATTACAGTCCCGTCAAAGGGTGCATGGTCATTCGCCCTAACGGCTATTCGATTTGGGAACAGATTCAAAAAGACCTCGATGCTCGAATCAAGGCCACCGGAGCTCGGAATGCTTACTTCCCGATGTTCATTCCCGAGAGCTTTATTAAAAAGGAAGCGGAGCACGTCGAAGGGTTCGCTCCGCAGCTGGCAGTGGTGACTCATGCAGGGGGTAAGAAGCTCGAGGAAGCCCTTATTGTACGTCCGACTTCCGAGACCATCATCAATAGTATGTTTGCCAAGTGGGTGCAGTCGTATCGCGACCTCCCCCTGCTGATTAATCAGTGGGCCAACGTGGTTCGTTGGGAAATGCGCACGCGCCTTTTTTTAAGAACGACCGAATTTCTTTGGCAAGAGGGGCACACCTGCCACGCCACGCCGGAAGAAGCCGAAGAAGAAACTCAGCAGATGTTGAAAGTTTATACCGACTTCGCTGAAGAAACTTTGGCGATGCCGGTAATTCCGGGTCGCAAAAGCGAGAGCGAAAAATTCGCTGGCGCACTTCGCACTTATTCCATCGAAGCCATGATGCAGGATAAGAAAGCGCTTCAAGCCGGAACGTCGCATAACTTGGCCAGCAATTTCGCTAAGGCTTTCGACACCAAGTTCTTGGACAAAGACGGTAAGCAAAAACTCGTCCACCAAACCAGCTGGGGAGTTTCCACCCGCCTGGTGGGCGGCGTGATCATGACCCACTCGGATGACAAGGGTCTGGTCCTCCCCCCGAAGCTTGCCGGAACACATCTGGTGATTTTGCCAGTGCTTGGAAAAGCCGCAAATCCCGCTCAGATTTTAGAAAAATGCGACCAACTCGCCGCCGAGATTAAAGGTTCAAATGAAGCCCGCAAGCTCCCTTACTCCATCAGCGTGTTGATCGACAAAGACGACACCAAGCAGATGGGCTGGAAGTTCCACGAGTACGAATTGCTAGGAATTCCGCTGAGAATGGAACTCGGCGCTCGCGATTTGGAAAAGGGCACTATTGTTCTCACTCGTCGCGATACGGGTGAAAAAATGTTCGTCCCCTTTGCGGAAGTCGCAACGAAGGTCGCCACTTTGCTGGCCGAGATTCAAAAAGGCCTCCTTGAAAAGGCCCGCGCTTACCGCGATCAAAATACGTTTAAAATCGACTCTTACGCGGACTTCAGCCAACGCATTGAGAAGGAGGGCGGGTTCTACGTCGCTCCTTGGTGCGAAAGTCGAGAGTGCGAAGAAAAAGTGAAACAAGAGACCAAAGCCACAATTCGCTGCCTCCCACTCCAATCGAATTATCAGCCGTTCGAAGAAGGTGGCGCTTGCTTGGTTTGTCAGACGAAGTCGAAACCCCGCGTTCGAGCGATTTTTGCCCGAAGCTACTAAGAGCTGAGGATTTTATGAAGAAACTGGACAAGCCCCATACCGAGCTGATCGTTGCACTGGATTTTCCAGACGTTACAACGGCTGGAAAGCTGGTTTCAGAGCTTCGCGGTTTGCCAGTGACCTACAAAGTCGGCTTCGAGCTCTTTGTGAGCAGCGGACCCGAATTTGTTCGGCGCTTAATCGGCGGTGGCTCCAAAGTTTTCCTAGATCTCAAATTTTACGACATTCCCAACACGGTCGCGAAAGCAGCGCAAGCCATTGCTCAACTGAACGTGGACATGTTTACCGTTCACCTCAGCGGTGGAAAAAAGATGATCGCAACGACGGCAGAAACTCTGGCGGTCGGAGCTGCTCAAAAGGGCACAAAACGTCCGAAGATTTTAGGTGTCAGTGTTCTCACTTCATTTGATGATCCAGCTTGGGGAGAAGTCACCCACGCGCTCACGGGTACGGATGTCGCAGTCTCTTGGTCTGTTTCCGGTTTAGTTTCTGAAGCCACAGGCTGGGGAGTCGATGGAATTGTTTGCTCGGCTCAAGAGCTTTCCGTGGTGAAGCGAATTGCACCGAAGCTTTACACCGTCGTGCCAGGAATTCGTCCGAAGGGTTCTCCTGCGGGCGATCAGGCTCGTGTCATGACTCCCGAGGAAGCCCACGAAATCGGAGCCGATGCGGTGGTGATCGGACGTCCTATCACCGCTGCTTCCAATCCCAAGGAAGTGACGGAAGCGGTGTTAGAAAGCCTCGGGCACACGTCGTAAATGCTCACGCTTAGAAATCCCCACAGTGTTTTAGCTGCCCTGCGAACTCGTCCCAAGGACGTTCAGGAAGTGCGCGCCTTTTCGGATTCCAACACCGCTTGGGCGGATGTCGTGAAGCTTGCCAAAGAAAACAAAGTTCGCGTCACTCAACCCACGCCTTCGAAAGGTCCCAAGGGCCAAGACGCGGGAAAAGATGGAAGAGTGGGCGGATCCGAAGCCCTAGTAAAAGAACGTACAGGTCTTTCTCTCGAAGAACTTTTTGCCAATGCCGAACGCAAGGCGGGAGGCAAGGGGCTTTGGCTTGCTCTCGATAGCCTACAAGATCCTCACAATGTGGGAGCAATCTTTCGAACGGCCGCTTTCTTTGGAGTGCAGGGAATTCTACTCACTCAAGAGCGATCGGCTCCTATCACGGGCACAACCTACGATGTTGCCTCAGGAGGAATGGAGTACGTTCCTTTCGCCATGCAAATCAATCTCGTGCGTGGAATGGAGTCGGCCAAGCAAATGGGACTTTGGACTTTGGGGACTTCTGAACACGCCCCCGAATCGTTGGACACCGTAAAACGCGATCGCGCTTGGTTGCTCATCTTAGGAAATGAAGAGCAGGGAATTCGCCGTCTCACCGAAGAAAACTGCGACATGCTTTGCAAAATCCCTGCTCAAGGCGAAGTCGGCTCTCTCAACGTCTCGGTTGCAGCGGGGATTTTCATGTCCCACCTCAGCCGTTAATTCTCTAGTTTTTGTTTATTATTGACTCGTTCTGACCGGTGCGTTAATTACGCCCGGTTTTTCCATGGTTTGTACAAAGTTTTTTGGATGAAAGGTTTTAAAGATGAATGGTTTCAAACGTAGTATCTCGGTGTTTCTAATTGCAGCTGTCTTGGGTACCTCGACCTTTGCTCCCCGCCGTGCGGACGCTGTGGCGATCGGAGCGAGCGGCGGCACAATTCCTTTAGCCGTTAAAGTCGTGGTGGGGGTGACAGCCGTGATGTTGGTGGTCGGGGGCACCATCGCTTGGGAGTCTCGTTGCGGTAAGGACACTTACGAAAAGTTTACTGGTGATGGAAACTGCGCCACCAATAAGTTTGCCAGAGCCGTGACCAACTTCATGGACAAATATTGGGAATACATCTTCTGGCCCTACGTAGTCGGAGCCATCCTTCTCGATGGAGAGAGTGGCAGAGCCGTTCAATTTGGCGAGGTCACCGCTGAAGATGTGACCCAGAAACTAGGTTTGTCCAATGGAGATATGGCTGTCACTTTCAACAGTGAATTGGAACAGGTGAATGCCATCCGTGAACTCGCCGAACGGGCTGCCTTGGAGCAAAAGACGCCTGAGAATGCCATCAAAGCTGCCGGCGCAGTCTGGGAAAAGTATAAAAATACCGTGAGCCCCGACACCTTGGCGGTAGCCAATGCCATCGCTCAAAATCTCAACCAGCAGCTTTAAGATCAGAATCGCCCCCAGGGCCTTAGTCCTGGTGGCGCTCCTCTGTTCTTCTGTCGGCTTTGCTGAACAGGGGGGCGGTCTTCATCCGAAGAAAGTCGTTCTGCTCAGTTCTTTCGAGACCTCCGAAAGCAGGGCCTTTTGGCGCTGGAACTGGAATATCCAAGACGTTCTTCGCAAGAAGTTCCTAAAAATCTTAGCTCCCTTAGAGAAAGATGGTGTTGAGCTTGAAGTTTTTCAGGACGCAGATCAGTACGTTCTTTGGAACACGTTGAACAGTGATCCCGATGTTGTGGGAGTGTTCTGGGTTTCCCATTCCGCAGGAGTTCAAGATTCTCGTGTTCAGGGTGTGGTCGGAAAAGGGGTGATCCTTGATCACAACCGAGACAACGTCGCACCCATTTTTCAGAAACTTCCGCGCCGTCTTCAGTGGCTGAGCGTAGTGGGATGCGAAGCTGAAGGGGTCCTCAGGAGTTTTCGAGCAATTTGGAATTCATCCAACCCTTTTCTTCAAACAGATCTTCCGACGACCAAAGTGAATGCCCTCGAAACATTCGAAGCGTCTTTGAAGAAGGGGCTCGCAGTTCTAAAAATTGATTCGATGGAATTGCCAGAAACCTTTGTCCGCCCAATGACCTATCCACTTCAGATTCGCCGCTTTCTGAGTGGAGAGTTGAAGCCCGATGCTCCTGCTGTTCGAATTCGATTGGAAGATGAGATTATCGCGGTTTTCCCGCCTGGAAAGGGGGAAAGAGTCCAGTCTATTCTGGTCCATATTCCAGTTGAAAAGGTGAGGTCCGGAAAAAAATTAAAATTCGTGGCCGACTCCGGAGCTTCCACTTTTCGCTTACAAAAACCGGAGATCGGGGACTTTCGTTTCGACCTGGAAGGCGTGAACTCCACTTGGAGTCGTTACGAGTTGGATGGCCAACCCATTGGGTTTAGCTACCATCTCTACTTCGCTGAAATAATTATTCCTTGATGTCAGATCCGTAGTAGCGGCCCTGTTTCACAAGCTCGGCCCAGTATTTATTGACCCAAGCTTGGCGAAGTTCCATCTGGTGATAGAAGTCCCCGCGAACGCGTTCGTCTTGGATGGTGACGTTTTCTTCTTCCAGGATGGTGACTTTACCGGAGTACTTCTTTAGAAAGTCGCCACCGATCTTCATATAATTTTTTAGAGCAGCTTGGCGATCTTCACTCTTTGCTTGCGAAGCGCGAACCGCGTTTGGCTCCCACATGTATTGCTCTTGCATGCTCGGGCCCTGAGGATTTTTTACCGGCTGAGTAATGCGAACAAAATGAAAGCCCACATCGCCGAGTTGAATATCGGCAGCCTGAAGGGCATCGACATCGGCTTGATAAACCGATGCGCTGAAAAGCTTCGGCCCTTCCACTTCCACAGTTCTAACGTCGTCCTTACCGCCACCACAAGCGACGAAGCTCAGTGTTGCGAAACCCAAAATGCCCGCCATCATCCAGTTGCGTTTTTTCATGCGGGTTTGTGTAACAACCTCACGACGCATTGTCAAAAAACTCGATGAACTTCGAGAGCAATCGTGCGTGCGTGGTCAACCCAACCTGCGTATTTTCGAGATGAGCGCGCCTTTCCTCGTCCGAGGTGGGGGCGAGAGAATCATCCGGCTGATTCAACCATTCTTCGATCAGGGCAGGGTCTGCTTCGGGATGAAACTGAACTCCGTAAGCGTGCATACCAATTCGAAACGCTTGTCGGGGACAGAGTGGTGAAGACGCTAGCAACGTCGCTCCCGGAGGTAGGAAAAACGTGTCCTGATGCCATTGATAAACCTGGGTGGGACTTCCCTCGAGGTCTTTAAAGAGAGGATCTCGGCGACCTTCTTCGCTCAGGTTCAACGGGTGCCAACCTACCTCGGCCTGATCAGCACGCTCCACAGAAGAGCCCAATGCCTTCGCCATCATCTGCGCGCCCAAACAAATCCCAATGGTCGGGATTTTGGCTTCCACAGCCTGTTTTAGGAAGGAGAGCTCAGTGGGAATCCAGCTGTGTTCAGCTTCGTCGTTGGCACCCATCGGGCCACCCAACGAAAGCACTCCTGAAATTTCCGAAAGCGCCGGAAAGACATCGCCCCGATAAGGACGAATTTCCCAAAACGGCAGCCCGGATTTTTCCAAAACTGCGCGGAGGGCAGCAAGGTGTACGAACGATGCGTGTTCGATCACGAGAATGGGTTTTCTATCTCTCCGTTGTGACTGCATTCGTCGTTGACATTTATCTGAATCGATGGAAATTTGCACGGCTGCACACGACCAGGAGTTGCATTTTTACCCATGAGTTACGGGGCACGCTGGAGTAGCTCAGTTGGTAGAGCAGCGGTTTTGTAAACCGCAGGTCGGGGGTTCGATTCCCTTCTCCAGCTCCACTTTCCAAAGCGTGTGAGTTTTTTTATGTGGAGAGATACCCAAGCGGCCAAAGGGACCAGACTGTAAATCTGGCGGCGTATGCCTTCGAAGGTTCGATTCCTTCTCTCTCCACCATTCTTCCCCTCTGAATTTTAGTTCTAAAAAAACGAGCCAAGCGAGCATCCCTGCTCCTAGGTCCTCCCATCCTGGTCGGCCCTTTTATGTCTCGTTTTTTTAGAACTAAAATTCAGAGGGGAAGAATGGTGGAGATAGCAGTGCGCGAACGCGGAGCGTTCGGTACCTTAGAGAAGGAATCGAAAGGCGGAGCGAGCGGGGAGCCCGCTTGCGGGCCGCGAGTGAGCCCGGCCTGCAGGCGAGGCGCGAGTAGCGCCGAGACCGGAAGGCGATTCCTTCCGGAGGCATTATTCTCGATACATTGTTTATTTTTGTGGCGAAGATGTATTGAAGCATCGCGCATATCCCACTAAGATCCGCCTATGAAAAATCCCCGCATAGTCTTGGTGTCAGCAATCTTGTTCGGACTTTCGAACCATGCTCTGGCCTTGTCTCAGCCGAGCGATTTTGCAGGTTCGGACGATAGCTCTATCGGCTCTTGGACCTGGGACCCGACTCAGGAAGTTCAAGAACCCTCGGCTCTCCAAATCGCTGGCGATATTGATCGTTCTAATTCCAGTGGCAAGAACGCCTGTGCTGCCGAGTACCAACGGTACCTGGCCTGTTTGGATCGAATGAGATTCGATCGTGCCTTAAATTGCTTTTACACCTGCACCGTTACGCCCTCGGTCGAACCCTACGGCCGGCAGTAAAGTTTTCGAAGGGCTGGAGTTTTTCAGAAAATGATTCTATAACGCCCGTTCCACAAAATTCTTAGCTTTTTACGCAGGATTCATATAGAAGGCGTATTGCTAAGCGGTCACTGATTTTGTTGGTGTTTTAGAGATCATATGAGAAAGAAGAGTTTCTCAAGTGATCTCGTGTGTTTGTAGGCGGGAGTAGCTCAGTTGGCTAGAGCATCAGCCTTCCAAGCTGAGGGCCGCGGGTTCGAGTCCCGTCTCCCGCTCCAAAAAATTCGCGTGACGCGAATTTTTACTGGAGCAGGCAAGGTTCGGTAGTGATGCTCTTGTAGCTCAGTTGGCCAGAGCACTCCCTTGGTAAGGGAGAGGTCATGGGTTCAAATCCCATCAAGAGCTCCAGATTTATTAACAACCGGTTGAAGGTTCCGGAAAAAAACCTCATCACAAGTGGAGGCCTAGATAGAGTATGTCAAAAGAGAAATTTGAGCGGAATAAACCGCACGTCAATATCGGCACGATTGGTCACGTTGACCATGGCAAGACGACTTTGACCGCTGCGATTACCACCACTCTTGCAAAAAAAGGATTGGCTCAAGCCAGAGCTTACGATCAGATCGACAACGCTCCTGAAGAAAAAGAGCGCGGGATCACGATCAACACGACTCACGTCGAGTATCAAACCGACAAGCGCCACTATGCGCACGTCGACTGCCCTGGCCACGCCGACTACGTTAAGAACATGATCACAGGTGCTGCTCAGATGGACGGCGCGATTCTCGTCGTGTCTGCTGCTGACGGTCCGATGCCCCAGACTCGTGAGCACATCCTGCTCGCTCGTCAGGTCGGCGTTCCGGCGATCGTTGTGTTCATGAATAAATGCGACATGGTTGACGACAAAGAATTGCTCGACCTCGTCGAAATGGAAGTTCGCGAATTGCTGACTTCGTACAAATTCCCCGGTGACAAGATTCCGGTCGTTAAGGGCTCCGCTCTGAAGGCAATGGAAGGCGATGCTGGCGACTTAGGCGAAGGCGCAATCATGAAGCTCATGGCAGCAGTGGACGAATACGTTCCGCAACCGAAGCGCGAAATCGACAAGCCGTTCTTGATGCCTGTTGAAGACGTGTTCTCGATCTCGGGTCGCGGTACCGTCGTCACTGGCCGCGTCGAGCGCGGTGTCATCAACGTCGGCGAAGAAGTCGAAATCATCGGCTTGCGCCCGACCACGAAGACCGTTGTAACCGGCGTCGAAATGTTCCGTAAACTCCTCGATCGCGGTGAGGCTGGCGACAACATCGGCGCTCTCCTCCGTGGTACCAAGAAAGAGGAAGTGGAGCGTGGACAAGTCTTGGCTAAGCCAGGATCGGTCACCCCCCACAAAAAGTTCAAGGGCTCGGCTTACATCCTCACGAAGGAAGAAGGCGGACGTCACACTCCGTTCTTCAAAGGCTACCGCCCGCAATTCTACTTCCGTACGACTGACGTGACTGGCGTCGTGACCCTTCCACCGAACGTGGAAATGGTGATGCCCGGTGACAACATTCAGATTGAAGTGGAGTTGATCACCCCCATCGCTATGGAAAAGGAACTGCGTTTCGCTATTCGCGAAGGCGGCCGTACCGTAGGCGCTGGCGTCGTTGCTGAAATCATTGAGTAATTTTACTCTTTGATCAACAGCGACTGTTGAAAAAAAGGCTTCCACTCTATTGGGTCGGGGTGGTAATGGTTCATACTCAACCGTTGCCACCCCCCAATGTTTAGGGGCTTCTGACTAGGAATTTAAGTATGCGCGTAATTGTGAGTCTCGATTGCACCGACTGTAAGCGAAAAAACTACAGCACCACCAAGAACAAACAAAAGACCACCGATAAGCTGGAGTTCAAAAAGTTCTGCAAATTCTGCAGAAAGCACACAGTTCATCGCGAAGGAAAATAAAGTTTAGAGCTTAGGCCAGTAGCTCTAATGGTAGAGCGGCGGATTCCAAATCCGTAGGTTGGGGGTTCGAGTCCCTCCTGGCCTGCCAGAATCAAAGCCAAAGGTAATTAAGATGGAAAACCAATATCAGAAGTGGGTGAACCTGAGCTATTTGGCGGGCGCCATATTGATTGGGTACCTGGCTTTCTTGGGCTCCATGAAGCTCGTCAGCGTCTACGATATTGAGGCGAAGGTTAAGAATGTTGAGCTCATTATTCGATTGGGCTCCATCGGAATCAGTGCTCTGTTCTTTCTGATTCTCTATCGCCACCCGACGGTCAACCAATTCATGAACGAAGTGGTGGTTGAGCTGTCTCGTGTGACCTGGCCAGCCGCCAAAGAAACCCGTTCCGCCACGGTCATTGTGATCGTGATGGTTTTGGTCACCGGTTTGGTACTTGGCTTAATGGATTATATTTGGACCGCACTTTTAAAGTGGGTCATTTAAGGAGGAGAGCGCGTGTCCGCTGCAAATTCAGAAGATACTCAAGTGCATTCCACTTCTGGTGGAGATATGGCTTGGTATGTCGTTCATACTTATTCGGGCTTCGAGAATAAGGCCAAGTTGGCCCTCGAAGAGCGAATTAAGTCTATGAAGAAGGAACCCTTCTTCAGCGAAGTCATCGTTCCAGAAGAGAACGTGGTGGAGCTGGTTAAGGGTCAGAAAAAGACCACCAAACGCCGCTTCTTTCCTGGCTACATCCTCGTCAAAATGATTTTGACCGACGAGACGTGGCACATTGTTAAGAATACTCCAAAGATTACTGGTTTCGTGGGCGACAAAATCAAGCCCGTCCCGGTACCGGAATCTGAAGTTCAAAAGATGACCAGTCGTATTGCCGAAGGGCAGGTCAAACCCCGTCCGAAGATTTCCTTCGCCGAGGGCGAGAATGTCCGCGTGATCGATGGGCCATTTTCGAACTTCAACGGAGTGGTGGAAGACGTCAATCCCGACAAGGGCAAGGTCAAGGTGCTCGTCAGCATCTTCGGCCGATCGACCCCTGTCGAATTGGATTTTATTCAGGTTGAAAAAATTTAACGAATTGAGTATTAGAGGCCTCTTATGGCAAAAAAGGTAGTTGGTCAGATTAAGCTCCAGATCCCTGGAGGCCAGGCAAATCCGGCTCCGCCCGTCGGTCCGGCGCTTGGTCAACGTGGCGTGAACATCATGGAATTCTGTAAAGCCTTCAACGCGAAGACTCAGGATTCTAAGGGAACCGTGATTCCAGTTATCATCACGGTTTATTCGGATCGTTCCTTCACCTTCATCACCAAAACCCCGCCCGCTTCGGTGTTGTTGTTCAAATCTGCCAAAGTTGAAAAAGGCAGCGGCGAACCCAATAAGAAAAAAGTTGGCAAGGTTACCAAGAAGCAAGTCGAAGAAATCGCAAAAATCAAATTGCCCGATCTCAATGCGGGCAGTGTTGAGGCTGCGATGCGCACGATTTCTGGTAGCGCACGAAGTGCGGGTATCACCGTAACAGATTAAGAAGTTTGTTCGTATAAGTGGGAGCTCAGACTAGTGCTGGGCGCTTGAACCACGGAGGTAAAAAAATGGCTGAGACGCAGGCAAAAAAGCGTATCGGGAATCACGGTAAAAAGTATTCAGACGCTGTTCAAAAAATCCAGCTCGGAAAAAAATATACTGTAAAGGAAGCGTTCGATCTTCTTCCTCAAGTCGCTTACGCGAAATTTGATGAAGGTGTGGATGTGGCTTTTACGTTGGGTGTTGATCCCAAGCACGCTGACCAAATGGTTCGCGGTGCCTTAGTTCTTCCGCACGGGATTGGTAAAACGACTCGAGTCGCTGTTCTCGCGAAAGGCGATAAGGCTCGTGAAGCAGAAGCAGCTGGTGCTGACACCGTTGGCGCTGACGATTTGATCGAAAAAATCGGCGGCGGTTGGCTCGAGTTCGACAAGTTAATTGCGACTCCAGACATGATGGTCGCGGTTTCCAAGATCGGTAAGTTGCTCGGTCCCAAAGGCTTGATGCCGAATCCGAAATTGGGAACGGTCACCATGGACGTGTCCAAGGCCATTAAAGAACAGAAGTTGGGTAAGGTGGAATACCGCACTGAGAAGACCGGTATCGTCCACGTTCATATCGGAAAGAAGTCTTTCGGCTCGGAAAAGCTGCGTGACAACTACATGGCGATTGCTACTGCCATTGTGAAAGCGAAGCCTCCGACGAGTAAGGGCGTTTATTTAAAGAGCATCACTCTTTCCGCAACCATGAGTCCCGGTATCGCTCTTGACGAGTTGAATACAATGGACACGGTCGGTTTGGGTTAAGAGAGAGAATTGAGCCATGAATAAAACTGAAAAAACCGAATTAGCAGCATCTTTAAAAGATAAGTTCAGCAAAGCTCATGTAGCGATTTTTGCTGATTACAAAGGTTTGAGCGCAACTCAAGCAGACGAGCTGAGAAAAGAACTTCGTTCCAAAAATACCGAAGTGAAAGTTCTCAAGAACAACATCGCTCGCTTGCTGACCCGCGAAGGTCAGATGGGTCCAGATGCCCAAGGTTTGATGGATCGCATGGTCGGTCCAACGCTCGTGGCGTTTTCATATGGTGATCCGGCCGCTACCGCCAAGGCGATCCACAAGTTTGCAGAAGCGAATGAAGCTCTCAAGCTGAAAGAAAGTCTCTTGGGCGCGAAGCGCATTTCGGCTGCAGAAGTCGAAGAGTTAGCAAAATTGCCGGCAAAGGAAGTTCTCTTGGCGAAGTTATTGGGAACCCTCAATGCGCCCGTTACCAATTTTGTCAGTGTCTTGGCTGCCGTTCCGCGCGGTTTAGTGACCGTGCTCTCGGCGATCGAGAAAAAGAAGGCAGGTCCCGAGGCGTAAGCCGAGGCAGATTTCATCTAAGCCATGGCAACGGAAGCCAATGGCAAACAGGTTCCTAGAAAAGGGACCCAATACCTGAGGTCACGATGATCAAGGGTAGGAAGTAAACGAAGAGGTAGAACGAGAATGTCGACAGCAATTACAAAGGAAAACGTCGTTTCCTTTATTGAAAACATGTCCGTCCTTGAATTGTCTCAGTTAGTCAAGGAATTGGAAACCAAGTTTGGCGTGTCTGCAGCAGCCCCCATGGCTGTGGCTGTAGGCGGCGCTGCGGCTGGTGCAGCTCCAGCTGCTGAAGCAAAGACCGAGTTTACGGTCGTGTTGGCCGTAGCCGGCGACAAGAAGATCAACGTTATTAAGGAAGTCCGCGCTATCACTGGCTTGGGCCTCAAAGAAGCGAAGGATCTCGTCGAAGGCGCTCCCAAGACCCTGAAAGAGGGCGTGAGCAAGGCTGACGCGGACGAAATGAAGAAGAAGCTCGAAGCAGAGGGCGCCAAGGTCGAAATTAAGTGATTCTTAGTTTCCTGATTTCGACCCATGGCCCAGGGCCCCGTAAAGGGGGTCAATGTGTTCTTGCGTACCCTGTAAAAAGGAGTACGCTCGTTACACTTCGGGCTTCAGTAAACTACCGTGCTTTTTCACTCGAGTCCCAGTGAAGACTAGGATTCGTGGTGAATTGGCACGATTTGATTTTTTAATACGCATACACGGTAACTTAAGGAGCTAGCATGGCCTCCCTTTTCTCCGAGAATCGTCGAGTTCGGAAAGATTTTTCCAAGATCGCGACCCCTGTCGAGATCCCGAATTTGATCGAACTTCAAAGAAAGTCCTACGAAAAATTTCTGCAACTGGAGTCAACACCCAGTAAGCGAGACGCACATGTGGGCTTGCAGGCAGTTTTCAAATCGGTTTTCCCGATCGAAGACTTCAATAAGACAGCTTCGCTCGAGTTCGAAAGCTATTCTTTGGAACAGCCAAAATACGACGTGGCGGAATGCCGTCAGCGCGGCATGACGTTTGCTGCTCCCTTGAAAATTACTGTCCGCTTAGTGGTTTACGATGTTGATGAGGAGTCGGGAACTCGCAATATCCGCGATATTAAGGAGCAAGAAGTTTACATGGGCGAAATTCCGCTCATGACGGAAGCCGGCTCTTTCATTATCAACGGAACTGAACGCGTAATCGTCAGTCAGTTGCACCGCTCACCCGGTGTTATTTTTGACCACGATCAAGGCAAGAGTCACTCCAGCGGTAAGATTTTGTATTCGGCTCGAATCATTCCGCATCGCGGATCCTGGCTCGATTTCGAATTTGACCACAAAGACATTCTCTACGCTCGTATCGATCGTAAGCGCAAACTTCCTGCGACGATCGTTCTCCGTGCGATGGGCCTGTCCAATCAGGAAATTCTCAATTACTTCTATAAGATTGAGACTATCCTGTTTGATAAGGAAAAGTTCTTCAAGTCAGTCGACTTGGAAATTCTCTCCGGTCAACGCGCTGAAGATGACATCGTCGACCCGAAGTCTGGCGAAACCATCGTTAAGAAGAATCGCAAATTCACCAAAGCCGTCATCAAGAAGATTGAAGACGCTGGCATTAAGAAGCTCGAGGTACCGCTAGAAGCAATTCTCGGTCGCGTTGCTTCTGAAGACATCGTTGACGATAAGACCGGCGAAGTTTTGATCGAAACCAACCAAGAGTTGAGCGATTCGAAACTGAAGGAATTGCAAGGCAAGGGGGTGAAGTCGGTGAAGGTGATTTACACCGATAACCTGACTCACGGCTCATTCATTCGCGACACTCTCTTACAAGATAAGATCACCAGCCCTGAAGAAGCGCTGATCGAAATCTATAAGAGAATGCGTCCGGGTGATCCGCCGACTGTTGAAGCTGCGAAGCAGCTCTTCGATAATTTGTTCTTCAATGCAGACCGATATGACCTGTCGAAGGTCGGCCGGTTGAAGTTGAACTACAAGTTCCCTGAGAACAAGAACAACACAGAGACCACTATCCTTACTAAGGAAGATATTCTCTCCACGCTGTTCTATCTCTGCGAATTAAACAACGGCCGTGGAACCATCGACGACATCGACCACTTGGGTAACCGACGTGTTCGCCCGGTCGGCGAGCTGATTGAGAATCAATATCGCATCGGGTTGGTTCGCATGGAACGCGCCATTAAAGAACGTATGAGCATTCAAGAAATTGAAACGCTCATGCCGCATGATTTGATCAACCAGAAGCCAGTGTCCGCAGTGGTGAAGGAATTCTTCGGATCCAGTCAGCTATCTCAGTTCATGGATCAGACGAATCCCCTCTCCGAGGTGACCCACAAGCGACGTCTTTCGGCGTTGGGACCCGGCGGGTTGACTCGTGAACGTGCAGGCTTCGAAGTCCGCGACGTTCACAACACGCACTATGGCCGTATTTGCCCGATTGAGACGCCTGAAGGACCAAACATCGGTTTGATCGCCAGCCTCTCGACCTATGCACGCGTGAACGAGTTCGGATTTATCGAAACTCCGTATCGCATGATCTCGGGCCGTAAGGTGACGAACGAAATTAAATATTTCACCGCGACTGAAGAAGAGAACAAGATCATCGCGCAAGTTTCTCCGGACGCACTTCGTTCGGGCAAGTTGCAAGAAGATCTTGTGTCTGCCCGACGTAAGGGGGACTTCGCTCTTGTCAATCCGGATGAAATCGAGTTGATGGACGTTTCTCCGAATCAGCTGGTTTCGATCGCTGCTTCGTTGATTCCGTTCCTCGAGCATGACGACGCTAACCGCGCTCTCATGGGTTCCAACATGCAACGCCAAGCTGTGCCGTTGATTCGCACTTCTGCGCCGTTGGCTGGAACTGGCATTGAGCGCGTCGTTGCGCGTGACTCGGGTCAGATCGTTGTCGCTAAACACGACGGCGAGGTGATCATGGTCGATGGCACGAAGATCGTCGTTCGTCGTAGCGGTGGTAAGGCCGAAGTCGGATCCGACGTCGATATTTACAACCTGACCAAGTATCAGCGTTCTAACCAAAACACTTGCGTGACCCAAAGACCGGTCGTGAAGGTGGGCGAGAAGATCAAGGGCGGCGACGTTCTTGCTGACGGCCCAGCTACAGATGCCGGTGAATTGGCACTCGGACAGAACGTGCTCGTCGCGTTCATGCCGTGGCAAGGTTACAACTTTGAGGACTCGATCCTCATTTCTGAGCGCTTGATTAAGGAAGACACGTTCACGTCGATTCACATCGAAGAATTTGAGTGCGTGGCTCGCGATACGAAGCTCGGAAAAGAAGAAATCACCCGTGATATTCCGAACGTAGGCGAAGAGGCCCTCAAAGACCTTGACGTCTCTGGTATAGTTCGTATTGGGGCTGAAGTGAAACCGGGCGACATCCTCGTCGGTAAGGTCACTCCCAAGGGCGAAACCCAGCTCTCTCCTGAAGAAAAACTCCTCAGAGCCATCTTCGGTGAGAAGGCCGGCGACGTCCGCGATACGTCTCTCCGAGTTCCTTCGGGCGTCCAAGGCATCGTGATCGATGCTCAGGTTTTTGCCCGCGAAGGTACGGAGCCAGATGAGCGTACTAAATCCATTCTCGAAGATCAGATCGGCAAGATTCGCCGTGACGAACGCATTGAAACCGATGCGATTCGCCTGTCGGCAATCAATCTGATCGCGAAGCTCCTCGACGGCGCTTCCACTACGGGCAAGCTTCTTTCCGAAGACGGCTCAGTGGAATTGTTGAAGAAGGGCCAGAAGCTGGATCGTGAGTCTCTCGAAGCGATTCCGTTCGACCTCCTCGCGTTCATTCCTGTGAAGGATGATCTCGAGCAGGATGTGACCGCTGTCATGAAGACTGCGAAGGAAAAGATCGAAGCAGTGCGATTCGTCTTCAAAGAAAAGACTGAGAAGTTGAAGCGCGGCGATGAACTCGCTCCGGGCGTGATCAAGATGGTGAAGGTCCAAATCGCCATCAAGAGAAAGCTCCAAGTGGGTGACAAGATGGCAGGCCGCCACGGAAACAAGGGGGTTATCTCCCGTATCGTTCCGATGGAAGACATGCCGTATATGGCGAACGGGGTTCCGGTCGACATGGTCTTGAATCCGTTGGGCGTTCCGTCTCGTATGAACATCGGGCAATTGCTCGAGGTCATGTTGGGATGGGCGGCTTACGGGATCGGCGAAAAAGTTACCGCGTTCCTCGAAGGCGAGTACGGCGGCGACAAGCTTCGTAAGATCTTGAAGGAAACTTACAACCACCCTGAGGTGGATAAATATGTAGAGAAAGCTTCGGAAACTGAGCTGCGCAAGATGGCAACTCACCTCAAGCACGGCGTGCACTTTGCGACGCCCGTGTTCGACGGAGCTTCAGAGAAGGACATCGAGAAGATGCTCAGCTTGGCTGATCTTCCTGCTCGCGGTCAGACCACGCTTTATGACGGAATCAGCGGCGAACCTTTCGCCGAGGAAGTCACCGTCGGCGTCATGTACATGCTCAAGCTGCATCACCTCGTTGAAGAGAAGATTCACGCTCGAAGCATCGGTCCGTACAGCTTGGTCACTCAGCAGCCGCTGGGTGGTAAGGCGCAGTTCGGGGGTCAACGTTTGGGAGAAATGGAAGTGTGGGCGCTCGAGGCATACGGAGCTGCTTACGGCTTGCAGGAATTCCTGACGGTGAAGTCCGACGACGTGACCGGCAGAAACCGCATGTACGAAGCGATCGTGAAGGGCGAACACCTGCTCGAACCAGGGTTGCCTGAATCCTTCAACGTATTGGTTAAGGAACTTCAAAGCTTGGCGCTCAACGTCGAGCTTATTGAAGACGACGAGAAAGCTACGCAAGGCCAACTCAGCTAAACGATTTCAACGACTAGATAGAACGAGGGCATACCATGAAAGACCTTCTAAACTTTTTTGACAAGCCAAAGGATCCACTAAGTTTCACAGGGATCCGCATTTCTCTGGTTTCTCCGGAGAAGATCCGCGAGTGGTCCTATGGCGAAGTAAAAAAGCCTGAAACCATTAACTACCGAACCTTTAAGCCGGAGCGCGACGGATTGTTCTGCGCGAAGATCTTCGGACCAGTAAAGGATTACGAGTGTAACTGCGGCAAGTACAAGCGCATGAAGCACCGCGGAGTCGTGTGCGAAAAGTGCGGCGTCGAAGTCATTCAATCGAAAGTGCGCCGTGAACGTCTCGGCCACATCGAATTGGCGACTCCGGTTGCGCACATCTGGTTCTTGCGATCGTTGCCGTCTCGTATCGGCGCGATTTTGGATATTCCGCTGAAGGACCTCGAAAAGGTTCTGTACTGCGAAGCCTACTTGGCTTTGGATGTCGGCAATTCGGGGCTCGAAGAGAACTCGGTTGTTTCTGAAGAAAAGTACACTCAGCTGGTTAAAGAAGGCATGAGCTTCACCGCTGGTATGGGCGGCGAGTCTGTGCGCGAAGCTTTGAAGAAGATCGACATTGAAATGATGTCTCGTCAGCTCCGTCGCGAGATGAAGCAGACCACTTCGGAAGCTCAGAAAACCAAGATCTCCAAGCGTTTGAAGGTGGTTGAATCCTTCAAGGCTAGCGGCACCAACAAGCCGGAGTGGATGATGCTGGAAGTGATTCCAGTCATTCCGCCGGAACTGCGTCCGCTCGTTCCGTTGGATGGCGGTCGTTTTGCGACTTCCGACCTCAACGACCTCTATCGTCGCGTTATCAATCGTAACAACCGATTGAAGCGTCTCATGGAGTTGAACGCTCCTGAAATCATTATTCGAAACGAAAAGCGCATGCTCCAAGAAGCAGTCGATGCGTTGTTCGATAACGGCCGTCGCGGCAAGACCTTCACCGGTCCGAACAAGCGTCCGCTTCGTTCACTCTCCGACATGCTGAAGGGTAAGCAAGGTCGCTTCCGTCAGAACTTACTCGGTAAACGCGTCGACTACTCGGGTCGTTCGGTGATCGTCGTCGGTCCTGAACTCAAGCTGCATCAGTGCGGCCTTCCGAAGGTCATGGCGCTCGAGCTGTTCAAACCGTTCATTTATAACAAGTTGTCTGAGTACGGCTATGTCACGACTATCAAGTCTGCGAAGAAGATGGTTGAGAAGCAGCGCCAAGAAGTTTGGGACATTCTCGAAGAAGTCGTTCGCGAACATCCTGTGATGCTCAACCGCGCTCCGACTCTTCACCGTTTGGGTATCCAAGCGTTTGAACCGGTGCTGATCGAAGGGAAAGCCATTCAGCTTCACCCCCTCGTCTGCGCGGCTTTCAACGCGGACTTCGACGGTGACCAAATGGCCGTTCACGTTCCTCTGTCGATCGAAGCTCAGATCGAAGCGCGCGTGCTCATGATGTCGACCAACAACATTCTGTCGCCTGCACACGGCAAGCCGATCATCGTGCCCAGCCAAGATATCGTTCTGGGGCTGTACTACATGACTCGCGATCGCAATTTTGCGAAGGGCGATGGCAAGCTGTTCAGTAGCCCGACTGAAGTTCATTACGCATTCGACGCTGGCATCGTGGCTCTCCAAGCTAAGATCAAGTGCCGAATCAATGGCAAGGTTTACGACACCACTGTGGGTCGTTCGTTGCTCTCTGAAATCGTTCCGACCGAAATTCCCTTCCCGGCTTACAACAAAGTCTTGGGTAAGAAGGATTTGGCCGAACTCATCGACCAGTGCTACCGCTTGACGGGCAATAAAAAGACCGTCTTGTTGGCCGACCACTTGATGGGCATGGGTTTCAGACAAGCTATGAAGGCCGGTATTTCGATCTCGGTTCACGACATGTTGATGCCGAACGAGAAGAAAGCTCTCCTCGGTGAAGCCTACGGACAAGTTCAAGAAATCGAAAACCAGTACGTCGAAGGTTTGATCACCGACGGCGAGCGCTACAACAAGGTCATCGATATTTGGGCACAAACCTCTGAGCAAATCGCAAGCGCCATGATGAAGGGCTTGTCGGTTCAGACGTTCAAAGCTCCGCAAGACTGGAAGGGTAAAGAGAAGGAAGTCACTGGTCCCTCGTTCAATTCCATCTTTATGATGGCAGACTCGGGAGCCAGAGGTTCCAACGCTCAGATCCGTCAGTTGGCCGGGATGCGCGGTTTGATGGCGAAGCCGTCTGGCGAAATCATCGAAACCCCCATCGTGGCGAACTTCCGCGAAGGGCTGTCCGTGTTGCAATACTTCGTATCGACACACGGAGCGCGTAAAGGCTTGGCCGATACCGCCCTTAAGACCGCTAACTCCGGTTACCTCACTCGTCGTTTGGTCGACGTCTCTCAAGACGTCATCGTGACCGAGCCCGATTGCGGTACCTTGGACGGTCTGTATGTCACCGCTCTCGTCGAGGGTGGCGAAGTGATCGAGCGCATGGGCGATCGTATTCTTGGTCGCGTGGCTTTAGATGAAGTCATCGACCCGGTGACCAACGACATCTTGGTCAACGCTGGCGAAGAAATCACTGAAGATCTGATGAAGAAAGTTGAAGAAGCCGGTATCGACCGCGTGCGAATTCGCTCCGTGTTGACCTGCCAAGCGAAGAAGGGGATTTGCGGATCGTGCTACGGTCGTGACCTCTCTCGCGGACGTCTGTGTAACAACGGGGAAGCGGTCGGCGTGATCGCTGCTCAGTCCATCGGTGAACCAGGAACGCAGCTCACGATGCGTACGTTCCACATCGGGGGCGCTGCTTCGAGACGTGCTGAACAGTCCAGCTTGGAAATCAAGACCAAGGGTTCTGTGAAATTCCACAACGTGGTGACGGTCCGAAACAAGGAAGGCCACCTCACGGTCATGAATCGAAACGGGGAACTCTCCGTTGTCGACGCTAATAACCGCGAGCGTGAAAAGTACCAGATCGTTTACGGTGCGAAGCTCCTGGTAAAGGATGGCGACCCGGTTGAAAAAGGTAAGCTGATTGCTGAGTGGGATCCGTATTCGACTCCCATCATCACGGAAGCTTCAGGTGTGGTCAAATTCGAAGACATCGAAGAAGGCTTGACCATGCAGGAGCAGTTCGACAGCGTGACCGGTCTCTCCCACAAGGTTATCGTGGAATCCAAAGCGACCGATAAGCGTCCGAAGATTTTAATCACCGACGGCAAGGGGAACACCTTGAAGATCGAAGGTTCCAACCGCGTGGCTCGCTACATGCTGCCCGTGGGTGCCAACCTGGTTCTCAACGACGGTGACGAAGTGAAAGCAGGAGACACCCTAGCTAAGATCCATCGTGAAACGACGAAGACCAAGGACATCACCGGGGGTCTCCCGCGTGTGGCCGAGCTCTTCGAAGCACGTAAACCGAAAGATGCCGCTGTGATCAGCGAAATCGACGGAATGGTCAGCTTCGGTAAAGACACCAAAGGGAAGCGCAAAGTGGTTGTAACCCCAGACTTAGGTGAGGCGAAAGAATACCTCATCGGTAAGGGACGCCACTTGGCCGTTAACGAAGGCGACTACGTCAAGGCTGGTGAAGCCCTGATGGACGGCCCGATCAACCCGCACGATATTTTGAGAGTGTTGGGTGAGAAGGCTCTCGCTAAATACCTCGTCGACGAAGTTCAAGAAGTCTATCGTCTGCAAGGTGTGAAGATTAACGATAAGCACATCGAAGTGATCGTGCGCCAAATGTTGCGTAAGGTGAAGATCAAGGATGTTGGCGATACCAATTTCTTGTCGGGTGAACAGGTCGATAAGGCTGTGTTCGAAGCCGAGAATCAGAAGGTCATGCAAACCGGCGGGGCTCCGTCGACTGCTGAGCCTCTGCTCCTCGGTATCACCAAGGCATCGCTCACCACCGAGAGCTTTATCTCGGCAGCTTCGTTCCAAGAAACCACCAAGGTTCTCACGGAGGCAAGTATTTCGGGACGCGTGGATTATCTCCGCGGCTTGAAAGAAAACGTCATCATGGGTCGCTTGATTCCGGCAGGCACGGGCTTGGCTAAGTACAAGCACATGCAGGCTCTGGTTTCGGAAGAAGGCTTTGAAGACGAAGACACCGATGGCGTTGGCCTCACTTCGCAGAGCCCTGGAGTTTCTAGCTCCAGCCACGCTGCTCGATAAACAGGCCGTTTAAATATTTATTTCGGGCAAGGCGCTTGGGGATGGACTAGGCGAAGGGCTAGGAATGGCCCTATCGCATTTTCCTAGGTGGTCGTACGCGCCAGGTTGTCCATGTTTGTCAATATGGGCCGGAAGTGCCGATTTTCCGATACAAATCTCGTGACGCTGAGCCGGATTTCCAGACGGATAATGACAGACCAATGCCTTTGGTTCGTCATCCTCTTCATCTTCCGAAGCGCAAAGATATTCTGCTATTTTTTTGGGATCATTGATGGCCGACTCCACTGTAGGTCCGGGACCGGAAGTAAAATTCGAGGGTACGATTGAATTTGTTTTGAGTTGGTAAAGACTCTCACATGAGGTGAGTGTTGCCGCTAAGACAATACCAATGAAGTACGATGTAATTTTCAAGATTCCCCCCTTACCACCCTTTACTGGATGGTAGCTCCAGTTGCTAACCCTGCAAGGCATATTCCAGCAAATGGATTGGATGATTCCCAGAATTTCCTCAGGAATTCGAATTTGAAGCTAGCTAAGTTTTAATCACTATCCAAAAGAAATACATTTTTTGTCCTTTCTAAACCTAAGTAATCAACACAAATTTCATAATCACATAGTTAAATAATAAATGTTTATTGTTGAATCTACGTAGTTGAAAAATAGTGGCTTGTACTCGAATGTGACCATCTTAATTAAGTGGGATTTAATAACGTTTAAAATAAGGTGCGTCAGCCCCGACACATTCCTGCCGTGATTTCAGATGTGACATAATTTATCTAGATATTTCAGTTAGTAGAACGTGCGTGAGTTTTAATTTTATGAATCGACTACTATTTAATTTTGCCGTGGCGATCGCGCTGACTTCGTCCGCGTGTTCTGTTCGCCTAGTGTCGTCGAGAACTCCCGCTGGAGCAGCGGCAAGTATTTACAATATCTCAGTCTCTTCAGGCAATTCTCAATCTGTTACCGTTGCCACCGCGACGGGCAGTGCTTTAGTAGCCGTTGTTCGAGATAGTAGTGGAAATCCTGTATCGGGAGTGACGGTGAATTGGACTGTCGCTAGCGGGGCGGGTTCGCTTTCCAGTAGTTCGAATATTACGAATGCAAGCGGACTCTCTTCGACAACCCCCACTTTGGGTACGGTAGCGGGATCGAATACTTTTACAGCGACGATCAACGGGACATCGACGTCCGTTTTGTTTTCAGCCACCGGCACTGCGGCACTTCCTGTTTCCATTTCGGTTTCGGCCGGAAACAGTCAATCTGCTATTGCTGGCGCTGCAGCTGGTAGCCCGTTTGAAGCGGTGGTGCGCGACACTTACGGTAATCCTGTTTCGGGGGTGACTGTCAATTGGGCGGTTACTGGGGGCGGTGGTTCGCTTTCAAGTGCTTCTAACTCTACCAATGCAAGCGGGATTTCGATGAGCACCCTGACTCTGGGTACTTTGGTCGGTTCAAACACCGTTTCCGCGACTATCAATGCCACAGCAACATCCACATCCTTTTCTGCAACGGGGACTCCTGGAGCTCCTGCCACGATTTCTGTTTCTTCAGGAAATGCTCAGACCGGCACAGCCGGGAGTGCATTGAGTAGCTCGTTTGTTGCCGTAGTAAGAGATGCTAATACCAATCTGGTTCCTGGAGTGACAATCAACTGGGCTGTGACTGCAGGGGGCGGCTCGCCTCTCTAGTGCTTCAAACAGTACCAATGCTAGCGGTCAGTCCGCGAGCACGTTGACTTTGGGAACAACGGCCGGAAGCAACACCGTGACTGCGACCATCAATGCGACGGCGATCTCGACTGCATTCAGTGCAACTGGAAATCCAGGTGCACCTGCTAGTATTTCTAAGGCTTCGGGGGATGCTCAAAATGGAGCGACGAGTAATGCCTTAACGAATCCGTTTGTAGCGGTGGTGAGAGACGCCAATAACAACGTTATTTCTGGAGTGACCGTCAACTGGGTAGTCACTGCGGGTGGAGGATCTCTTTCGAGTGCTTCCAATGCTACGGACGTTGCGGGACAGTCTACCAGTACTCTGACTTTAGGTTCTTCCACTGGAAGCAACACGGTGACTGCGACCATCAATGCGACGGCGATCTCGACTACGTTTACTGCTAACGCCGTGGTTCCTTTCACTTTGTCGAACGATACTGGAATGGTGCAGAGAAACGCGAGTTCCACCACCCTCACTGTTTTGGCAAACGATGTGAACAACCTCAGTCTTTCTTTCACAGTGACTTCGGTTACTCAACCTGCCAATGGGACGGTGACTAATGGCACCACGAACGTCACTTATCAGCCGAATGCCAGCTATACAGGAAGAGATACTTTTACCTACACCGTGACCGATTCCCAAGGTCATAGTGATACCGCTACCGTGACGATGAAAGTGATGGGTACCCATACCTGGACAGGCGCGACCAGTAATACCTGGAATAACTCCACTGCTTCGAACTGGTGCGGAACGGTGAATACTCCTGGATTGAGCGGAGCGTGTGCGGGTGCAGCTGCGGTTCCAGGCGCCTCCGACACCGCCATTATCGATGACACTTGCACGAGTGCGAACTGCAGCCCAACTACAAACTATAACGTGAGTGTTTCTGCTTTGAATATTGCCGGAAGCCAGTTGAATCAAGGTACGGGTTTTACTCTGACGGTAGGCAGTGGTGGTTATACTCAGTCCGCTGGAACTTTCATGGGGAGTAACGCCGACATTACGATGAACGGAACTCTGACGACGACAGGTGGAACCTTTAGAAGCACTTCTTCCAAGCTTATTGTGAAAACTCACGTCACTATCGGAACGACTCAAGCCAATTTTAACGCGAACGGTGGTACGTTTCAAATCTCAGGTTTTAACACCCAGAACATTGATACTGGATCTGTGAATTTGAACCACCTTGAGATTGTCAAAACCAATTGGCAAATTAACTTTACCGGCACGGTGATGAATGTTCTGGGAGACGTTATCTTGACGACAATGACGTCAGGAGTGGGATTTGGCGGATCGGCAATTATCAACCTCTCCGGAAATCTTACTGCGACAGCAGGCTGTACGGGGAATTCCAACGGCGCCGGCGCAACTATAAAGCTGGTTGGAAGCTCCAACCAAACCATCACTGGTTCTTCGGGTTGTCATTTTCCGCACGTTCAAGTTGCCTCAACAGGTGGCCAGGTATTTTTAGTTGGTACTGTGCAGATTGGTGGGAATTGGACTTATACCACGGGTACGATGAACGTGGGGACCTCGTTGGTTCAGTTTTCGGGTTCAAACAATCAGGCGGTCGATGCAGCTGGGATGAACTTTGGAAACGTCCGTTTTGGGAAGTCTAACTGGTATCTCAATATCACCGGCATTATGCATATAGACGGGGATCTTACCTATGATTTCTCGTCCGCAGCAGTGACCATGAATGGTGTGGTTTATTTAAAAGGAAATTTAACCGCGGGAGCCAGTTGCAACAATGCCGGCACCGGCGGAGGAACTATACGTCTGGTAGGAACAGCTCAGACTATTACAGGGACGTCGACTTGCTCGATTCCAGTGATCGAAATCGCTTCAGGTGGCACAGTTGCACTGAGTGGAACGATTTTGGCTGAAGGGAATTGGACCTACATCAGTGGGGCAGTGAGTGCAGGAACTTCGACGGTTCAGTTCTCCGCTTACAATAACCAGACAATTACTGCGACGGGCATGTCTTTCAATGACGTGATTTTGAGAAAAAATACTTGGAATCACCTGATTTCTGGAACTATGAACATTGCTGGAAATCTGCTTATCGACAATAACACTGGTGCAGGTGTGACCATTGGAGGCGGCGGAACTATTTCTTTGGCGGGAAACTTGACCATGAATGGGAACTGGGGCGGAAATGCAGCGATGACGTTTGTCGGTACGAGTTCTCAAACGATTACATTTAATGGTGGAACCTTCATTACTGGAACGATCACAGATAGCAATACCGGGGCTGGAATTAGTCTGGCGACAGCGGCGACCTTCCACAATTTGAGCGTTACAACTGGTACCTTTTATATGGCGAACCAAAACATGACCATTTCAACAACATTGACCCTGTCCCCTTCAACCGTTGTCGATCGAGGTACGGGTACGTTAACAGTAAATGGCAGCACCATCGGTGCAGGAGCTTATAGCGGCGGATCCGTTTTGTGATGATGCTGGGGTAGATTCACCCCGGTGCTTTTGTACGCTCACGTTTAGGTCGATCTTACGCGATTTAAAAACCCTTACGTTTCACCATGTCAGTCCCGACACATTCCGCGCCCCCCTTACACGTGACATAATTATCTTAAGATTCCGTAAAGTAGTACGTTTGCGAGTTTTTTATGAATGGACTTACAACTAAAATTTTATTGGTCTTGATCGCGATGGTGACATCCGCGTGTTCGGCCCGCTTAGTTTCTACTAAGGTTGTTTCTGGCGGAGGCGCAACTGCTTCTGGTTCGGGATCATCGGGCACTTCTTCTTAGAAAAATTCCGCCGTCTCGGTAGGGTTTGAGAGAAGGGCGTTCACTGTTTAAGCTGCCTCGTGTTGAGTTGGCAAGTTGAAAGTTTTCAATGCTTGTATAAAATCTCTGATTTCCTTGGC
>JAIEMT010000014.1 GCA_019751945.1 bacterium
AGCCTCGGCGGCGTTCAGGCGAGCTGGAGGCGAGCCAGCCGCCGAGGGCCAACCAGGATGGGCGGCAGGCAGAAAGGCAAGACTCGCACCTTCACAAACAGAATCTCGGCCGAAGCAACTCGCCCCGGCGCGAGTACACTACGGGCTGAGTGCCTGCCCGGGCGATACGCCTTTTTTCGACGGATTTCAGTTTCGCTAACGGGCCCCGGCTCGGATTCCTAGTACTGCTTCATCTCCGTAACCAGAGTCTGAATCTCCGCCGTGCGCGGGTCTTGTGGCGCGATGTCGCTGGCGTAATAGAACGTCGCCTGAATCAGCGGTTTAGCGGCCGCGCTGAGAAATGGATTCTTATTTTGAAATCCCCGTCGAGCAAGCAATGCAGTCGTGCCGGCTAAGTGATAGTAACTATCAAAGAGTTTGGGATCGACGGACATCTTTGATAGCAGCGCTCCTTGAACTTCTGCAATCTTGATGGCGAACTGGTCGTCATTCAAAGCGCTGAGTTGCGCAGAATTCAATTTGATCTGACTGATCTTTCGATCTGCCCAGTTTCGACCCGGATCTAGAGTCGCAAAAATGCGATGGCTGCGAATGGCCATTTCGAATAACCGGCTCGCTTCATCGCCGGCAGTGGTGTTCGGCCGTTCGAGTTTGAAAACCTGAAGAGCGCCTTGTGGGTTCAGGAAGATAAATCGCTCCTCCACGCGACGAAAATTCCAACCTTTCAAATACAGGCCGCGCATCTGTTCTGTCTCAGGCAATGCCGGATTGGAAATCTGCACCCATCGCATGCTGAAGCGATGAATTCCGTTTTCACTCATCTCCCGAACTTCCTGCGTCAGAACACGCTTTCTTACGCCTAAACAATAAAACGGCTGGCGATTAATCCAGAGCTGCGGCAACAGCGCCGAAATCAACGAGCTTGTGAAACACGACCTCATCGCAGGGGTTGTGATTCGAGGCTTTGGCGTCAGCGGACCGGCTAGCGTCACTTGAACATCCGGCGTGTCCCAGCGCATGACGATGTGTCCAAGGAAACGGTGAGGGGGACCTTTCTCATATGGAAGCGAGTAGAGAACCGGCTTTCCAGCAAAAGACTTCGGCCAGGCTCCCAAGCTGTAATAGAAGGGGGCGCTTTCCCAGTCTTTGCTTCCAGCTTCAGGAGTGAAGGCAGGCAACTCCCACTCCAAAGCCCGATTAAACATCGGATGTTCAAGAAAGGCTTGTTGAGTCAGGGTGCCAGCTAAGATCAATAGCGAAAAGGTAATAAATGCTGCAACTGCAGTAGACGAATTTGTGAGCAACTCTTTCTGGTAGAGCCGGCTGCTAACAATTTCAAAGAAACTCTTGGGCTTCTTTAAGCTCTTGCCCGAGAAGGATTGGGTTTTCCAAATCATCTGTCCGGGCGTCGCCGCAAAGATCCTCTGAAAAAGAACCCAGAGAACAAACAGTCCCAAAAGAGAAGTTACAATTGTCGTGTAGTCAGGAATGGGGGAGAGGTTCAAAAATTTGACGCTCAAACCGATCGCCGCAACAATCCAACTCAAATCAGCGAGTGCGGTAACGAGGAGAATGCCAAGCGACGCGGGAGCGTTGTATTGACTTTGACCACGAACGTTAACTGCAGGAGAATTAAAGCCTTCTGTTGAAGCTCTCATTTGACTCCTTCCTCCTTGAGGTTACACTAAAAGTAATGGGTCGCAAGGTATGATTCCGGTCTCTCGATTGAATGGAAAAGAGTTCATCGTGAATTGCGAGTTGATCAAATACATTGAATCAACTCCGGACACGATGCTCACTCTTACAACGGGTGAAAAACTTTTGGTGAAAGAGTCGCCAGAACTCGTGATCAATCGGACCATTGAGTATCGAAAAAAGCTGTATCAGGAACCGCCAAAGTTGCAGTCCAGCCAGTGAAATGGAGAATGAACACTAAATGGATATAGCATCGCTCATAGGAACAGTGCTGGGTCTTGCTTCTATTATCGGCGGACAGGTCCTTGAAGGTGGTCACGTCGGACAGATCATGCAAGGAACGGCGGCGCTGATCGTGGTCGGGGGTACGGCAGGTGCCATGCTTGTAGCTTATCCCACGGAGGACATTGTCCGCGCATTTGGCCTGATTCCGCTGATCTTTAAAAAAGTCGATATGGATGTGCGACCGGTGATCGAAGAAATTATTCGTATCGCTACGATTGCTCGTAAAGAAGGCGTGTTGGCAGTGGAAGGTCAGAGAGAGTCGATTCAAAACGTTCTCTTTAAGAAATCTATCAAGTACGTCATCGACGGTTTCGAACCCAATACGGTTCGAGAAATTATCGACACGGAAATTTTCTTGGCGTTTGAAGAAGAGGAAATCGCGGGCAAGGTGTTCGAAGGTACGGGTGGTTTCGCTCCCACCATTGGGATCATCGGAGCCGTCTTGGGTCTGATTCACGTCATGTCCATGTTGAACGACCCCTCGAAGATCGGGGAAGGTATCGCGGTCGCGTTCGTCGCGACGGTTTACGGGGTGGGTCTCTCCAACCTTGTTCTGATTCCCTGGGGCACTAAGCTAAAAAGAAAAGCTCAGCAGCGCATGATTGTGAAAGAAGTGATTAAGCTGGGTGTCATTGGTATTCAAGAAGGCCTGAACCCGCACTTTCTCCAAGAGAAGCTAGAAGTCTTCGTAGAAGAGCATTTGAGGAATCATGAGAAAAAAGCATCCTGAACATGTCAATCTCGAGCGATGGTTGGTTTCTTACGCGGATTTTATTACGCTGCTCTTTGCATTTTTCGTGATCATGTACGCTATTTCTCAAGCGGACATTTCCAAGTTCAAAAAAGTTTCCGCCAGCATTAAGGCCGCATTTGCAGCAGGCCCGGTGGGGATGATTGATCTCGGCGGGCAGTCCGGTGGTGACACTGCGAATCCGTTTGAGCACGAAGACATTGCCGGCGGACGAATTCAGAATCTCCCAGCAGGAAAAACCAATACGGCGTCGGATCCCGATCCTCAGTTGAAAGAAATCAAAGAAATGCTCGAGGAGAGTATCAGCTTAGAGCTCGGCGTCTCAGATCTCTCTGAAAACGTTCAGATGCTATTCGATAGTCGCGGCCTCATCGTACGGATTACTGCGAAAGATTTTTTTGCACCCGGCGGAGTGGAAGCTCGTCCCGATTTGCGCCCGCTCTTGGATCGCATTGGTCGCGTACTCTCCAAAAATCCGCGTCTTGTCCGTATCGATGGACACACGGATATTTTAGAAGCGAAGCTCGCGCAGAAACATGGTTTTGCTAGCTCTTGGGAGCTTTCTGCTGCGCGCGCTGCGTGGGTAGCGAAGTATTGGATCGGTCGCTTCAACATCGATCCTCGGAAACTCGCTGTTTCCGGCCTTTCTCATTTCCGTCCGGTCAGCGACCGCAATACAGAAATGGGCCATGCGTCCAATCGTCGCGTCGAAGTCATTGTCCTGAATAATCGCTACGAACACTAACGAGTTTGGCAGTAAGTCCAGTTGCTATAAAAACCGGGTACGACTCTTTCCTGGAGTTCGATATAAACTCGTTGGTCTTGATGCAGTCCCTGCCGAATACGAGCAATGACTGGGTGTCCATTTTTCATTTTCAGTTCACCCATCAGGTGAGCAGAGAAGATCCGCTCGCTACCTTCGACAGCATACAGAGCGGCTGGAGTCGCCTCGAGACCTAGTTCAGACGCTGTAAAAGTGAGGATCTTTTTGGTGTCAGTGTCGATCGGCTCGGGAGTGAATTGAACGGTGGCCGAGAGGGCCTTGTTTTCATTTGCTTCAGAAAAGCATACTAAGGTTACTTCGCCTGTGAGGCTTTCTCGAGGAGTACCAACATCTCCAGTGCTACATGAACGCCCCGCGCATCCGCCGTAAGATTCAAAGGCAACCTTGATTGCATGGAAATCCGTGGCTCCTGCTTGGGCTGCGTGAGTATGAAAAGCGAACAGCGCGGTAATAATGAGGGCCTTCATTTCTTTGTCTCCTTTGGAAATCGAATATGATGCATAGAGCTATAATAGATAAATTATAAAGTCAATTATTGTGAAATGAAAATCAGTAGTTGACTAATTTTCTAAAGATATCTCTCTGCTCTCCGATACATCCCTCGTGAACAATAAAACAGGGCTGATTTTGATCTGCGTTTTAACGATGACTTCGACTGCCCATGCCATGGGCAGGAGGAAACCTGCGCCCGCACCTGCTCCGGCACCGTCGTCCGCGCCGGCTCCTGTTCCGGCTCCGATCACGACAGCTCCAGGATTATTTCCGGCTGCGACCCCCGTGCGTGAAGTCGTTCTCATGCCCGTGGGCAATCAAGTTTTCACGCTTCCGGATGGGAAGCAGGCCGATTTGAATGACGATCTGAACACGATCTTCCAAACTTCGGTGATTCAGACCGGACGTTTTGCTCCATATCTAGAAGGGAGCAGCGATGTGTGCCGCCAAGACGTGAAGGTCGTGGCCAAGGTCAGCTCCTTCATGTTGGAAGGTACTCAGCTTCAAATTCGTTTCGGATACAACAATCAGGGCGAATTGAATCAGACGGGCCCGACTCTCGAAGGCGTTTATAAAATGAAAGTCGGCGAAATCGCCATCGACTTCCACGTCTATCAATGTCACCTGAATCAAATGCAGACGGGGCAGTACGAGCAGCTCTGCGTGGGCAAAGCAGCTGCTTCGGTGAGCAATAAACTTGTCAGTCAAAATTTGGAAATCGATGTCACCTTTGGTTTGGCCAACATCGGCGTCAGCATGCTTCGTGATACCGCGTTGGGTGCGCTCGTAAGAAAAATGATGGACACGGGCCTGAACCAAGTCGCCAACTCCGCCGCCTTTCACGAGTTGAGCTGGAAGGCAAAAGTTCGAGAATATGATCCTGCTACGGGCATGATTACGTTTGATGCGGGAACGCAGCAGCGCATTTTACCGAATCAGGGTTTTGAAATTTACGAAGTGACGCCGTCTACTGCGGCTTGCGACGTTTACAAGACCGTAGCTTATGCGCACACGGTTGAAGTGGATAGTGTGTCGTCTGTTGCCAAAATAGATACTTTCAAAGGAAATCATAAAACCATTCAGCCGGGCAGCATTGTCATGGTGCACGTCCCGTAACTGAGAAACGAGAGTGATGGAGACCCGAAGGTTTTTCTATCACAGCTGTTTAATCGGATTGATGATGGCCGCAACGGCTCAGGCCGACGGACGTCGAATCATTGAGCTCGCTCCAGTCGAGCATGTTCGAATTGAACTTCCCAACTCCGAGTTCAGAAACTTTGGCGAAGACTTTGAAGCCAGCCTCACCACTCGTCTCATCCATCATCCCGATTTTCTGGTGGGGAACTGTAATAGCCGCAAGAACCGCGTCTCGGGCTTGAGTGAGGGCGACCCCGCTCCGGATTTTGCTTGGACCGGGGGCTGTGAACCCGCAGCTCGCCTGAAGATTAGCGTGGAGGCCCTTTCGTTTGAAACCGGCACGCGTGGGAATCGCATGTTCTACGGCTTTGACGAGCGCATCCGCAGCCCATTTAATGACGGCAGCGGTACTTTGGGAAATGAATATCCTTTGAAGGAATTGGGTTTTGAACCCAATTGGTTTGATCGCACCTTTGATCCGCGCGGGGATAAGATTCTAGGCACTCACGCCGGTCTAGACTTGGGTGATGGAATCAACTTCAACGTTCTGTTTGCTTGGCTCGGCGTGAAATACGCTGAGTATCATGCGTTTTTGAAACTAAAACTCGAACTGGATGCACCGATGGCAGGTCGAAAAGAAATTCGTCATGTCAGCGTGAGTGGTTCCGGCTTCTTCTTCGATATTTCAGGGGGCTACCAAGGTTTTAGTGGTGGCATTGCCTACGCTCAAACTGATGCGATGCTGAAGGCGCTCCGTCGATCGATCGACGCTTCGATGGATTCTATCGTCAAAGCATTTCATAACTTGCCGCTTACAGCAGTCGTAGATGCCATCGCTACGGATCCAGAAACAGGAAATAAATACGTTCTGGTTGGAACAGGTTCAGGTGCTTCGGTGAGTGCCGGTACCGTTTACGAGAGTGTGGACCTTCCAGGGTATCAGATTCGCGTGCTTCAAAGCGTTCTGAGCGGGTCGGTGGGTGAGGTCGTGGTTGGAGATCTCGATACTTTAGAGTCCACTGTCCGCTATCGAACTCGAAATCGTATTCCTCCGATTCAGTTACGCGAAGTGAGCGCATCTACTCAGGTCGCTAGCGCGGTTACGAGTTCCATTTCTTTTGATGACATCGTTCTGCTTCCTCGTGAAGACATTACTCGGCCTGATTTCAAGCCCGGGCAAACTCCGAGCGTTACCGAATCGGAAGCTCTGGCACGAAGTGTGGTGGAAACGATTACATTGGGCATTCGTCTCTTTCGCAATCGTGCTTACGATCGGGACTTCGCTCAGAAGTCGGATCAACGCCAGGGTAAAGAAGAGTTTGAGCGCGAAGGCCCCGCTTCTCCGGCCGATCGCGATTTGAATGATTTGGAAACGTGGGTGGTGAGCCATCGAAAAACAGCCTGGGCCAAGAACACGGGTTTGAACAAGCTGGCTTACAACGCGAAGGGCAGGGGTCCGGTGGTTGCTATTTTAGATACCGGTGTGGATTACAATCATCCGGTCCTCCACGGAAACATCTGGAAGAATCCTGCGCCGGTGACCGACAATCGCGGAGAGACGGATCGCTATGGCTGGGATTTCATCTCTGGCGATGGCCGCCCCGCGGATGATGCGTATCACGGAACGCAACTCGCAAGCCTGGTTCTGGTCGCAGAGCCTCGCGCTCAGCTCATGCCGTTGAAAATCTTCAACCCCTGGGGAATTACAAACTCGGGTTCGATTTATTCAGCATTTGTTTATGCCGTCGATCATGGCGCAGACATCATTCTCTGCGGATGGGCAACTCGCCGAGGTTCTCAGGCGCTCGAACAAGGAATCGCTTACGCTGAAACCCGGGGTGTTCTCGTCGTCACAGCGGCGGGAGATCGGGGAGATTCGTTGGAAGTAGCTCCCGCCTATCCTGCAGCTTACTCGCTCCAGCATCGAAACGTTCTTGCGGTGGCAGCAGTGGATGAAAACGATGCCTTGGTGCAAGAGCCCGGCAAGTTCTCGAACTATGATTCCACCCGTGTGGGAATGGCCGCACCTGGAAGCAAGATGATCGTTGCGGAGCCTCGGGCTTCGAAGTACCGGGACACTTCGACCGCGTATTCGGCGGCGCTCGTAGCCGGAGCCGCCGCTCGATTGAAGGCAGCCCAGCCTTCGCTGCGAGGAACGGATCTGATCCAGGAATTGCAGCGCCGCGCTAAAGTCGTGCCGGCTTTGTCTGGCCAGGTCCAGGGCGGCTATCGCCTACAAGTGTCCGAGTAATGACGCGGTAAACTCTACCTATTTAAAAATCTGGGTATGACGCCTATCCTTAGAAGAGGATGGAGATCAGACCAAGTAGTTCCGAAGCCCAAGAGATGAAGCGCGAGGAAGATCGCCTGAACCAGGCCATCTTGCAACGTCGCTCTCAGCAGCAAGCTGAGCTGCGAAGTATGGAAGACGAACACGCTCGCGAAGTAGATAAGAAAGCTGCTTTTCAAAAAGAGCAACTTGAGAACTTGGAAAAAGCTTACAAAGTCGAACTCTCCCGTACGGGTGAGCGCCATAAAAAAGAGATCGAAGATCTGAACAAGGGCAATCAGGCTGAAATAAAAAAAGAAAGCGAAAATGCGGAAAAGGAATTCGATAAAATACGCGAACGTGAGCGAGCGCGAGTAGAGCAATACAGAAAAAACCAAGAAGAAATTTTAGTAAACCTTCATGAGAAGTACGTACGGACTCAAGAAGAGATGAAAAAGAATGGCTAGCTCCACTCGGTGGAAGTTTCCAGTTCTGTTTTTACTCGCCTTCATTTTCAGTCCGCCTATTCAAGCCGAATCTAACCCCCTCTTTTTTTACACGCATCGAATGAGCTCGCCTTATACGATGCCCGCGGGGCGCCTCTACTTGGGCACGAGTGTGGGCGTGGGCGTGACAGATTTTTTGCAGATCAGCACGGATGTGGTTCGCGACATCTATAAAACATACAACGTACAAGCCAAGCTTTCGGTTTTAGATTCGTCAGCATTCGCCGTGGCTCTCACTGGTGGGTATGTCACGTACAACTATGCCGATGCAGCAGTGGGAAATCCCAATCTTCAAATCAACACGGTTCAGCCGGGGGGAGTGATTGCGATCGGATTGGCTCCGACGCTAGCGTGGTTTGTAGGCGGTCACGTGGATATTACCAACACTCAGCTCATCACTTCAGGAATTACGACGTCCGGATTTTTCTCGGGCACGACATTGGAGTCTGATCTTTCCTGGGCTTACTCGCCAGAGAAGAAGCATCTCGGAAATGTACTTTCGGTGGGCGTGACGTACGACACCAGTTATCGAATCTACGGTGTGGGCATGAGTCATCACTGGCCGGGCTTCCACGTCGGGCTTCATTACTATCCCAATGCCGCTATCAATAAGCTCGACCCGATCATCTCGGGCGGCGCTGCTGTGAATCTCTAATTCTGCTGTCCGTATTTGTGATTGGCGCGAATGATGGTCTTGATGTTTCCGCGCACGTTGAAGTCGCCAACTACTTCAATTTCCCAAGGGTCGAGTAATTTCACTAAGTCATCGAGGATGACGTTCACGACGTCTTCGTGAAAAATGCCGCGGTCCCGATATTGATTCAGATAAAACTTCAAGCTCTTCAATTCCACGCACCATTCTTTGGGAACGTATTTGATTTGAATGGTGGCGAAATCTGGAAATCCCGACATGGGGCAAACGCAGGTGAACTCGGGACAGTTGAATTCCACCGTGTATCGGCGAACCTGAGTGCGATTTTGAAAGCGCTCCAGGCGGGCTTCTTTAATAATGCGGGCGCCGTCGGGACGTTCAGACAGGGTGGGGTGCATGTCGCTCATGCCCCCGGAATTATCAATAACGACACTTTAAGTCAATTGAAGGCCGCTTTTACTCAGCCGTGGACGGGAGATCTGACTGAGTTTCGTTTTCCTTGGGCGCCTCATCTTCCTCGTCGTCGTCATTCTCCTTCGCTTTCTGGAAGAAATCGACGTACTTGGGAACCTGCTTGCGTTTTCGGCCTTCGATTTCGAAGCACTGCTTGGCCTTCACCCGCTTTAAGGTGAAATCGAGCTTGGGCATTCGGCGTTCGATCAGTCTTTCCTCGACCTTGTCTTTCAAGGGCTCGGCATAGAAAACGCTGTTCTGAAGGCTGCGGCGTTTATCTACGTGTTCGCGCTGAAAAACGACGAAAACATCCTGCTTGTCGCTCAAGCACTTCCCATAGAAGGCGCGAGAATCGAGAACCGTCACTCCCGTCTTCGGGTCAATGATCTTCCCCGGGTAAACCAGCTGCATCGGCTTACGGCCGGTGGCTTGGAGGAGGTAAAGCGCGCGGTCCTGGGGGCAGTCATTACAGGGTTTAGCTGAAAAGAGCAGGTACGGAGGTGCAGTAGTGCCACCATCACCGGGCTTCAGCCAGCTCACAAAATTAATATCTACCAATGGTGTACTAATGCTTTTAGGAACTCTCTTCGAGGCCGTGTTTTTAAAATGAATCTTTCCGCCTTCGACGCGATCCACTTCCACTCCTTCGGGCCATTCGTCATCGGCTCGAGAGGGATGGGAAAGAAGCGAAATGCCAGCTGCTAAAACACAGAGAAGAAAGGGAGTTTTCATTTCCTTTATTGTAAGTTTCCTCAGTGGTTTTGTAAACTTGACTGAACGCAGCGTCTTTACTATAACGTGCCGCAATGCGTTTCTCAGAAGTTCCGATGTGGGGCATGCTTCTCCTTCCGCTCAATTGTTACATCACCTTGGGTGAGCGGGTGGTACAAGACTGGAAATTAGTGGCAGTGACTGCTCCGTTGTCGGAAACTCGCAACGGAAAAGCGAAGACTGTTGTGAAGGACATCCCAGGGGACAGCACTCAGCGCCTCCTGATCACCACGCAATATAACTCTCACAAGTTAAACCGAATTCAGGTTCGCGTAACCTCAAGCTGTAAGGCTGGAGCTGGAGAATGCGAACTGACTTTCGATGGCAAAAAGAAATACGAGCAAGAGATTCGTTCCGATGCAGCAGACGGAGCCTTGAGTGTGAGTTTGACCGGCACGTCGATTGGTACCGAATCTACAGATGACGACGATGCGGGCGAGCCCGCCAAGTATCGCGTCAATGTTCGTGTTTCCAAGAAGTTTGACCGAAAGTCTCGTCCGCCGCGTTCAGCCGGGGGCTCTATTTTTGGAACAGATACCTTGTTTCGTGGCGAAATCTCGGCTGACGTCCCTGTTCGTGTCACGGAGAACTACGTGGAACGAATTGAAGGGGCCGAGGCAGAATTAAGATGCACCGCTGATCGCAGTATTTCTCCGGTTGTGTTAAAAGAGACCCCATGAACACATCCGAACCCGTCTACGTTTCTTTGGAATTTACTCCGAATCCGAATACTTTGAAGTACTCGGTCAATCGCGAAATCCTATCTCAAGGGGTCGCTAACTTTGTGGATGCCGTGGATGCGCGCCAACGCTCTCCGCTGGCCAATGCTTTGTTCGGCGTTCCCGGCATTTGTGGCGTGATGATTGGTCGTGATTTTGTGACCGTCACCAAGACCGACGGTGGGGATTGGGATGTCGTCCATAAAAATGCTTCTAGTCTGATTCAAATGCACATCAGCGGCGGTGAACCCGTTTTGACCGGCGATCCTGCGGCTCTTCAAGCGCACAAGGGTGGAGATTCCGAAATCGAGCGCAAGATTCGCGACATTTTGGACCGCGAAATTCGTCCAGCTGTGGCGATGGACGGCGGGGACATCACCTTCGATCGTTTCGAAGACGGCGTGGTTTACCTCTATCTGCAAGGTTCTTGCAGTGGTTGCCCGAGCTCGAGCATGACTTTGAAGCAGGGAATCGAAACCCGCCTTCGCGCGGCCATTCCTGAGGTCGACGAGGTCGTTTCTGTTTAGTTTCTGGCTTCGTGCCGGAGTTTTTCTTTTAGCGCTGGTGGAGGGGATTTCCTGTGCGACATCGCCCACCGGTCGCAAACAGTTTTTGATTTTTCCAGACTCAGAAATGAATCAGCTCGGCGAGCAATCTTTCGATCAGATGAAGGTGAAGATTCCGCAGGAGCGGAATCGCGCTGTGAACGACTACATTCGCTGCATTTCCAGACCCTTGGTGGAGCAGGTTCCTCAGCTCGGAGATTTTAATTCTTGGGAGATTGTCGTTTTCAAAGACGAGAGTCCCAACGCGTTTGCTTTGCCAGGCTCTAAGATCGGCGTGCACACGGGTATTTTGAAAGTGGCGAAGACCGATGCTCAGCTGGCAGCTGTTTTAGGACATGAAATCGGTCACGTCCAAGCCAAGCACGGGAACGAACGCGTTTCCACTCAGTTTGGAATGCAGCTCGGGTTGGTGGGGCTTTCTGAGATTATGGGCAATAAGCGGGATATGAAGACTCAGGGCATTTTGCTGGCCGCGATGGGTGTTGCGACGCTCGGGGTTCAGCTGCCGTTTAGTCGAAATCATGAGAGCGAAGCCGATGAAATCGGCTTAGGGATTATGTCCCGCGCCGGCTTTGATCCCCGGGAAAGTGTGGCCCTTTGGAAGAATATGATGTCCACGGGCAAGGGTCAGCCCCCAGAGTTTCTGTCGACCCATCCGTCGAATGAATCTCGTATCCGGGGTCTAGAGGCAAAAATGCCTGAAGCTATGAAGGCTTATCAGGCTGCCCAATCGGCGGGTAAGAAGCCGCACTGCCAGCTCTAGGGGCTGTCAGTTTTCTATTTCTTATTTAAAATTAGTGTAGTATATCGCTAGGACTTTCGGTGGTTCTGTTCCTTTGAAAACCTAGGCTAAGGAGACTTCTTGTGAAGAAGGCTGTTCTCACATTTATGATCGCTTTGGGCGCACTCTGTGCGGCCACGCCTGCGCGTGCTGCCAAAGTGACTCCCTCTTCGGTTTGCCTCCAAACCTATCAGAATCACGTTCTCAACATGTCGGACCAAATAGACAATCCCGTCGCTCTTGAAGCTGCTCGCGCACAATGTCGTAAAACAAAAACCTTGTTAGCTGCGGACTGCGTTGTCATCGTCTACGAAGCCAATCGCAGCTATGTCACCCAACCCGATTTGGAACCTGTTGTGACTAGCTGTAACCGGATTAAGAGCCGGGTAGCTATCGATCGTTTTCGGATCGATTATGTGCCAAGAAATGGCTCACTACCGGATATCGATGCGACGGTCACCAGCGCGCTCAAGTTCAATATCTAAAATTCCTCGCTAATCTCCGAAGCCCCCTTTAAACTTTTCTAAGGGAAAGAGGGGCACGGATGCCACTTTTTAGGGGAGCGGTTCTCATCTCGTTCATGCTGGCGATTTTTTCGGCGCCAGCTTTTTCGGACAATCCAGACATTCTAATGCTGAAGCAGAGACTGCAAGGTCCTGTCTCTGGGGCCCATCAAGGCGGGCTGAGTTCGACTCGAATGAACACGCTGCCGAATTTCGAATCGGCGCGAAAAGCAGGGGTCACTGTTGTCGAAATGGACCTTCGAATTTCAAAGGACGGGATTCCCGTTGTTTTTCACGACGAAAAACTCCGCCCCTGGACGGTTTGCTATGGGCCCGTTCGCAATAAAACAGTCGAACAGCTTCAGCGCGACTGTCCGTTTAATCATGGCGCGATCATCAGCTCCTTCGAAGAGATTTTAAGATGGGCACAGGGCAGGGTAGTGGTGAACGCCGAATTCAAAGACGAGGAAACGATTGTTCCAGCCATTCAGGTGGTTCAGAAGTACGCGGCTTATTCCTGGGTCTATTTTCAAACTCAGGGGTCTTGGCAGAAGTACAAACTTGCACGCGACACGGATTCAGAGGTGGCTCTGCTATTTTCGCCCAAGAATGAGCCCGATTTTTTCTTAGCAGTGAACAATACCGATCCCAACCTTATCATTATTGAAGTCGACAAGCGCTGGGATAATCCGAATTATATCGACGCGATTCACGCTTCAGGAAGGCTCGCCTCGGTCGATTCATTTGACTACGACTTTACAAAAGAACTTTTCGCGGCAAGCTGCAGCGAAGCCTTCAAACGAAAAATCGATATCGCGATTTCCAATCGGCCGGAGAGTTGTCAGAAACAGGCGACTAGTGCCCGCCGCCCTTTAATGCGGACGCTAGCTTCTCAATAACTTCTTTAGCATCGCCAAAGACTAGAGCGCAATTTGGGTAGTAGAAGAGAGAATTGTCGACTCCCGCATAACCCGGTTTCATCGAGCGCTTGATCACAAAAATCTGTCGCGACTTATAGACATCGAGAATAGGCATTCCAAAGAGCGGCGAGGCCTTGTCGTTCTTCGCGTCGGGATTCACGACGTCGTTCGCTCCAATGACGAGCGAAACATCGGCGCTCGAGAACTCGCTATTGATTTCGTCCATTTCAAAGACGGAGTCGTAGGGAATGTCTGCTTCAGCGAGGAGCACGTTCATATGTCCCGGCATTCGGCCTGCCACCGGGTGAATCGCATACTTTAGTTCGACACCCTTTTCTTCGAGGGCAGCTTGCAATTCTTTCAACGCATGTTGAGCCTGTGCGACCGCCATTCCGTAGCCCGGAATGACAATGACCTTGGTAGAATTCTCTAACAGAAAGGCCGCGTCTTCTGCTGCTGCAGACTTCACACCTTTCGCTGGGCCACCGGTAGCGACAGCTGAAGCCTCGGCACCGAATCCACCCAAGATCACACTGAAGAACGAGCGATTCATCGCGCGGCACATGATGTACGAAAGAATCGCACCGCTGCTTCCAACGAGAGCGCCCGTAGCAATCAGCAAGTGGTTGTTCAAAGTGAACCCGGTCGCCGAAGCCGCCCATCCCGAGTAGGAGTTCAGCATCGAGACGACCACGGGCATGTCCGCGCCGCCGATGGGGATGATTAAGAGTACGCCAATCAAGAGCGAGAGCGCTGTGATCCAAGCAAAGGTGATGAGGTCGGGGCTCATCACAAATTGAACGGAACCACCGATGATCACCAAGCCGATCAGCAAATTGATGAAGTGCTGACCTTTATAAACGACAGGATTAGAACCGACGAGGCCCTGAAGTTTTCCAAACGCAATGATCGAACCCGTGAAGGTGACAGCGCCGATGGCTGAGCCAATCATCAGCTCGGCGAGGAGAACTCCCGAGACTTCCCCTTCATGCAAGTGAATCATCAGGGTTCCGGCGGCCACTAAAACAGCAGCCAATCCCACAAAGCTGTGAAGGGCTGCTACGAGCTGGGGCATCGCGGTCATCTGAATTTTTAGAGCTAACACCGTACCGATCAAAGCCCCGGCTCCTAAGCCAGCGATGATCCAAGTGTAGCTTTTCACTGAAGGATGAATGAGCGTGACGACAACAGCCAGAATCATTCCGGCCATGGCGGAAGCGTTCCCACGAAGCGCTGTCTTCGGAGAACTCAAGCCCTTCAATCCGAAGACGAAGAGAATCGTCGCTAGCAGGTAAAACGCGGCGTAAAGGTCAGCGCTCAGTTCCAACATCGTTATTTCTTCTTCTTAAACATGGCCAGCATGCGGTTGGTCACCACGAAGCCACCAAAAATATTGATCGACGCCATCATGACCGCAAAAAAACCGATGATTTCAATGGCCGTCGAATTCTCCGACGAAAAACCCGCCACAATAATTGCACCCACCACCACAATGGCGCTGATGGCATTGGTCACGGCCATGAGCGGAGTGTGCAGAGCCGGAGTCACGCCCCAGATCACGTGGTAGCCGATGAAGCAGGCCAGAACGAAAACGTAAATTCCAATCATCAGCGGTGACACGGTACGCTCCTATTGATTAAACCGAACTTTTCCTTCGTGAACGACTAAGCATCCCGCAATAATGTCGTCTTGCAGGTCCAGAGTTTTCGAAACACCGGAGTCGTTCTTTTTCAAAATCAGGCCCAAAAGATTTACTAAGTTGTTTCCAAAGAAGTCGCTCGCTACCGATGGTACTAGCGAAGCGTAGTTTGTCAGGCCGATGATAGTGACGCCGTTCTTCTCGACGATTTTGTCTTTCTCAGTCAGCGGACAGTTTCCCCCGCTCGGCGCGGCCATGTCGACAATCACAGAGCCACGCTTCATGCCCTTCACCGCATCTTCGGTAATGAGAGTCGGGGCCTTGCGACCGGGCACGTTGGCAGTAGTTATAATGATGTCGGCCTTTTTCAGACGTTCGGTCAAAAGCTGTTGTTGTTTGGCCTTCGCTTCCGGAGAAAGTTCCTTGGCGTAGCCGCCTTGACCAGTGCCGGTCTCCCCGAGATCCAAATCCATGAATTTGGCTCCGAGAGAAAGAATCTGTTCCTTCACTTCCGGGCGGACGTCGAAGGCTTCTACTGCTGCGCCCATGCGGCGCGCAGTAGCAATGGCTTGCAAACCTGCCACCCCTGCGCCGAGCACCACGAGCTGAGCCGGTTTGGCCATTCCTGCAGACGTCATCATCATTGGAACAAATCGGCCATAGTGCGCAATCGCTTCGAGGACTGCGCGGTAACCCGCAATATTGGCCTGAGATGAAAGCACATCCATTGATTGAGCGCGCGAGGTGCGCGGCACTGACTCCAAAGCGATCACATCCAATTTTTTTTCCGCGCAAAGGGCGAGTTCTCCCTTTGCAGCGTAAGGTTCGAAAAGGCTTAAGAGCAAGCTGCCCGCCTTCATGCCCTTGAGCTGGTCAGAAGTAGGACGATTCACACCCAAGACGATGTCTGCATTCCAAGCCTGCTGGGTGTTGACGATTTCGCAACCCGCGGAACGAAAATCTTCGTCCAAAAAATCGGCTTTAGCGCCCGCTCCAGACTCGACTAAAATGGTCGCCCCGAGCTTTTTTAACTTCTTTGCCGCAGCCGGGCTAAGCGCGCTACGAGCTTCTAAAGGATGAGTTTCTTTTAAGACGGATAAGTTCATGAATGATCTCTACAAGCTCGTGGAAAGCTCGTGTCATATCCCAGGCGGGGTTCACTTGCCAATCCTAAACCGCTGTGCAATAAGGTCGGCGTTTCGGGGTTGTTTAAAAATATAGGGGGTTTCATGACTAACATTGCACGTAGTGTTCTGATTTGTGCTGCTGCAGCTGCGGCTGTAGTTGCTTCTCAGTATGTTTCCGCTGACGACGCGGTTTCTTTGGCCAAGTATAATGATGCCAAGGCCCACTTCTCTCACCGGGAAAACCCGGCCGAAGTCGATGCGGCTCTCGCGATCGTGAATGAAGCCCTGCCCGGAGCAACGGACGATGACATCAAGTTTGATCTCTGGATTTTGAAGAGTCACATCGAGTTTTGGAAGGGCGCCCATCTGACGGACTCCAAAGAAATGATTGCTCAGTTTGAAGAAGGCATGAAATCCGCAGCAGCTGCCCGCGCGGTGAATGAGGATTACGCTGAAAGTTACTACATGCACGGCTTGAACCTCGCTCGTTGGGGCAAGACGGTCGGCAAACTCAAGGCCGCCTTCCGTTTGACCGAGTTGAAGACGTCTTTTTCGGACGCTCAGGCTCGCAGCGATCGCAACGGAAACCCGGGCGAGCGGATTGATAGCTACGGCCCCGATAGAATTTTGGGAAAAGTTTACTTCGAATTGCCCTGGCCGATGGGGGACAATAAGAAATCGTTGAAGCATTTAGAAAAGGCTTTCAACGGCGATCCCACTCGCGTGTTGAACGTTGTGTACTATGCCGAAACCCTGGCTGAAACCGGTTCGAAAGATAAGGCCATTCAGCTTCTGGATGAGATTCTCAAAAAAGATCCCGCTTCTTTGAATCCGGATAAAATTCAGGAAAACACTGAAGAACTCGTTCAGGCTCAAGAGCTGCGGAATAAACTGTGAAGCGAATCAAGAAATCGGTTGTTGGAGTTGGAATCGGCCTTTGCCTGAGTGGGATGTTTCCCTCTCAAGCGAGTGCTAATAGTTTCTCGGGCGATATCTCTCCGCCGTTTGATTTGGAGTCGGCTGAGACGCTTCCAGCAAACGTTCGGAATCCCCGCATTCGAACCATTTTTTCTTGGGTGGATTCGGAATTTACTAAAACCGGACAACCGCAGCTTTTGGGAGCCCGCCTCACTCAAAAGGTGAAGTGGACGGACGTCATCAACGCTCAGCCAGCTGGTCTGGCTCGTGCTCAGATGCAGGGCATTTTACAAGACGCGGGAATTTCTGAAAGCGGAAGCCCAGGAAATACGATTGGCACCGTTCAGAGTTACAGTGAAACGAACGTGTTTGCGATGGCCATGGGCGTCTCGGATCGCCTGTCGGTGGCCGTTGCTGTTCCGGTGGTAAACTTGGATGTGAGTGTCGACACCGGATTTCAACGCTCGGTCGAAGGTCAGACCTTTGTGAATCGGGCTGCTGCTGCAAATCCTCTCCGAGGACAGGAAGCCGCAGCGAAATTGAACAACGCGATCAATGAGAAGGCGACGAGCAACGGGTACGAACCCATTCGTTCGACGCGCGTTCAGTCCATTGGCGATATTCGTTTGTTGGGGAAATACAATCTTCAACGAGACGAGTCGCGAGCAACGACGGCAGCGCTGATCTTTGCACTTCCCACCGGTGTGGCGCCGAATCCCAACAAGGCATTGGATTTGCCCACGGGTTCGGGTCAGGTCGCAGTAGGCGCTCAAATTCTTCACGATTATTTCTTCAATCCCCGTGTGAAGTGGAACATGTTTGGCGGGTACAATTTCTATATTCCGAAATCGATGGAGAAACGAATTCCGCTCGCACCGGGTGATGCCATTACTCCGGATAAAGAAAAGGTGATGAGAGAGGCCGAGCATCAAATGGCTCTCGGAACATCTTTGAAATATACGGTTCCGACCTTGGGAGTCACTGTTGGTGCGGGGTATGTGTATCAGTATCAGAACCAGGTGGATTACTCTGGCGGCAGTCAGTTTGATCCCGTTCGCTACCGATGGTTGTCGGACCTGGTTCCCGAGCAGGAGTTGCACAGTGCACTTGCGACGATCGGGTTTTCGTCTGTCGACTGGTATCGAGGAGGGCGGTTCTTCTATCCCTTCCAAGCAAACCTAGCTTACAACCACCAGCTGTCTGGAAAAAACGTCACTCAAGGAGACATTTTCTCGGCTGAATTGGTTCTATTCTTTTAATCGAGGCGAGAATGAAAGCATCGAGAATTCTTTTAGGCGTTTCTGTTCTGGTTCTGAGTGGCTGCGGTGTTCAAAAGGCGACGGCTGAGAAAAAACCGTTGGTGGCTGAGAATCTCAAAGTCATCTCTGTGAAGAATCTGAATCTCACGGACAATACGATTTTTCTTTGGAAAGCCAAGACTCAACCCGAGGACGTGGCTGCAGTTTTGGCCACTTCGCGTCGTCTGGAAGAGATGAAGCGAAAGAATGCGGCGATTGAAGGGAAGAAGGCTGCTCTTCGCGCGAAGTTTGCGGAGAAGTCCTTGGACATTGATGGAATTCAGATGGATTTGGATAGTGCCAAAGGCGCTCTCGATCTGAATGAAAAGAATCTGGTACGCGATCAAGGTTTTTTGAAAACCGAAATGGATAAGCCCGAGACTGAGCGGGACGTTAAGAAAGTGGAGAAACTCAAGAAGCAGATCGCGAACGCTGAGAAAAAGATCACCGATTCTAAGGCGGCAATCGCTACAGTCGAACAGTCGATCGCGGATGCCGGACTTCAAGATGCCTGGACCGAGTGGACGAATAGCGGTAACGAAAAAAGTAAGACGATGGAAGAACTTCCGCAGCTTGCCAAGGGTTTAGCTGCGCGAGTGGACGTCTATGAAAGAGCTCCCCAGGCCATTCAGTTTAAAACGCTACCCAACGGTTCTTATGAAATGGAAATTTTGCAATGGGCCCTGAAAAATGGCGATGAGCCGCAGGACTTTTCAACCTCCAATAAGACCATTGTGAACGTGAAGTACACGGAGCTGGGTGGAATCCTGGAGTTTGACGTTCTAGCGCCACAGACTTCCCCTCAGGAAATCCTGAGATTTAAACTCTTCGTACGCCTGATTTCGAATACCCAAGGGGAATCCGTTCCAGTCGCGCTTCAAGGAGAGGTCATCAAAATCTTAGGCAAGACTCCGGCAGCTTTGGGTTCCGCGTCATTCGCTGGCGAATCCCTCTAGTTATTTCTCTGCTGCCGCAACGACCGTTGCCGCTCGTCCACCACTTTGGCCCTTGGGACGAACTGCTCGGCTTGCCATACCGCTGCTCCAAACACGGAAGCGATCGATGTACGAGAACGCTGCTGGCACCACAACGAGAGTGAGAAGCGTCGAGCTGATTAAGCCCCCGATGATACAAACCCCCATGCTGGTGCGCTGACGAGAAGCTTCGTTCAATCCGAGAGCAATCGGCAATGTGCCGGCGATGAGTGCCATCGTCGTCATCAGAATCGGACGAAGACGAGTTTTTCCCGCCATCATGAGCGCCTCGGTTCGGCTCACCCCTTTCTGAATCTGCTGGTTGGCGTAGTCCACCAGTAGAATGGAGTTCTTCGTCGCTATCCCCAGGAGCATGATAGTCCCGATCATCGAAAACAGGTTCAAGGACTCGCGAGCGATGGCGAGAGACACGAACGATCCGCAGATCGCCAGCGGGAGCGCCAACATAATGGTGAATGGCGTGACGAAGGATTCGTACAAGCTCGCCAGCACCAAGTAGATGAACAGAATGCCGAAGCCCATAGCCGCGAGCATGCTGCCGCCGAGTTCTTGGAAATTCTCCGCTTGTCCGATGAAGACGTAGCGCATCCCTTGGGGGAGCTTGATTTCGTTGTCGATGTAGTTGGAGATGTCCTTCATGATATCGCCCAAACCTTTGCCGGGGGTGATGTCGCCAGCGATCTGAATCGCGCGCGCGCGATCCTGACGGTTGACCTTCGCGGGCCCGAGGGTTTCCACCGGCTTTGAAACGTTCGGGAGGCGCACGAAACGGTTATTAATGTTGGGAACGACCGTCTCCCGGAAGCCTTCTTTCAAATTGCGCTGATCTTGTTGAAGGCGAACGCGAATATCGTACTCAATTCCGTTTTGACGGAACTTCGCAGGAGCAATCCCTTCCACTTGCGCACGAAGCTCCATGCCTAAGAGACTTGTCGACATGCCGAGTTGTTCCATTTTGCGTTGATCGGGCACGACTTGGAACTCGGGCTTTCCTTTTTTGAAGTTCGTATCGACGTCCTTCAATCCAGGATGGTTTTTCGCGAATTGGAAAACTTTCTCAGCCACATCTTCGAGCTGTTTCTGATCGTTTCCGATGACGTTCATCATGAACGGTCGCTGACCGGCACCGATGGCGTCGTAATCTTTCACTTTCGGAATAGCGTAGGCGTAGTCTTTCAGCTGTTCACGGAGCTTGTCTTTGAACTGACCAGTGTTGAGCTTACGTGTTTTAGCCGGAACGAGTTTCACATAGGTTTCAGCGACGTTTGCGGCTCCATCTCGGCCTCCAACAGAAACCGAGGTCAATGCGACTTCGCTGTTGGCGCGAATCACTTCGTCCACCTTGTTGGCCACTTCGGTCATGGTTTCTAGATTGGTCCCCGGGGGCATGTCGAGACCGACGCTGAACTCACCCGCATCTTGCGGTGGCAAGAAGGTTTTCGGTACGAGAACGAGAGTGGCGCAGCAGAGAAAGAAGACCACAGCCGATCCCACTAAGACTTTCATCGGATGCTTGACGGAGTAGGCGATCAGCTTCTCGTACTTTCCTTCCAACCAAACTTGACCGCGCTCAAACGAGGCTAGCCACTTGCCGAGGGTGGCGTTGTAAAGGCGGTTGCTGCTCTTGGTGTGAACCGAACCTGCAAAGTAAGCGGAGAGCATCGGCGCAATGGTCAGGGCGTCGAACAAGCTGATCGCCATGGCGAAACAAATCGTCAAACCGAATTCTCGGAAGAATTGACCGGTAACTCCCTTCAGGAAGCCCACGGGACCGAACACCGCGATCACGGTTAGGGTCGTGGCGATGACTGCGAGAGTCACCTCTAAAGTTCCTTCCTTGGCGGCCTTCATCGGTGAAGAGCCCATTTCCAAGTGTCGGAAAATATTTTCTCGAACCACGATGGCGTCGTCGATCAGCAATCCGACCGACAAGCTCAGCGCTAGAAGAGTCATGATGTTGATGGTGAAGCCTGCCATCGACATCAATACGAATGCGCCGATGAGCGAGTTGGGAAGCGCTAGGCCGGTAATGATGGTGGAGCGTCCACTTCCTAAGAAGAAGAACACCACCACGACGGCAAGCACGATCCCGATGATGATGGACTCCTGCACGTCTTCGACGTTAGCGTGAATCCACAAGCTTCCGTCGCGAATCAAGCTGACTTTGGGCTTGCCCGGATAGTTTGCTAATTCTTTCTCAATGACCTTCACTTTTTTAAGAACTGCATTCACCACGGCGATGGTGTTCGATCCCGATTGTCTGAAAACATTCAAGGTCAGGGCGGGTTTGCCGTTCACATAGCTCCGGGATCTTTCATCGACGAGGCCGTCGGTCACAGTGCCCAAGTCTGAAACGGTCACAGGCACGTCGTTTCCGAAGAAGTTCACGATCGTGGATTTCACTTCATCCAGAGTGTTAAATTCCCCAAGCGTTCGATAAACCACTTCTGTCTTTTCTTCGTCGACCTTCCCGACAGGGATGTTCTGTCCGGCAGCGGCAATTCGATTCGCTACCTGGGTGGCCGAAATTTCACGAACCTTCAGTTTCTCTCGATCCAGGTTCACCTGAATCTCGCGCTTTCGGCCCCCGATGATTTCCACCAATCCCACTTGGTTCACCTGTTCGATACGGGGTTTGATGACTTCGTTGGCTAAGTCATAGAGTTGCCCAGTGGGCACGTCAGCTTGAACGGAAAGAATCAAGATGGGTTGGTCGGCAGGGTCGACGCGACGAATGACCGGTTCATCGATTTCAGTCGGTAGGCGTTTCTTGGCCGCGCCGACTCGGTCGCGAATCTGTTGTTCGGCGTACTTCACATCGGTTTCGTAAGTGAATTCTGCGACGACCGTTGAAAGCGATTCTTGGTTGGTCGAGCTGATGCGCTTAATCCCGGAGAGAGAACTGATTTCATCCTCAAGCGGTTTGGAAACCAGCGTTTCCATTTCCGCCGGGCTCGCACCTCGGTAGGAGACTTGAATGGTGACCACCGGGAACTGGACGTTGGGAAACAGGTCCACCCCCAAGCGGAAGATGGCGGAAGCTCCAGCGGCAAGCATGAGGAATACGACGCAGGTGATGAAGATCGGGCGTTTGATGGAGAGTTCGGCGAGAGTCATTATTCAGCTCCGTAGCTAGTTTGAAAGAGTTTTAACTGAGAATAGATGCGAAGAACTTCCGACTGAGCGCGGATCGTTGCCAGCTGCGCTTGGGCGGAGTCCTGTTCAAAAAGAAGCATTTGATAGGTCGTCGTGCGTCCCTGTTTCAGGCGGTCGCGTTCGTGATTGGCTTTCGTCTTTTGAATGGCTTCAATCTTTCGAGCAAAGACCAGCTTGCGTTTGTTTTCTTCAAATATGCGAGACGAGTTGGTCCAGTCCTGCTCTTGTTCGAAGAGACGACGCTGAAGGGTGATCTCGGCAGCCAATTGTTCACGCCTCCAGCCTTCGCGAGCTCGAACAGCTGTAAACGGTGCGAGAGCCGCACTGAAACGAACTCCGAAGGTGTACGTCGGACGATCGGTTTTGAAGGAGTTCGAAAAAGCAGCATCTGCGCCCCCGAACTCTTGGCTGTTTAACCCGAAGTTACCGAAGAGATCCAATGTTGGCGAAGCTTTGTCCACACTCAAGCTCGCATTCGAAATAGCCAGAATCTGATTTTGTTCAGCAGCTTTCACATCATCTCGCATTTTTTCGCGAGTCGGAACTTTCAATTTATCGATCCACTCTTCTGAAATGGGAGTGAGTTTTTCAGTAACGGCATCGCCCGTTTTTCCGCGAGACATATTGAACGACAGTGCAGCTGCTTTTTCTTCGTCCTGAGCGGCCTGCATTTCCAGTTTGCGAGCTTCAAACGCCGCCTCGGATTGAAGAAGGTCGGATTTATCGGTCAATTGCACTTTGGCTCGGCGAGCATTCCAATCATAAATCTTTTGCGCGCGCTCCAGCGCCTCCTGTTGAACTTGCAAGATTTGACGAGCAGAAACTAGGCGCCAAAAATAGGCCTCAGCTTCAGAAAGAATCTGCTTTCCGCGAAAACTCTGAGCATATTGATTGGCTAGGTTTCCAGCTTGCGAGGCGTTCATCGTGGCACGCACTTCGGATCCAAAACCATTTTTCCAGAGAGACTGGGTGAGTTCCAACGTCGGACTGCCCGTGTAGTAAGGAGGCAGGGCAGAACCGGTGGACGGGTTATTCAATCCTACGAAGTTGTAATAAGCAAAATTGTAAGAAAGTTTTGCGGACAATCCGAAGGTCGTCGCTTGCGTAACTCCAATGGAATACACATCCGCGATGACCTTGCTATACGAGACAAAGGGTGGGCTAAACGGCTTGGCATCGCTGCCATGAGATGCCGAAGCAAAAATGCCCGGAGAAATGTACAAACTATATTCGTCTTTTCGGAGCTCCGAACCCGCCATGGATTCCATCGCGGCTTTAAAACCTTCATGTCCCGATTTCACTTCGGTGAGGTAATCGTTCAGCGAGAGCATTTCTGCACTCCAGCTAGAAATAGAATGAAGGGATAAGATCAGTGCTAGGATGAGTGTTTTCATTTAATTCCTTCGACGAAGATTTTAACGCAATGACTGGCTACTTTTTCTCGGTACTTCGGGTCCTCTAAAGATTTTCCAAAAAATTCTTTTTGAATCTGTTCGGTTCGACAGAAGTGAACCAAGCTGCCGAAAAAACTGACGGCAGCGAGATGGGGATCGATCTCTTTGGAGATAATTTCATCTTTTGCGCAGGTCTTTAAAAACTGAAGCATGGTTTGAAAGACTTTGAAAAAGGTGTCGCGAAACAGTTCCTTCATGAAGGGACTGTCAGAGCTACTACATTCCCGGTGAATGATTTGCATGATGTCGCGATGTTCGATGTGGGCATGGAGAAACTCTTCCGCCAGAAGGGAAAGTCGCACTTTCATCTCTGTCACCGATTTGACGGGCTTCAAGGATCGTTCGGCTACAGCGAGACGGTCGCGTCCAAAACGCTCCAGGCACGCACGGTAGATGCCTTCTTTTCCATCGAAGTAGTAGCTGATGAGGCTGACGTTAGCCCCGGCGGCGTCGGCAATGTCTTTCACTGTGGCGCCGTCAAATCCCTTTTTCGCGAAAACAACGATCGCGGCTTGGATCAGGGATTCTTTGGTATCGAGTTCCATGGAAGACCCTTCTTAAGAGTTTCCATATTAAACGTCGATTTATTAAAATCAAATGGATATTTAAATTTATTAAATCTGAATAAGTTATGTGAAAAAAAGAAAACTAGTCAGACGTGTCCGCCTTGCGTAGTACTTCGAATCCCAAAGATATTTTATCTCCAGCCCCACGATCCTGAAGCACGAGGATTTCTTTGTTGCTGAGCGGCATAGTATGAAGCGCCGCCGAAGGATCGGATGGAATTGCAGAAGCAGTCACCAAAGTATCCACATCGGCGAAGGCACTTTCGATTCCATCAAAGCGGCCGTTAATCATGACCTGAATATTTTTGATTTGAACCATTCCCACTGAAGAAGCGAGGCGTGGATTTCGAATTCGGTAAAGACGGTTTCCGTCTCCATCGATCATTTTTTGAATCTCAATTTCTACCACGGCTGCAGCAAGATCTGGATCCTCAGGCGAAAGGTTGCTGAGCGGAAAACGAATGCGTTCGAATCGATCGCCGCTATTTGCGGAAGGAAGATTTCCGGAAAGTACAATCTGGCCTGTTACCCATTTCAAATTGTCTTGAGCCGCAATGGCGAAGGCCTGTACGGGCGTGATTGCGGAGGTGATATTCCCAGCTGCAACTTCAGCTGCGCGCCAGGTATTGATAAAGCCGGTCCATTCCGTTCCGTTGGTGGAACAATTTGCGCCGCAGTGACCATCTCGAACTTTGGTCAAAATCACCGAGCCTGGAACGTTAGAAAAATTCACCACAGTTTTGGAAGTGGCGTAAGCGGCGTTGATATTGACCACAGCAAACAAGGGGCTTTGAGAAGCTCCATGGCAGGCAACGCAACGAGCGCGCGCGGCAGCGTAGAATCCCGTTTGAAAAGCAGTAACGGCAGAGCTACTAACACCACCGGTGTTATTGGTTCCTCCTCCACCTTGGGCGGAGTCTGCTTTTTTTAGGGCGTTGGTAAATTCGCAGCCAGAGATGAGTAATGCCGCTGCGACGAATACCGTTCCGCTTAACATTCTGTATATACGGTAGCGCACGACCTTGATTATATCGCTCTGCGTTATTATCCAGAATGTGTCGAGAATGACCTGGCTCGGAACGGGGTTAGGCCGACATTTTTTCCTGCAGGGCCGCTTTAGCCGCAGGATTTGTGAAGAAAGCTTCTTTGTGTATGGAACTCTCGGCGATGCCGTGTCCCCCGGTGAGGATTTTGTGTACCTCGGTGATCATCTCGCCATTGCCGCAAATGTAGAAATCAGTCTGATGCCAGGGCCAATCTCTCGGCAAGGTTTTGAGGTAGTCGGTCACGCGGCCGTTGAAGCCGGTCCAATTTTTATCGGGTCGAGACACTGCAAAAACAGGCTGAACTCCAGCCGATTCAAAAAGATTGGGATAAAGAAGTTCACGGGCCGTGCGAGCTCCGAAAAGGCTCAGGGCATTGGCGGGAGGATTTTCCTGAAACATTCGCGAAGTCATAATGCTTCGAAACGGCGCAATTCCCGTTCCGGTTGAAATGAACAGAACCTGTCGGTCGGGGGAGAGGGGATGAAAAACAAAGTCCCCGTAGGGAGCCGTGGCCACAAAACTATCTCCCACGCGCAGGGATTTCAGATAATTGGTGCCTGTTCCGTCCGGTAAGTATTTTACACAGAGTTCGTAGCCTTCTTTTTTGGCTGTTTCTGGAGAGCATGCAAAAGAGTAAGCGCGGCGAACGTATTTATCGGCCGTCTTCTTTCCCTTCTTGGGAGATTTAGCGGCTTGCTTCGGAGAGCCAGGTACGACCAAGGGTTTGTCGACGGGAACGTAGATGCTCAAAAACTGACCCGGCTCGAAATCAAAAGGTTTCGACGGTTTGAAGCGAACTTTCATGACCGAGGGGGTGAGCCAAATTTTCTCGATAATTTTGCAGCTATATTCGCGCGCATTCATCGACATAGAAGCTCAATTCTGTGGGGGCGAATTTGAATCCGTCAAAAACATCTGAAGCGTGTCGTTTACTTGCTTAGGAGGGAGTGACCGAATTTCTGTCTCGGTAATTCCATAGACCGTTTTCAATGTTTCTAAGAACTGATCGGCCAAGATCAGGTAGACCTTGATGTCATCAAAAGCTTTGTCTCCGAGCCTGCGATGGGCCAACGCAGCAATGCTGCTCAGGAGTTCCGCATGCGAAGGATTCAAGAATCCGATGTTTAGCATCTTCTTCGCTCGAAACCACCCCGGCTTCTTTTTATAACCCAAAGGGAGTGCGCCGAATTGAATCATATCTTCGGTGGAGAGAGCTGCTTTGGTGATATCCGGAAAATGTTTTGGGCTGACGTAGAAAAAATCCACAGCGTAACCTGGGCCGAAAACCTTCATCAGCTTTTCGCGGGTGAGGAGGCCGAGCGCCATGCCGGCTTCACCGAAGCGAAGTCCGTGCGCTTTGGAATGCGTTAAAATAGCTTCTACTTGTTCGGGAGTGAGAACTTTCTTTTCGACTAGAAACTGCCCAATGGGTTTTCTTGTCGATTCCATAGTTCTTTCAGAGGCTAGGCGGTATTCCCTGGGCCCTTGCCGTCTTTATTGTGGTCGATCTTGTCATTTTCTTCTCCGCCGCCCTCAATGCCTTTCTTAAAAGCACGAAGACCCTTGCCGAGCGCGCCCCCTAATTCAGGCAGGCGGCGAGCGCCGAAGAGCAATAAAACGACTAATACGATGACGAGGTGACCGAAGCTTAATCCAAACATATGAAAATTATAGCGTACCTAGAACTCCATGACTACGCGAAAAGCGGTGTATTCCCGATTCGTCTTTGCAACCATGTACTTCACATCTCTGCTGTGTTCGACAGACATCTGAATTAAACCCGGCTTATAAAGGAGGGTGCCGCCAATAATGGTCTGGTCTCCTACGGTCACAAGACGGTTGTCGACGTTGACCGACCCCGCTCGAAGAAGTCCCTTCCAGGCTTGGTTCTTTCCAAACTTCTGACCCACCTCTCCATAGTAACCACTGCGACCATACTGTCCTGTTCCGACGTCGGTGCCGACAGTCATGAGCGCTAAGCCGGCTCGAAGTTCTGTTCCCGTGCCGGTAAGACGGACTTGCGTATCGAAGCCCAGAATTTGAAGTCTCAAGTAGGGGTCTTCATCGTTGGTGTACCGAGTGGAGTAGAACGACATGCCCACTGAAATTCTGCGAGCCACTTGAGCTTGAATTCGCGCACCGAAGGCTTTGTCGCGATTGTTATCGGTTGCGCCGAAGATTCCTCCGGGGCCTGAGAAGTTCGGGCCGATATTTCCCAATGCGTCGGTTCCTTTTTGGATGCCGTTGGTGATGTAGAGATCACCCGTCAACGAGAGCTGCGGTTTATCGATGAGTTTGTATCGAATGCCCACGCCTAACTCGGTCCAAAGATCGGGAAGAAATACCCCGGCATTGCCTAGGGCATTGGCTGCTGGATTGATGGTGGAAACCCCGATGCGGCCACCGAACAGATTGTGGGGGCCTAGATCGTCGAAGGGAATCCAGATTTTTCCAGCTCGAATCGTGAGGCGCGGATTCGCCATGTAATCGAGCTCGTAATAGTGCATTCCCGCAGCGCTCAAATCGAAAGTGAAAAGAATATCTTTCGCCGGCATGCTTTCGACAAAGAGAAACGAGTGCAGGTTGGTGAACGTGAAGTTCATGTCCGTGCCAGGTTGGCTGATCATGTTGAAGTCGAAGTAAATTTTGAAGTTCGGAGCAGTGCCTGAAAAATGGTGGGGACTGCTTTGCGCGGAGCTCTTTCCTTCCGCTCCCGACATGGCGTTCAAGTCTACGGCGCCGAGATCGACGGCACCCGAATCTTTTGCGTCAGCTTTTGCTTCTGCTGCAGGGGCAGGAGTTGGAGCGGCTTTCTTAGTGACTTTCTTGGCTGCGGGTTTTTTCTTAGGGGCAGCAGCTTTCTTCGGGGCAGAGGTAGCGGCAGCGGCAGGAGCAGGAGTGACTGCTGCTGGTTTTGGTTTGGGCGCAGCTGCAGGCGCTGGCGCAGCAGCTGGGGGCGGAGCCGGGGCTTGAGCCGGAGGGCCCGGGCGCCGGACATTTTCGACTGCAATATCATCTGCAGCCCAACCCTTCTGAGAAATCGCAATCGCTAGAAGCAGTAAGATCTTCACTTGTGTAGCTCTTCTTTCGGCGGAACTTTTGCGGGAGCCGCTCTTCCGTAGGAGGTCGTGACCATTGCTGAATCCCCGAACACGATTTGGTTGCACGAAAACTCACAGGCACCGCAGCCAATGCAGCGATCAAAATTCACACTGTGCGGCCGAGTGGGAGTTTTTCCGTCGGGGGCCGGGAAGTCCGCACCTTTAGCGCCATAGAGGCCGCCTTCAGGTTCCCATCCCTTCGTGAAATCAATAGCGTCTGTGGGACAGGCACGAATACATTCATTACAAAATTTGTTTTCAGTAAAACCGATGCAACGGTTCGATTCAAAAACTGCCGTTCCAGCTTTGTACGCGTATTTCTTTTCCACGGGGTACTTCATGATCGCGTCGGTGGGACAAGCTTGAGAGCAGGCATTGCAACCCGGCTTACAGTAACCTTCAGTCGCAACCATGACGGGGGACCAGAGGGATCGTATTCCGTGTTCGAGTCCGGCGGGTTTTAAAATTCCGGTGGGGCAAGCCTTGATACATTCCGTGCAGCGAATGCAGCTGGAAAGAAAGTCATGCTCTTCGCGACTCATGGGGGGGCGGAGCAGGCGCTTATGAGAAGTCGTATCTCCTCCCCCTAAATTCAATGCCGGGGCCGCGAGAACTGCAGCGGCGGCCGTACCCAAAACCTGTCGGCGTTCTAAATCCACCGGATGTTGAGACTCTCGCAGTGCCGGAAAGGGAAGTTTGTAGGTGAAGTAGTTGGCATCTACTGGGCACTCTTGCGAACAGGCGAAGCACTTGATGCATTCCGATTCATTGTAAACTTCTGCGTTCGTGAAGTTGATAGCGCCCGTGGGGCAGTGGTTCGAACAGATCTGACATTGAATGCAACCCTTGGTGTCTCGCCGAAGTATGGAGTTTCTCGACGAAAGCGCTAAGTAAGCTCCCAACGGGCAAGCCGTGCGACACCAGATTCGCGAAAGCTTAGTGGTCGCTGTCATGATTCCTAAGAAGAGCGCGAGAGTCGCAAAGTCGATGAAGTGACCGTAGTATTTGACGGGAGCACCGACATTCCAGAACAGTTCATCTTGTTTCAATAAGAACGGATTAAAAACCGTTGCAGCGGTTCGAGTGAGAAGGACGATGGGATCAAACCCCATCAGAGGGCTGACTCCCCCAAGCAACGCGAATACTAAGATGGCCAAGAGCAGGTAATATTTGAACCGAAACCACGAGGGAGACGGACCTTCGAACTTCACACGAAGTTTTCTTAAGATCCAACCGTATGCGTCGAAAATAGCTCCGAGGGGACAGACCCAGCCGCAAAACACCCGTCCTAGCAATAAAGTAACTCCTAGGGTGACGAGGCCTAAAAGCGTGATCGTCACAGCCATCCGCATGCCACCACAGATCACTGTGGTGACAAGCGGATCGATACGGAGGAGAAGCGAAACTGGAACGTTTTTCGCCAACCAAGAATCCATCGGATGCTTGGTTGCAAGAATTAGCGCCACCCAGAGCGTGAAAACCATGGTTTGTACACCGATGCGGATGTGCCGGGTGGGGACGCCTAAAATCATTTTGGGCTACAGAGTTCCTTTCAGCTTTGCTGCCATTTGAATGGTTCTCTTCACGGCAGTCGTGGTGAGATTGCAGCTTCCCGTCGCCTTCGCGATGGTGTCGATTTTCTTATCGAGGGTGGCGACATCGGCAGGACCCTTGCCCATGTACTGGCTTAAGTAATTGGCTTCCTTGGTGGGGAACGCGTGGGGGCAGCTCATTTCCACGACGCGAATCTTTGAAATCTTCGCAGTCTTAGCATCTGCTGCGACTACCCAAGTGTGCGTACAGTTCGGTGGATAGATTTCCTTTTGCACAAACGCAAAGGTCTTTGCTTTGCCAGCGTCGTCTTTGGAATAGAACATCTTGATCTGCTCTTTGCCGTTCGGCGAGGGAACCGTCTTCGGAAAGGCTTTAGTAGTTCCCAAAGCATTCTTGAGCGCAAGGTTGACGGGTTCGAACTCGGAAGCTTGAACTCGCTCAATACACAGTAGTAGGGCAAAAACGCAGAGGCGGGCTTTCATTTTACGACTCCTTTTGGTGGTGGCACGACTAGTTTTTGAGGTGGACTGGATTTTAAACTGTTGGAAAGTTTTTTCGGGCGAAGCTTCTTCAGGTGAAGAGCCACCACGCCGAGCATTAAGATCGGAGCGAGGATCCACCAATGATTCCGTTCGAAAAGATAGGGCGTGAACGAGTTGGCTTCTTCAGCACCAAGATCAATGGCAGCTTCTTCTTCGGCAAAGGCAAGTACTGCGGAAAGCGAAGACAGAGCAAACACTGCCGTGGCCGCAAGAAATGCATGGAGCCCGGGAGCGCCCCAGAGCTTTTGAAAAAATCCGTTCCAATAGGGAACTCCCCGAGAGTCAATCATGGCAGTAGCGGCAACAGTCTGCATTTCTGAGATTTGAGAGTTTCCTTTGTCCCAGCCTGCCACGAAGAGGGCTGTCGAAAGGGCGTCTGCGTCTGCTGCGGAGGAGTGAGCGACTAGCGCGCTCTGAGGGGCGCTGTCTATTTTTTTAGACCCCGCATTCAAGATATGATCGCCCTTTTCATGCGTTCCGGAGACGCCGAGGGCAATGGCCTGGCCTGTGCGATGTTCAAAGGGAATTCCCAAGGCTTCGCCGCTCTGACTTTTCTGCCAGCTCCAACCCCAAGACCAAGGCACGTCAGGAGATGCAAAACCCGAAACGATCTGGCTCGATCCGCCCGCGCTCAAGATGAAGTCGTGATAGCCCTCTTGCTCGAGCAAAGTGCGAACGCGATCAAGAGCGTAGCCCTTACCGATCGCACCGAACCCCAGGTGAGATTCTGGATAAAGTTTCCATACCGTACGGGCTTCGCTGTCCCAGCCAAATTTCGCGCCGGGAATGAGGAGCTTGGATTTTACACCGCAGTCGAAAGCGCCTTCAGTGAGTTTACGTAAGGCCTCTGATCTTTCGAGTAAGTAAATCACCGATCGCGGCACCTGGAGCGGGAAGTGAGCAGGAGATCGATTCAAGCGAGAGACGGGACTTTCGGGAATGAACTCGCTGAGTTCTTCTTCTAAGCAGCTGATGAGTTGATGAGCATCGACGAGCAAGCGTTCTGCGGCGGCAGCGCGCGTGGATACACAACTGATAGTCATTTGAAAAGTCGTCGCCATGTGGTTTTGCTCCACACGAACATGGACGATTTCAGTCACCCGGCTCATGATTTCCCCTACATTCACTAGTTTAGAGCAACCTCGCAGAAGGTGGAGAAAAAAGTAGTCGCCAGAATTTTGACATTCCAGCGTGATCGGAATCAGATTAGACTGTGAAGTAGATTCATGTCGACACAAGGACGCCCAGAAAACCGGATGAGTTTTTACGATCACATCGAAGAGCTTCGCGCGAGGTTGATGCGCGCGTTGTTGGTGTTCATGGCGGGTTTTGGTGGGGCGTACTATTTTTCAGACAAGATCTTAGCTTTTCTCAGTCAGCCGCTTTTTAAAATTCTTCCGCCCGAACAGCGCAAACTATATTTCACGAGTCTGTTTGAAAACTTCATGACCCATTTGAAGATTTCGGGCTATGCGTCGATCTTCTTCCTTTCGCCGTACTTCTTCTATGAGCTTTGGGGATTTATTTCGCCAGGTCTGTATCCCAAGGAGCGAAAACTGGTGGTTCCATTTATCAGCGCTGCCACCTTCTTTTTCATCGGTGGAGCTGCTTTTGCTTATTACATTCTTTTTCCAGTGGGCTTTAAGTTCTTTGTGACCTACGGCGCCCCCACAGATGTTCCCATGCTGACGATCGATTCTTATTATGGGACCTGTCTGAAGCTGATGTTACTCTTCGGGCTCGGTTTCGAATTACCCGTTCTTGTTTGCCTCCTGGGAGTACTAGGCGTGGTGAACGCCGAAATTCTTCGCAAGCAGCGACAGAATGCGGTGATTGGTATTACGATCCTCTCTGCTGTTTTTGCGCCACCGGATGCTATTTCGATGATCATTTTGGGCGCACCACTGATTTTGCTCTATGAACTTTCTATCTATGTTGTGCAATGGATTGGAAAGAAGCGCGCGGCTGAGCAGCAGGTTGTCGTCGCAGAAAAGCGCCCACAAGGCCCGACCATCGTCGACTAATTAAAAAGTAAATTGCAGCTGAATTTCTGGGTGGACAATAGAAATTGTGTTGGTGAAGGTGTCTTCCCAAATCAATCGGTACATAAAGGGAAAATGGGGCTTGCTAATGGGGACGCTTCTGCTGAGTCCTAGTTGCAAATACCCTCCGCCCCACTTCCAAAATAGAGAGGCCCCGTATTGGCAGTAGGGGCTTGCATAATTTAAACCCAGTACACCGATTTCTAAAAACATTCCGAAGTAAGGAGAAAGCCGAATCTCATGGAGGGTGCCTATAGCCAGTTCGTACTTGGTATTATTTCCGGGTACCAAGCGCAGCGAAAAGGGGCGGGTGTCGTCAAAGAAATATTGGTAGCTGACAGAAGCGTGAAGCGAATAGTAGTCGCTGAAGTGAGTGGTGCCGGTGATTTTATTGAAGACTGAAATCTGCTGGTAGTTGTTCAGTCCGTATTTGTAAGTGTGAAAGTAGTCAAATTCCCAAGCCCATTGATCAAACCAACCGTGGGTCAGAGTTCCGAAACGTAGGATGGCGTTGGGCATGTTGTAAAAAGCGACAAGCCAAGGACTTGTGGCTAGCATCACGTTGTCATTGATTCCGTATCCGATGGCAAAGGTGCCGATCGTCCAAGTATTTGCGTGAGCGGTGTAAGTCGTAGGAGTTAGATTGTGGCCGACCAGGCCCGGATCGTCTCCGAAGCGATCTAGCTTAAACGGGGCCGCCCATGCGATAGATTCGCATGTGAGCGTAAAAATCAGAATGAACCTGAGAGATCCCGACATGAGATTCTCAGATTAACAGTCGGTATTACCATTGAAAAGGCTTGATGGTGCCGGCTTCATCGACACTTCCTGCCGGGCGTCTCTTCTCGTCCGTTGTGGCGGGTTTATCCGATCCTGCCACGGTAGAATTTGCCGGGTGTCCTTCGGGGTAAAGAGTTTTTGGGTCGACATCTAGCTTGTATGCAATCATGTCTCCTGAAAGTGTATTCATTGAAATGACAATTTTGTCGTAGTCCGTTGCGCTCGGATCTTTGAACGCTTTAAATCCTTCTTGTAGATTAATTCCTAGAATGGCTCGACGAACGAGCTGCTTCTTCGGATTGTCATTGAAACGATAGCCGATCACCATCACCGGCTTGTCCTTATTCTTTTTGTCGAGCTTCAAGGCCAGACCTTTTAAACTTCCGGCGGGGTAGACGTGGACTTCGAGATTTCCTTCCCACTCGATGACATTCACTTTCTTGCCAGAGGGGCCGACACCGTCTAGTCGATCGTATTCTTCTTTCGGTTCTGCCGAGAACGTCGAAATGGAAGCAAAGGCCAGCGCCATGGCTGCTAGCAAACTAAACGTATTAAACATTCTTTGTGTAAGCATGGAAGTACCCCTTCCTGTCATTTTATTCCGACGTATTTTGTCCGGTAATGGATCAATCGGGACACAGGAGGGAGTTTGGTGATAACGCTCTGCGTTTTTGTTCTATCTGCGTTTAATATGCGCTATAGCTACCTGTTCCTATGACACAAAAATTTGCGTTCACGATGCAGGGCGTTGGAAAAATCTATCCGCCCAATAAACAAGTCCTTCGGGATATCTACCTGTCCTTTTTTTACGGAGCCAAGATCGGCGTTCTAGGCTTAAACGGTTCTGGAAAATCGACCCTGATGAAGATCATGGCCGGGGTAGAAAAGAATTTTAACGGTGAAGCTCGTCCGGGCGACGGCATCAAAGTGGGTTATCTTCAGCAGGAACCCGAGCTCAATGATGCTCAGACGGTCAAAGAAAATATTTATTCGGGAATGGGCGAAATCGTCGTTCTCCTGAAGCGCTTCGAAGAAATTAACAACGCGTTTGCGAATCCTGACCTCGATCCCGACAAGATGGAAAAGCTTTTAGCCGAGCAAGGCGAGCTTCAGGAAAAAATCGAACATGCTAACGGCTGGGATATTGATCGCAAGCTGGATATCGCCATGGATGCGCTCCGGGCTCCGCCGGCAGATACACTGGTTAAAACACTTTCCGGGGGAGAGCGCCGTCGTGTGGCACTTTGCCGCCTTCTCTTGCAAGAACCCGATATTCTTTTGCTCGATGAGCCGACCAACCATCTCGACGCGGAGTCGGTGTTTTGGTTGGAGCGTTTTTTAAAGGAGTATCGAGGTACCGTCGTGGCCGTAACCCATGATCGTTACTTCTTAGACAACGTCGCAGGTTGGATTTTGGAATTGGATCGCGGTCACGGAATTCCTTGGGAAGGAAATTATTCTTCCTGGCTGGATCAGAAGAGTGCTCGCCTCGCGCAAGAAGAAAAAAGCGAAGCGAAACGCCAAAAAACTTTGGAACGCGAGTTAGAGTGGGTTCGCATGAGTCCGCGCGCTCGACAAGCCAAGAGCAAAGCTCGACTCTCGGCTTACGAAAAACTTTTGGCCGAGGATCGTCCGGATCGCGTCGACGAAATGGAAATTTACATTCCGTCGGGTCCGCGTTTAGGGAACTTAGTCATCGAAGCCAATAAAATTTCTAAATCTTTCGGCGATAAAGTTCTTTTCGACGATTTCACATTCAACATTCCCCCGGCCAGTATTGTCGGCGTGATTGGGGCAAACGGAGCAGGGAAGACCACTCTTTTCAAAATGATCACGGGGCAGGAAAAGCCCGATCGCGGCACCATGCGCATCGGTGAAACCGTGAAGCTCGCGTACGTCGATCAATCCCGCGATGTGCTCGACCCTAACAAAACAGTTTGGGAAGAAATTTCAGACGGAAAAAACGAAACCATCATGCTTGGCAATCGCGAAGTGCAATCTCGTGCTTATTGCGCGCGATTTAATTTCACCGGCGGCGACCAGCAGAAAAAGGTGGGCGTACTTTCCGGTGGGGAGCGCAATCGCGTTCATCTCGCCAAGATTCTGAAATCAGGCGGTAACGTTCTGCTTCTCGACGAGCCGACCAACGACCTCGACGTCAACACCCTGCGCGCCTTAGAAGATGCACTGCTCAGCTTCGCCGGCTGTGCCATCGTGATCAGCCACGATCGCTGGTTCTTAGATCGTATCTGCACGCACATCATGGCGTTTGAAGGCGATAGCAAGGTGGTCTTAGTCGAAGGTGGATTCCAGGATTACGAAGAAGACAAGAAGCGCCGTCTCGGACCCGAAGCCATTCAGCCTCATCGCATCAAGTACAAAAAACTGGTTTTAAACTAGTTTGGGCAGTTGAGCGGCTTTACTGCGTCGTTGAAAAAATTCTGCGAGACGTTTTCGTAAGCAAAAAGCTCGGTAAAATTTCCTTGTTCACGCGATGTGAGCCCATTGATTCTACTTGCTTGATAAAATCGGGAACGCATGTCCCCGCTGTTGCCAGCGATTCGCTTTGCCTCTTTACAGAATTCAGAGACCGTTAAAGTGGATCGTCCCGATTCTTTACATCCTTTTTCCCAGGTAACAAAGGGAGGAAAGGGAATAAAGAATAGAGGTGTAATAAATGTCACTCGAGTTACTTCCGCTCCAGACATGTTTGCGAGATCGCAGAGTAGTTGTTTGCGCTCCCCTAAATGTTTACCAGCAGAAGAGAGCGGAAAGCCCATTGAGTTTTCGACGGAGTTGAGAATTCCCATCTGTTTACTGGTCCAATTCAAGCTCTCGACCATGGCCTTGGAATCGATGGTGACGCGTTCTCCGGTCACCGAAGTGAGGGAGCCGTCTTTGGAAGGGACATCTGTTCCGCAGGCGGTGAGGGCGCAGGCGATAAAGGTGGCAAGAAGCTTCTTCATGGGCGCTGAATTTATAATAGTTGTGTTTATTAATCAATTATATAAAAACCATTATAAATCGATTAGTTATGGCTTAGGGGCTAACGCCGTGCCGCTTTTAACGATGATGAAGAAGCTGGTGATGACCTCTGCAGAGTAATGCCAGATTACTAAGAGTCGTTTCCCCTCCCTGTGACAGGGGCTTGAGATGATGAATGTCGAGCCAGCGTCTTTCCTGACAGCGCTTGCCTTCGTTGACATGGGTACACTGAGCCTGATCGCGTTTCTGAATGGCATGCTTGAGAGGGGCTGCGTACCGTCTTCGATTTTTCCAGCGCTCGCTGGGCGATGTTCTTACTTCTGCACAAACTCGCGCCGGCGCGACTGGTTTGGAGCGATTGGCTTTCTCAAGGGGATCGTTTTTCTGAAGATATAAATCCGCCATGGCTTCTAAAGTCTGTTCGAGAGAGGCAGCCGTCTTTTTGGACTCGAGATCTTGAATGCGTTTCAGCTTTTTCAGAAGCGCTTCTGAAATCCCCAGCTTCAACTCCACCCGCTCTTCAGCCACATACCGAGTGGTTTCTTTCCCACTCTTCTCCGGAAATTCTTTGGCAATGGCTTTCTCCAGTTCTCGCTTTGGAAGTTGCGCCGCCGCCTGAAGCCACTTGTCTTGATTTTCAGGAGTCAGAATCGAAACAATCACCTTGGCATTCGATAGTGAAATCTCCTGCTCTTGAATCATTTCTTTCAAAGCAGGAACCTGAACGGCCTTTCTAGAAATTGTAATGAAGTTATAGGCAACGCTCTCTGAAAGCCCAAGGGACCTCACATAGTCAAAGAGACTTTTAAACCCGTACTCTCGATAACCTTTACAATGATCGATTTCCTGCAAAGTCGAAATCAATTCCGTTTCTGCTCGAAGATACGTTTTCACCAACGCCACAGCTCTTTCATGCAAAGTTTTCATGCGCACTCTGTAACACAGGGTTTTTTGGCAAGCGCATTTGCACGCTAGTGAAAGAAGTCCCGGATTATTTTTTGAAATCAAAAATAGTTCTGTTCGTTCGAAGAAGCAGAAATAAACGCGAATAAAAGGATTTTAAAATCCCATCTCGAACTCCCAGTGATTGCTCTCCAAAAACCTGTCAAGCATTTCTAAAATTGTTCCTGGATTTTTACTCGCGCCGGAGTGTGTTTGGAAAGTCCCAAAAATTGACGATGATTCTCGTAGGGATGTCTCAGATCATTCTCAGGCGCCATTTCCAACCCGTCACTCCTAGTAAACGATGGAATTAGGACTTTCCAAACACACTCCGGCGCGAGTTGTTTTTGCTTCTTCAGCAACTCAAACCGTGAAGAATGCACGACGCACCTTTCTGCCTGGCGCCAATGATTCACGCGAACTTGAAAAAAGCCGACATCAAAAACAAAGAGCGCTAAGACTGCCCAACGGGCAGGCACGATTTTCTTCGGAAGTAAATTCGACTTCCACAAATCCCAAAGGAGCAACCCGCCTACCCAGAAGTAGAACGGAACGCCTTCTTCCCCTTCATTATTAGTGAGTGCTGTGAACGCGGCCAATTCTTCCGAAGAGGATTGTATGAAGGAAGCCTAAGACGAAGAGAGCTCTCAGCCCGAGTCCCGTTTGCCGCTTCATCTTTTGGTAATGAACTTCGCCATTTGTTTCACGGTGTCGCGGAGGTTTTGAACCTGAGCCTTGTCGCGAATATCTCCCAAGCCAATTTCATGCAAGGCCACTCCCGAAAGGGGAACCCCGTACCGTCGCAAGAAGTACTCCGCCGCCACTACCGCCGTTCTGCGGTTAGCATCATTAAAGGGGTGGGTCAGGACTAGGCCGACGTAGATATCCACAGCCGCATCCACCACATTCCCGGCTTCGGCTTGTTCCGTTGCTCGGTGAAGTTTCTCACGCACCGACTGCTTAGGGTCGGCAATCATGGAGAAGGTTTCGACCTTTCCTGATGCCAAGGTCAAAGAAATGGTCCCTTCTCGCCAGGGGTCTTCCGTGCTGCCCATTAAAATATTGTTTAAGCGCGCCAATTCTGTGGTCGTCATTAAAACGCGTTTCTCAGCCATGCTGGCCGAGATTCCGAGGGCGCGTTCTAAACGGGTTTTTTCCAACTGCGTAGCTAAGGAATCGGGTTGATCTGTCACAACGGCAAAACCTTACTATTAAAGGCCGTTCGAACGCATCTCAAAAATAGGGAATCTGCCCTGCGTCGTGAAAGTATGCTATTCTCTTTCCTCAGGATGGGCCACCAAGAGGAATCCGGCGACGGAACAGGGGTAGCAGTAGAAGAAGGGCGGCCCAAGCTCAAAGAACCTCCTCGTTTTGCTGTGCTCTTGCACAACGACGACTACACGACGTTCGACTTTGTGGTGGAGGTGCTTCAGCGGTTCTTTCATAAGACCACTGAGGAGGCTTCCGAGATCACTTTGAAAGTTCACCATGAAGGTAGAGGTCTGGCGGGTGTCTTTACCCAGCAGATCGCCGAGACCAAGGTTGTTCAGGTCATGGATTACGCCCGTGCTCATGGATTTCCGCTCCGCGCATCCGTCGAGCCCGCTTAAAGAAGGAGTCCCCGATGATCGGCAGACGAACTGAAGCAGTTTTAAATCGATCTGTTCGCTACGCGATTGAGCACGAGCAGGAATATTTCACTCTCGAGCACATTCTTTGGAGTCTTTTAGATGAAGCGGAGGTGGTGGAAACCATCAAGGCTTGCGGCGGGGAGCCTTCGGTTCTTCGAAATGAGCTCGAGGAACACTTAGAAAAAGACGTGCCGCGGTCTCCTAAAAAATCCGATACGCCGGCAGAGCATCCGGTTGCGACTTTGGGAATTCAGCGCCTCATTCAGCGCGCGCTATTTCATGTTCAGTCCGCAGGCAAAGATGAAATTCTTCCGATGGATCTTTTTGTGGCGTTGTTTCAAGCCAAAGATTCCCATGCTCTTCACTTGCTTGGTAAGCAGGGAATCGAGCGCTTAGATGTCCTCAATTTCATTAGTCATGGCACTCGCCGGGATGAAAGCTCCATCTTAGGGGGTGGGGGAGGACTCGGTTCCGTCGCAGGGGGATCGGATCCGGAAGCTGAATTTGGAAATCGGAGTGGGAATGGGAGTGGAAATCAAGACCCCCTCACACTCTATGGTCAGGATTTGAATGCTCGCGCTCAAGCGGGAAAGATTGATCCGTTGATTGGTAGAACGCTCGAATTAGAAAGAATGGTTCAAGTGCTTTGCCGTCGAAGAAAGAATAATCCGCTTCTCGTGGGTGAAGCGGGCGTTGGAAAAACGGCTTTGGCAGAAGGCCTGGCTCTGAGAATTGTGAATGGAGAGGTGCCCTCTCTTTTAGAAAACTGCTCGGTCTATGCGTTGGATTTGGGTTCACTCCTGGCCGGCGCAAAGTTTCGGGGTGACTTCGAGCAACGTTTGAAAAGAGTTCTCGCAGCGCTTGAGGCAAAAATTGAAAAAGGCATTCAGCCCATTTTGTTCATTGATGAAATTCATACGCTGATCGGCGCGGGTGCTGTGAGCGGCGGCGTACTCGATGCTGCGAACATGTTGAAGCCCTTGCTCACTCAAGGTGAGATCAAGTGCATTGGCTCCACAACCTATGCGGAGTACCGAAACACTTTTGAAAAAGATCACGCTCTGGTCCGTCGCTTCCAAAAGATTGATGTGCCAGAACCGTCTCAAGACGAATCGATTCAGATTTTAAATGGATTGAAGCTGAAGTTCGAAGCACACCACGGTGTGGAATATTCCCAGGAAGCGATTCGAGCGGCGGTTGAGCTTTCAGCGAAGCACATCACTGACCGTTTCTTGCCGGATAAGGCCATCGATGTGATCGACGAAGTGGGTGCTCGCGCGCGACTTGCGAAAAAGAATGTGAAAGATTCTGAAGTCTCGCCCGCGGAAGAAAAGCCCACGCGTATTGATGTGACGGCGATCGAAGACGTCATTGCGCAGATGGCGCGAATTCCGGCCCGCTCGGTGAATACGAATCAGAAATCTCGCTTGAAGCATCTTGAACGGGATCTCAAGCTCACCATCTTCGGACAGGACACGGCGATCGATGCCATTACGACGGCGATTCGTTTAGCCCGATCGGGTTTGAGAAATGGCGAAAAGCCCATGGGGTCCTTCTTGTTTTGTGGGCCCACGGGGGTTGGGAAGACAGAACTGAGCAAACAGCTCGCTCACTGCTTGGGCGTTCCGTTCTTACGATTCGACATGAGTGAGTACGGTGAAAAGCACACTGTCTCGCGATTGATCGGCGCACCTCCGGGGTACGTAGGGTTTGAGCAGGCCGGTCTGCTGACCGACGCCGTTTTAAAGAATCCGCATTCGGTGGTTTTGCTGGATGAAATTGAAAAAGCGCATCCGGATATCTGGAACATTTTATTGCAAGTTATGGATCACGGTTTTCTCACCGACAACAACGGTAGGAAAGCCGATTTCCGAAACGTGGTTTTGCTGATGACATCGAACGTGGGCTCCCGCGATCTCGAGCGTCGTCCGCTCGGGTTTGAAACCAGCGATGCAGCAAAGGGCCAGCGAGCCCAAAAAGCGGTGGAACAAACTTTTAGTCCTGAGTTTAGGAACCGTTTGGATGCGATCGTGTACTTCGATGCGCTTGATCCTGTGACAATTGGCCAAGTGGTAGGCAAGCAAATCTTGGAATTGGAATCTCAGTTGCTTTCCAAGGGAGTCGAAATCGAACTCGATGCCGAAGTGCGCGAGTGGTTGGCTCAAAAGGGGTATGACCGACAGATGGGCGCGCGCCCCATGGCCCGATTGATTCAGGATTCCTTGAAGAAGCCTCTCGCGAACGAGATTCTCTTCGGCAAACTTGAAAACGGCGGCAAAGTGAAAGTCACGATTAAGGACGGAGAACTGAAGTTCAAATATTCAGTCGAAAAGGCGAAGGCCTTGGCTCCGAGTGAGAACAAGCCGGTTTAGGAATTCTTTCCGAGGAATCAGCTTGGCTCCTAACGCCTTCATGTGCGGAGTCATCACTTGAATGTCCATCCAATGGAGTCCGCGTGTCTGCAGATGCTCTGCTAATTTCAACAGAGCAAGCTTCGAAGTATTTGGCCGAAGGTGAAACATGCTTTCGCCCGCAAAGCTTCCGTCGGATTCGACTCCGTAGAGACCTCCGACCAGTTCATCGCCATCCCAAACTTCCACGCTATGGGCATGACCTTCGCGGTGAAAAACTTTGTAGGCTTCCGTTAATTCGTTGGTGATCCAAGTGGGGCGTCCCGAAGCACAGGCTTCGATGACTTGGTCAAACGCCTCATCAAAAGAAATTCGAAACGAGTTTTTCTTCAGAAATTTTTTTAAACTCTTGGGGATGTGAATTTCTGAAAAATCTAAAACCCCGCGCTCCGGTGGACTGAACCACAGGAGTGGTTCACCTTCTTCAATGGGCCAGGGAAAGATTCCTTGGCGGTAAGCATTCATGAGCGAGATGGGATGCAAATCTCCGCCGACGGCGAGGAGGCCATCGGGGCCTGCTTCTTTGGGATCTGGAAATCGCACGATCGGCATGGGCAGTTTTATCGTAACACAGAGATATCCGACGTAAACGGTCGAGCGGTAGCTTGCAATCTGTGTAATGTCGCGATAAGACGGCGCAGCGCTTCAATGCGGGGTGCTAGGGAAGTCATGGAACGCCTGATTCAACTCTTTGGAATAACAGCTTTTTTCTTTGCGCTTTCGGCCATGGCTGCCGTGGGTAGCTCCACGTCTTCCACACCCTCTCGACCGGATCTCGAAATTCTCGCTTCGGTACAAGCCCAAGGTTTTGCAGCCGCAGGATTAAGCGCGAGGATTACGTTTGACCCGTCTATTCGATCCGAAACTTCGCTTCCTTCCAATTCCATTCCGCTCCGCGAATTTCACATCTACTCTTTTGTTGAAACGGGAGAACTCGGTGACAAAAGTTTTGATATCGATTCTTCAGCGCTGCGGTGGAAACTCGGCGAACGTGGACACTTTTGGTTTGGTCGCACGCAGCCCCTCGAAGAAGGACGACCTTCGGCCCTTGGAAAAATCAGTTACCTCGATGCGATCGGATCTCGCTGGGGTCAGAATCAGTCCAATGCTTTAGAGCCCCGTGTCTCCGGTTGGTTGGGATTCGGTGCACACTTCAAGCAGGACAGCGGATTTTTTCAAACCATTTCTTACTCGCCAATTTTTTTACCAAGCTTCGGTCCTGCGGTTAGTTTTTCTGAGACAGAAATGACTCGCGGAAGTCGTTTCGCAAAGCTGCCTCCCTTTTATTACCAAATGCCTGATGGCGCGATCCTACCGATGCATTATCGAATCGATACTGGGAGCATTTGGAACATCGTTCGGCAGGACCAGGTTTTGCTTTCCGTAGGCTATTCTGCCGAAGAGCACGGTGTGGCGTTGACTTATTGGAGCGCGCCAAGTCCGGACCCGACTGCTCAAACTTCGGGAGTGGTGAAAACCGACAATCAAAATGCTTCGGTGTTAGTTACTGCTGTTCCAAGCTTTCCAGAAGAACGATTTCTGGCTCTGAGTTATGCCGGAAAGGGGTGGTTGTTAAAACCTCGTTTTCAGTTGGTTCAGGAGTTTCAGAAGCATTCGACTTCTGTTTCGCTTCAAATTTCTCCGACGCCTTTTATCGATCTCGGTTATCTCAATACGATTTCGCGCGATCCGATTCTAGATTCGGAAACAGGTATTATTTCCGCAAAATTTAATCGCGACCTGCTGTGGACAGAGCTGCGGACTTCTTTAGCCGGCGGAAAACTTCTGCCCTCGCTCAAAATGGAATACCAGTACACCTCTGGTTTGGAAGGAATGTGGATTCGACCCATGGTGAACTATCGTTCGGATGAGCACATGACCTTCTATGCGGGCGCGAGCGTGATTACCGGTCAGGACTACAGCTATTTCGGAACTTGGAAAGCATTGGACTCCGTTTACATGGGAGCGAGGTATCAGTGGTGAGAGCGTTCAATACTTCACGACTTCTGCTGATCGTTGTCCTGGCGCTCGTAGGTTCTTCCTGTTCCCAGAAATGGTGGGCAGAAAACAATCCCATCTCGGTGATTCGGGCCAAGCTGAGCGGAGACAGCTGCCCTGCTTTCAATCTCATCATCAAGGGAAGCGAACAGCAGTCTATCGAGACGATGGAATGTTACATCGATAAAACCAATAAAGTTTGGACACAGGTAGAAGGGGAGAAGAAAGAGAGTCTCTCTGAGGATGAGATTCGAACGCTCGTTCGTCGAAAGGTCATTAAGCTCCCTTGGAATAAGCCCAACGAAACTCAGGAAGAGGTTCTCGAGGGCGTACTCGACGCTAAAAAGCTTATTGGTTTCCCTCGCGATGTCAGCAAGGTAAAAATGGACGAGTGGATTACCTGGGCACGTAAGAGCCGACCTCTCCTCTGGAAGTTTTACCAAAAATACCGCACACACGATGACTTCTTCACTCCGGAAGTCACCTACTACTATCAAGATCTTCGCGACTTGGTAACGGTTGTCAACGACGGATTGCGCCGAATGAATTGGTCAATGGATTCACACGATCTGGCCTTTGCATTCATGTCAGCGTTTCGAATGGATGACCCGGTGATTCGCGGTGCGATGGCTCCGGCAGCGGAAGTGGGCATCAATATTCTGAATGCGTTTTGCCCGACCTTTCGTCAAGCCGATCTTTGGAACTCGTGGGATATGGCCCGATGTTTCGACAAGATGTTGGCCGAATTGGAAGTCGGGGCAGATTATTTCGAGTACTTAGCAAATCCTGTTTTGGAAATGCCTGAAGAGCGCATGCAGCGAATTATTGTTTCCATCGATAAGCTTCGCGATCGGGTTCAAATCTGGTTTAATCAATCGACCCTCACTCCGATTTTTCCTGCTCGCTTTGCTGACGTCGCGCGAAGAATTCTTTACCCAAAGCGTTTCTCGGGTGGGCGTTCAGTGAATCCCGATTCCGAACTAATTGATAACTTCATGTCGTCGCTGAAAGTCGTACGTCGGTTTAGCGGTTCTCGTTCGACGGAGGAAGCCATTTACCCGGAGGGCATGGTTCGTATTTACAAAACTCTCTCGGAGGCATCCAAGAGCACCGTTCGGGGAATTTCTTTCTTTCTGGACGCCGCTAATCAGGGAACCTGTTTGAACCCGGACGCTCGCGATTGGAGAACCTGTACGATTGCCAATTATCAGGGCGCGCCGCCGGAATTGGAGCGGGCTGCGAGGCTTAAAAATCTCAATCACGGAACCTACGCTTCTCCGCTGAACGGTGGGGAGTTTTCGCGAATTAATTTTTATTACCAAATCGCTGGCCAAGCCATTGATGCCTTTCACGACGACTGCGAACATTTGAAGAAAATCTATCAATCGCGTGGACTTGTGTTTCAACTCACCAATGGCATGAAGTGTGATGAGCAAACGATTTCGACGCGCGGGTCTCTTTTCTCGAACTTGAAGGATCCCAACGACAGCTTGGTGCAGTTGATTGATGTGGGGACTAAGGCGCTTGCAATCGTTCAGCAGTTCTTCGAGAACGTCAGCCGAAAAGTCGATGGGCGTCCCTTGCGAGATTTCACTCCGCTCATTGATCCGAATTGGAACGTTTCCGGTCTCGCGCAGCTGGTTGCCATGACGAGCGGTATTCTTGGCAACGGCGATACTTACGCCAACAAGAGTCGGGGTCCTTTTGGTCCGATCTCCGCGTTGGTGTCCAACTTCTTAGATGTGACTCCCGAGTTAATTGAGTTGGATCAGATGGGAGTGGCTTCCGCGATCACCGCAGTGAGTGACCTGAGTAGCTATCGAAGGGGTTATCTCTCGCTCAATACCAATATGGCGATGGTGAAGTCGGGAGATGAGCCGGCACGTCCAGCCGCAGTGACCTTTGAGGATTACGACTGGCGCCTACCGAGGTTTGCTGAGTACGACGACATGTATGTGTCGCGTTCCCTATTTTTCAAACACTTGCCAGAAGTGTTGGAGAAATTCTTTCCGCGAACTTATGCGTCTTGCAACGAGTTTGGTTTTGAGAAGTCTTGTCAGATCGCTTTTGAAGCTCTGATCCCAGATTCTCCTAAACATCCCGATCAACTGAACCCTGGGGACTTAGATGTCGTCAGTATTCTTGCGATGGGAGCAGAAGGCCTACTCGATTATTGTGACCGGAGTCATGACAACAGACTGAGTTGGAATTTCTTCGACGGGAATGATGAATTGGATTGCGCGGAGACTCGCGCCAAGGAAGTCATCAAGCGGTTGATCGAAGCCAAGATTATCCGCATGGACGACCCCAAGAATGCAGAGAGAACTCAGATTCTTCTCAATCTTCAGAGCGCGAATGCGATATTCAGAATTGCTATGAAGTCGGCCATGATGCGCGGCAGTTCAGAATACCTGCTTCTCAACATCCCGCTGTTCTGGTTTAGAAGTCATGCGTCTCTCGGTTCCATCTACGGACTCATTTCCGACATCGCGGATCCCACACGTGCACGGAGCATCAAGTGAAGCCCTGGGGCATTTTTTTCATCGCCCTGATCTTCTTCCAAGCAAACTCTGGAAATGCAGTCGAGCAATCTATTAAGCCCGAATCGGTTTTTAAAGTTCGAGCACTTACGGGTTTTATTGATGCCCCCCATCGGGTTTTTTCTACACATTGGGTAGATCTCAAGATCCGACCGTTCTTAGAGAGGCATGGATGGAAGGCCATTCAAGCTCAGGTAGGTTTTCAGCAGAGCCAAGACAATACTTACGCTACTTATTGCAGAATTCGAAATCGGCTTTTGGGAATGGTGACCTGCCCTTTCGATGAAGTACAAAACACTATACGTTTTTTGGCAATCTACACAGGAATCCAGACCGAGATCGTGGAACTCCTGGCACAGGAACCTCGTCCGATGCAAATTTTTATCGGGTCAGGTGCTGCAGTGATTCATTCTCTCATTGTTGCGACAACAACTATTCCCTATGCGTCACTTGAAGCTAGTTATAGATGGCGCGAACGTTTCGTTTCCCGAGCCGGCATATACGTGAGTCTTTCTTCCAATCCCGAACTCGCCGGAATTGCTGCACCTCAGTTGTCATTGGATTACCTTTTTTAATCTCATTTCTTTGTTGATTTTCCCGCGTGCAATCGCAAAACTCATTCCCGAAAAAAGGGGGGACAGTCATGCAACGATTGTGTGCACTAGTTTTAGGGGGATTACTGATCACGAGCTTGAGCCAGGCAAATCAAGCTTCACAACTACAAGACGAAAAATACTTCACGGTCACTTCCGCAAGTTTGGAAGAGATGCGTTCGGATCTCTACGGAGACGGAGTTTCGTCGCAACAACAAAATCTGTGGGAGCGCTCTTCGGGTTTTGCCATCAGCAGTGACAATTCTTTAGGAAACATTGTGAAAGGGGTGTTGGGCGAAGCGCCCGATCTCGCACCTTGGAATGTATTCCTCGATCAAGTCATCAACATGGGCAAGAAGATTTGGGACATCGTGGAATCCAACCGACCTGTGGTGGATCTCAAGACCGATGTGGCCAACGCTGTTCCGCAAGGAATTACGAGCTGGCAAGACTTGGGTCAGTGGCAGGCTCCGCGTTCGAAGGTTTATACTTTGGCGTACAAGAATCTCTACGGGATCGAAGTCATCCGCTTTGACTACCGTGTGCTTTACACGGCTGGGGGCAGTTACAATGGCGTCGGCCGCTACTTGGCCAATGTGAGCATTGTTCCGGGCGAGATATCGGTGGCTTGGGGCTATAAATTTGCGGCTAAAAACAGCGTTGCAAGCACCCTGAATGTCGGGACCAAGCAGAACCCGGTTGGGGGAATGGAAATGATCATCAACTGGAGCATTGATACGCCCTTCAAGCATACGCAGTCGTCGGGCAGCTACTTTGTTCAAGGGGATGGGAAGTTCGTCGACCTGACAAACGGAAATAGTCTTCTTTAATTGCGGAAAATAGGGTAAAGGGTTGGACCATAACGAGGAAAGTTTATGACCAACACTGAGAATACCACTGCCGAGAATACTGAAACTGCAGCTCCGGCAGCAGCTCCCGAAGCTCCGAAAAAAGCCGCTGTTCCCCAGGTCGCACCGCGTCCTGCGAACATTGGCCGTCGGACCATCAAGACTTTGGGTCGCAATAAGCGGAAGTTAAAGCTGAAGAACGACAAAGAATTCGCGAAAGCTTTTTTTGAAGCGAAGTCTAAGCGTTCGACCGAGAAAAAAGCAGCTTACCGTAAGAAGAAGAAAAACAAGAAATAAGGGCTAATCCTTGCTGAAAAACTTGTGGCGGAAACTCCCGCTGCAGACGCGAGAAACCTTGTATTTGAGGGGATTTGGGTTAACCAAAATCCCCCTTTTACTTTCTGTTTCTCCAAGCATTATTCGTCTGACCGAAGAACAGTGCGAAGTAAAAATCCCGTTGAACTGGTTTACGAAAAACCATCTCAACTCGATGTACTTTGGTGCGCTCTGTGTAGGAGCCGATTGTGCCGGTGGAATGATCGCTGTTCGCGCTCTAGAAGAGAAAAAATTGCCTATCGGCTTCGTTTTCAAGGACATGAAAGCGCAGTTTTTGAAACGTGCTGAAGGCGATGTTCACTTCCTCTGTGTGCAGGGGCGGGAAATCCACGAACTGCTGGAAAAGGCCATGAACACTGGCCAGCGCGAGAACTTGCCGGTGAAGATTGTCTGCACCTGTCCGAGTCTTTCCAATGAACCTGTTGCCGAGTTTGAGCTGAACTTGTCTGTGAAGAAGCTCAAGGTTGACAAATAGGCCTATAACCCCTCAAAATAATAGGTGAAATCAGCAGTAATTGGCGAAGAATTCCGCTTGCGGGAGCGCAATAATTGATGATAGCTATCGGAGATTATGGAGAATTTCCAGTGAGTCGACGTTCGACGTGGGCTCCCTTGGCTCTCAATCTTTGCTTGGTCCTTTTACTTGCATCCCCGGCTTACGCCACTATTTCGGGATCTGCGGGGCTGGACACGACTAACTACGTGAGCACCGCGCAGTCCTCTAAGGGCGTCGATTTTTCAAATCTCCGCGCAGACGTTTTGGCTGAAACAACTTCCAAAACCATTCGGGCTCGAGCGCAAGCCGAATTCATGTTGGGGCTGACCAAGAATTCCACCACGACCGGCGAAGCACCTGAAATCTACATCGGTATGAATCCGGAGACTTTTCCGGTTCAGCTGAGCTTAGGTCGCAAGCTCATGCCTTGGAACGTGCTCGACAACGAATGGGGTTTAGGAATTTGGCAACCCCGGTTTCGTTGGGACGTCCTTCACCCCGAAGAAGTCGGGATGATGGGGGCCTTTCTTGAAGCACAATCGGAATTTGTTCAGGGCGCGATTTTCATCACGCCCTTCTTTGTGCCTGATCGAGGAGTGCCGATCGATGCGAGTAATGGAAACATTCGTTCCAGCTCCCCGTGGATGATCACGCCTCCGAACAACGTTTTTTTTCGGGGGCAGTCCATTCCGATTGCTTATGACCTCCGCGTTCCGCCAGTGGAAGATGTCGTGATGAACGGGGGTTGGTCTACCAACCTTCGCGTGGGACACAAGAGCGGACGAGGTCCTTGGGTTTCGACATCGTTTTCAAGAAAGCCTGTGAACCAGCTTTTGCTAGGATTTTTTGGAAAAATGTCGATCGATGCCAATGCGCCTGCAGATGTGGTCGATCCGATTCAAGCAAAACTCTATCCGAGAATTCTGTATCATGAGCTGAAGTCCTTCGACATGGGCTACTCTCATAAGCGCGTGAACCTCTGGGCCTCTGCCCTTTGGGAGCATCCGATTCGCGATGAAACGCCGGCGACCTGGAACACTCAAGAGATCACTAATTCCGAAGCTTATGGTTTTGGCGTGCGTTGGGCCGCCGTCGGTGAGCTTGATAAACGGGGAATGGAATTTAGCCTGGGCTACCTTCGCCAGGTCGGTGGAGATGCTCCTTCTCAAGGTCCACCCGAACTCAACGTAAGTAACTTTGAATCGCGCTATCCGTTTAAAAGCACTTTGCGGTTTGGTTATGAAACTCCGGTGAATCTCATTATGCAGCCGATCAGTCGGGGGCATTTTTGGGAGAAGCTTCGCTGGAAGATGAATCTGACCTACGACTTCATTGCAGAAGGTTCAATTGTGTCCACGGAGCTGGACTATCGTCCGTCGCAGAAATGGATTATTCGAGCTGGTGTGGATATTTTGAGTTCGTCGAATCCAGATGCCAACACCAGTAGCGCGTCGGATTTGATTAACCGTTACGTCGCTAACGACGCCATCTATGGAAGGGTGGGGTATGTTTTCTAAAAACGTCTTCGTTGCAGGAATAGCAGCCTCGGCGCTTATGATAGGAACATCGGGTTGCTTCTTGAAGTTTAAAGAAGAAGCAAAGCCTGAAAAGGCTATTCAGTTGGTCAATCCGGAAGATCAGGATTGCCTCGAAAAAGCTCCCGCTGTTTTACAAGAATACTTTGAAGGTACTTTGGAGAGCGCCAGTAAGATCGAGCGCCTTTTTAAATGCGCTTCCAACTCGTTGGAGCTATTTTATAAATACACCCAAGGGGAGCGCGAAGGAATTTATTCCCCCAACGAGCTTCGTAAGTTTTTTCAACGCTACTTTTTAGGTGAAGTCAAAATCTCGGATTCGCTCTTGCGCGAAATCATGGGTTTGAAGCAGACCATTTTGGGTGGGGCCGATGATGTTGTCACTACAGCAGAACTACAACGCATTAAAGAGCTGATGGAGGTTCTGCGTGTTCACGCCGTTCGTCTCTATCCGTACATGCCGGTGACCCCCGAACATCTGAAGACTATGCCCGAAGAACAGCTCAATGCAGCGATTGCCGAGATGCTTGCAGGGGCTAAGTCGATGGGCGGTACGATCGAGTCGGTGGGCTATCCGTATTCCTTCGAGCGATTTGAAAAACTGCTGACTGAAGTCGCTGCTATTTACAAAGGCGAAGGTCCCCGTACTCTACTTTCGCGCATGATGTTGTTTAAGGCTTTTAAAGAAATCGCCGTAGGTCCTCCGTATTATCAGATTCAGGGTAGCGAGTGGTCGCGCATGTTTATGGTTTCGTCGCAATGGTACGCGCTTTACTTGCGCTATGCTCGCTATGACTACCAGAGCGGTTTGCAGCAGATGTCTTGGCGCTATGGCAAGGGGCACCAGATTTTGATGGAGATCGTCGGCGATTCGCGCACGTTGATTTCAGAGGCCATTGCTCGCCACCCCGATCACGTGGTGGGGTTCTCGCAGCTGGAACGTCTCATCTTGGGTTTCAAACCGGATGAATTGCCTGTTCAGAGAGAAACTATTCGCAAATTTTTAGTGCCGCTATTCACTCGTATTTTGGGTGGTGCAGATGGAGGCTCTGAGGGCCGAAGCGCCGTGGGTCTCACTCAGGGAGCGGTCAATCGCCTTTGGGAAGTGGTTTCACGTTGGTCGGAAGGGCAGTCGTATTTAGAAGAAATTTATAGCAAGGTTGCCTCGTCTCGCGGAATGTCGTCGCGCCCGGTGGATCAGCTTTCATTTTCTCCACAAGAGCTTTTGAAATATAGCGCCAATGGATTGATCGATCCGGCGAAGTGTTCGCCGACCAAGTCGTTACTCTTCTCGGCTTCGGATGTTCACCATGAGATGGATTGTTTGGTGGCGTATTCGCGCTCGATGCTTGAGCCGCAAGACGATCAGATTTTCTTTGGGCCTCAGAATGATGATTACCGAATTTCTTTCTTCGACCTTTCTCAAAAGAATTGGGCGCGTCAGCTCTCGCGTATTTTCTTGGCCGGTTATTCCAATCAAAAAACATTGGAGCAAAATCAGCTCGGTGTGAACATCGAGGAATTTAAGATTTTCGTCAGCGATTTGTTGGATGTATTAGTCGACATTCGCGCGCTCGATAAACGGTTTAAAGACACCGCTTACCTTCGACGTTTCCGAGAAGCGAACCTCTTCGTCTATTCTGCGAATGGTAACGGCTTGATGGAATTAGATGAAGTAAGCGACCTCTTAGTCTTTCTTGTTTCGACGAAGAAATTGGCCGAGCGCATGCACTACGGCATTATGAAGGAATGCGGCTGCATTCTCGACAATCCTAAAACGCCGGGTGGGCCGCAGGAATGTAAGCTCGATGACAATTTTGGTAAGCCCATGGTCGACGCTTCCTGCTACAAGACGCGATTCTTCAACAGCTTCGAAACTTATTTCGATCACATGCCTGGGTTGGCATCCTACTATCGATCGATCGACTCCACCTTGCGGCGAAGTATGCAGGACGCTTTGATTCGCGCCAGCCGTGCGACTCGAAGTGGTGCTGCTGCGCCGATGGACATGGGGGATAGTGAAAGCTTGGCGGGATTGATTCAATACGTGGAGGCCATTTTCTCGCGCTTTGATGTTGGCAAGAAACATGGTGACGGTACCCTTCAGCGGGATGAAGCCATGCAGGCTTACCCGGTTTTCAAGAGCGAGCTATCCAAGTTGGCTGGTGTGGACAGCGACAGCCAATTGAAAGCGATTTTCGCCTACCTTTTGGACAATGGAAAAGCCCCGAAGGCAGACAATATTTTTGAAAAGCTCCAGTTCTGGTTCCTCTGGATTGTTTTGAGTCCCGACGTGAACGCAGACCGTGAGAAGCTCTACCAGGTCTTCGCTCAATTGGCGGGTGGGGGATTGAACAACCTCAAGGCCGTGACGTCTCCAAACGGGACCGTGACCCGTGAGCCGATTGCACCGGTTCAGCAGCTCCCGAGTGGAATGCCTCCGTTTAACAGAGCTCAGCCGTTGATTTCGCCGGACCAGCCCGCAGGGCGTCGTTAGCGCGAGCGAAGATTCGATCGAACATGGGTTCTGTCAATCGACCTGTGAAGGTGTTCTGTTGGCTCGGATGATACGAGAGCAAGAGTAGCCCTTTTTCGAGCTCGATTTCTTTTCCGTGTTCAAACTTCGGTCGTGTTTTCTGATTTCCTAATTTTTTCCAAAGAGCGTGAAAGGCGATCTGTCCGAGCGCAATGTAGACCCGAGCTCGAGAATATTTTTGAATTTCGACATCGAAAAACTTTTTTGAACATCGTGCTATTTCGCCGGGAGTGGGTTTGTTGTCGGGGGGAGCGCATTTCACCACACAGGTGACAATCGCATTCTTTAACTGCAGCCCATCGCCTAATCCTGTGGACTCTGATTGGTTCGCAAAGTCGGCGCGGTGCAGTGCTCGGTACAACCATTCGCCCGAGCGATCTCCCGTGAAAACTCGTCCGGTTCGATTTGCGCCATGCGCGCCGGGAGCTAGACCAACGATGACTACTTCAGGTTGGGGTACTCCGAATGCGGGAACGGGTCTGGCCCAGTATTGGTCGTTCTGGTAAGCCTTGCGCTTTTCCTTCCCAATACGTTCGCAATAGGTGCGTAAACGTTTGCAATCGTTGCACTGAGTGACGTCCATCGAGCCAACCTAGCCCGGGATTCCGGGGGTTTCCAGTCAAAATGCTGACGGCTATTTGAGACCCTATAGAAGATTAAAAATCTGATAGAATTTTTCTGTGGGGATTCTTCAAAGTAAGTTCAAAACTTTGATTCTGATTTCGCTTCCAGCGCTATTTGCAGCGCTTGGAGGAATCTATGTTTCCGAGCGTGTTTTTCAAGACGAGAAAGACCTCCAAGAACTCTCTCAGCGCCGGGAGAGTGGTGTCCAAATCCGGGCGCTGATGGAATATGTTGTGAGCGTCTTAGAAAGTTCGAAAGCTCAGGGGAGCCAGTCCTACCAAGCTCAGAAGGCTCCGACCGGAGCGGTACTGAACTGGACTGAGTTTGAGGTCAAAGATGGAGCAGTGGTGGGTGTAAAGCGTTCCTCGTGGAATGCAGATGCTTCAAAAATTGATTCCAAGATTAAAGGGTCTCGCGCGGATTTCGAAACGGCTTATCTCAAACAAATCCAAGAAAAGCTGATTTTAAAAAATGTGGATAGTTCATTGCTTTCCATTCGCCCGGATTCAGAGAGATCTGCTCAGTGGATCGCGCAGGCTCAAGTTGTTTCAGGGGGAGTCGTTTTATTTTTGATGGATTCCCAGGAAGTCTTTGCTGGAATGACCCGAATTGGAAATTACTGGAAGGGCTTGGGTTATCGCGCTTACATGATCGACATCAATGGAAGAGTCTTGGCGCATACCGATCCGCAGTACGTTTTTGGAAGTTTTCCGGAGTCCGCTATTTTTACGGATGGGATCCTTCCTGTGTTGCAGAGCTCTAGAATTGCTGGCTCGGGCCGATACGAATCGCTTGACCAGTTCCCCGTAGTAGCAAGTTACGCCCGGGTCGGAGGTTTTCCCGTAGCCCTGGTCACTGAAAAATTGTCGATGCGCTCTTCCATTTTTCATCGATATTTTCGGGAAGGGCGTTTGAATCGAATCTCCGTTCTGGCGTTAGGACTTTCTCTCTTACTCATCGCCTTGCTAGGGTGGGTAACCGCTGTGTTGAGACGGTCGGGTGCTGTTCCCGAGGCGTACATCGATGCACAGCCCGCACCTCTGTTGCCGCCGCTTCAAACTCTCCCGGTGTTTCGGGAGGTTCCCACGAGTCCGGGGCTTCAGGCTCCGCGAGTTCCTGAGGTTCATCTCAGTGATCGCTCCGAACGATTGCCTCCGCCGCCTCCTATCCAAGTAGCTTTGGAGAAGAAGCAGGAAATTAAAAATTCCCTTGAGGGACTTCAGTCCCTTCAAAGAGAGCGAAAACTTTTACTTCAATTCGAAGAAGAAGCCGTACGCTTCCGAGATCCCAAGTCCTTGGCTTCGCGACTCACTGCAATTTCAGCTGAGCTTTGCCAGAGTCCGACGCTCTTTTTCAAATTCAACGAAACATTGAATTCTGCGGTTTTGGAAGCAGATGCTGGCTTTGCTCCTGGGGATGCCCCCATGGCGATGAATTTTGTGATCGAACCGGAAGCCTTGGCCGCCGTGATTCACGTCACTCAACAGGGGCAGCTTGCTTCGTTTTCGAATTATGCGCCCCTTTCTAAGATGCTCATGAAACGTCTCGGTGTAGCGTATTTTGAGGCATGGGCCATGACAGGCTTCGGAAGTTTAGGACGGCAGACGGGACGTCCAAGACTTCTCGGAGTTCTTGTGATACTTCAAGCCGGCGTCGACAGCGCCGCTCACTTCGCGTCACTCAGTCATATGTTGCGGACTTCAGGCTTGGTCTATGAAAACACCCTCCTCTCGGCTCTCTAGACTTCTCAAGAATAAATCGGATGCGAGCGCTCACGAGCGTATTCGGGCTCAGCTGGAGGCGTCTTCTCTAGTTTCCAATTTTCGTGTGATTCAAAAACTTTCTCCAGGCCTGGACGTCCTTCCGATGTTGAAGGCAGAAGCCTACGGACATGGAGCCGTTTGGGCCGCTCGAAATCTAGTCGCGGAGTCAGGTTTGGATGGTTTCGGAGTGGCGACCCTCGAAGAGGGGCGCCAGCTCCGAGAAGAGCTGGGTAGTCGGGCCAGAAGAATTCGTTTGGTTGTATTTTCAGGAGCCGCGCATTGGAGCGAAGAAAAAGGTCAGTTTTGCGAAAAGTTCGGACTTACTCCGGTGATTGCGTCCCAGGAAGATTGGGACCGGTTTTTCTCCCAAGGCTGGCCCTCCCGAATTCCTTACGAATTGAAATTCAACACGGGTATGAATCGTTTAGGAATTCATCCTGGGCAAGCGCGGCGAATAGTTCGGCAGCTTGCATCGCTTTCAAGTGAATGGCACCCCCAAGGAGTTTTTTCTCACCTCGCTTCGGGTGAGGATCCAGATTGCTCGCTCAGTCGGACTCAGATGGAACGATTCTTAAATGTCCGCAGCGAGTTTGAAGAAACCTTAGGGCAGGTTCGATTTCACCTAGGAAATAGCGCTGCCATTTGGAATGCGCAGAAGTGGCGGCTTCGAGATCTCACCGATTTGGTTCGTCCCGGAATTTCTCTGTATGGAGTTCCCCCGTGGAAATCTGCTCCTGCAAAAGGCCTGCAGCCAGTAATGACATTAGAGGCCAAAGTTATTTCGATTTTCCAACTCAAGGCAGGAGAGTCGGTGGGTTACGGGGGACGTTTTCGGGTGAGCTCGAATACTTCTGCCCGAATCGCGACTCTCGCTGGGGGCTACGCCGACGGGATTCATCGAGGGCTCTATGAAAAGGGCAGTGTTTGGTTAGGTGGTCGATTGAATCGATTTGCCGGAATTATCAGTATGGATCTGAGTTCCATTGAATGCCCGCCACAGGCTCAGGTAGGGGATTGGGCGCAGATTTTGGGTCCTCATATTGACATTTGGGAACAGTCCGCAAAGATCGGGTCAGTGCCGTATGAGCTTTTGACTTCTGTCTCTTCCAGGGTACAAAGAGACTATGTCTAAATCTGCGGAAGCAGCCATTCGCCTCATCGATGTTCACAAAGCGTTTCGAGGCGGGCGCGACAAAGTTCTGAAGGGTGTGAACATCGAATTTCCCCGTGGAAAGCTGACCTATATATTAGGGCCGTCAGGTTCTGGAAAATCCGTCATGCTGAAACACGTTTTGGGACTCCTGAAGCCCGATGCGGGAGAAGTTTGGATAGAAGAAAAAGATATTTCCGTGCTGAAGGGTGCAGAGCTGGCAGAGCACCGAATGTCTTTCGGAATGCTTTTTCAAAACGCCGCACTCTTTGATGACATGACCATTTTTGAAAACGTGGCGTTTCCACTTCGGGAGCACACCGATTTTTCCGAATCTAAAATCAAACAGGCTGTTGAGCGGGTTTTGGGTCTCTTAGAAATGCCCGGCGGTCATGACAAATTTCCGAACGAACTTTCGGGCGGGATGAGAAAGCGAGTGGGTCTGGCGCGCGCGATCATTCGCGAACCTAAAATTCTTCTCTACGATGAGCCGACTACTGGACTCGATCCCGTCACTCGGACGACGGTCGACGACATGATTGCTAAACTGAAGCAGGAGCTAAAACTGACATCGATTGTCATTAGTCACGATATTCCTTCGGCTTTGCTCCTAGCGGATCGGATTGCCTTTCTCTATCAGGGAAACATTGTTTTTTGGGGTACTCCCGCTGAGTTTCGCAAATCGAAACACGAGGCCATTTCCCGATTTCTTGCTGCCGAGCAGCGAACGGTTGACGCACTTCAAGGATAATTGTTATCTTTAGTTGTAAGCAGGCATGGCTAAAGAAAAAGTGGCAGGCACAGAGTCTTCAGAAAATCTCTGGCTCATTCGGACCAACCGAAATGTGATTGCTGGCCCTTACTCACAAGAACAAGTTCAAGAGCTTGTCACTCAACGCCAACTCACTTTGCAAGATGAGATTTGTCCAGCCAATGGCTATTGGATGTATTTGCACGAGCGAGAAGAGGTTCAAAAGGTTTTGGGAGTAGCAGTTCCTCGCCTCATGAATTCTTCGGAAGAAGAAATCACCGAAACGGAAACGCAGACAGAGACTCAAACCGAGATCATTGAACCTTCTGCAGAAGTTTTGGGCGATGGCGGCACCACCGTTTTTATGCCCGGGACGGGCGCGGTCAAAGGACTGGTTCCCATCATCGAAGAAACACTTCCCGAAGCAAGTGAATCCGTTGCAATGAATCTGGAAGAAGATGCTGGAGCCGGTGAAATCAAGAAAGCAGTGGATCGAGGGGCTCGTGCCGCGGCTCGAGCAAAAGCCAAGATCTCCCGCCCTTCGTCACAAGAGATTGAAGGACGCACTTTCGTCATCTCAGCGATTGAGAAGCCTTCCTACTTAAAGATGTTTACGATTGCTCTCGTGGTGGTTACGGTTTTTTCGCTGATCGCGATTTTCGTAATGCTGAACTAACGCCCTTAAGAATCTAGCGAACGTTTCATTTCAATATTGCTGCGTTTGTAGTCCGGATGATTTCCAAGGCGCACGACTTCGAATTGATGTTTACGATAAAGCTTGATCGCCGATTCTAAAATCGTATTCGAGAGCAACATCACTTCGTTGCCACCCTGCGATTTTCCCCAAGAGATTGCCGCATCCATTAGGAGGTCTCCATAACCTTTACCGCGCATCTCGGGTGCCACAGCCATTTTGGCGAGCTCGAAACAACCTGTCGGTCCATGGGGAACCATGGCACAAGTGCCAACGGCGTGATCGTTCTCAAGCACAAAGAAGATTTCTCCGCCGACGCCCAAAATCGTCTCTTCAAGGCGCTCGAGTTGCGCCACATCGGCTTCTTCGATTTCAAAGTATTTTTCGATCCACTCCCGATTCAGGCTGATGAAAGCCGAACGATAAGCGGCATTGTAAGTAATGATTCGAACCCGGGGGTAGCTTTGCAGACCGTAGGCGCGCATAGATGCTCCTTATTGACGCAATGCAATATATCTGATCAGAGGGTTATTGTCGATCGACTAAAAACAGGTCTGATATAGGAGGGTTGGAGCTGTTTTCGTCCTTCTGAGCCGAGTTGAGTCGGTCGAGGATCTGTTTCTTTCTATAATGAAGCTCAGACTTCCAGATGGGGTGGTCGACCTCAATCCAGAGAACTCCCTCCTGAACCCGAAGGGCACGCGTATGCTTTGCAATGGCAGGGCCCACTGCTTTTTCCCAGAGGGAGAGCGCGCCCGCTTCGACGATCCGTTTGCTGAGCTTCGGATACTTCGATTGGACCAGTCTTAAAATCTCGGAGAGCGAATCAAAAGGCACGCGTCACCTTACCAAAAATTTTCGGATTTTGAGTTGAGAAAGTAGGGGTGCCTACGTATGACTAAAGGACTCATGCGCGGGGTTTCATTTTTATTCTTCATTAGTGTAGCAGCGGCAGGTTTGACTTCCTGCAGCGGCTATCGCTTTCAGAGCTCTAAAGATCCGCTCATTGCGAAGCAAGGGGTGCGACGCGTCTATGTAGCGCCGTTGGTGAACGATACTTACAAAGTCGGAATTGAAAATCTGGTCTACAACCATCTCGTAAAAATTATTGCGGCGGGTGGCCAAGTGGAGTTGGTCAGTAGTCCTCAAGCTGCCGACGCAGTTTTAACCGGATTGATTACACGGGCCGAGTATGGCTCCTCTGCTTCCAACTTGGCGAACGCGCTGTATCCTTCGAAGCTTTTACCTCGATTGGCGGGTCCCGGAGATCGCAGTATCTCGACGGAGTATATTGCTTCTTTGAGCTGCCAATTTACTTTAGAGCGTCGAGTCGTTACGAAAGCCGACGAAAAGAAAGTTTTGTGGCAGGGCGGCTTTGGTCGATCCAAACCCTTTCCGGGCAATAACCGTTTAGATGTTTTCGGGACGACTTCTGCTCTGATCAACGAAAGCGAATTTGAAAGAACGCTCTCCGTCATCGCTGAAAGTATGATGGGCGACCTCCATGAATCTATGTTAGCCATGTTCTAGAGGAAATCTGTGCCTAAACTTGAACCTAAAATCATTCAGCGTGAGCTCGAAGTCGGGGATCTGTGGCCGGTCTACTGGGTCTATGGTCCGGAGCAAATGAAGGCTCGCGAGTTGCTTCAAAGAGTTCGCAGTACAATGGCCAGCTTGCGTCAGCCGTCTGAGAGCAATCAGTTTTCTGAAGAAATTTATTACGGCTCCGAGGTTTCAACGCCGGGGCTTGTGGATTCTGCGCGAAATCTCAGTTTAGGGGGCGGACCCAAGCTTATTATTGTGAAGGAAGCCCACGCGCTGAAAGATCAAGACGGACTTGCTGAACTCTTAGGTCCGAAGATGAGAAAAGAAGAAGTTCAAAACGTCTGCGTTTTCATCGCGAAGGATTTGGATGCTCGAAAAAAATTTTCAAAGCTTCTGATTGAAAAAACGGCAGTGGTGCCTTGCGATGCGGTTCCCGAACGGGATCGCGAAGCGTGGGTGCAATATTTAGGAAAGCGTCGCGGACAAACCCTGTCAGGCCCATTTGTGGCTTGGCTCTGTTCGATGGATCCGTGGAATCTCGATATCGTTGACCAAGAAATTCAAAAGCAGGCGCTGGTAGCTTCGACTGAAGAAGGTCAAGACATGCAGTGGGACTCCAAAGGAATTGCTGGCGATCAGTTGGGTGATGCCATGATTCAGTCCTTCTTCAATCGTGAGAAAGCCCAAAGCTTAAAACTGGTGCGACAGCTGGCTCACTCGCCTGAACACAGCATTCCGTTGGTGGGGTTGTTGGGTTGGAATCTTCGCTATTTGGGAATTTTGACTTCCGATAAAACGGGGGCTGCTAAGAAAATTAAACTGAATCCCTATGCCGCTTCTCGATTACAGGCTTGGAGTGGACGCTGGAAATTTGAGGAGGTTCTACGTGCTCAGGAAGCCCTCTGCGAGTTGGACTTCGGCACAAAGCAAACGGGTCTCGATCCCGTTGGACTTTGGACTCAATTCCTCACAACCAGTCTGAATTAAAATTACTTCGAAGCAGAGAGCAAAGTCGGCAACGTCTTCTTCGCCAAGTGCGTGAGACGGCTAATCTTGCGAGCGGCTCGGCGCTTCGGTACCGCACCCTTGCTAGCAGCTTTAGAAAGAGTCTTGATGGCAGCAGCGAAAGCATCCTTCGCCTTAGCAGCATCCTTCGCCTTCACAGCGGCGATCGCATTTCGAAGAGCGGTCTTAGCAGCACTGCGATGAACCGAGTTGCGAGACTGATTGACGAGCGCAACCTTTGCGCGCTTGGTTGCTTTACGGGTATTAGCCATTAAAAGGACTCCTTGTAGGTCGGCAGAAATACCCAAAAAGGACTTAAAATTCAATCGAAAAGACCAACCGTTGCAATCGTCCTTAGGCCCCGGTAGATTGGCTGCCATGGCACCTTCTCAACCCCAATCCTCGGTCTTGGTTACCGGCGCGGCGGGCTTTATTGGCTCCCGTATCGTGGAGAGCTGCAATGAACGCGGGATTCCCGTTATCTCCGTGGATAAGCTGGCCTTTTTCGGAACCCGAAGTGAGCATCAGGGGGTTCAATTCTGCCAAACAGTCGACTTTGAAAGCCTCTTCCCCTGGTTAGAGGCTGAGAAACCCCATATCAGCTCCATTGTTCACATGGGCGCCTGTACAGATACCTTTGAGCTCAATGAAGCCTATTTAAAAAAGGTCAATTTGGACTTCTCTCAGCAGCTTTGGAATTATGCGACAGAGAAGCAGATCCCCATGGTTTACGCCAGTAGTGCAGCGACCTATGGGGAAGGGGAGCTGGGGTACGACGATGACGAGGGCTTGATCCCACGTTTGAAGCCGTTGAACCCTTATGGGGAATCCAAACGCCTTTTTGATCTCTGGGTTTTGGAACAAGAAAAGAAAAAGCTCACACCCCCGAACTGGGCGGGATTCAAATTTTTCAACGTTTATGGATTTGGCGAGCGTCACAAGGGTCGGATGGCGAGTGTGGTGTTGCATGCCTTTGATCAAATCCGAAAAGACGGCAAAGTAAAACTCTTCCGCAGCCACAACCCGAAGTTTGAAGACGGCTACCAATGCCGAGATTTCATTTCGGTGAGCGATGTCGTGAATGTCTTGGAGTTTGCTATCGAGCGCCCCATTCGTCGCGGTATTTACAACTTAGGTACTGGGAAGGCTCGGCCGTTTGTAGACCTGGTGCACGCGGTTTTCAAAACACTCGGGCAGGAGTCGCATATCGAGTACATCGATACACCTGCGGCGCTTCGCGAGCGTTACCAATACTTCACCGAAGCCAAGATGGATCGCCTGAAACAAGCGGGTTATTCCGAAAACTTCCTGTCTCTCGAGGCGGGGGTAGAGGAGTACGTTCGTCGTCTGTTGTAGTAGTAATTAGGTCTTAAGTGAAAATGGCGTGAAGTTGGTTCCGACGTCGTAGTAGTCTTCGCTCTCCACCTTCTTCAGAAACTTCACTACTCGATAGGTCACCGGTGTCAGCACGGTTTCCCAAAGTACTTTGGCACAATAATTTGAAACCATGACCTTGATGACGAGCTCAGTGGGCCAAGTTCCCAAGAATGCCAACGGGTAAAAAACGATGGAATCCAGGAACTCGCCGACAATGGTCGAGCCAATGGTTCGCGCCCAAAGATGTTTACCTTTGGTTACAACTTTCATTCTTGCCAGTACGTAAGAATTGGCGAATTCGCCGATGAAGAAAGCCAGTAACGAAGCAAAGACGATTCGCGGTGTTTGTCCGAAAATTTGGCGGTAAGTTTCTTGCTGTGTCCAACCCGGGGCTGGAGGCAAGGTTACTATTACCCAGCTGACAAACGAAGCAAAGGCCAGGGCAGCAAAACCAGCCCACACCACTCGTCTTGCGCGGGCATAGCCATAGACTTCTGTCAGGACATCGCCAAACACATAACTAATCGGAAAAAATAAAGTGCCGGCGCCGAACGTAATTCCCCACAGGTGACTGACCTTCTGAACGCCAATGATGTTCGAGCAAAGCAGAACTGTTACGAACCCTGCCATAACGAGGTCGAAGTATTTATAAGTTCGGGGTTGCTTGCCCATTCGGGGCACCTTAACATGGCCGAGTGATTAGCCTCAATTTTTTATCTGGAACTGTAGGCTTAAATAAAGCGACGCATCCTTGGCTGCAATGTCAGCTGGAGCTTCAATTTCCCCAAAGCGAACTTCAACAGCTCGAGTCCGCACTGATTTCTGTTTATCAAGGAACGGAAACAGAAGCGCGTTTGCTGCTTCCATCTAGTTGGACGGTGTATTTTAAAAAACGCGATAGCGATAGCCAGCTCTTCCTAGCGCATCCCGCGCCAGATACCTGGGTGGCGACTTGCGCATTAAATCCAGCGCTTGCAGAGGCGTTAGTTTTAGCAGTTCAAGACCTGTTAGGAACTGGAACCGAATTTCATCTGAGCCGGTTGAAACATGTCGGGAAGGTGAATCGCCTCAGCAATTTGGAAGTGCTGATTAAGAAGTAGATCTTCGGACTTTGCGCTCCGTGTAGATGGCCGCGTAGACTTCCATTGCAACCACTTTAAAAATAGCAGCGACAGGAATGGAGATGAGCATTCCAATCAATCCATAGTAGCGTTGCCCGACAGCGACTGCGGCAAGCAAAATAAGGGGATGCAGATTCACCAGTTTTGCCACGATGATTGGAAAGATCACGACAGTGTCAATGATGTTGGCAAATGCGTAAACGGCGACCGCGGGCCATAGGAATTCATTGAGCTGGGGGTCCATGAAAAAGAGAGCAATGCCTGGCACTGCACCAATCACTGGACCGATGTAGGGAATCACATTGGTCACGCCAGCAAAAAAACCGAGCATGAGTGCATATGGTGCTCCAGCGATGGCCAAACCAACTGTAGTGATCAGGCCCACTAAGAAGGCCTCAATCAGCTTCGCGCGCAAATAGTCGGATAGAGCGACCGTAATCTGATGACTGATTAAGAAAAAAGATTCGAAGAAACGGTTTGGGACCAGCTGAAAAAAACTTCTGCGAATCTTTCTACCGTCATTCAGTAAAAAATAAGTGAGCAGCGGAACTAAGAATACGCAGACCATAAGGTCGCCCATCACTCCGGTGCCGTTGTTCACGAACCATTGACCCGTACTTCTGCTCCAGGCGATCAGAGAGTCGGTGGGGCTCACCGAGCTAATGGCTGGAAACTTCTGCTTGAGAGATTCTTCCATCATTCGGCAGCGCTCGATAGCGTTCGCGTAGTAGGTGTCAGCTTTTACCTGAAAGGAGTCCCACTCCAGATTGCCTGCCTTCAATGCAAACGCAATGGTGAGCGTGCAGACCACTGCCATGCCGCTAAACACCACGAGTGTGGCTATTGAACGCGTGTAGCCGCGTCTTTCCAATACAGCAACGAGCGGGGAAAGAAACATCGTGAGCATCACCGAGAGTAAGGTGGGGGTAGAAAGAGCGGGCGTGAGAAAGAATAGGGCAAGAGTTCCTGCTCCGGCTAAGAGTACGAATGCGAGTTTGAAAATATCCCGGCGCAGGCCCGGGTCCAAACGTGGCGTCTTCACGACGCGTCCTCGTGAATCTGTGCCATCTTTCTTGCGCGTGTGATGAGAGTAATTTTTTCGGTGGTTTCAAGCAGGCGCCGTGCGAGCACCGACGAAAGTTGATAAAGAATTTTCACGCCCATGGCAGGTTTACGTTGGAGAATTTCGGTGAGGTCTGGTTTGAAAAATCCGACGAGCACCGTACGCTCCGTAGCTACAGCCGTAGCGGTACGAAGATTTTCCTGGTCGACGAGGGCCACTTCCCCGAAGAAACTTCCGGCACCCAAAGTAGTTACCAAGTTATCTCCATGGGGCGATTCAGTACTGATCGTAATGAGTCCGCGGGCAATGACGTACATTCCCAGGCCTCGGTCGCCTTGTTTAAATATGGCTTCGTCGGGTTGGTAGGTCCGCTCATAAACAAAGTGGGAGAGGTATCGAAGCTCCCGGCGAGTGAGGGTCTTAAACAGGACGTTTTGCTTTAAAACTTCGATGACTCCGGTCTCGCCTCGGCCGATTTTAAAGAGATCTTCCCAGAAGAAGTGTGGGTGCTTCTGCATACTTGGCTGATCGGCTAGTTTTCATGATAAATTAAACCTATGGGGCCCGCTTTGAAGCACGTTCTGATCGTTGAGGATGTCGATGAAATGCTTCGCCTTTTAGAGCTCACCGTGAGCGCTATTCCAGGCCTAAAAGTGACCAGCACCTGTCGCAATACCTGGGAGACCCGTCTGGAGCTCACTCGCCGCATGCCGGCCATTGTTTTACTCGACGAAATCCTCCCCGGGGAGTCCGGCTTGGACCTTTTGAAGGAGCTGGTTTCTCTCAATCTCACCGTCGTACTTTTGACGGGCAATTTGCAACAGAAGAGGTTGCCCCTCCCACCGGGGGCGATTGCCCGACTGACGAAACCCGGCTGGGGAGACGACCTAGAAGCCGAGCAAAAGCGCTTCGCGGACGAGCTTTTGGCCGCTTTAGCGGCCCCCAACAAGCCTACTTGACGGGAGTGGTCTATATTGTTAAGAGTCTTCGGCTAGACACAGGGCTACACAGATAGCTAAGGAGATTCACTCAGATGGCAGTCAAAATTCGTCTTTCTCGACAAGGCGCAAAAAAGCATCCCCAGTACATGGTCGTCGCAGTTGACAGTAATAAGAAGCGCGACGGAGAGTATCTCCAAAAACTTGGCCATTATTTCCCCAAGGCCAAGGATTCCAAGGAAAAGTTAAAGGTCAACGTCGAAGCAATTCAAGCTTGGCAAGCAAAAGGCGCCCAACTTACACAAACGGTTGGACAACTCCTCAAAACCTTAGCAAAATAAGATCTGAGTCTCACCTCATCAGTACTGCACGTACGTCTACGGGACGACGTGACAAAGTGCAGAAGCAGTAGTGGTAGCGATACCCGTTGTTGAAGAGAGGAGTCGTGTGATGTCAGATCCAACAGGTGCTGGCCCAGCAGGCGGTAAAAAGCTCGGCGAGCTTACAAAACTAATTGAGTACATGGCGAAGATGTTGGTCGATCTCCCAGATCAAGTCGACGTGAACGAGATTGCCGGTGAGAATACCACCGTCATCGAGTTGAAAGTCGCGAAGGAAGATCTGGGCAAAATCATTGGAAAGCAGGGCCGTACGGCTCGCGCGGTTCGAACGATTTTGAATGGAGCCTCGACCAAGCTTCGCAAGAGAACAGTTTTAGAAATTGTCGAATAGCTTTCAGCCAATCGAATTTCATTTTCTCACCCTCTTCCCGGAAATATTTCCGCCGGCGTTGCATTCGAGTCTTATCGGCAAGGCTCAGAAGCAGGGCCTTGTCTCGTTCCATTTCACACAGATTCGCGACTTCGCAAAAGACAAGCATAAGCGCGTAGACGACACCCCTTACGGCGGCGGGGAGGGGATGCTTCTGCGGGCCGATGTTTTACATGCCGCTTGGAAGAGTGTTTTGCCGAAACCCACAAAGAGCGCTCGAACTCTGCTCCTATCGCCGCAAGGCAAGATCCTCACTCAAGAGCGTGCAAGAAAACTTCTGAAGTATAAGAAAATCATTCTGGTCTGCGGTCACTACGAGGGGGTTGATGAACGTTTCATTGATCGTTGCGTGGATGAGGAAGTTTCCATAGGGGATTACGTGCTGACGGGCGGAGAGTTACCGGCATTAGTTCTCGCAGATGTCGTCACTCGGTTGATTCCAGGAGTGGTGGGGAACGAACGTTCTTTGAGCGAGGATTCTCTCGAACGCGGACTTTTGAAATACCCTCAGTTTACCCGACCCAGAGATTTTGATGGCGTCGAGCCTCCGGCAGTTTTACTGAGTGGAGATCACAGAGCCATTGCCAAGTGGCGTTCTGAGCAAATGCTCACGCGAACAAAAAAAAAGCGCCCGGATTTATTCCGAGCGCTGAAGAAAAAATAAGTCTCATAAGGGAAGATCATTCGGACTTGAGCGGCCATCCCCCTTTAAGTTTCCATGAACACAAAAAGGTGCGACTCCTCGAGACAGTTTCTGAACAAGGACGAAAGCGCTGGCTTCTCTCGGTGCTACTTGGTTCCAGGCTGGGACTTTGGGATTGTTGTCGAGGTCCAGTCCAAGGGGCTTGCTGCCCTTTCCATCTGCAACCACAAATAGGATGCTGCGTCCGGATAGTGCAGAGGCAGAAAACTCGCCCTGAGTATCTTCGATCCAAGAAGGATACAATCGATGACCTTCTAAATCCTGCTCATATACAGTGTGGACTGCTCTCTGGAGCAATCCAAAGAAGCTCGCAAAATAGGCTTCATCGGAAGTAGGGAGTCTCCAGCCTTCCCCCATCTTCACAGTACAGGTCGCCTCAGCGTCGTCCCATTTCTTCGCAGAATAGCTGGGTCCTAAAAAAGCATAGTAAACGGATCCTCCAAGAATGGTTGAGAGGTGGGCAGTGTGAACTCCCGATGCCTTCTCTCCTTCTGTCATTCCCCAGGTAATGGTCACCTTTCCCTGTCTTTCAACCATGGCGTGCTCATTTGATTTTTCTATTAGGAAGGGCTTGAAGCCAGCTGGAGCGTCGCTTGAGACTTCCGGGGTATCAGAATGAGCTGCCTGGCTTAGGATAAGAAAGAAGATGAAGAGAACAGAATACAGGGGTTTCGAAATAGAAAACATTTGGATCTCCACGATTCGTTAATAAGAAATTCGTGGATTTTTATACTATTAGAGTAGAAAAATCAAGCGCCCAGACCAAAGGTCTGGGCGCTTTGTCCAAGAGTCATAATTTTTTGTTAGCTCTTTGCTTCGTCTTTCTTGTCTTTCTTCTTATCTTTGCCGTGGCAATCGCAGTCTTTCTTAGCGTGGTGGCAGTTCTTGCATTCCTTGTCGCCACCCTTTTTGTCCGATTTCTCAGTTTTTGCAGGAGCAGCGCTGTCATCTGCGAAAACCGGGCTACCTAAGCCCAATGCCAACAAAGATGCTGCACAAACGCCCAAAGTAATTTGTTTTTTCATATCGAGTTTCTCCTATTTTGAACCTCAACTCTACCAACCCTAGTTGAGGTGTGCAGCAAAAAAACCGATCAGAAGAGGTGAGAGTCTTTGCGTTGACTTTATGCATCATTTTTCTCTTGTTAGAGTTTCCCGCGTGGGCTGGGATGAGCTGCCCTGTCTTCCCTGCGGATTGGCAGCGTTGGGTAGACAAGGCTTTAAAGACTGGGAACTCCGCAGAAGTCGAAGCCCTTCACAATACCTACACCGCCTGTAAGTCGCGTACTTCGCAACAGGTGCAGCACTGTTTTCAGAATTTGGAAAACTACTGGGATTTTTGGATTCGTTACAAGAACGACAAGCTCTTAGAAAAACTTCCCGAGTATGTTCGTGAACAGGATCCGGAGATGGGAAAATTACCGGCTCTGTTTAAGGGCAATAGCTACTACACGGGGTGGGAGAAGGATTTGGAAGAGTGCCGTGTTGAAAAACGCAACACTCCCGAATGCAACTCCGTCAAAGGCGCAATTCAGATCAATTATCTGCACAGTGGAATAGCGGTAGCGATGCCTGCCCCTATTTCTCTGCTGATGATTCCCGGAGATCGCTATGACAAATACGTGATCTTTCTTTCAGATAAGAACGCCCAGGTCTTCCACGCGGATATGCTGACGATGCAGAAAAAGGATGCCAAGACGGGAAAGCCGCTTGATGAGAAACTGATTCTACCTTTTACTCAACGTGCGAAGGAACCGCAAATGCACCCGATGACCGAAACTCAGCGGTCTGGATCTTGTGTCAGTTGTCATCCGAACGGTTTACGTGAAATTTTTCCGGCCCCAGGTTCAGTGGCACTGCAGGATCGGGAGAAGTTTTCTCAGATCCAAGAGTACATTCAATCTGCCGGGAAGGTTGGTTACTCCAAGTTTTTCGATGTGAGGCATGCCGGTCCCGCCGTCGGGCATCGCCAGTACTGTACGAGTTGTCACAATGCGGGCAGCGATCAGGATAACTTCAAGTTTCCTGGGCGCAGCCCGCTCAGTGGTCTGACGAGTTGGAGTCAGATCTACGGAAAGATGACAAACAAAGGGAATTTTTGCATGCCTCCTCGTGCGAAGAAGGATGCGGGCCTGCTTGCTTACGAAGAAGCTTTAAAAAAAGTCGACCAGCTGCCTGACAGAGATCGTGACGATATAGTCACTGCTGCTCGATCGGGTGGGGGCGTTTTTGAAAATTCCAAGGTGATGGAAACGAACGAAAAGTCTCCTCCGTTGATCGATAAAAATTTCGAGTTCAAATACGACCTTCCCTGGCAGAAGAAAATGCTGGGAATTTTAGTCAAGCGCAGGCTGATCACAGCGGAACAAAAATCTCTTGCTGAGGCCTCTCTCGAAACGAATCAAAAAGAAGGTGTGGAGTTGTTTCGAGAGCTGCAGCGAGACTATCAGCGAGATTTATTGAAGTGGCTCAAAGGTGGATCCGTGAATTGCTTCTCTTCCCCCCGCTATGAGGAGACCCCATCCCCAGCTTCGGGAGAAGCTCTAGAGGCCGGTAAAGCTGACTAATTTAGTTTATTAAAAAAAGTTGAGGGTCAAGCTCTCCTGGCGTTGAAAAGTGGTATGCTCGGACTCGATCGGGGTTGTACCCCTGTGGGAGGGTTAGACATGACTCAAGTTATCGCATTGCTGAAGTCGTCTTATCCGTTCTGGATCTGGGTAGGTTTGGCAGCTACTGCTGGTTCCACCTACTTCCAAGGTCCAAAACACGTCAATTTCTCAGAAACCACTGGCGAGGCCATTCGGGTTCAAACCTTGATCCCCCTGACCCTCAATACCTCTGACGAAAGCCTAGATTAACACTAGCAAAAGTGCTACAAACCGGACCTCGTGTCTGTACCTCTTTACGTAGTATTGCTCCACCATCCGATTCGGAATCGTGAGGGTAAACTCGTAACGACTGCGGTCACGAACATGGACATTCACGACATTTCGCGCACGGCGCGGACTTTCGGAGCGAGCGGATATTTTCTGGTCACTCCGATTCCCGTGCAGCACGAATTGGTGAATCGGATTCTAGGTCACTGGAGGACCGACGGTTCACGGGAATACCATCCGGACAGGGCAGAGGCCGTCAACCTGGTCCGGCTCGCGAATGATTTTCGCGAAGTGAAGGACGCCATTCGATCGGTGCATGGTGAAGATCCCGAAGTGGTTCTGACCTCTGCTCGATCGCTTCCGAACTCGATCAGCTACACGCAGTATCGTTGTGAGCTGGAAGAACCTGGACGAACGAAACCAGTCGCAATGGTTTTCGGCACTGGTTGGGGAGTTTCGGAAACCTTCTATCCCGAGGTGGATCGGAATCTGGCTCCGATCCACGGGCGCGAAGGTCAAGAGGGGTACAATCACCTCTCGGTTCGTTCCGCTGTGGCAATTATTTTGTCGCGGTTGTTCGGGCAATAGCCGGTTCTGGGTTTCGGCCCGGAATGCAAAATGCCAGCGTTTTAAAAGTTCGATTGTTAGGAGCATTCAAATGGCAGCCACACAACCCAAACCCAGAAAAACTACCAAAGGTATTTACGTAAAACTGAAAGGTCTCGCTGATCGCGTCGCGCTTGTCGAAAAGCCGCAGCTGCGCACCGAGTTTCCGGATTACAAGCCAGGTGACACCGTAAAAGTTCACGTCCGAATTAAGGAAGGTGAAAAGGAACGTACCCAGGCTTACGAAGGTGTTGTGATTGCCAAGGGCAATAAGGGCGCAAGCAAGTCCTTCACCGTTCGAAAGATTTCTCACGGCGTTGGCGTTGAGCGTATGTTCCTGGAAAGCTCACCCAAAGTCGCTAAGATCGAAATCGTTCAAGTGGGTAAAGTTCGTCGTGCGAAACTGTATTACATTCGAGACCTCGAAGGTAAGGCAGCACGCATTGAACGTGAATTAGACACCGCAGTATCTTCCGCTCCGGCTTCAGCCGCGGGCAAAAATACTGCCGGTGACGCTAAGTAAGCCGAAACCCGATCTGTCTTTAGAAGCGCAGTACGGTCATCCACAGGTTCTACTCGCAGGAGTGGACGAAGTGGGAAGGGGATGTCTTGCGGGCCCAGTGTATGCCGCAGCGGTTATCCTTCCGGCCGAAGTGCATTTGGATTCCTGGAAAGATCTCAAAAAAAAGCAGCCCTGGTTGAAGGAAGTAAACGATAGCAAGCTTGTAGCTCGCGAGATGCGCGAAGAGTTGGCTCCGCTGATCCGGAGCTGGGCTCGAGCACACGCGGTGGCTTTTGCAACGGTCGAAGAAATTGATCGTATCAATATTCATCACGCTTCTCATTTGGCCATGATTAGGGCGATTCGGGCACTGGGTTTGGTTCCTAATCAGATTTTGATCGATGGAAAGTTTGTGCCCAGAGATTTTGCGCGAGAGTTTCCACGGACTCTGGTGGCCGCAGTTGTGAAGGGCGATCAGAAATCGCTGAGTATCGCGTGTGCTTCCATTTTAGCGAAAGTCGAAAGAGATTCGTTGATGGTTGCGCTCGATGCGCAGTATCCCGGCTATGGGTTGGCCGATCACAAGGGCTATTCGACTCCCGCTCACAAGGCAGCTTTGACCAAGCTTGGGGCTTGCGTCCTTCATCGTCGGAGTTTTAGTCCGGTCCGAGAATCGCTCGTTCCAGAGGCCGTTCGGACTCAAGAATCTCTCTTTTTTGGTGGAAGTTGACTTCGAGTAGATCCCTGGGTAAGGCGCGCTAAAAGAAGGAGAAATGCTATGAAGAAGTTATTTGTCATTGGAGTTTTTTTTATGGGTTTGCCTGCATTCGCTGACGTTTGCAATAAGGCCACTGCGGAGACCCATGCAGCGGAAGTTGCTGCCACGATTCAGAAAGTGAATGGTCTCAAGTCTCAAGTTCAAGTGAAGGTGACTGAAGATCAGAACTTTTACTTTTTCGAACATATTTTCGATACGGGCTTAGACGTACCTGCTTATAAGGTCCAAATCGAAAAGTACAATTGCCAAATTCGATCTGTTTCGTACGCCAACTACGAAGGTTGATTTAAGTTCCCGTGCTGAGGAACGGCTCTTGCCTCAGCACGGGGATGCTTTCCAAAAGAGGTTATGGCTTCAAGGTCGAGGAGCATGCTCTTCGTTGGTTCTTAGAAAATCGTCCGGGCAGCCGCTGTATTGCGAAGAATTACTATTCCAAAGTGGGCGAACTCGACCTGGTGTTTGAAGAGCCGGGGCCGCGTGGGGTGGAGCTGGTCTTTCTCGAGGTTAAAGCTCGAATCGGAGTTCCTCCTTCTTACGAGTGTGTGGATTATCGAAAAAGACGGCGACTTGCTTTAGCGGCGAAACGGTTTTTGATTCGGTACCGAGGGCCGGCTTCTCAGATTCGCTTTGATTTTCTAGTTTGGGACGGAAGTGATTGGGATCACCTGATTAACGCTGAGCTCTAGCCTTGCTTTTGGGAAGAGTTATTGATTTCGCTCTCCGTTCCTGAAAAAATGACCGAATGAGTTCAGCGCTTCGTATTTCCCTATTTGTTATGCTTGTTGGTTGTTTAACTTTCCAGAGCGCTACTTCCGCGCATGCCATGGATAAAGATGTTCGTACCGTGTTGATTGCTTCGGGCTATGGAGCTGTCGGTGGGGCAGTGGTGGGGCTTGTCGCCTGGCCGCTTTCTGAGCGTGCGGAATCAATATGGATCGGATCTTTGGTGGGATTAACTCTGGGGGTTGCGGTGGGGATTTTTCACATTGGGCATCGCGACGACCCTCAAAACCCTTTAAATAGTGACGGCAGTCCGCAGTCGGACTTGTTTTGGAATTCGAGTTCATCGCTTGCTGCAATGACAGCGCCGAAACCCGAAGTCTATTTCGCCTATCCTGTGCTGAGTTTCTAAGAGTCGAAGCTTTTGCGTGCGCGATCTTCGTTATCGTGAATTTCGAAGAGGTTTTCTTCGTCGAAAGCCTTGATGACTTTCTTGAACTCGCTGCGAACGTTGCAATACTTCGGACGCATCGGAGCCTTCACGTTGAAGTCTTTGAGGGTCTGAATGAAGTTCGAAATGCCGCTGGAGCCTACGAACTCGAGGTGCTCGAGATTGAAGATGATCTTTCTGGGAACGACGTCGGTTTTACTTCTTTCGATCAGGTCGATTAAATCTTCCTTTAATGGCTCCTGGTTTTCATAGTCCAGGCGGCCATCCATCGACACGACCACGACATCGCCCATCTTCTTAATCTGAGTTTTCATCTATTCTTCTCTCCCCAGGTCTATTATCGTGGGCGGAATGAGTTCAACCAAGAGGCAAAAAATACCGGCGGCAGGCCCTTCCGGGACACTTTGGGTCGTGGCCACTCCCATCGGGAATCTTTCGGATTTTTCGGATCGGGCCAAAGAGGTCTTGGTGCAGTCGGATGCCATTCTTTGCGAGGACACTCGTCGCACCTCTCAGCTCATCGCTGCTTTAAAGCTCCCCTCGAAGAGTTTGGAGCGGTTAGATCAGCACGCTTCGGATGCGAAGATTGCGAAGATTCTTGAACGATTGCAGGCAGGTGAGTCGTTTGCGTTGGTTTCAGATGCAGGAACTCCGGGCGTGAGTGATCCCGGGCCTCGTTTGGTAAGCCGTGCGGTGGAATCAGGAGTTCCAGTGGTTCCTATCCCAGGAGCTTCCGCTGTTGCGACGTTATTTTCTATAGCTGGTGTAGAAGAAACTTCATTTTTGTTTCGAGGATTTTTTCCAAAAAAGGGAAGTGAACGTACAGAGGAGCTCCGACTCGCCTCGGAGTGTGAAATTACACGGGTTTTTATTTGGTTCGAAAGCCCGAATCGGATTGTAGAAGCGCTGGAGTCGGTCAACGAGTGCTCGAATTCCTTGATGGGCGTGGATTCGCGGGTTTTTGTTGTGGCTGCCAAGGAAATGACAAAGATTCATGAAAAGTATTTTCATGGAGACATCGAAACTGTTCTCGAGTCCGTTCGTAAAGAAATATTGACTGAAGGTCCGAAGGGCGAGTGGATTTTTTTGACGAAGTTTCCTCCAATAATTAAGGAAGATTCGAAAAGTTCAGAATGGCTTAAGACTCTCGAGTGTTTGCTCGCTGCCGAAGTGAGTACTTCGGTCGCAGTGAAATTAGTTAGCCAATATTTTGGCGAGCAGCGGAATAAAATTTATCAACAAGCACTAAAAATTTTAGAAAAAAAATCTTAAGGTGTTGACCCATTCCTGATCTCCCGTAGACTTAGAAGTGTGGTTGTGGAAGGAATCCAAGGATGGATTCAGGGAGACAAAATTCATTGCTCTCGCGGGCCTCAGTGGAATCAGGATGATTTTTCACTGAGGCGTTTTTCTTTCGGCAGCCCACAATAAAATATGAAAGCAAGCCGCCACAAATCCTCAGCAAAAACTGTGACGAAAACGGCTCAGAAACAGCCTAGCGAAGCTACGAGCGCTGTTTCTGTTATTCGCGGTCTCGAAGAGGAGATCGCCCGCGTTGTTCACAGCATGCATGAAAAAGTGCGTCAGCTTGAGTACATGATGGATTTTTCGCGTCTCTTGAATTCGACCCTAGATCCCCAAGTGGTGCGAGAGAAGGCCCTCGAAGCGACCTGTCGTTTACTGAATTGCGAAACTGCTTCGCTATTTCTGATTGATACTAAGGCCAACGAACTCTACTGGGAAACTGCGCTCGGAGAAATTGGGCAAGAGCTGAAGCGCTCAGTACGTCTTCCTATCAACGACAAATCGATCGCAGGTTACGTGGCAATGACGGGCGAAGGGTTGCAGATCAACGATGTTGAAAGCGATCCGCGCCACTTCAAAAAACCCGGATCGAGTTTTAAAACCAAGACCATGCTCTGCGTACCGCTTCGAAATCGCGGCAAGGTGATTGGGGTTCTGCAGGCGTTGAATAAGCAGGATCAGGTGCCGCCGCAGCCTAGCGAGCACAAGTGGGCAAGCTTTCAGGCTGAAGATTTCAAGATGCTCGAAACCCTGAGCTATCAAGTGGCCATTGCTGTTGAGAACTCCAAACTCTACACCGACCTCAAAAAGAGTTTCTACGAAACCGTGGAGGCCCTGGCCGAATCGATCGAGAAGAAAGACAGCTACACCGGTGGCCATACCAAGCGCGTGGTTTTCTATTCGATGTGCATTGCAAAATACATGAACCTGACCCCCGAGCAGCTCGAGACCGTCCGTCTTGGAGCACTGCTTCATGATGTGGGGAAGATCGGAATTGAAGATAAGATCCTAAAAAAAGATGCTCCCCTCGATAAAGACGAGTGGAAGGTTATGCAGACCCATCCGGATCTGGGCTATGACATTATGAGTCGGGTAGAGAGTCTGGCTGATGTGATGGGCGGCATGCGCTTCCACCATGAGCGTTGGGATGGAAAAGGGTACCCCCAGGGGCTCAAGGGCGAAGAGATTCCCTTTTTGGCTAGAATTATTGCAGTTGCGGACACCTATGACGCGATGGTGAGCACCCGTCCCTATCGAAAGGGGCTTCCTCCGAAGACGGCGTACGATGAGATTACCCGTTATCGGGGAACTCAGTTCGCTCCAGACGTCGTCGACGCGTTCATAAAGGCCTTCAACGAAGGTAAAATGGGCAAGGGCTCTGGCGACACGAGTAAGCACCAGCTGTCCAACATGGACTAAGACTTATCCCCATCTATTTGTTGCTAAAATCAGACCCTCTTAGTAAGTTTCGCCATACGGCGTATGGCATGGTTTGACGATCTTAAGACCCCAAAGGTCAAAACTCAGGTTTCGCAACGAACGACCAAGGTTCCAGAAGGACTTTGGGTCAAATGCACGCGCTGCGGGGAAATCCTTCAAAGCAAAGTTTTAAAAGATCAGCACCAGGTTTGTCCGGAGTGCTCGTTTCATTTCCGCATGACCGCTGCGGAGCGAATCGCGGTTCTAACGGACGAGGGCAGCTTCGACGAATATGGGGAGGGGTTGGTTTCAAACGACCCGCTCGAGTTCGACGACACCAAGCCTTATAAGACCCGATTACGTGCGGCTGCGGGCAGCACCGGCTTGCACGACGCGTTTGTCGCTGGCAAAGCCACGGTAAAGGGACTGCCCTATCACTTGGGTGTTTTCGAATTTAAATTCATGGGCGGAAGCATGGGCGTGGTGGTGGGTGAAAAGGTCACTCTCCTTTTTGAACGCGCCTTGGCCGACAAGCTTCCCGCAGTTGTTGTGAGCTCCAGTGGCGGGGCTCGAATGCAGGAGGGAATTTTGTCTCTCATGCAAATGGCGAAAACGACCGCCATTATTCAAAAGCTTCGCAAAGCGGGGATTCCATACATCTCCGTTCTATCGGATCCGACCACTGGGGGAGTGGCCGCGTCGTTTGCAATGTTGGGGGATGTGATTTTGGCCGAACCCGACGCATTGGTGGGATTTGCTGGTCCGCGTGTGATTGAACAGACCATTCGCCAACAACTCCCAAAGGGCTTTCAGCGCAGTGAATTCCTACTCAAGCACGGCTTCGTCGATCGGATTGTGCATCGAAAAGACCTGGCCAATGAGCTCCGCCAATGGATGTGGCGATTGGGGCGTCACACGTGTCATTTCACAAAGCGGCATTAATTTATTTTGCTTCCCTAGCCGCTTTACAACTTCCACTTCAAATTTTTAGCAACGGGGGATGGGTCTACGCCGCGAAAGAATCCGGACGCATGCATTGGTCTGGAAAAAAAACGGAGTGGGATCGAAAAAATAATCGAGTCACCCTGGTTGGAAACGCGGTCTTTCGTCAGGAAGGGGAATCGCTCAGCGCTGATTACATGGTGCTGGATCTCGATAAGCGCTCAGTCTACGCCAAGGGAAACTGCGTTTATATTGCGAACGACAGCATTATCTACGGAACGGAGATGCTCTTTGATCTCGAGGCGCGCTCAGGAACCATTTATTCCGGTCGAGTCGCGAACGAAAAATTCACTCTTTTGGGTGACCGCATTGAAAAAATTGGCAGCAATCGATTCAAGGTAGAAAACAGTGAGTACAGTACGTGCCGAGACTGCGCTCGCAGTTGGACCATTGCTGCCGGAAAAGTCGACATGGAGATCGAAGGCTATGCCTACATGTCGGACGTCGTTGGACGCGTGAAAGATTCTTCCATTTTTTGGATGCCCTATTTGATTTTGCCGATGAAGACGCAGAGACAGACGGGACTTCTGTTTCCGAAGTTTCGGTTTGTGGACGGCTCCTTCCGAATCGTTCAGCCCTTTTTCTGGGCCATTTCTCAGAGTACCGACATGACTATCGGAGTGGGTGACTTCGCGGATCGTGGTATTCGTTTAGAATGGGAAGGTCGCTACCGATTGTCGGCACGTAGTGCGGGAACCGCGAATGTCTATTACCTTCGGGACAAACTCTTTAACGACTATCTTTCTGAACCGTCGAATTTTTCAAACTATCCGGAAATTTCAATTCGTCCCACGTCTCATCGATGGGCAATCGATGTTTCTCAGACTCAGGAGTTTCCGCTGGGAATTGACCAAAAGCTTCGATTGATTGAAGTGAGTGACAGTCTCTATCCCATTCGTATGGGCGATGTGCCGGGAAATGGCGAAGCGTATGTGAGTTCGGAGTTCATGCTCTCGCACGCTTCGAATGAGTTCAGTGCTTTCGTGGCAGCACGCCGTTATCGCAACTTGCTCTATCCCAATCCTCAGATTTTTGATCCGCAAACGGTGCAGGTTTACCCGAGTGCAGTTGTGGCCAGCAATAGTAAGTTTCTTTTTGGAACTCCGATTGCTGGGTCGCTCAGTGTGGGAATTAAAAACTTCACGCGAACCAGCGGTGATTTTGATCTGGATCCGTGGTCACTTGAAGCAGATCCCAGTAAGACGGTACCAGTTCCCGGAATCGACCCGGTTCGAAAGGCGACGCGAATTTCCTTTAATCCTTCTCTGTACACCACACTTCGGCCTTGGGGCGTGATGTCGATTGTTCCGTCGGTAGAGTATCGCGGCTATTTTTATTCTTTCCACCAATCGCTTCCGAATCTGGTCCGGGGTTATTTGCTATTTAAGACAGATGTGTTTGCTCAACTTGAAAAAATTTATGAAGATCCGAACAATGCCGAGGCGCCGAAGAGTAAGCACTTGATTCGTCCTTTGCTCACGTACCACCTGATTCCAACAAGTACGATTCATGAACCGAGTCATCCGTTTATCTCTCAAATGCAGTATGCAAACTCAGGTACCACCGGCTCTTTCGGGGGATGGGGTGGCTATCAGTTTGATGACGATGATGTGATTCCTCTCGATGCTCCAGGTACCTCGAGCAACTATTTCATGCCCGAAGGAAATTCAATTTCCTATGGATTCACCACTCAGTACATTCGCAAGCGGGCGCCGAATGTCTATAATTCAGATTGGTACTATCAAACCTCTGTCGAGTTGAAGACGGGCCAGACCTTGAATTTTCGGGAGTTCGATAAGCCCGTTGCTGAGCGCCAACCGTTTTCGCAGTACTTTGCAGATCTTATTTTTCTCTACGACAAGTGGAGTGCTTCCTTAAACTATACTTATTCGCCGAACGTTCCCGTGAGCCCCGATAGCAGTCGTCATGCCGTTACGTCGGCGTTTACCTACAATTTTGATAAATCGATTCGTCAAAAAATTCTGCTCTTTGATCGCAGTTTTTCGTTGGGTTACACTTACGCTCGTCAAAACGGTACGACGAATAACATGCGCGCGGCCTTTAGTTATTCGATATCTGATTATATTATGCCGACCATTTCGGCTTCCTGGGATTTCTATTCGAACCGAATGTTGTCGGGAGATGCGGCGATAAAATTTCAAAGTCCTTCGCAGTGCTGGACGTTTGATTTGGGTGTAAACCGAAGTGTGTGCGCAAAAGAGCGACCCACCGATACCGGATATTGCACGGTGGTTCGATTTGATGTGGGTCTCAATTTTACAGGCAGTGGTTTCGGTGTTTTACCTTCAGGATATTTGCCTCAGAATTCTTCGGAGAAAGTACAAAGATGAAATCCATGAATGAATCAATAGCGCTCTATTCCAATGCGGCTCTCCCTCAGTTGAAACAGGCGTTCAATACGAATCTAGCCGCGATGGAAAGAATCGAATCCCGATTGGTGAAGACGGTGAAAGCGGGTGGTTCGCTTCTGATTTTTGGAAGTGGTCACTCGTCATTGTTTCCTTTGGAGTTCTATCATCGTGCGGGTGGACCTTCTTTTGTGATTCCGCTCGTCGCTGATTTTTTAATGCCGACAGCTGGCCCTCCTGTTGCGAGAATTCTAGAGCGCACGCCGGGACTCGCTACTGTAGTTTTGCGTCGAGCAGAGCCCAAGAAGGGAGAGATGCTTTGGCTTTCGTCCCAGTCGGGTGTGAACGCAGGTGTGATTGATGTGGCTATCGAAGCCAAGAAACTCGGATTGCACACCGTGGCTTTCACCAGTCTTCGTCATAGCAAGTCGGTACCTTCTCGCCATCCGTCGAAGAAAAAACTTTTTGAAGTTTGCGATGAAACGATGGATCTCGGAGGGATGGTGGGGGATGCCGCAGTTCCGGTGGGTCGGGGAGTTTCGGCGGGACCTCTCTCCACGTTGACCGGGATCTTTCTAGGTCATTCCATTTTAGTTTCAGCGTGTGCGACGCTGGAGAAAAAGGGAGTGCGTTGTGTGTACACAAGTGTGAACACTCCCGAGGGCGAAAAAAGAAATCGCAAGATCGAACAGGTTGCAGCTCTGCGTGATCCTCTCCTACGATGAGGAAAAATTTTGCCTAGGGGCGACCGTGCTTGGCGTTCCGAATTTGAAAGACTACAATAAAGGGGCCTATGAGGATTCTGCTTTCCAATGATGACGGGGTGCATGCAGAGGGGTTGAGGGCCATGCAGCGCGAGCTGAAAAAGCTGGGCGATGTGTGGGTAGTTGCTCCACTTGAAGAGCAGAGTACCACCGGACATTCTCTGACCATTCATAAACCGCTTCGAATGATTCCGATGGGGAATCAGTTTTTCGGCGTGAGTGGTTCTCCTGCGGATTGTGTTTATTTGGGAATTCGCCAAGTACTGAAGGCTATGCCGGATTTAGTCGTCTCTGGAATTAATCGCGGCGCCAATCTTGGACAAGATGTTTACTACTCTGGAACGGTGTCGGCTGCGCGCGAAGCATGCATCTTAGGTTTACCTTCGATCGCAGTGAGCTTGGCGATTGATTTTGCAAAAGCTCAAGCCGAGTCGAAGTTGCACTACGAATCGGCAGCAAAAATGGCCGTTCAGGTTTTAAAAACCGTGCAGATGAAAAAGCTCCCGTTGCATACGATGCTGAATCTGAATGTACCTGACCTTCCTTTGAAACAAATCAAGGGCGTGCGACTGGCCCGTCAGGGATTCCGATATTACAGCGGCAGTATTTTGCGCCGAACGGATCATCGTGGAAAAGATTATTACTGGGTAGGTGGTCACTATAAAGGATTTAAGAACGAGAGCGGAACGGACTGCCATTCTGTGGAGTCCAAATATGCTTCGCTGACTCCGCTGAGATTGGATTCGACAGATCATCAGTATTTGCTGACTCTGAATCAGGGGTGGGAAATGGATCGAGGAAAATCCAAGCGATGAGGAACCATACCTGGCTCCTGCTAGTAGGGGTTTTTGTGGCGGGAGCGGTGAGCTCTTGCGCAACTTCTGGGGGCGGTCGCTCGGGCTTGATCGATCGTTTAGATGAAATGGATCGCGCGAGTGGTCACGGCGATCGTCGTCGTTCAAAAAAAATTCGAATGCGAGAAGATGAAGAACAGGAAGTGAGCCAAGCAGAGGCTGAAAAACTTTCTCAAGTAGGTTCGCGCTTACGCTGGCCGCTCAAGAATGTGCAGATCACTTCGCCGTTTGGCAGCCGTGGTTCAGATTTCCACGAAGGAATCGATCTTCGCGCAGCATCGGGAACACCGGTTTTGGCATCCGGGAATGGAACGGTTCTTTACGCCGGACAGAGAATTCACGGCTATGGAAAAATGATCGTGATTCGACATGAAAAGGGCGTTTCCACCGTCTATGCTCATAACTCCCGAATTTTTGTTCGAAAGGGCCAGTGGGTTCGCCAGGGCGAAAAGATTGCGCTCTCAGGAGCGACAGGTCGAGTTCAAGGTCCTCATGTGCATTTTGAAATGCGCACGGGCGTGGTGGCTGTGGATCCCAAACGCTGGGTGGCTCATCGCGCTGTGGTGGCCAAAGTACCGCTGATCAATCGCAAAGCCGCTAGCGTGGGTGCTGCTAGTAAGAATCTCGCAAAGAGCAACGAGTAGTTAAGTCGACTGCATCTTCTGAATCGAGGATAGAACGATCTCTCGCTCTTCAACTGCCGCAGACCATTTCCTTTCGCAGTCATCGACTAGAGCTTGGATCTGTCCCATCTCTTGGATCTTGGATGCCGAGTCAGCGGGATTTGTCGTAAGCGCTTCGTTGATGTCGCCGATTTTTCGTTGGTGAATCACCAGTGCTTTTTCATTTTCGTCGATGATGGTGTCGAGTTGTTTGAGTCGTCGATCGAGGGCTTTTTTCTTCTCTTTATAGTTCACCTTTTCTTCGCCAGGGGGTTCTTTTGCTGAGCTGGCTTTGTCTGGAGATTTCCCAGGTTCCGAGCGAAGTGTGGCGAACGCCCCTTTTTCTAGACTCCATACATAGTCGTCATAAGTTCCCGGGTAGGTTCCCGCCTGGCCATTGTGAATTTCTAGAATCTTCGTACCAATGCGGCTGATGAAACTGCGATCGTGGCTCACTACAATGAGTGACCCTGGAAAAGCCTGAAGCGACTGGGTGAGGGCTTCGACAGTTTGGAAGTCCAAGTGGTTGGTCGGTTCATCTAGGATGAGGCAGGAGGCTCTTTGAAGCAGGACTTGTCCGAGTGCCACCCGGGAACACTCACCGCCGGAAAGAACTCGAACGGGTTTTTGAACATCGTCCCCAGAAAAAAGAAGGGATCCTGCCAGGCCTAGAATTTCTTGCGGCAAGACAGACGGGTGGGCTTTTCGCTCTAATGCTTTGAAAACGGTGTCATCGGGGTTCAATTCTTCAGCTACGTGTTGGTTGAAGAAAGCGAGGGTTACTTCGTAGCCCGGTTCAATCGTTCCGGCAAGGGGAGTGAGTCTTCCGGCCAACCCCCTGAGGAGAGTACTTTTCCCGGCACCGTTTAGCCCTACGACCGCTAGGTGATCGCCACTTGCAAGGGCCAGGTTCACGTTCTTGAGAATGGTTCTCTCCCCGTAACCCAATGAAACCGATTTGAGGTTGAGCACCATTTTCCCAGTACGGTGGGGCGGCGGAATCTTAATTCGTGCCGAAACGGGAAGGGGCTTTACTTCCACCTTTTCCATTTTATCTAAACTCTTCAACCGGGACTGAGCTTGGCTAGCTTTGGTTGCCTTCGCGCCAAAGCGTGCGACGAAATCAAGAATCTGTTTTCGCTTTTCTTCGAGAGAGAGGGCTCGAGCTTCCAGTTGAGTTCGAAGCAGCTCTTTCTGCTCGAAGTAGTCGTCGATGTTTCCGTTGAACTTCGTGATCTCGCCGCCCTCCACTTCTAGAATATGATCTGTGGTGCGTCTTAAGAATTCCCGATCGTGAGAGATTAGAAGAAAAGCCCCCCCGAATCCTTGCAGGAATTTTTCAAGCACCATCAATGTTTCTAAGTCGAGGTAGTTCGTCGGCTCATCGAGGAGCATAAGGTTAGGTTGCTGACCGATGAGGTGAAGCAGTTTGGCCCGCATCCGATAGCCGCCGCTGAGGGAAGTGATTTTTTTGGTGTAGAGGTCCTGAGAAAGGCCTAAGCTATTTCCTAGAGCCTTGAGATCCCAGATGGGTGTCAGTGCGTCTCGACCGATGAAGTCTTCCACCGTATCGTCCGGGTTCCAGCGGTCGTGTTGAGAGAGATAGCCGAGTTTGAGTTTTCTCGAGCGGGTCAAGCTGCCCGAATCCAGAGATTCTTCACCAATTAAGATTTTAAAGAGAGTGGTTTTCCCTGCTCCGTTGGGTCCGATGACTCCGACGTGTTCGCCTTCGTTGATGGCGAAAGAAGCAGCTTCAAAGAGTGTTTTGGAAGCGTAGGCCTTATGGCCCTGCTGGAGTTGGAGGAGGTTGTCCATTCCCTCCTCCTTACCAGAAATGAAATCAATTCCGAACTAGTTGCAGGACGGAATGACGAATTCTTTGTTGAACAAGACGTTGTAGCCACCGCCAGCACGGCCCGGGAGTACTTCAGCAACCCCGATCGTGAAGGTGTCGTATTTTTCGGTGACAATCTTACAGTTCGTGGAATCCCGGCCTTCGCAAACGAGAACTTGCGAGAAGAGCGGAGCCGACAGAACTTGGTCAGCCCAGCTGCTGCACTCCACGCCACGGCGATCGTGAACGTAGTTGGTGCAGATTTGGACCGGCTTAGCGGTCAAGATTTGCTGACCGGTGCTGCAGGTCTTCATGACATCGATATAATGAGTGCCGCCGTTCATAGCGATTTTCGGAGAAAGAGCAACCAAGCCGCTTCTTTCAATTTCAGCCCAGCTAGAATTTGCATTGACGCCAGCAGCGAATGCAGAGGTGCTGACCAAACTCAAAACCAAACAAGATGCTAGTGCGAACTTCTTCATTTTTTACCCCCAGATGTTTTGTGGACGGAATGTTCACAAAAAGTTTTGAGATTAAATATATTTGTACTTTCGAGATTACAATCGCGTTTGGCTGGCGCTCAGCAGTAGACGCAGAGCGCTCCTGTGTGGGAGCGGGAAGGCGGGTGACGATCTTGGCAAGTGCGAATGACGGGGTGTTTCAGGGTGAGTTTCGGTTGCGATGGGGAGAGTTACTCGCGTCGGCGCCAGTTGCTTCGGCCTGGAGTCTATTTGTGGAGGTGCATGTCCTCCCTTTCTGCCTGCCGCCCATCCATGGTTGGCCCTCGGCGGCTGGTTTGCTTCCAGCTCACCTGAACGCCGCCAAGGCTTTCCAGGAAAAAAAGAATTAAAAATTTAAATTCTTCTCCCCAAGAAGGCCATCGAGGCGGTCCTGCGCAGCAGGCGAGCGCTGGATGCGCGAGAGCCTCGAGGGGCCAACCAGGATGGGCGGCAGGCAGAAAGGCGAGTCGTGCATTCTTCACGGTTCGAGTTGCTGAAGAAGCAAAAAATCCCGAGAACTCGCGCCGGCGCGAGTAAAATAATTTGAGAAATGCTTGACAGGTTTGTGGAGAGCAATCTCTTGGAGTCCGAGGTGTGAATTTAAAATCCTGTTATTCGCGTTTATTTCCGTTTCTTCGAACGAATAGAACTATTTTCGATTTCAAAAAATAAATCCGGACTTCATTTACTAGCGTGCAACTGCATTCGCCAAAAAACCTTGTGTTACAGAGTGCGCATGAAAACTTTGCATGAAAAAGCTGTGGCATTGGTGAAAACGTATCTTCGAACCGAAACGGAGCTGCTTTCTGTTTTGCAGGAAATCGATCTCTGTAAAGGCTATCGAGAACAGGGATTTAAAAGTCTCTTTGACTATGTGAGGTCGCTCGGGCTTTCAGAGAACGTTGCTTATAATTTTATTACGATCTCTAGAAAATCCGTTCAGGTTCCTGCCCTGAAAGAAAGGATTCAAGATCAGGAGATTTCATTATCGAATGCCAAGGTCATTGTTTCGATTCTCACTCCTGAAAATCAAGACAAGTGGCTTCAGGCGGCAGCGCAACTTCCGAAGCGAGAATTGGAGAAGGTAGTCGCAAAAGAGTTTCCTGAGAAGAGCGTGAAGGAAACCACTCGGTACGTGGCTGAAGAACGAGTGGAGTTGAAATTGGGAATTTCAGAGGCCCTCCTGAAAAAACTGAAGCGCATTCAAGATCTGGAATCCAAGAAGGCCGCAGCCTCTCTCGAGCAGACTTTAGAAGCCATGGCCGATTTATATCTTCAGAAAAACGATCCGCTTGAGAAGGCCAAGCGTTCGAAACCACTCGCGCCGGCGCGAGTGAACAAGAATCCCCGAGTCATTTCGGCTTACCTCAACCACGCCGTTCAGAAACGCGATCAGGCTCAGTGCACGCATCAACAAGAAGGCAAACGCTGCGGGGAAAGGCGCTGGCTCGACATTCACCATATAAAACCCCTATCCAAGGGAGGCCAAACGACGCTCGAGAACCTTGCTCTGCTCTGCAAGGGGCATCATCAGCTCCTGCATCATCGATAGGCAGCTGGGACTAAGGTGTTGCAGGTACGAGTTTAATCGGAAAATTAGTTCTGAAGAAAACCGATCCTCTACCCAGAATACCAATGTAGAGGCGTGGGAGTACTTTGCGCCCTAACCTCTAGCCGCCTGCTTCCGTTCACCTTCGGTCAATGGCCCTTGTTCTTGATTGCCGGTCACGTAGACTTCGAACTCGTTGGAGACATTGTCTAAGGAGGCCTGAATGGACCCGCTCTCCTGAGCTCCCCGGAAGATGAAATACATGCCTTCCTCGGCATGAACTTGGGTCAATAAAGACGTGAGCAAGAATACGAAGGGCATGGGTTCCTCTGGTTTGCGGCGTTATTATCTGCTTTTTATTTAATAAACCGCGGGATTTATGGATCGATGGCGGAACCGCCCAGAATCGAACTGGGAATAGCTGTTTAGGAAACAACCGTTATATCCATTTAACTACGGCTCCGCGCACAGTGTTCAGGGTTTATCAGATGGCTTTAAAAACCACAACAGTCGGAAATATAACGGTTTTTTACACACCTTATATATAAATAATGGCTGTGGTATTAAAGGATCCCGTGAAACGCGTATTCCTAAATACATACTGTGTACTGATCGGCTTGCTAGAGGGAGCCTGTGGACAGGTCGAATCCAGTGGAATGATCGACAGTCGCAGAACCTTGAATTGGGCTGATGCTGGACTGACCGGTCAGTATATTCATGCGGTGTTAGAGTGGCACTCCAAGGGGCCTCGCCAAGCAGAGCCGGCCCCAGAGGCTCGCAACCAACTTTCCAGTTTGGACGAAGTGATTGGCCAGATGGATGCATCGGGGCTGAGATTTTCGCTCCTTTCCCCTAATGCGACGCTTTCAGAGGCTTCTCCCTTTTATACATTTAATCTCGATGTCTTTAGAAACTCTCACTTGAGTGTGAGAGATCCGAGGACCCTCACCCTATTGCGCCAGAGACAACAGAACCTCCTCACGGAGTTTGATACCCATGCTTCGAAAGCGCTCGGGTCTCTGGGAGAATGGGAACGCCTTGGTAAGCTGGAAGGTCCTATTGAGAAGGTTTCGGATGACTTGCGTGCCCGGCTCAGAGCGGTGCGGTACTGGGATCGTCTTTTGAAACTCCGCGACAACGCTCGAGGTGAAGTGCGTGATCTATCTGACAGCTTGGCGTCTTTGGGAGTCGATCTCTCGGTGGTGCTCAGCAATGAGTTCAAACTCTCCAAACAGCTCTTCACGCAATTGGGAGAAAATGATCGTCCCGCCGATGAAACTGTCCAGCTTCTGCTGGACGAGAAAATGAAGACCAACATCTTGAGCTTCGCCAGCGCCAAGCGGACACTGAAGACCGAGATGGGTCACTACCTATTAGACTGTCTCCAGTTTCGTGCCCAGTACGAGCCATTCCTTACATTCTCTTTGACGATCAGCCCGGTATCGTGATTCTTAAAGGTGCTAAGGGTTCAGAGGAGTTTACGGTTGGAAAAATTCAGGACCTGCTGAAAATTATTTCCCAGCGTGAGCGGAGTCTGAAAACTTATATGACCACTTTAGAAGCGACTCAGGCCGTAGCATCGTAAAGGACGACATGGGCACTCAGATCAAAAAATTTAGTGAAATCGCAAAAGGCGATGCTGTACTTCCCTCAAGCTGGGATTTTCGCGCCGTCGTGAATGATGACAACCTGACCTACTTCGTTTGGAACACTCAAACGCAGGAGGGGTTGATCGTCGATCCTGCCCGAGACGATCTCGAGGCGATCGAAAAGTTGCTTGCCGAATTGAAGTCCGTGCGTTGGTTTGCAGTGATTGATACGCACACTCACGCCGATCATATTTCTTCGGCATTCGAGTTGTCTTCAAAGCTTGGCGTTCCGCTTCTCATGAGTTCCAAAAGTCCTTCGACTCGGGTTCAATTGCGCGTGAGCCAGGAGATGAGTCTCCCTTTGAAAGCTGCGCCCATTCATTTTGCCCACACCCCGGGTCATACTCCCGACGGCTTACTGGTTAGCTGGGGTCCCTTCCTTTTTACAGGGGACACGATTCTTTACGGCGACACGGGTCGAGATGATTTACCGGGTGGAGATCCGTCCGCTCATTACGAAAGCCTTCAGGTTTTTAAAAAAGTCGCAAAGGCTGATGCGCTTGTCCTGTTCGGTCACGACAGCGAAGGCGGTCGCGTGACCACCTGGAAAACGCAGCTCCAAATGAATGCGAGCCTGACGCAAGACCGAGAGACTTTTGTGCGAGAGGCCAGCGCTTTTGTCGGCGCCGCTCCGAAGAAATTGAAAGAATCTCTGTACGAAAATCTAAAATAGAAATTGACCTTCGCCTCTGTTTCCTCCAGTTAGAGTCCTCTCAATAAACAAGACCGTGCCCTAGGTCGCTAGCGAATGCGTCGGCGCCTTGGCGCCGGGTATTCAAGGGGGATTTATGAAAAAGACTTTCTTTGGTTTAGTAGGGGCTTCCGTTTTGACTGTAGGCAGTGTCCTTGCAAACGTGCATCCGATCATTGGCAGCTCCTTTATTTCTCCGGAGACCGATATGGGATTTATGAAGGCCTCCATGGAATTTCAGTTCGTGAGTCAGGATTCGATTACGTCTATTAATCATTGCACCTTTACGGACGGTCAGAAGTTGGACGCCAAAATCGTAGTTCCGGCCAAGATCACCGATACCGAAATTGAAGTTACGGGTTCGGACCAGAACACTGTTGTCGGGCGCATGGGCATGAGCTGCGAAATTAGCGTTGCCCCAGGTAAAATGAGCTATTCTGTGGCAGGTGATCAGCTCACTCTGATTCTTCCCGCTGAGCTCGGAATGCCGCCTTTTTTGATGACCCGCGTGAAGTAAGTTTCGTTTCCTAGGACTTCGATGTATGGAAAGGCATGGTTTTTAGTTCCGCCCCGAAGTCCATCGAAGTCCTGGGATCGGCTTGCCTTGTACTCGGTTTTATTCATTCCTTTTTGGTCTCTGGCGTTCGTGCTCTGGGAGACCGTTTCAAGAAGCGTAGCTTTGCCTACCGCACCCTTCATCTTCTGGGCGAAATCGAATTCGTCTTCGCTTTCTGGGCATTCATCTTTGTTATCTTGGCGCTGTTTATTCGCGATGCGAGGGTCGGAAGTTACATCGGCAGCCTGAGTTTTGATGAAGTAGTTTTCCTTCCCGTCATTCTGATTTTGGCGTGCACCGAACCTGTTTTGGAATTGGCTTCTTCCTTGTTACTGGGAGTAGGGGATTGGATTGCCCGAAACCTCGGATTTTCTAAGAAACCTTTACAACGTCACTCGGTACGGTTCTTTGTTCTGATGGTGGCAGGGCCGGTTTTAGGCAGCCTCATTACAGAGCCCGCCGCTATGGCAGTAACTGCCCGCTTACTGAGGCGCGAATATTTTTCAAGCGATCGTTCACTGAAGTTTAAATACGCCGCCATTGCACTTCTCTTCATTAATATATCGATTGGTGGGACGCTCACTCACTTCGCAGCACCTCCCGTATTAATGGTGGCGAAGGCTTGGGGTTGGACTTCGGCTTTCATGTTTCTGCACTTTGGTTGGAAGGCACTGGTTTCTAGTGCAGTCCTCGTGTGCATTTTTCTCCTGAGATTCAAGAAGGAGTTCAAACAGCTCCCATCGTCCTTCAGTATTCGGGATCCTCGTTCGTCGCTCGGGTCCATGATGGTTCACCTGGCGCTCATGGGTCTGGTCATTAAATGCATTCATCATCCGTGGATCAATCTCGAGATTTTATTGCTCTACATTGCTTACCGATTCTTCTTCGAGGGCGATGTCCGCAGGCTCCAGATCAAGGATGGTTTACTTGTAGGTCTTTTCCTGGGGGGGATTGTGATCTTGGGAGGGCAGCAGGCCTGGTGGTTGAAGGCGGTGCTCGCATCATTAAATGATCTTGGAATTTTTGTTGGCGCAACCCTTCTGACAGGGGTGGTGGACAACGCAGCCCTCACCTTTCTAGGGTCTCAAGTTCCAGACTTAGCGGAGTCCACGAAGATTGTTCTGATGTCAGGAGCCGTCATCGGAGGCGGCCTCACTTTGGTAGCCAATGCTCCCAATCCAGCGGGTTATCAAATCTTAAAAGATTCTTTTGGAGCTAAGGGTTTTCAGCCTCTGCGTCTCCTGGTGCACGCAATTCTACCCACCACGATTGTTGCGTTACTGTTCTGGTTTCTTTAAGCGCCGAATTTCTGCCAGAGCCAAGCACAGAGTGCGACCCACGCATACGCCCCCACAAAAGTGGCAAACGCTTCGTAGGATTTATTTTTCATCGAAATTTCCCAAGAGTAGGCCAGGTGAGAAGTTTCTGGATTCACTTTCTTGAGGGCCGCCGAGTTTTTCCAAAACTTTGGGAAGAATCGCGGAACTTTTTTGCAGTACTGAAGGTAAGGTTCGCCGAAAATTTTTCGAAGCTTGGTCTCCTCATCTAAAATGATGAAGTGATAAAGCACCGCAAAAACAACCGTGACCCCTACCAAAATGGGCAGGTTCTGAATCGACCATACGACCCCCACGGCCATGAGATAGGTGCCCAAGTAGAGCGGGTTTCGCACGTAGGCGTAGGGTCCGCCCACGGCAGGGCGGCTATCTTTGCGCAGGTAGCCACTCGCCCAGAAGCGAAGTGCCGCGCCGATAAAGCAGAGAACCATTCCTGGCCAAGTTGGAAATTCTCTCGAAAAGAAGCCTAAAAATAGGACAAAAAGCCAGGCCAGCGTGATTCGTGTTTTGCCTTGGATGATGCCTCGAAAGCCCCCGAAACCTGTCATCAGACTCCCCATGCCACTTGAAGATGCGCTCATCTTTTTTGAGTAACTTCTCTGGAAATGGGATGCAATCGCAATTTTGCCGTCTTGAGAAAATCGCTTAAATCGGTTAATCAGAGGGATCTTATGACTATGGAGGAAACCCAGTTGAAACGCTCTTCAGCGCAGACTCACACACCGAAACCGTCGCGCCCGCCGATGGCAGCTCATCTAGCTCCCACGAAGGCGAAGGCGGCGAGCTCTCCCAAACATCAATTCAGACTTGCTCCACAACAACTGATTCAGATTCACGATCTCATGGTGAAGTCGCGAGTTTTGGAAGAGCGCTTGATCCGAATGTACAAACAATCGGATGGTTACTTCTGGATCGGCGGTCCCGGAGAAGAAGCCTTCAACATCCCGCTCGGTCTGAGTGTAAAAAAAGGACAGGGTCCTCAGTTCGATTACCTGCACCTGCACTATCGTTCGAGTGGAATCTTACTCGCGATGGGTGCGGAGCCGATTTCTTTTATTCGTCAGATGAAGAACGTGGCGTCCGATCCGTATTCGGGCGGAAGAAACTTTGCCAATCACGCTTCCATTAAAGCCTGGAATGTGTTGCCCATTACTTCGACGATCGAAACTCAATATCAAACGGCGATTGGCACCGGCATTGCGCAGATGCGCGAAGGCGGCCAGGGCCTGACCATCGTGAACGGTGGCGACGCGGGAACGGCGGAAGGGGATTTTGCTTCTTGCTTGGTTTGGTCGACCCGTCCGAATGAAGAGCTTCCGATTTTGATTATTGTGACCAACAACGAGTGGGGGATTTCCACTCCCGCAAATACTCAGCACGGCGAAAGCCACATTGCGGATCGCGCTCGCGCTTTCAACATCAAGTCGCGCACGATCAACGGCAATGATGTCGAAGAGTCTTTCTTCGCAATCAGAGAAGCGATGGATTACATTCGCAAGGAACGCAAACCCTACATGATCGAAGCTCGTGTTTCGCGCTTGTACGGTCATAGCTCCGCCAGCGGTGCAAATCTCGTGACGAATGAATCGGATCCGCTGACTTTGTTTGAAGATCAGCTGGAATCGGCTGGAATTTTATCGAAACAGGAAATGGCCGACCTCCGCGAGAAATACAACACGGAGATGCTTGAGATGGCGAAGCGTGTGAAGGAAGAGCCACTTCCGGATGCGTCCACGATCTATGATCATGTGTATGCAGGCCAGAAAGGAAAGTACTGGTAATGGCAAACATGGCGCAGGCCATTCGAATGGCCCTTCATTACGGTGAAGAAAATCTGGGGTTGAAAGAAATTTTTGGGGAGGACGTCGGTCCTCCATTAGGTGGCGTTTTCACAGTCACTCAAGGTTTGAAAACCACTTGGAACTCTCCGCTCGACGAGCGCGGCATCATCGGCGCGGCCATGGGCTTAGGCGCTGCTGGCCGTCGTTGTGTCGCTGAGGTTCAGTTTTGCGACTACATTTATAATACGATCGATCTGTTGAAGTTGGCTGGCATGCAGAGCTGGGCTTCCAACGGCGATTGGAACATGCCGATGACCGTGATGACTCCGGTCGGAAGCGGTATTCGTGGTTCGATTTACCACTCGCACTCGTTTGATGCGACTATGACCCACATTCCGGGTTGGAAGATTGTCATGCCGTCGAATCCTCTGGATGCATACGGCTTGATGCTCGCATGTTTGAAGGATCCGAATCCGACGATGTACTTGAAGCCGAAGGCACTCCTTCGTATTCGCGGTCAGGAAAAGATTCCGGGCGAACCCGATTTGACTCCCGAAGGCGAAAAGCAGCTGAAGGAAATGATCGATGCTCCGCTCGGAGATCGTTCGAAGTGGAAAGCTCGCTGGCCCCAGCTCGAAGATTACACGGTCGAAATCGGCAAAGCTGCGAAGGTTCGCGAAGGGGAGCACCTCACGATCGTCAGCTACGGTCGCACGCTTCCTCTCGCCGTTCAGGCAGCGGATCAGGTTGCAGCCGAAGGCATTTCGGTGGAAGTCATCGATATGCGCACCCTTTGGCCGTACGACTGGCAGATGATTTCGGAGTCGATTCGAAAGACTCGCCGCGTGATTTACGTGAACGAGGACACCGAAGTGACCAACTTCGGAGAACACCTGGTTCGCCGTACGGTGGAAGAGCTGTTTTACGACCTCGAAGCCCGTCCGAAGCTGTTAGCAGGCGCCTTTATTCCGGGAATTGGTCTGGCCGATACCCTGGAAATGGCCAGTGCTCCACAGCTGAACCATATCGTGGATGCCATCCGCGAAGTGGCCGCCGAGCGCGCTTAAAACGCTGTAAAATCAACGCAATGCGACACTGTGTCATTTTGCAATAACTAGGGATTCCCAAAGACCTTTTTTTCTATATAATAGATGTAATAAGGTCGGGGGATCTCAAAAATGACGCAGTCTTACGAAACAGGCTTTCGGAAGCTTCGGATCCGTTTTCTCTTCACACTTCTGATAGTCGCGATGCTGGATCAACCACATTCCACACTCGCGGCGGATGGCGCCCCTGCTGATCAAGCTTTCATGAGTCAGTTTAATTCTACTCTCGGCGCTTTCGATAAGCAGCGCTTAGCCAATGTCTACACCAGCTGTAATGCTTTTAATGATCAATTCGCCCAAGGCCTAGGCTCTCTTTATAATCTGAGCAAAACGGGGAAGGGGAGTCTGCAGAAAGTCGGTGTGGAGACGAACTGCGGGATGGTTCCCGCTGTTTCTGAAAAAGCAAAATTTTCCTGCGAAGATTTTAAACTTCTAGGCGGAAAGATCGACAACGGCCGAATTGATAAGCGAATTGCTGAGTATGAAGGTTACGAAAAAGTTTTAAAATGTCGGGACAGCAAAGCCACTGCCCTTCGTGGCGAGATGACCTGCTTGGCGAATCAATCGCGAGTTTTGAACGACCAGATTGCCCAAACACAAGCTTATTACTCTCAAAACATCCAGCGCTTCCGCCAAGCCGTCGACCAGATCAACCGTGCCATTAAAGATGCCGCCGAGAAAAAGAACTCCATCGACAACAAACTTCGAGGCGATGAGAACAAGCCGGGCCTTTTGACTTTGAGTAAACAATATGCCGACCCGGCTTTTATGGGACAGATGTCTGCAGAAATTACGCAGCAGAAAGAAGCTCAGATCGCCCTTCAAAACGCAAAAGACGCTTTTGAAGTGGAGTTGAAACAGTTAGCGGTTTCTCGAGCCCTCTCTTGTTTCAAAGATCCAGGACAGTCCAACGCCGTGAAACGCCAGAACGTGAAGTCGCTCATGTGTTTCGATCCCAAGACCTACAAGACCACGAGCAACGTGAGTTCTTATGACTATGTGGTGTGTATGGCTGCCCAGTATGGGTACAACAACACCAGTACGGGGGCTTCCGATAAAAACGCAGCTTCTGATCAAGCCCGTGACAATGCACAAAGTATTTTGAATGCATTGATCAGTGAAGCTCCAAGCCTTCAAGATGTGACGCCTTTGACGAAGGTGGCTCGGGGAGCCACCGAGGGTGCTGATCCAAGCTTGAAGACCACTCAGATCAACTCACCCGATGATATTGAAAGACTCTACGGCGCGAAACTAAACAGCATCGATCCCAAAATTCACGACTTCGTGATGCAAGAGTTGAAACGCTGCTATACGACGGAACAAGCCAAGATCACCGTCGATCGAAACAAGGCCGGTACTTCGATTCATCGCAAACAAGCCGATATTCAGCAAAATCAGCAAACCCTGTCAAAACAGGGCACCATTGTCGTGGATAAGTACGCCAGCGCGTATTCGCAGATCATGGAAACTCTGACGGGGTCGCCGAATGCGCTCAATGTTCAGAACTGTCGCGGCGAAAATCTGAATCCGAATATTCAGGCCGCCTGCTTTGACCAAATCGAAGACAATATGAAAGCTTTGGTCAACGGCGAATCTCGCTCTACCGTGGATGGTCAGAGCGTTCCCATTTCTCAGATGACGATTACGATTAAAGGTACAAATCCTCAAACTTGGGAAAGCGTTTCTTGTCCAGGCTTGAATGGTTGTATCAAGGCGCTGCAGACTTTCGGCGAATTGAAACAGAACCAGGTGAACTATTACGGTGAACAGAAGGTCGCTTTCGTAAAAAATGCCAATACTGGTATTACGAATTTCACGCAGCAGATGATCAACTCGATGGGTGCTCAGGCTCAGTCGTTGGATCAGCAGCTAAAACGGATTCAATCCGGTTTGGGAGAGTTTAGTAAGACGGAAGGAAAGCTCAGCGTTCCCCCCGTCACCAAAGTCGCTTTGAGTGAGATGAAGAAGGATGGGGATGAATTGATGCAAGTTCCCGACGATCTCAAGGGGTTGATCGGAGGAAATACCAACCCTCCCTTGGCGGACTTGTCGAACTCCTCTTTTTCGGAAGCTCAGGGGATTGTGGCCAAAGCGGCTCAAGAAGTGGCTGCCGAAAAGACCGGCATTGTTCGGATTCGGGAAGAGTTAGCTTCGTTGAAAATGAGTTGTGCGAATTCCCAGTTTAAAGACATTCTGGCTCGGAATAAGGCGGAGCTTAATTCTACCTATGAGAAGATCGTCAGTGACGATTACAAGTGTTTCATGTCTTTGTGCGACGGTACCAAAGCGGACTCCTTAAACCAGATTATCCGAGCGACGGAGGATGTAAGTCGTTCGCTCGATAGCAATTCGGCTTCCTTAGAGGCCGGAGATATTTCTACTCTTTATGCAGGACTCAACGGTGTTTGCGAAGATGCGGAGTCTAAAAAAGATAAGTTTGAGAAGGGCGTTACCAACAGCACTGACAAGTATAAGTTCGAATCGAAGTCCGGGGATTGTCGAAAGTTTGTCACCAACTATCAGAAGCTGATCACTCCCCTGCAAGAGGCGGCGCTCAGAGGGACCAATTCCGGCGGAGCTGACAGATAGCTTTGAACGGGATATGCTAGTAAAGCATGCCCTCAGTTAAGAAGATTCCCTTCATCAAAATGCACGGTTTGGGAAACGACTTCGTCGTGATCGACGATTTCACCAAGCCCGCGGGCTTTGAAAGCCCCATTAACGAAGAAATCGCCATTCGGATGTGTGACCGACGTCTTGGAGTTGGAGCAGACCAGCTGCTCTGGATTCGAAAGCCCTCCGAGGATACTCCCAAGGCCGATTGCGAGATGCTTATTTTGAACAACGATGGTTCGAGCGCCGAAATGTGCGGAAATGGGATCCGCGCGGTCGCGCTCCTGCTTTACCGCGAAGGCCCGAAGCCCAAGCAAAAGAAATATTCGATTCAAACTTTGGCTGGGTTGCTCGAAGTCGAGTTTCCAAAAGAAGGCGAAGTCCGAGTCAGCATGGGCACCGCAAAGTTAGGAGAGCCCGCTGAAAAAATTCGTTCAGAAGATCGTGATTTTCAGTTTCAGGAAGTCAGCGTGGGAAATCCCCATGCGGTGATTTTCTTAAAAGAAGATTTAGAAAAATTTCCGCTCGAGAAATACGGACGCCCGATTGAAATCCATTCCCGATTTCCGAAACGGACCAATGTCGAGTTTGTCGAAGTCGTCTCCCGCTCCAAAATCCGCGTGCGCGTTTGGGAACGCGGAGCCGGTGCCACGCTGGCGTGCGGAACGGGTGCCTGCGCAGCAGCCGCTTCGGCGATTGCTCAAAAGCTGGTGGATAGCCCCGTTCAGGTTCAACTGCCGGGCGGGGAGCTCACCATTTCCTGGACCGGGAAAGCCTCAGACCCCGTGTTCATGCAGGGACCTGCCACCGAGGTTTATAGAGGAGAATTCCGAATTTGACTTCGAAGTCTATCCTCATGCTGGTCTCTTTCTTTGCGGCCATTTCGGCCCAGGCGATTTGTCAGAGGGAGCTCAAAAAGGGCGCTACTCCAGATTGGTCCAAGATCATCTTTGTTTGCAGCGAAGGAGGGAGTTCATTTCGAGCGCAATGTGACCTCACGACAGACCCGCTAGAATCTGGAAAGCCCTGGGTGGATGTTCGAGGAGCCCAGTGGAAGAAGCACGGCGCAAACGAAGGGATTGAAGGCAGTTTTGGCTTCATCGTTTGTAAGAAGCTCAAGTGAACTAGATTCCAGTTACCAAAAAGTTGACTATTTAGATCTGATATCCTACGCAGCTGAAGCTGTGAATTCTTGAACTAGTCAAGCTCCGTGCTCAATAACGCACCGTAGCTACCAAAAGGTGGTGACCACCTCAGTCAGTTGTCGATGTTGGAGAGGGGATTGACGTAGAGTCGGAACGTCTTGTCCCGATGCCGGCGGATCGCAAAGACCCCGTTTTCCTTCTCGTTTGCCAATCGCTCGTAGAAGGTGGGATCGAGTTCTGCGACCTCTTTTACGTTTTTTCCTTCGTATTTTCCGAAGTCAATGATGACCAGATCTTCGTCAATCACGCCCGTCACTGGGCTGATAGCAGCGCTCATGGGTAGTAGTTTAGCGGGAATCGCGTGAATTTGTCCAGCAGTGTTCCCGTCTGGTAAAGCCCTCGAAAATACCCCAAATTCTGTCAATTCACGCAGTGCATTACTCGGGAATTTCTGTTATAAGGGACCCACATCTTATGTGCGGAATCATTGGAATCATTGGAACCCCTGACGCGGCTCGGGAAGCGTTTCTGGGGCTGACGACTCTTCAACATCGCGGGCAAGACGGCGCAGGCATCCTGACTTACGATGCCGATGGCTTTCATCGGGTCAAGAACCTGGGCTTGGTCGAATCCGTTTTCACGCGCGACAATATCAGCACCCTGACCGGGAACACGGCTCTGGGACATGCGCGATATAGTACGGTGGGGAAGGGCGACATCATCGATGTGCAGCCGTTCCTGCTGAGCTACCCCTTCGGGATGGGAATGATCCACAACGGGAACATTGTGAACTTTGCGGATCTGAAGAAGAAGCTTCGCACTCAATCGAAGCGTCATTTGCTCACTCATTCCGATACCGAAGTGGTCTTAAATCTTTTTGCGGAAGGACTGGTTCAAGCCACCGATGGTGGAACGGATCTGACCTTTGAGCATATCTGCTCGGCAGTTCAGAAAATTTTCAGCCAGGTGAATGGCGCTTACAGCATTATCAGCATGATTGCCGATCATGGCTTGGTCGCATTCCGCGATCCGGATGGATTGCGCCCATTGATTTGGGGCAAGAAGCATGTGGGTGAGCGAGCAGGCGACACCGATGGAGCTTTAGATTCTGGTGAAGCACATATGTTTGCTTCCGAGAGCGTGGCACTGGGCTTTATGGGCTACGAAGCCATTCGCGACGTTCAGCCGGGTGAAGTCGTTTTCATCACGAACGAAGGAAAAGTTTACAACAAAGTCCTGACCAAAAAAGAAGCCCGTCACTGCATGTTTGAATGGGTGTACTTCGCTTCTCCCGAATCTATTATCGATAAAGTTCCGGTTTATGGCGCTCGAATCAATCTTGGAAAAAGTCTAGCGCGACTGTTGAAAAAACAGATTGAAGAAAAGAAGATTGAAGCAGACTTGGTGGTGCCCGTTCCTGAGACCTCCCGAATCGCGGCCATTGCGCTTGCGGAAGAGCTCGACATTCCCTACCGCGAAGTCTTGATTAAAAATCGCTACATTAAGCGCACTTTCATTTTAGATTCTCAAGAAAAGCGCCAGAAAGCCGTGAGTTTGAAGCTTTCACCGGTGCGTTCTGAAATTGAGGGGAAACGTGTGATTCTAGTGGACGACTCGATCGTTCGCGGCACGACCTCGAAGAAGATCATCGAACTCGTGCGCCAGGCCGGAGCTTCAAAGGTTTATTTCGTCTCGACGTGTCCGCCCATTCAACATCCTTGTTACTACGGTATCGATTTCCCGAGTCCCCAGGAGCTGATTGCTTCGAAGCGGAACGTGGCTGAAATCGAAAAGTATTTGGATGCGGACGCCGTGATCTATCAAGACATGAAGGGTTTGAAAGAAGCCATTGGTGGCAATCCCTGCATGGCTTGCCTCGATGGGAAGTATCCGACCGATGTTTCGGCCGGTACGCGCTTCTCCGAGGATCGAACCACGGATCGCAACCAAGCTCAGCGTCGTACAGCCGGTATCTGATAATTTAGGTGCTTGAAAAATGATTCCTATTCTTTACCGAGGTTCTGTCAAAGACCTTTTGGGGCCGCTTCCGGCGGTGGATCCCAAGGGTGGACGCACGGTAGAATCAGCGATTTTCGAGTATAGTGACGCGTTTTCTGTTTTTGATTGGGGCCGCATGCCCGACCTACTCAGTGGAAAGGGCCAGGCGTTGGCTGTTTTGGCCGCTGAGTGGTTCGAGATGATCGAACGCCCGGAGACCTGGCAGGCTTTCTCAAAAACGGCCGAAGCGCAGCGCCTGCGGAAGTCCAATAAGTTCGGCGGATTGTTCAATGAGCTCGGCGAGCGTCTTCAGAAGGAAGGATTACCCACTCACTACTTGGGTTTGGTTTCGGGAGATACTTCTCCAGTAAAACCTCTCCGAACGGGAAATGTGGATCAACCCCTGAGCCGCTTTGCGGTTCGACGCGTGGGAGTAGTGAAGCCCACGATGACGACCGTGCAAGGTCGGGTCACTCCGGACTATTCTCCCACCCGCGCAGCGCCCGCTCCAAAATTAATTCCGTTAGAAGTCGTGTTCCGATTTAGCTGTCCGCCGGGGAGTTCTGCCATTGAGCGTCTGGGGATTCCTGCTGGAACTCGGTGGGAGTTTCCGCTCCTCGAACTCTTCACCAAGCTCGAGCCGACGGATCGCCCGGTGGATTCGGTAGAAGGTTTAGCCATCTCCGGTCTCACGGGTTCACAAATGCAGGAGCTTCTTTTCAAAACCGCCTGGGTTGCTGGCCTGATCAAGACCCTGTGTGAAAATGCGGGGCTGGAATTGGCCGATGGCAAGCTGGAGTGGGGTTTGGACCAGAACGGCCAAATCTTTTTGGTGGATGCGATTGGTCCTGATGAGTTGCGCCTTTTGAAGAATGGCGTTCAGCTTTCCAAAGAATTTTTGCGCGGATTTTACCGCCAGCAGCCTTGGTACGACGCCGTGGTTCGGGCGAAGAAGGAAGCCGCAGATCGCGGCGAAGTGGAGTGGAAGAAGCGCGTGAGCGTTCCCGTTCCAGCACTTCCCGAAGTTTATCGTGAGACGGTTTCTCAGATGTATCGGACTTTGGCGAATGAGCTGAGTGGTCGAAAGTGGTTTCCACAGGCTTGGTCGGTGGATCAAGTGGTGAGCAAGCTCCGCGAATTAGGAGGTGCTTCGTGAGCGCTTCCAAGACCGTATTAGTTTTAGGCTCTGGCGGACGCGAAAGTGCAATTGCTTGGAGGCTTTCTCTGTCGCCTCAGGTGGCGCGCGTGATCTGCGCTCCTGGAAATGATTCCTTTCCCTGGGAGCGGTGGCCGATTGGAGTTGCTCCTTCCGATTTTGATCGCTTGATTGCTCGCTCGAAGGCCGAAAAGGTGGATCTCATTGTCGTCGGGCCGGATAATCCGCTGGCAGACGGAGTCGTCGATCAGATGACTGCTGCGGGATTAGAAGTTTTTGGTCCCACAAGGGGCGCGTCGAAACTCGAGTGGAGCAAGGCCTTTGCTAAAGAAGTGATGAAAGCCGCTGGCGTTCCTACTGCGGAATATTTTGTGGCCCAGACGAATGCCGAGGCACAGAAAATTTTGAAGCAGGTTCCGTGGCCTAAAGGTGGCGGCTGGGTCATCAAAGCGGATGGGTTAGCTCTGGGAAAGGGTGTTCGAGTTTGTTCGACTCACGAAGAAGCAGTTGCAGCTGCCGAAGAATTAATCGGTGTTTCTGGGTCTCTCGTCATTGAAGAAAAGCTGAGCGGTGTAGAAGCGACTTGGATGGCGATCTGCGATGGCAAGACCGCTGTACTTTTAGAACCCGCTCGAGATCACAAACGCCTCGGCGATGCGGATCAAGGTCCCAATACCGGCGGAATGGGTGCCTACAGCCCCGTTCCTGGTTTGAATCAGAATTGGGCTCAGGCTATTCATTCTCAGGTTTTTGTTCCGATGTTGGCTGAAATGTCGAAGCGCGGAATTCCCTTCAAGGGTGTTCTTTACGCGGGGCTGATGGTCGATCTGGAGCGAAAGAAGTTTTGGATCATTGAGTTCAATTCCCGCTTCGGAGATCCGGAAGCGCAAGTCATTTTGGCGCGTTTGGATGCCGATCTCTACGAACTTTGTTGGAGAAGTGCCCGAGGAGAGCTCGCGCGTGGGAAAAGTGGGATGCAGATTGTTCCGTTTGTGAAGGAGGCCGCGCTGGTCGTGATTGCAGCGGCGCCGGGGTATCCCGAATCTCCCAAGAAAGGCATTCCGATTCACGGTGTGCCCATCGACAAGGGCGAATTAGCGGGCAGAGTTTTCTGGGCCGGCGCTGCCGCTTCTGACGATGGTTGGATGACTTCGGGTGGCCGAGTTTTTGGGGCTCTCGGTATGGGCGAGAGCTTTGAAGCTGCGCGAACCCAAGCTTATGAGCGTGCGAGCCGTTTGAAATTTGAAGGAATGCATTTTCGCAAGGACATCGGTGCGGGTTTGAATTCCAAGCCGGAGTATCTGGAAGGGAGCTGGCAATGAGTTCTATTCCAATTGCCGTTTTCGCCTCCGGTCGCGGAACGAACTTCGAAGCCATTCTGAAAGCCACGCAGAATCAGAAGCTGAATGCCAAGATCGTGGCTTTGGTTTGTGATAAGAAGGGCGCTCCCGTATTAGCAAAGGCAAAGGCTGCTGGAATTCCCGTTTTGGAAATCGTTCCGACGAAGGAAACGACTCGCGAACAGCATGATCAAAATGTTTTAGAGGCCTTGAAGCCTTACTCTCCTAAGTTTTTGGTGATGACCGGCTATATGCGAATTGTCACCTCGAAACTTTTAGAAGCCTTCCGTTCGCCCCGCAAGTACACGCGAGTGGTGAATGTGCACCCGTCGCTGTTGCCGGCGTTTCCTGGGGTGGCAGGTTATGCGCAAGCTTTTGCTCATGGAAATAAGGTCGCGGGTGTGACGGTGCATTTGGTGGAACAAGAAGTGGATAGCGGCCCGATTTGTGCCCAGGAAGCGTTTTCAATCGCGGATTGTAAGACGGCTGAAGAAGTTGAAAAGCGCGGGCTGGAAGTGGAGCACCGCTTGTTTGCAGAAACCCTGAAGTGGGTGCTGCCCGAAAAGTTTGAGGTCGAAGAGCGCGAGTTAAAATCGCATCGGAGGTTCTGTGTTCGTCAGAGTTGAAGTCGGAATGCGTCCTGAGTTTCCTGATCCCGCTGCAAACGGACTCTTACGCCGAATCGAATTGGCTCACCCGGATGCTCGCAAGGCCATTCGCTGGGCTCGAATGCTGGATGTATTTTGGATTGATGCTCCTTTTCATCGGGAAGAAACGATTTCGTTGGTGACCACGGTTTTTTGGGACAAGGTGGTGCAATGGCTTTTCACCGGGAATCTCATTCCCGCTGCAGCTGGAAAGTCCGGTAGCATACAAGATTTGATGGAGGCTGCTCCGAATCGTCCAGGAAATTTCTGGGCTATTGAGAAGAGATTCCGTCCCGGTGTCACCGATAACGTGGGTCGCACCGCTCAAGAAGCGTTGGCCATTGTTTCTCGTCAAGATGGAAAAGATCAGATCGCGAAATTTAATGACTCCTGTCGCGTTTCCAGTGGCAGCTTTTTGCTTTTGGAAGGCCCGAAGATTTCAGAAGGTTTGATCGAGAGCATTGCGAGAGATGTTTTTTGTAATGAGCTCATTGAGACTTGGGTTCATTACAATGAAGTCGAATTGAAAAAGAACGATCGCTTTCAGCAAGATCGAGTGAAGCGCGATCTGCCCAGAATTTCTATGCAAGGAAATGATGAAGCGGAAGTGATTCGCCTGGGCGGCCTTTCGGATGAAAATCTGGTCGGCATGAGTAACAAGCGCCTTTGGGCGCTGAGCCTGCCTGAGATGCAAGCCATTCGAAATTATTTTAGCGACGACAAGACTCGAGAGCGCCGGCGAGAAGTGGGTTTGGCAGATCCTACCGATGTGGAAATGGAAGTGTTAGCTCAGACCTGGTCGGAGCATTGTAAGCATAAACTCTTCGGCGCGGAAATTGACTATACGGGGGTCGATCAGGAGAAGGAAAAGATTCCGTCGAAGATCGATGGGCTTTTTAAAACAACGATCGTGAATACGACCCGCGACCTTCCGAGGGCGTGGTTGTTATCGGTGTTTGATGACAATGCCGGCATTATTGCTCTGAATGACGACACTGCTTTTTGTATCAAGGTAGAGACCCACAACAGTCCGTCGGCTCTCGATCCTTACGGCGGAGCTCTGACGGGTATTGTCGGTGTGAACCGCGATATCTTGGGTTGCGGCTTGGGTGCGCTTCCTGTTTTCAATACCGATGTGTTCTGCGTGGCGGAACCCGATTATTCCAAAATGCTGCCCGATCGTATCCTGCATCCCCGTAGAATTTTAGATGGAGTGAGAAGAGGCGTCGAGCACGGTGGAAATAAGAGCGGTATTCCCACAGTCAATGGGGCGCTCGTTTTCGATGATCGCTTCTTGGGAAAACCCCTCATTTACTGTGGTACTGGCGGAATTTTACCCCGAAAGATTACGCTTCCAGAAGGAGAGCGTTCGACGCACCTGAAGGAGATTCATGCCGGCGACCACGTGTGCATGGTGGGTGGACGAATTGGAAAAGACGGAATTCATGGGGCAACCTTCTCGTCGCTTGCGATGGATGAGTCGTCTCCTGTAACAGCCGTGCAACTTGGAGATCCCATCACACAGAAGCGCGCTGCCGATTTCTTACTCGAGGCGCGAGATCTAGGACTGTACCGCGCGATTACAGACAATGGTGCAGGCGGTTTGTCATCCAGTGTAGGGGAGATGGCTCGAATTTCTGGTGGCGCCCGAATTGATGTCAGCAAAGCTAAAACCAAGTATCCCGGCTTGAAACCCTACGAACTCACGGTCAGTGAATCACAAGAGCGAATGACGGTGGCTGTGCAGCCTGAGTGTTTAGCAAAGTTTAAGGACCTCGCAGCTCGTCGCGGAGTCGAGGTGAGCGATCTGGGAATTTTCTCTGACACCGGACTTTTTGAAGTTTATTACGGCGATCGAATTGTCGCTTCTTTGGATTTGGAGTTTCTCCATAAGGGGGCTCCTCGAATTAAGCTCCAGGCGAAATGGAACGGACCGACACTTGCTCCAGCAGCTCCTGCAGCTTCATTAAAGCAAGAGAACGCGGAGCCTTTATTGCTGGGGCTCTTAGGTCGTCCCAACATTGCTTCGAAGGAATGGCTCATTCGACAATACGACCACGAAGTGCAGGGAATGTCCGTCATTAAGCCGCTTCAGCTCTGCGGCTTAGCCACACCGGAAGCGTTTAGTAGCCCGAACGATGCGGGCGTGATCAAGCCCATTGCGGGCGCTCCCATCGGTGTGGCCGTGGGTTGTGGAATCAATCCCAAGCTCTCCGACATTGACGCTTATTTGATGGCCCAGGCCGCAGTCGACGAATCGATTCGAAATGTGCTCTGCGTGGGTGCGGAATATGGCACGGATGATTCTGTTTTGGCGCTAGTGGATAATTTCTGCTGGCCCGATCCGGTCGGGGATCTCGGAAAGAGTGCCGCTCTAGTCCGTGCTTGTTACGGATTGCGAGATGCAGCCATGGCGTTGGGTGCTCCGCTTGTTTCTGGAAAAGACAGCATGAAGAATGACTTCAAAGGTCGTCGAGGAAATGAAGAGATTAAAATCTCCGTGCCGCCGACGCTCTTGATGACTGCCGTTGCCAAGGTTCAAGACATTCATCGCGCTCGCAGTTCCGATTTTAAAAACGTGGGCGATCGAATCTATGCCATCGGTGGAATTGCTCAAGCCAGTTCGGGTTGTATCGGGCTTTTAGGTTCGGAGTATGCACTTACCGGCGCATCGGTAGGATCTAATCCCCGAGTAGGCCGGCCCGATTGGGAACTTGCTAAGAAGCTTTACAAGTGGCTCGGTGGCGCCGAAGGAAAAGAATTGGGTCGACTCAGGTCCTTGCACGATATTTCGGAAGGCGGCCTCTTAGTGGCCGTAGCAGAGTCTATGATTGGACGAGGGCTCGGAGCCAACATCACTATTCCTAGTGCGATTGAAAACGCTTGGGAGTTTTGTTTTGGCGAGGGCTTCCACAGCTTCATGGGTTCCGCATCGGAATCCGATGCGGCTTCGTTAGAAGCAGAGATGAAGCTGCTTGGAATTCCATTTATTTCCCTGGGCAGTGTTTCCTCCGGAGATCGTTTAGAAGTTCGCGGTCAGATTGGCGCTGAGAACCTGAACTGGGATTTCGGAGTCCAAAAACTTCGATCGGCCTGGAAGAAAGAGGGGTACTGGGAATGAGTACTGCAGTGAAAACAAAACCCCGAGTTCTGGTGCTCTTTGGCGATGGAATCAATTGCGAAAAAGAGACGGCGCAAGCTTTTGCGCTAGCTGGATTTCAGCCGGAGATTCGCCACTTAAACGATTTGATTGCCGAGAGAATGAACAACACCGTTTTGCAGCGCGAATACAAAGTCGTGGCTTTGCCAGGCGGGTTTTCTTTCGGTGACGATCTGGGGAGCGGGCAGGTTCTGGCTTTAAAGATTCAATATGGTCTGGGTTGGGACCTCAATCAATTTGCTCAAGCCGGTGGAATGGTGATCGGGATTTGTAATGGCTTTCAAGCGCTGCTCAAGTTGGGTGTTTTCGGCCAGGGTATTTCCATCACTCACAACGTGCACGGCAAATTTATGAACACCTGGGTGCGGATTAATCCTCAGGGAAACCGCAGCGTTTGGTTGAAGGGTGCTGGGCCGATCGATGTGCCGATTCGACATGGCGAAGGTCGGATTGTGATTGCGCGCGATCGTCACAAGGAAGTGATGAGCAAACTCGAGCGCACCGAGATGATGTGTCTCCGATACGAGGGCGATCCGAACGGGAGCGAGATGCAGATTGCTGGACTGAGTGATTCCACCGGAAGAATCCTGGGGTTGATGCCGCATCCGGAAGCCTTTGTACGTTGGACGGCACACCCGGAGTGGACCATGGCTCCCGGACGCGCGAGCGGTCCCGGCCAGGGACTACTTCTTTTCCAAAACGCGTATCGCGAGGTCACTCAGAATGCTTAAGATTCGTCGCGCACTTCTGACTGCTTCGGATAAAGCAGGAATTGTCGATTTGGCGAAAGCGTTGGTTCAGGCTGGAACAGAGCTCGTTGCGACGGGTAAGACTGCCTCCATTTTGCGGGAGGCCGGTTTATCAGTCACTCCGATCGAAACGATCACGGGCAGTCCCGAGGCTTTCAAAGGTCGAATGAAGACGTTGTCTTTTAACGTCTGTAGCGGAATTCTTTTTCGTCGGGGCGATGCCGATGACGAGCAGGACTTAAAAAAGCTCAAGATTGTTCCGATCGATTGCGTCGTCGTGAATTTCTATCCGTTTGAAAAGGCGGCGGCGAAAGAAGGTGTTTCTCGCCCAGAACTGATCGAAGAAGTGGACATCGGTGGCCCCACATTGGTGCGTGCAGCTGCGAAGAATGCGCCGGATGTCTTGGTTCTCACTCATCCCGGTCAGTACCCTGCGGTCATCGAGCAGCTGAAAAAACAAGGCGGGGTTTCGCCGGATCTTTCCCATTCGTGCGCACAATCCGCTTGGGATCGGATCTTGGATTACGACAAAGCCATTGCGCGTGAACTCGGCGGCAAAAAGCTTCTGAAGCTTCGGTATGGTGAGAATCCTCATCAGCAAGCGAATCTCAGTTTTGATGCGGACACTTCCCCTATTCAATGGGATTTGAAACTCACTCCGGCAGAGCTTTCTTACAACAATATTTTGGACGTTTCGGCGGGCTACGGTTTGGCGAGCGATCTCACCCAACTTCGTTCCAGTTCTTCAGGCGTGGTCATCATTAAACACAATAATCCGTGTGGCGTGGCGCTTGCGGGGGATCAACTCACCGCTCTGAAGCACGCTTGGGCCGGCGATCCTGTCTCCGCATTTGGCGGCGTGGTGGTGTTCAACCGTCCTCTTGAAAGCGCGACCGCGGCTTGGTTGGCTGAGCGCTTTGTGGATGTGGTGGTGGCTCCCGGTTTGACTCCTGAGGATCCAGCTCTTCAAACCCTGAAGGGGAAGCGGAAGAATTTGAAAGCGGTTTCCGTTCGCTCTTGGAATCTGGTTCCTGCTCAAATGACAGTGGCAGTACCCGGTGGTGAATTGATTCAAACCAACGATCTGGGCGTCGACGATCCGTTGAAGTCGATGACGAAAGCAAATTGGCCGGCAGAAAAAAATCTCCTCGGCCGATTTGGAATTTCAGTCACGCGTTCTTTGAAGTCGAACGCTGTGGCATTGGTTCACGAAGATCCTCGTTCTGGTGTGATGCGGTTAGTGGGAGCAGGGCAGGGACAGCCCAATCGAGTGGAAGCGCTCGAGAAGCTAGCTTTTCCCCGTGCGCGAAAGTTTTTTGCCGAGCCGCCGGAGTTTGCACAAAATGAAATCAAAGGAAGTTTGGAAGAATGCGTGCTGGTTAGTGATGCATTCTTTCCATTTCGGGATACGGTGGATATCGCTGCGAAGGCGGGAATTCGCTGGATTATTCAGCCAGGCGGCAGCTTAAAAGATGGGGACAGCGTTGCGGCTTGCGATCAATATGGAATTGCGATGGCTTTCACAGGCATCAGGCATTTTAGACATTAGAAGAGGTTCGAATGGCCGTTCTGACTTATGCACAATCTGGAGTAAACCGGGAAGCTGCCGATAAACTCGTCGAAAAGATCGCGTCGCTTGCAAAGGTGACCAATAACAAAAAAGTGAAGAGTTCCGTGGGCGGCTACGCCTCTCTCTTTGAGTTGGATAAGAAGCGTTGGTTAGCAGCTTCGACGGATGGAGTGGGCACCAAGCTCAAGCTCGCCTTTGCTCTGAATGTTCACAACACGGTCGGAATCGATTTGGTCGCGATGTCGGTGAACGATTTGCTTTGCGTAGGTGCCGAGCCGCTTTTCTTCTTAGATTACTTTGCCACCGGAAAATTGGAATCTCACGTTGCCGAGCAAGTAATCGCAGGAGTCGTCGAAGGATGTCGCCAAGCGGGTTGCGCCCTGGTGGGCGGTGAGACGGCCGAGATGCCCGATTTTTACATGGCAGGCGAATACGATCTCGGCGGTTTTGCCGTGGGCACGGTGGATCCCAAAAAGGTTTTACCCAAAAAGGAAGTGAAACCCGGGGATGTGTTGCTCGGCCTTGCTTCGAGTGGATTTCATAGCAATGGTTTTAGCTTGCTCAGAAAACTGGTTCCTCATGGCGAAGCCGGCGAAGAAATTTCGAGCCAGCTTCTGACTCCGACCCGGATTTATACTAAAGCTCTGATGCCACTGATTCAGAAGGGGGCGTTCAAGGGGTTGGCGCATATTACCGGATCGGGTTTTTTAAACGTGCCGCGTATATCTGACAAGGTGAGCTATGAAATTCAGCTCCCCCTGTTCTCAGAAATTCCTGCAGTTTTCCCATGGGTTTTTAAGCGCGCCAAAATGACGCTTGAGGAAATGACCACCACCTTCAACATGGGCATTGGAATGGTTTTAGTGGTTGCTGCGAATAAGAAAGCTGCGGTACTCAAGCAGCTTCGCGCTTCAGGGGAGAAGCGAGTCTGGGAATTGGGGCAGGTCATTAAGAAAGCCCCCGGCCAGAAGTCTCAGGTGATCATTCACCACGGGAAGGAAAAGGTCGTTCTCGATTATTAATCGAGAAAAAGGGGGCGCTCGTTGAGCTTACTGGCTCAAATCGGTGCAGAAAAACTTTGGGGCCTTCATCCGCAGGCTTGGGTCTGTGTGGGCGGAGGCTTGTCCCGAGAAGATTTAAAGGATGCGCTCCTCTCCCCGAAGAACGGAGGCCGCGGGTTTTTCGGAAGCTCCGTTGTTCGAGTTCAAGATATTTGCCTCCGGGTTCTAGCAGGGGCGGGGCACACCATTTCTCCTGATTCACTTTTGTCGAATTCTGCCCGCCAGGAGATTTTGAGAATTCTGATCGCGGATCGAAAAATTCTGGTTCATCTTCCCGAGATCAAAAAACTTCGTCGTCAAACGTCGTTTCTCAAGAAGCTCGATCGGTCCATTCAGTCGGGGCGTATGGCCTTTGCTCATGATCAAGAAGAGTCTGTCTATTACGAGCGCTTGGGAAAACTCCGGCCCGTTCAGGATGAAGTCCGCCTGCTCGCTCGAGCCTATGAATCGTGGCTGAAAACTTATCAAGTTTGGGATGCTCCCGCTCTTTTAAGAGAAGCGGTGAGTGTTTTGAAATCCCAAGATTCTTTTCAACTCCCGGCCGAGATTTTTTATCTTCACGGGGTTCATGTAGAAAGTTTAGAGGCCAGTTTCTTGGATGCGTTAGCTGAACACACTTCAGTCATTCGAATTTCTGATTTGAATGAAAAACTAGAGATTCGTTCGTGCGCCTATCAACGCTGGCACACGGCCGACGATGCTGCAGATTTCTTAGCTCAGAAGCTCGCTTCCATTCCCAAAGAAAACTGGGCTGAGCACATTGTATTGGTTCCCGACCAACCCGAAATTCGAAGAACTTTAATGAGGGGGCTTCGCCAGTGGGGAGTCCCGGTGGCAGATCCCCGAGATCCCACCCAGATGCGCTGGGACGAATCGGTGAAGGCGGCGCTCCTGCCGATGGAAGTCGTCGCCGGAAGATTTGAGCGTGGTGCTGTTATTTCCTGGTTGCAACAGACGGGGAGTGGTGAGGCGATTGGAGAGATCAATAGTCGCGGCGTCACTCAGGGGCTGCCCTCCTACGCGGGCGGAGTATTGAGCCCGATTTACGACAAGTTGAAGCGTCTCCAAGCGCGATTTCAGGGAAAGAAGACGGCTTTAGAAATCGGGAAGGCCCACCTCGAGTATCTGATTCAGAGTCAGATGGAGTCTCGGACTGTTCAGATTTTTGAACGTCTTTGGGAAAATCTCGTCGGCGATTTTGAAAAGATTGGGCAGTCTTCGCGAAAGGCTCCGGTGCTTTTTTGGCTCGAAGCTCTGATGATTCGAATTCGGGATTCGGGACCGGCTCTCGAAAAACTTCGTCCTCAGCACGGCGTGAAAATTCACCGCCTGGGTCAGGCTCCTGTCGATGGAATTTCTCAAATCTGGATTTTCAATCCCGCCTCGAACTGGTTGGAAGATCAGGTGGGGGACTATTGGTTTAGTGAACGGGATCGGGAAATTTTAGCATCCGAGTTTGCAGTTCGGTCGGCACCGCAATTAAAGCAGGAACGAATTGCCTCGATTCAAGCTTGGGCAAAACAAGCGGATCAGGTGCACGTTTTAGATTCGGCTTACGGATGGAATGGAAAGGAGCGGGAGTCGTTGATGCCGTTGCTAGCGGAGTTGGGTTTGCAACCTGACGAGGGCTCGAAGGAAATGGCCCATGCGCGCTGGGTCCGAAGTTTCGGAGCGATTCGCCCCATTCCTCCTCAGACGGTTCGTCTGGCCCCTGTTTCGGTTTCGGGAAAGCCCACCATTGCTGCCACAGCCTTAGATCACGCCAGCACTTGTCAGTTTCGGGCACTGAGTTCTTCTCGCTGGAAGCTTTATGACTTGCGCGAGCCCGGAATGAATGTCTGGCCCGAAGTGCGCGGAAATATTTTGCACCGAGCGGTAAAGATTTTAACCGAGTCGCGAGGGGGTGGATCCAAGATTCAGCGAAGCGCTCGAGAGGCCTTAGAAGAGGCCTGGTTGCTGGAACGGCCGAAGGGACTTTTTCGTGGGGAGCGACACGCTGCTTACGTGAAATCGAAAATGGTGGCGGTGCTCGAGAGATTTATTGAGCAAGAGCAAGAGTACATCGAGCGTTCGGGGACGCAGGTTCTTCATCAAGAAGGCCCGCTGCTTCGGTTGGAGTTTGAAGATTTTGATGTCACCGGAATTCCTGACCGCGTGGACGAACACGAAAAGGGAATTTTCGTGATGGACTATAAATCCGGTACTCAAAAAGTTTCGGGAACTAAGATGGTTGAGGAAGGCTATCGCCTCCAACTTCCTTTTTATGCTGTCGCGCTTGAGAAGCAATTAGGAAAGCCGGTGGTTGGCGTCCAGTTTGTCGAGTTGACTCCGAAGGGGTCTCGAATTCGGGGAATCTTTTTCAAACCCTTCAATGGCAAAGAGCCGGGGAAGCTGACCAACACTCGTTCTAAGACCAGCGTCTTGGAACTCGAGCCTGAATCCGTGTGGACTCAGGCTACTGCACAGATTCGAGTGACGGCCCGCCGCTACTTAGATGGAATTTACGATCCCGTTCCTAAGGATCCTGAAACTGACTGCGGGAGTTGTCGTTACTCGGATCTCTGTGGTCGGTCCCGAATGGTGAACGAGGTGGAGCGAGCATGACAACGCGCAAGCCTCCGATCTTTTCTGAAGAGCAGCGTTCTGTCATCGACACCTGGGGACAGGGTGTTGCCGTATTGGCTGGAGCGGGTTCGGGAAAAACGACCACTCTCGTAGAAAAGTGTTTGGAATTGATCCGCCGGAATCCGGAGGCCCGTTTTGTTGCCGTGTCTTTTACGGAGAAATCAGCCAGCGATTTAAAGACACGTTTGGCGATGCAAACGCCCCTGGGACCTCACTGGGTGATGACGATCCACGGTCTTTGCGGGTCTATTCTGAGGGAAAATCCGCCGACGCTCCGATTTGGAGATCAGGAACGTAAGCTCGATGGGCAAGAGTCCATTCTTTCAGAAACAGAAGCCTCCTTGTTGTGGGAGCGGGCACTTGAAAATCTGTGGAGTGAAAATCTCGCTCCCGAAATTCAAGCCAGCGTTGAGAAATTGTTGGACCGTGAGAACTGGGACTCCCTTAAAGGATTGCTCAGACGTTTAAAGGACCTCGGATCTTTTGGCGCCTTGGGAAAACTCGAGCAAGCCCCCGATTCCGAATCGCAGGCTCTGGCCCAGGTGGCTCGCTTCGTTTTTGATCGATACGAACGCTTAAAAATGCGCCAAGGGGCTTTGGATTTTAACGATTTAGAAATCGGTGCTCGTCAGGCTCTCGAGAATCGTGCGGTTTGTGAGGCTTACCAGAAACGGTTTGATTTGGTCTTGATCGATGAGTTTCAAGATACTAATCCGGTTCAAGCAGAAATCCTGACCCGATTCGCTCGTCCTGATTTTTCGAATCTCTGCGTCGTTGGAGATCCCAAGCAATCCATTTATCGATTCCGAGATGCAGACGTTAGTGTGTTCGAAGAGTTTTGTCGGAAACTTCCGGTGCAATTGGCGCTACATAAGAATTTTAGAAGCCGTCCGGGAATTTTGGATTTTACCAACCAGATTTGCTCCCGCGCTTTTGAAGTAGCGGGGATGACCTATTTGCCTTTGACTCCAGCACGCGAAGCGGTGGCTGAAATGCCTCCGGTGATTAAGCTTCAAGCCACCGAGCCTCGAGCGCTTGCTGCTTGGATCTTGGGCGAGGTGAAAAAGGGAATTCCTCTGGATCGAATGGCGCTGCTTCTCAGGCGAATTCGTGGAAATGAAGATTGGATTAAGGAGATTGCTGCCGCAGGAGTTCCTGTCGCGGTGGGCAGCGGCGGACTTTTTTGGCAAGACCCTCGAGTTCGAGAGCTCGTCGCACTATTGAAGTGGTGGGACAATAAATCCAATACTCTTTCGGCGGCAATTTTTCTACGCGCTCCTTGGGTTGGAATTCCCGATGAGACTTTGGATCAATGGATTGCTTCAGATCTGCGCACGGGCTTTTTCTCTTCGAAGCATCCGCTAGCGTTGGCGCTGAAAAAAATCCGCGAGAAAAAATCGGTTCGTCCTGCAGAGGTTTTGGAAGCGGTTCTGACTAGCCCCGAAGTCGAAGACGAGCTGGGAACGGCGTGGTTGGGGCTTTGGCACCGCTGCGAAGAACTCGCGTCAGCCGGTCAGGACTTTCATCAGACGGTGATGGATCTTTCGTCAGCCGTCGAAGGAAAACCTCGCGATCGCGATGTGCCTCCTCCTAAGAACCTGGGGCAGCTTTCAGTTCTGACCTTGCACGGAGCAAAGGGGCTGGAGTTTGAGCACGTGATTTTGATCGACCTTCCGGAGAAAGCGCAACGTACCACGCGCGCACCTCTGTTGTTCTGGGATCGGGAAGCTGGAATTTATCTCGGTAAACGAAATGAAGAAGGTGATCGTGATAAAGAAAATCCTGAGGAAGCTCGGTGGCGTAGGCTAGAGCAAGACAAGAACTTGGCTGAGAGCATGCGTCTCTTCTATGTTGCGCTGACGCGCGCGCAGGAACGTTTAGTGTTGGTCTATCCGAATCTTCCCGAGGAAGATCGCAACTCTCGGAATGCTCCGGATCCGGTGAATGTCGACGACGTGTTTAGAAAAGATTTCTGGCGAGGTTGGATTGAGCGGGCAACCGAAGTCACACATCCTCTTGCGGCCGAAATTTTAATTCCGGGGGAATTTGCTCAGGTCACTCAGCAAGGGGTTGAGAAGCCAGAGCTGTCTCATCCCAGTCAGCAGACTCCTCAAGTGGTGGGATTAAAGCGCGCTCGCCACAGTGTCACCGAATGGTTGAATCTGGCTCGATGCGCGCGCCTCTATGAGTGGAGCTATGTGCGGCCGCCGCAGGGGAGTAGTGACGAGCGCAGTGTGGATCAAGTCGAGCTGCTTTCTGCAGACGGCGATGCACCCATCAGCCAGCGTGAGCTTGGAACTCGAGTCCACGCCTGTCTTGAGAACGTTGACGAAGCGGCCCTACGCGGGTTGGAAAAAGATGTGAACGACGAGAGACGTTTTTCAGCACAGAAAGTGTTGGAGTGGGCGAAGTCGTCGACGTTGATGAAGACTGCTGATGCCGATCGGGATGTTTGGTCCGAGCTCAGTTTTGAAATCCCGGTGGGCGGTCAGATTTTGGTGGGATCGATCGACCGGCTGGTTGAAGAACGCTCTGACCAGGGCCGCGTCTTACATTTAGTGGATTTTAAGGTGACCGAAAGACCCCGTTCTTCGGAAGAATTGCTCGCGTCCTACCAAGCGCAGATGGACCTCTATGCTTGGGCTATTAGTCAGATTGAGGGAGACTCTGCGCTACTGAGTGAAGGCCGCCTTCGGGGATATTTGGTGAATATCTCGGGCGCGCAGGTGGCGGAGTATGAGGTTCCCTTGGGCGGGGCCTTCGACGCCGAAAAGCTCGCCGCCCTCGCCGATCGAATCGTCAATGGCCAGGCCGGAAAGCCCCAGCCCTCCAAGCACTGCGAGAAGTGCAGTTTCAGAGGTAGGTGTCCGGAGGGTCAAAAAGGTACGCAGAAGAGCCTGGAATTGTTCTGATCTGATTCTGCTTTTTCGAACGATAGATTAGCAGGCTCAGGCGTGTCCGGTAAAAACCAAATAGGTTGCCTCCAGCCGTCACGGCGATTATGAGAGTAAATCACTTCACCAGTAAAGGTAAGTTAGGACCATTTTTAGTGGAATTTATGTTATGAAGGAATTCTCAGCGTTACACGAGTTGACGCAGCTGCCGTTCAAGCTTTGAAGCTCCATGAACAACTTGACACTGATTTCGGATTTCGCGTTTGCTGGCACGGGACTGGCCAGTTTCGAGACAACCCTCCTAGTTTTTGAAGAAGGTGATGATGGACTCTCACAACTCAACAATAAAAATTCTCAAGCCAAACATCGAAGCTCCTGACTTTTGCTTGCCGGCAACACCGGATCAAAAAATCTCGCTGCACGAATTTCGGGGGTCGCCGGTGGTGTTGGTGTTCTATCCGGCTGATTGGAGTCCAGTGTGCGGAGATGAACTCGTTATTTTCAATGAAGTTTTGCCCGAGTTGAAACGTCACAAAGCAAATGTGCTCGGAATTTCAGTGGACAATGTTTGGAGTCACATTGCTTACACGCAAGCGAAGCATTTACACTTTCCCCTTCTGTCAGATTTTGAACCCAAAGGAGCAGTCGCCAAATTTTACGGAGCCTACGAAAGCTCTGCAGGAGTCTGCAGTCGGGCTCTTTTTGTCATTAATGGTGAGAGTATGATTTATTGGAGTTATGTCTCGCCAATGGGAGTTAATCCAGGAGCCGATGGCGTATTGGACGCATTGAGTTCGATGCCTGGGTCATTAGCTCGGGAGGGTTCATCATGAGTCTTAAAATTGCTGTCAATAAATTGGATCATTGTCGCGGCCGGCTTTTAGCTCCCGTGGCGGTGGTTGAATACGGCGATTATCAATGTCCATTTTGTGCCTCTGCCTATCCGGAGTTGGAAAAAGTGATTGAAGAATTTGATTCGCAACTTTGTTTCGCTTACCGTCACTTTCCTTTGCGCAACATCCATCCGTATGCTGCGCTGGCTGCAATGAGTGCAGAAGCTGCGGGTCAACAGGGTCAGTTTTGGAATATGCATCGGCTCCTTTACGAAAATAGCGCGGAACTTTCTGAACGTCGCATTTTGGAATGCGCCGAAGCGTTGGAACTAGATATGGATCGGTTTGCCACCGACTTGGATCAAGACGAGCTGAAAGAAAAAGTGTCAGAAGATTTTTCTGGGGGAGTTCGAAGTGGCGTGAATGGTACTCCAACTCTATTCCTAAATGGCGAACGTTTCGATGGTCCGCCGCTCTATCCCGCGCTGAGAAGTGCACTGGTTGAAATTCTAAGTGAAACAGGACCGACATCGTCGACATGGAGGTAAGAAGGTGAAACGATTCAATTTGATCGCGTGTGCGCCTGTTTCTGAAAGTGAGTTCTTTCACAGTTATGCTGAAGGAGCTGCTCACATTCATTTCGGTGTCTACCCGAACAGAGACTAATCCTTCACTGGTTCGATAAACACTATTCCCTCAGTTTCCAGCTTTGCTAGGATTTTCCGATCACGTGTGCCCATGCCTTCCAACACATTCAGCAACACGTACCGTGCCGCATTTTGAAACTGCCTTCCCCAATCCACAATCTTCGACCACGCCAATCCATCCCAGAACTTCTCGGGTCGTCCTTTGATAGCTCCTGTGACTAGATTCGCTACGCCTCCCGCAAATTCGCGCAAGAATCCCTGAAGCTGAGCGCGCTTTCTCGCTTGTACGAGCAGGTGGAGATGATTTCCTACGTTCGCGAAACGGTAAACGCGGATTTGATGTTTCTCAGAAACTTTTTGCAAAAGTCCCCAGACTCGCCACTTGTGGAGGAGAAGGGAGCGGCTGCCTCTCGCCCTGGTGGAGCGTAGGGTGAGGTGCAGCGCTCTCTTGGGATCGAAAGGTCGTTGGGTTTTTCTCTTACCTTGTTTGAAGCTGCCTCCGTGTTCTTTTGGAGAGGAGGGGAGGAATGAGAGTTGTTTTGGCATGACGGCTTCTAACACAGAATTATCTTGGGGCAATGGGTTTTTGTTCAAAATTGTGCGGTGTTTTTAGAGTGATCGGAAGATTTTGGAGTCCCTTTCTGCGGGGTGCTTGGTTGTTTTTGTTGGGCTTGCTTGTTGCGGCTTCCCTGACGCCTTATATCCTGGTTGTCCCTCCAGGGCTCGCGCACGTCCGGTGCGCGTCCGCGCTTTGCGCGGCACCGCCCTGGAGGCCTTGGATATGGGGGAGTTTGTTTATGGAACTTCTCAACTTTGGGTGGGGAACGGCTCTAAGGGCGCGTTAAATCCACTTCTCAGTCCGCCAAAAATTTGGCGAAAAGTTTTTTTGGCAAGTGCGGCGGGTGGCTGGTAGAATTTTTAATTATATTGAGTGGATAAAAGATTTTCGGAACCCCTTTGGGAGTCTCAAGGATGAAACTAGAAAAACGAAAACTTTTGGGTCTGGGTTTCTTTATACTCCAGGCTTTTGCAGTATGGAGCGGCCCAGCGTTAGCAGCGCCTCCTCCTGCTGAAAATGAAGAGTACAATTTCAATTGGCTCGATCCGGATAAGAAAATCTACGTCCTTCAAAATCGGAAATACACTAAGGCAAACAAGGTTTTGCTGAGTGGCTTCATCGGCACCAACGTGTCTGCACCGTTTCGAACGTCTTATTCTTTCGAACCCCGATTTGCTTACTATTTTAACGAAATGTTTGGCATCGAAACGTTCTACGCGCTTTCAACGAATGCGGAAAACAGCACCTTCCAAGCCTTGAAGACAGCCAATCCGACCTCACTTCCGGTGGTGAGAGAAATTCGCGCTAAATACGGCATCATGCTGCACTACGTTCCTTGGTACGCCAAGATCAATGTTTTCAACCAAGTGCTCTACTTTGACTGGTACTTGGCAGGAGGTGTGGGCACTGTTCAGGCCGCGCGCGACACTCGCACCAGCGCTGCAGCCGCGTCAGTGTATGAGAATGAAAACTACTTCAGCTTTTTCTGGTCTACCGGCCATCAGTACCATCTGTCTCGGACTTTTGTCGTCCGCCTGGATTTCAGCGGAACTTACTTCACAGCTCCGCTTTATGGCACGGCCTCTCAGGGATTAGGAAACACGCTTTTTGCGGACTATAACTTTGCTGTCGGTGTGGGGCTTCGACTCTAAGTGATGAAACGACTACTTCTTCTCATTCTTTTGGTTTCGACTTCTGCTTCAGCAGCCGATCCTACGGGACGCGGTACTTTGCTGGACGCACAGAGCTTCTACAATTCGGGCCAGTATTTCAAAGCGGCTCGATATGCGTTCACTGCGCAAGAGCTGGATTCCAGCCTGCAATCGGAATCCTACTCTTGGATTACAATCAGCCTGATCCAGGCGCGCCTTTATAACGCAGCTTCTTATTTCTTCATTCGGACTTTGCAATCGGGAAATAAGGCCGCAATTCGACGAGTTTTGACTCATTCTCAAGAACTTCTCGTGCGTTTGGGTGCAGATATTCTCAGAAAATATCTCATCCGCCATACCAACTACGAAGACTATGACGGCACCAATCGAAGCGCTTATCTCTATGCTCTCAGCAAAGACGCTTTGTTGAAAGGTCAGCACGATAAGGCTATCGGATATGTGAATGGGATGTCTTCGCGCAGTCCCCTTTGGCCCTACGCACTTTTGGTGCGAGGCACAGCGCGCGCCATTCTCGGCCAAGGCAATCTGGCCATCGCTGATTTCAAACGCTGTGAAAACAACGCTTCGGATTATGCCGATCGCTTGAAAGCCAACTCTTCTGGAAAACGCTTTAAACAATTGCTTCGTGAAGCCGATGATCTGGAGTCTCGATGCATCGCCGGTCAAGCCCGCACACTCTATCAGATGGAGCGTTTCGATGAAGCAGATCAGACCTACGATCAGATCGCAAAGGCCAGCTATGTTTGGCCAGACATCTTGTTCGAGCAGGCTTGGAATTCTTTTGCGCGACAGGAATATAATCGGAGTCTAGGAAAACTGGTTTCTTATAAGAGCCCTGCTCTGAAATTTGTTTTCAACACGGAGGCGGATGTTTTGAACGCGCAATCCTATCTAGCGCTTTGCCTCTATCCTGACGCCAATGAGGCAATCAATGACTTCAATTCGAAGTACGGTAGGTTTGGCGAGAATTTAAAGCGTTTCATTCAGGCCAATTCGTCGAATCTGTTTTCAATGTATTCCTTAGGGAAAGAGTCGCTGCGTGGGCCTCTTCACAGCTCGAACACAATGAATCGGTTAGTGAATCGATTTGTGCGCGGTCCTTACTTTCAAAACTTGGTGGCAGCAGAATCGGCTGTTTACACCGAAGAATATAACATCCGCCAGTTTGATGTGAATCAGGCCGGTGTGAATCACGATCCGCGCTCGGGTTTTCCGGGATTCCTCGATCAAGTTCTGAAATGGCGTTTGAAGACCATTCGGATGCTGGGTGGGGTTTTTGTGAAGAACAGCCTGCTCGATTACTACCAGACAATCATTTCGGACTTCGACAAGATGTCCTTTATTAAGTTGGAAATGCTCAGTCGCGCAAAAGGAAGATTGCTGGGAAGAAAAGTGGAAGAACGAAGTCGCGGGAACATCATTCCGTCGCGACGAGACTATCAATACTATTGGTCGTTTAACGGTGAATTTTGGACAGATGAACTAGGAGACTACGTCTTTGGCCTTGAGTCCCAATGTGGTACCTAAATTGAGTCGCGGAGTTCTGAGCCTATTCTTCGTGGCATTGGTGTCGCTCGTCGTGACGGGCGATGCGAACCTGGGCTGGAGCGCTCAGTCGGGTCCTTATTCGGATTCTGATTTGCGCTCGATGGCCACCGGCAACGAATCCAAGATTCAAGAAATTCAGCAGCAGGAAATCACTCAGCTCCGAATTGCTTTAGGTCGAAGACTTCCCGTCAATCGCCAAGCTGATCTCTATTTTCGTCTCGCTGAGATTTATTTGGAAGCTTATCGCATTGTCTATTTACAAGAAGGACGGGTTCACGATCGTCGCCTTGAGAAGGGTAGTAATGAGCGTTTCATTAATCGTTCTCATTCGCGGGCCTATGCTGAGCGTGGAATTCAAGCAGCAAAGCAAGTTCTCAAGTTCAACATTGCCTACAATAAACTCGATAGAGTCTATTACTTCCTGGGTTTTTATAATGGCGAAATTGGAAACAAGAAGGAGAGTTCGAAGTACTACGATCTCTTAGCCAAGAAATTTCCCAACAGTCCAGTTATTGCTGAGGCCTATCGGGAATTGGGAGAGAATGCTTTTGACAGACGAGATTATCGAAAGGCCAAAGCTTACTTTGAAAATGCTCTTCGAAGAGATTCCGGAGACAGTGCCGTTCGCATTTACCATAAACTAGCCTGGGCTCATTATCGCCTTCGTTCCTATGACCGAGCGGTGAGCACGATGAAAGAAGCCGTTTCCCGCGCCACTCAAAGCGGAGAAAAATTCCTATCCTTAAGAGAAGAAGCTCTGCGCGACATGGCCATCTTCATGACTGAAACAGGTCGTGTAGAAGAGGCGTTGAATTACTTCAAAAGTGTTGCTGGAGACAAAGACTACTTTCCAAAAATCCTAGAAACCTTGGGCCGACAATACGAACGTAACGTTGAAACTCAAAAGGCCATTCAGGTCTACGAGACCTTACTAGCCATCCACCCAGAAGGGGATACCGCTTTTCGGGTTTTTGTGAAGCTAGTGGATCTCGACCTCAGAAAGAAACACTATAAAGATGCGCTTCGCAGGATTTCCAAAGCCAATATTATTAATGATGGCGATTCCGAAACCAAAACAGCGTACCAGAATCTGAAAGCCATGGTTCGTCGAACGGCAACGGAGCATCATGAGCTTTATCGCAAGAAGCATGTACGCGCAGACCTCTTGATCGCGGAAGATTTCTACGAATCCTATCTGAAGTATTTCCTAGGAAAGATGGATTCGCGCAAGGAAACGCCAGAAATTCAGATGTACTTGGCTGAAGTGAAGCGCGATGTCGGCAAACCCAAGGAAGCCTCGGAACTTTATCGTAAAGTCTTAGACTCCGAAGACAAGCGCTACGCCCGCGAAGCCGGGACACTTTGGACTGCTAGCTTGGCTGAAGCCATTAAAAAGGTGAAGCCGGGTTCGGAGCCCTCGGCAGTTGAAAAAGATTTTGTCGATGCGGCCGACGCCATGCAAGAGTCGCTGGGGAACATGCCTGAAGGTCGGGAGGCCGCTCTTAAGGCAGCGCAAGTGTTAGCGGGATATAAGTCCACTCAAGGGGAAGCGATTGATCGTTGCCGAAAAATCATGAAGCGATCTCCGAAGTCGACACAGGCCCTCACAGCTGCGCGGCTCTGGATTCAGCTCATGGGAGACCGTCTCCCGAAGGTTACGTCTAAGGATTTCAACGACTCGGGTGCCGTCGATGATTTACGCGATGCCATCAAAGAAACTCGCGAGAACGTTGAGCTCATGGCTCACGATCGCGATTCCGGTGGAGGTCGTTTACGGCAGCAGTTGGCAGAGCAAGAGAGTCGCTTCAAGGTAGCTGCCATTGCTGTCCAAGAAAAAGATCAGAACTATGCCGGAGCTGGGAAGAGCTATGAAAGTTTTGCAGCCACCGCTCCTACCAAGGAAGCGGGCGAGAAAGCGTTCTCAAGTGCAGTGGCCTCTTACTCGAAGGCGGGGGATTTTACGGCTGCCGAGCAGGCCATTCATAGCTGGATTCGGAAGTATCCGAACAGCACCAAGCCCTTTGAAGTGGCACGTACCGTTGCGACCGAGGCTTTGATCCAAGGACAATTCGATCATTCTGCCGCTCTGTTTGAAACACTCGGAAAACAGAAGGATGAGTCGAAGGCCTACGAAGTGGCCGCGCGTATTTACGAAGGCAATGGCAATATTGTCAAAGCTCAGGTGGTTTTGGGAGATTTCATCCGCCGCTATCCGCAGTCTTCTGATCGTTGGAACGTGGGGTTGTCGCTGGCGCGAATGTTCGAAACCCAAGGACAGCTCAGCGATGCCGCAAAAACTTATCGCTACTGTTCAGCCTCATCCGCTGAAACAGCCCCGGAATGTGGCGCTCGCCTAGGCGATATTCTCATTAGACTGAAGGAAATGGAAAACGCGAAGGAAACTTTTGGGCGCGTGGCTGCTATGAAGTCTAAGCAGAACTCTCCATTCGTCGCGTACTCTCGCTATCGTCTCGCGGAATTGATTGAGGCGGAACCCCATTTTGATCCGCTTCGCCTTCCTGAGAAATCCTTGCAACGTGCGATGAAGCAACGCCTAGATTTTCTGGAGCGGTTGAGTCGTTCGTATCAGGCAGCTGTTCAAGCGGGTGGTCCTTGGGCCGTCGCCGCGTTGGATCGTCTTGCAACCTGGGTTCTCCATCTTTCCGAGGAAGTCGATCAGATCGCGCCAGCTCCCGGAAGCACACCAGCGGCGGCCGCTCAGTTTAAGGCGGGATTGAAAGGTGTGAGTGATTCGCTTCGAAAGAAGGCTTTCGATACCTGGCAAGACGCTTTCAAAAAAGCAGCGGATTCCGAGCTTCTTTCACCCGTTTTACCTGAAATCATGGATCGACTGGCGGATCTCGGCCGTGAGAAGCGTCTTCCTCGCGCTCAGGGTTATCGTGGCAGATTTAGAATTGTCGGTTTGCCTGCGGATGGCGGCAGTGAGGGAACGTCGGCTGCATTCACTCGAATTCGAGAGCGATTGTTGAAGAATCCTCAAGATGCCAATGCCTGGTTGGATTACGGCAACTTGATATGGGGTCAAGGAAAACCGCTTCTTGCAAAAGTAGCCTACGATCGTTCACAAAGTTTGAATAAGAAGAGCCCGGGTGCTCTCAATAATCGTGCGGTGGTGCTCCTGACATCCGGGGCCAATGAAGAAGATTGGTTCATCGCAGCGGGAGCGAATCAGCTTCTACGTGAAGCACTTTCTCAGGACGATCTCTATCTCCCAGCTAAAATCAATCGCGCGACCCTCTTGAACTACTATCGTATTTTTTCTAAATCGCGCGCGCTTTGGGAGCAGATCAATGTTCGCGCTCCTGGGCTAGATACTCATGACGGATTGGGCGTGGCTCTCATGGGGTCAGGACGTTTCAGTGAGTCGATTTCTGAATTTTCTCGAGCTGCAGAAATCGGGGGCAATCGCAGCCGTTTTGTCGATGCTTATCACGACGCTGTTCGGATGAGTCTCAGACCGGGAGTGGAAGGCGCAGAGCAATGTCTGTCGAAACTGGGCTCGTTGAGTTCGTCGGATCTCGCGGGCTTTGAGAAGCAAGCGGTCGATCACTTACAAAAGACTTGTGAGAAATGGAAGACACCAGGCACATGAGAAAAATGATGAGTGGAGTTCTTTTTTTGGGACTGGTTCTGAGCACCCTGGCTTTCGCAGCGGGCGAAAAGAAAGAGCCCCGAGTGATTTATCCCAAGAAGACGGACTTAGACTTTGAAGGAACTCAGATTGAAGGGGAAGTTCGAAATCCTGGAGAATTTTATTTTCAGGTTCGACCGGAAGAGAAATTTGATTCGTTAGTGAAGCGCCGAAAGAATTTTCATCGTGAAATGCTTCGCGACGTGGTGCTGAGCAAGTAGAGGATCGATCATGGCAAAAGACAAAGACGATTCAGGTGAAGTAGCTCCTCCATCAGGGGTAAAAGTCCCACCCAGACCCGCACTTTTCGTGGGTCGCAAAGTAGTTGTTCTGCAAAGTGTTGATGGAGATCGCACCTATCAGTTCAATAAAGACCGCATTGTCATCGGCCAAGTGATTTCGGCAGACGTACGCCTCACAGGCGACTGGATTGCGCCCATTCATGCAGTTCTTGAAGTCCGGAAGTCTCAAGACGATAAGTACATTTGTACGATTTATGATCTAGCCAGCGAATCGGGCGTTTTCGTCAATGACAAGAAAATCATCAGCCAAGGTTTAAAAGACGGGGACACCATTAAACTGGGTCGTTACCAGCTGAAGTTCTCCCTCGAAGATGCGGACAAAGTTGCTTCGCGCCAGAAACGAAAGATTAAGGACTCAGGCGATCAGCAACTCTACATGGATCCCAAAGAGGATTTCACGTCCCTCATTCTTCAAGATGAGATGGAAGTGGAAGAAATCTTCGACTATCGCCCTGCGAAGAAGCAGGCCGTAGAAGTCGTCATGTCCTGGAGAGGGACCATTCTCGACGTCGAGCACTACGTGAACCAGAAAACAATTACCATCGGTGGTTCGAAGGCGTGCGATTTCGCCGTTCCTCCTACCTTGGGCCCAGGCAGTTTCAATTTGCTGAAGTTCACTCAAGGTCGTTACGTTTTGAATCTGCATCCGAAGATGTCGGGTGTGCTACAAAGCCATGGCGAAGTCATCGATATTCAGAATCTCACTACCAAGGCAGCAAAGGGCGTCGAAGGCGGCGAGTTGCCTCTCGAACAAGATGAGTTTGCAAAAATCAGTGTAGGAGAGGTCGACTTCTATGTGAGCTTCACCGCGGCTCCCCCGCGACTTAAGCATCGCCGCATGTTCGAGCGCGATCCCTATTATTACCGCGTTCTCGCTACCTCGGTGGTATTCACTGCCGCGATTGTCGGCATGCTCTTGAGCGTGGATGTTCCAAAAGATTTGGAAGCTGAAAAGATTCCGGAACGTATCGCCACCGTTCTCTATCAGCCTGAGAAATTCATGATCCCACCGATTCCGAGAGTTCAGGAAAAGAAGCCCGAACCGGAGAAGGTAGAGCCTCCGAAACCGAAACCCACTCCTAAGGAGACGGTGAAAGTGGAGATTCAGCCTCAGAAGGATCCGCCCAAGGTCATTCCGAAGGAAATGGATGTTTCGAAACCAAAAGTTCAGCCCAAGCCCGCTCCGCAACCTACGAAGGTTGCTGTGAAAGCGCCTGAACCAAAACCGGTCAAAGCTGCGGCTCCGAAGGCGCAACCTGCAGCTAAAGAAGGCGAGGGCGCTCGAGCAAAGGGGCCTGAGGGAACACGTGGATCTCAGAAAGCACCTCCTGCGGATGTTCCTCAGAAGAAGGCCAATCGTCCGTCTACTTCGAACACCGGAACCGCCGGTGTTCGTGGCAACAGCCAGGTTCCAGGTCCGGGCAACGTCGACGTCCTAAAAGGCATGACGGCGCAGATTCAAAACGTCTTAGGAAACACGGCTGGAAAATTTGGTTCTGGCGGTGGCAAGAAACTCGAAGGTTACGGCGCGTTTGACACCCAAGGGAGTGGCGGAGCAGCTCTTTCCGGCCGCGCTTCCGGTGGTGGTGGCAATGCAGAGGCCCTCGGTGGATTAAGCGACAGGGGCAGCGGCGGGGGTCGCGTCGGCACGGGTAAAGGTGCTGCCGGCAACGCTTCGGGAATTATCGGCGGACAGCTCCGCGTCGGCATTCGTGTCGGAGCTCCTGAAGAAGCAGTGGTCATGGGTGCCATCGATGCCAACGCTATCGAAGCAGCCTTGCTCGCTTATCGCGACAATTTCCGCAACTGTTACGAAAAGGAAATCAATGCGGAGCGCCCGGATCTCTCCGGTCGGGTCAGCACCAACTTCGTGATCGGGTCTTCGGGACGTGTGACTCAAGCAGGGATCGAATCCAGCACACTGAAGAACGAGCGAGTCGAACGCTGTATTGTTGGCGTGATTCGGCGAATTCCATTCCCCATCCCGAAGGGTGGCGGAATCGTGCAAGTGACCTACCCGTTCAAGTTCAATCCGCTGAAACGGTAGAAAAACAGTTTGCGGTTTGCAGTCTGCGGCCACAGGCATCAGTCTGCAGAAGCCGTCCCATCTAACAGTTGCCAACAGAAACAGCCCCAGCCTCAGCAAACGGATGCCAGCTTCCGCAAACTGCAAACTGTTTTGTTACCCGTTTTTCTTCATCGCTAAGAACCGGAAAGTTCTGTAGCCAGCAGCTGCCGCAGTGTACATGATCTTTCGAAGCGTATCGTATCGGATGCGCTTGTCGGCTTGAATGGCTAACACGCCTTCGAAAGGAAGCGGATTTCCCTGAGCATCGCGGGCCTTCGACTTCACTTGGAGAAGTTCTGCGCGCTGGCGAGCTTTCATCAGGGCATCATATAAAGGCACAATTCTTCGGCCGCCTTCATCCAAAGAAGTGGGATTAAACTGATAAACAGCTTCGTCAGAACCTGCTGCAGCAGCGTTCTGTACAAAATCCATAATGCGCTGATTGTCGATGGTGAGCGCTTCAGGTGTTACAATCACCTGTAAGCTATCGGGCGGAAGATCGCGTGAGCCAGTCATCGGAAGCTGAATTCCATTTACCGACGCAAAGTTCGTTGTGCTCGCCGAATAAGTTTTTAGCAAGAAGATAAGAATAATGACCAACACGTCCATTAAGCTCGTTAACTGGAGCTCAAAGTCCTTCTGAATTCTTCTGCGGGTTCTGCGCGACTGAATGGAGCGACGGAATGCCATCTCTTATGCGTCTCCCAAAAGATTTCCGAAAATCACATTCGGAAAAAGATTTTTCAACGGCTCGTCGTTGCCAGTCTGTTCGTTCTTTTGAAAAATCGGCGGATCGCCCGCTTCCATCGTTCGGAAGGAGTCCATCACCACAATCAATTCGTCGTAAGTGTTTCCAGAGGCAGGAATAATCACGATCGAGTTTTCTTTCGGAAACTGCTTCTTCACCCCAATCAAGACATCGTGAATGCCTTGTGCGTTGGGCGTGCCGTCCGGATTGTGAGGGACCTTCTTCGGAGCAATCTTGTTAAACGGACTCCAAATTTCAGCGCCACTTTCTTTCAACGTCACGGTCAGCTGCAAGGGTTTTTCTTTCAGCTTTTCTTGAATCTGTTTGGTGCTCGCCGTGGGGAAGGGCGATTCAATACTTCCCAAACTCAAGAACGACATCGTGAAGAGCAAGAACGTAATCAGGGTGACCATGGCATCCAAAATCGGAACCAGGTTCAGAACAATTCCACCTTGATGCGTTTTGCGGCGGGAACTCGGGCGTTTAAACACGCTCTAGTTACTCCTTCTCGGATGAGTGCCGATATTTGCGAGCCGACAAAAGATCCAAAAGCTTCACGCCGAACTCGTCGATCTCTTCCAGAATCTTCGTCGCCTGATTGGTCAGAATGCTATGCGAGACCATCGTGAAAATCGCGGTGATCAAACCAAATGCCGTCGCATTCATGGCCAGAGCGATACCCGCCGACAACGCTGCTTGGCGCTGTGCCGGATCGGCTTGCTGAGAAATCGCATCGAAGGAAGCGATCAGACCGAAGATCGTTCCCAAGAGTCCCAAGAGGGTGGCGATGTTGGCAATCAACGCTAAGAAGGGAATTCGCTTCTCGAGCTTCGGAATCATTTCCAAGCTTGCCGCGTCGATGGCGTTTTGAATCTGCTGCTCATCGCGGGAAGCGCGCTGAAGGCCAGCTTTGATGACCTTTGGAAGCGCCGCTCCTCCTGCGCCGTTACAGACGCGGATGGCTCCGTCCAGGTCGTTGGCCAGAATGAACTTCTGGACTTCGAACATGAAGGAAGGACCGTCGATGTTGTATTTTCTAAAGAGTCGCGCGAATCGTTCGAGCGTCAGACCGATTGAAATTCCCAAGGTACAGGCAATCAAGCCCATCCAGAAATTGTGTGAACGAAAGGCGTCCATGACCAGCTTTACCAAGCTCGGTAGATCCATGAGCTTTCCCCCTAAGTCGGATATGATTGTTCAATAAACTTCGTATCTTAACTTAAGGATACCGGATTTCGCGGAGCGGTCAACCTGTTCTTAAGCCAGGTGTTTTTGAATGGCTTCGACGAAGGCTTCTTTGGGCTGATTTCCAACCAATTGCTCGACGACTTTCCCGTTTTGGAAAAGGATGACGGTCGGAATTCCACGAATATGGAACTGGGTCGGGGTTTGCGGATTCTCATCCACATTCATTTTAAAGACTTTTACCTTGCCAGTGTATTCATCCGCCAAAGAATCGATGGTCGGGCCCAAAAGCTTACAAGGACCACACCATTCCGCCCAGAAATCTACCAAAGTGAGTTCATTAGACTTCAAAATATCGCTGTTGAAATTGGAGTCGGTTGCTTCTTGAACGTGTTTGGAGTTCGCCATGGTTGTGAGTACCTTTCTTAGTCTATTTTAATACAAAACCTTGGTGTTTTTATCAAAAAATAGATAACTTCTGCCTACTATCCCTAGCATTTGGCGACCGCAGGGTCGAGGAAAAGGATATGGCGAATAGTGTAATGGATCCCAAAGCCTACCTCTTGCAAACCGCAACCGAGTCTCGTGCTGCTTTCGACGATTTTTTGACACTCAACCAAGATTCTTTAGTTCAGGCCGCCCGAAAGATAGGCCAGTGCGTTAAGGAGGGGGGCAAGCTGTTGATCCTTGGAAATGGGGGATCGGCTGCCGATGCCCAGCACATGGCTGCTGAAATGGTCGGAAAAATGCTGGTGGATCGCCGTCCGCTTCCAGCCATTGCTCTCACTACTGATTCCTCGAACATTACTGCCATTGGGAATGATTTTGGATACGATCAGGTTTTCGTAAAACAAGTCCAGGCTCTCGCAAAAGCGGGGGATGTGGTTCTGGCCATCTCCACCTCCGGCAACAGTAAGAATGTGATTTTCGCCGTAGAAGAAGCCAAGAAAAAAGGCTGCCTCGTGATCACTTTAACAGGCGGCAGTGGTGGTAAATTGAAAGCGCTAGGAGATCTCGCGCTCAATGTGGCTCAAGGAAAGAACTCCAGTCGCATTCAAGAGAGCCATATTTTCGCCGTGCACAGCATGGTGGATTTATTGGATCGATTTTTTTTAGACTAGGAGAGTATGCGCCATCTCAAAGTCTTCGTTCTGAATCGAGTTGTCGCAAAGGTCATGGACCTGCTCTTAGTAATTGCGGTGGCAGCGATTCTTCCTTATCCGCTTGGGCCACTTCTCGGTTTCATTTACAGCTTGTTAGCAGATGGCTTGAACTTCGGTCCCTTTCAGGGGCAGAGCGTAGGCAAGCGCGTCTTAGGACTCAAGGTTTTAAATACCGTGCGAAAGGCTCCTGCGACGTACCGGGACTCGGCCCTTCGGAATGCTCCGGTGGGAGTGGCGACTTTCTTTGCCATCATTCCAGTCTGGGGTTGGTTCATTCTCTTCCTCGTGGGAATTCCCCTCATGGCCATGGAAATCTACTTAATGCTGAGCGTCGGCAACGGGCACCGCTTGGGCGATGTGATGGGCGATACAGAAGTAGTGGTTGAAGCTGCGCAGCCGCAGAAGTAGAACCCTCCCATGGCTTTAGATCCTTCGAAGTACCCTCCGTCGAATACGCTCTACCTCGTTGATATCAGCTCGTTCATCTTTCGAGCGTTTTACGCCATTCGCACACTGAGCAATCGGAAGGGCGAACCGACGAATGCGGTCTATGGCGTGCTTCAAATGCTGACGAAGCTTGTGGATGATGCCAATCCTCAGTACCTCGCCATTGTTTATGATTCGAAGGAACCAGGAGTGCGAAAGCAACTCTATGCGGATTACAAAGCCAATCGCAGTGCACCTCCGGATGATTTGCTTCCTCAGTTTGCTCGCATTGATGAGTTGGTGAGTAGTTTGGAAATGCCTTCTTGCCGTTTGTCGGGCATGGAAGCCGATGATTTGATTGCTACGCTCACTCGCAAGTGGTTGGCCGAATCGGCGGAACATCAGGTGGTCATCGTGAGTGGTGATAAGGACTTGATGCAGTTGGTGAACGGGCGCGTGAAGGTTTGGGACACGATGAACGGAAAGTTCTACGGAACTCCGGAAGTCGTAGAAAAATTCGGCGTCAACCCCGCTCAAGTTTTGGATTACCTGTCGTTGGTGGGGGACAGTTCGGACAATATTCCGGGTGTGCCCAGTATTGGTCCGAAGACAGCTACGGATTTACTCAAAGAGCATGGCACGCTTGAAGCGATTTTAGATGCTGCCAAACAAGAAAAGATTTCTGGAAAGAAGGGCGAGGTTCTTCGCAAGCACGTGCAAGACGCAGAGCTTTCGAAAAAGCTGGCGACACTTCATTCGGATTTGAAGGTCGATCTGGATCGTTCGAAGCTGAAGTTTAAAATGGCCGTGAGTGAGAAGGCCATCGATCTCTTCAAAGAGCTCGACTTTCACACGATGGTGAAAAAGTACACGGCTCAAGAATTTCCGGGCATGGAGCTTTCGAGTGCGCCTCCTTCCACCGCTGAAGTCGCTGCGGTGAAAATGAAAACACCGACAGGTTTGAAGTTTGAAACCATTGCCACGGAAAAAGACCTCGATGCGGTGATTGCGAAGATTCTTAAGCGCGGAGAGTGTGGCTTTGACACTGAAACAGATTCCCTCAATCCCCGGGTGGCAAAACTGGTTGGGATTGCACTTTCTTGCGATTTAGAGAGTGGCTACTACATTCCACTCGAGCACCGCGAGGGAAGGCAGCTTCCAAAGAAGATCGTTTTAGAAAAGCTCCGTCCGATTCTTGAGAATCCAAAGATTAAGAAGATTGGTCAAAATTTAAAATTCGATTACAGCATAATGAGCGCCCAAGGCGTCGTGATGGATGGAATTGGCGCCGACACCATGGTTGCCGCGTACATTATCCAGCCCGAGAGTCGTCACAACCTTCAGGCCTTGTCTCGGCAGTATCTCGACTATGAAGTGATGACCTATGAAGAGGTTTGCGGAAAGGGAAAAGACGAAATTACTTTCGATCAGATTCCGATCGAGAAGGCGACTCGTTACTCTGCAGAAGATGCGTGGGTAGCACTCAAGCTCTGGCACACGCAGCAACCTCTCCTAGAAAAAGAGCGGTTGATGGAAGTTTTTGCAGAGGTGGATCTTCCACTAGTTCCTGTCTTGGCTCGGATGGAAATGCAGGGCGTTGCTATTGATGAGCCCTATTTGAAAGGGCTTTCACAAGAATTTGAGACGGATCTGAAAAAAATCGAAGAGAGAATAGGGGCCTATACCTCGAAGCCTATTAATTTGAATTCGACGAAGCAGCTTGCTCAGCTCCTATTTGAAGAATTGAAGCTCCCCGTGCAGAGTAAAACCAAAACGGGCTATTCCACCGATGCTTCTGTTTTAGAGGCGCTTTCTTCGTTGCATGAGGTGCCCCGGCTCCTTTTGGAATACCGAGAAATTACGAAATTAAAAGGAACCTATGTGGACCCTTTGCCGACCCTTCGAGATCCGGTGACGGGAAAGATTCATGCAGGTTTTCACCAGACAGTGGCTGCAACGGGTCGATTGTCTAGTTCAGACCCCAATTTACAGAATATTCCAATTCGTTCCGATCGAGGAAAACGCATTCGCCAAGCGTTCATTGCTTCGCCCGGAAATATTTTGGTGGCTGCGGACTATTCGCAGATTGAGCTTCGCTTGCTAGCTCATATGAGCGGCGATCCGGAACTGGTTCGCTCCTTTCAAAAAGACGAAGACATCCATCGCCGGACGGCGAGCGAGATTTTCAGTATTGCACCTGAAAAAGTTTCGGACGAGCAACGAGGAGTAGCTAAGGCGATTAACTTTGGCCTGATGTACGGCAAAACCCCCTTTGGTCTTTCGCAGGAATTAAAAATTCCCCGGAAGGAAGCTCAAGAGATTATTGATCGATATTTTACTCGCTATAGCGGAGTGAAGAAATTTTTCGACAAACAGATCAGCGATGCCAAGGAGCGCGGGTGGACTTCCACTCTCAACGGCCGTAAGCGTTACTTCCCGGATATTCATTCGAAGAACCACGCCGTTCGACAAAACGCAGAACGCATGGCCTTGAACGCGCCCTTACAGGGCACGGCTGCAGACTTAATCAAACAGGCGATGATTCATTTAGACGAACAGCTCACGCGAAAAGGGTTTCAGGCCCGACTCATCATTCAAGTGCACGACGAGCTTCTCATTGATTGCCCGAAGAAAGAGGAAGAACCCGTGAAGGCGCTCCTCATTCATACGATGGAAAACGCTATGAAGCTTTCCGTTCCATTGAAAGTGAACGCTTCCAGTGGGCCTACCTGGAACGATCTCTAGAGCTCAATCCCAATTCCAGCATGCCAGATCTCGACCCGAGTGGTGGGGTTACTGCCATTGCGGCTGTCGAATGTGCTGTAGCCCGCATAAATTCTTCGGACGACGGGGATCCAGGGAATGTGTGCACCTAGGTGAACTTCTCCGCCGACGTGATCTCCATCCGTGCGCCATTTCTCGTAAATCACGCCGCCCTCCACGTAGAGGAAAAGATATTTTACCTTCACAAATCCCCGCGCAATCCAGCCGCTGGTGCTGTCTTGTTGGCCGGGAGAGTTACTGACGCCAAAACCGCCGATGCCCGGACGGAAATAAATCTTTGGCAGATAAGGCGTGCCGAAGGAAAGAATTTTAAGCTCGGGATTGAGTGTGATTTCGCCCCCGTTGAGCTTTGTTCTGTTGGTGGAAGGTATTGTTGTGATGGTCATAAAGCGACCGCCCAAATCGATGTTCCAGAGACGGAAGAAGGGGTCTTCGTTCTTAGCTTCTTCTTTCTTTTCCTCGGGTTTTTGTTCCAGCTCCTTCTTTTCTTCGAGCTTTGCTTCTGGTTTGTCACTAGGAGCCGCCGATCCCGAATCATTCGATCCCTTGGCAAAATCAGGGAGATCTTTTCCTTGGAAAACCTTCGCTTCACCGATCCCACTCGGGGTGGCTTCAATCATTTTACCTGCTGCCAGCTGAGTGGAATCTCCAGCAATCAGGGCGTGCTCCGATTTCGCGATTTCAACGGTTCCTTGGGTCGTGAAGAAATTAAAATTTCCTGTGGAACCCGCGCCGTTGACGACAAACTCTGTACCCCGGACACCCATCACCGCACTTCGGGTGCGCAACGTGAATCGAAGCTTCTTTTTCAAGGCCTGATCGACTTGAGAGCTGACTTTGTGAAATCCGCCCTTCACTCCGCCCTCGCGAAGCGTTCCACTCTGCCCCAGTTTTTCAGCATCTGGATTGATTTCAAATTGGGTGCCGGGAGAAAGGGTGAGGAGATCGCGCTCCTTAGGTTCTGTTTTTCCCTTTTGGGAGTCGATTTCCAGAATCAAGGTTTGTTTTTCTCCGGCAAAAACAATGTCTCCGACTTGAATAGGATCAGCTTGCTTGATTTGAATTTCTTTTCCGCCGCGCTCGATTTTAATTTGATTCTGAGGCTCTCCCTGAATTTCAACGAGCTGAACCGTTTTAGCCTCAGCAGAAGAGATCCATCCAAAGATAACGCCAATAGTCAACACTGTGCGGAAAGTAGTCATAGGTTGTTCTACTTTACTGGGTGCCTTTGATTTGTCAAAATCATTGCCACCATGCGCCGCATGAATGCCCAGCAAACTGGATGGAGTGTTCTGTTTTTTCTCCTGATATCTTGCGCAGTTCTCTACTCTCAGATTTTTCTATATTCACAGAATACTTTACTTTGGAACGGGCGATGGATTGTTGAGAAACGAGAGGCAAAAATGCTTCTCATGGGTGCCGACGAAATGCTTTTGTCGCGAGCCCCGCTTTCTCAGAATCAACTCCACTTGGGAAGTTTCTACGGTTTTCAAAGGCTTCGGTATTACAGAGCGATTCGCCCATCCTCTATCGAGATGGAAGTGGCCGTACCGCAGGGAGGATACCTCGAGCTTCAGTTGGATTCAGGAAAGGGTGCTTTCTCACTGCTTCGTTTCAGTGCTAGCCCCGAGTTTCCGTCAGGATATTTTTTAGGGAAGGATTCCGAAAAATTGGAGCTCTTGTCGTCCCTTCCTGAAATTCCAGAAGGAACATGGCAGAGGCTGAAATTCGAGTTTCGAGAAAATCGATGGATTGCCAGTCTCAATTCAAAACAATGGTTTGCATTGGAAGACTTGGCACCTCCCCATGGTCAGATGACCTTAGGAACTGGATCTCGAGGTGTCGATATTCGATCCGTTCAAATCGGGGAAGGTTCTGCGACCACCTTAGAAACATTTGAAAACAGCAGAGATTTCCCACGAGTTTTTCTGTTTTTTCTGTGCGTACTGACTGCTCTGAGCTTGGTGTTGGCAAAAAGAAGTTCAAAACCTGTTTTTGCGGCTGTCCTGGCGAGCGGTATTTTTTTCTTTCTTGGTGTCGGATACTTCAGTTTTGATTATTTTTACTGGTCTAAGAAGGAAGTTTGCTCGCTCACTCGTCCTTGGAGTTCAGATTTTCGTTCTCGGTTGGATTTAACCGTTGAAGCCGTTCGGTATGAACTCTTCCAAGGACTCGGAAGGTGGATGTCTTACGGGTACCCAGACCTCAGATCGGTGATTGAGGCTCGATATATTCCGAAGCGCTATATCGAGGGGCCGTTTTTCTGTTCTTCCGGCGGAGAATGCTCTTTTGGCAAAGTGCCTCCTCCTTCAGAAAATCATTCCGCGCGCTGGATGCTAGTGGGAACTTCGCAGGCGATGGGGGCTGGTGCAAAAAATCTCTCTGAATCTTTTTTTTCGAAGACCCATCAGCTTCTCAGAAAAGAATGGAAGCGTCCCTTAGAAGGGTTGAATATTTCGGTCTCTGGATCGAACGGCGTGGACCTCTTTTCTCGTTTCCAGCAAAAGTATCAAGATTTTAGACCGGACTTCATGGTCATTAATCTTTCTATTAATGGTGACGAACCCACGCTAGAAGCTGGCTTAGAAAAGTTTTTGAATTGGAATCAAATACGGGGGATCCGGACACTGCTCTTGAAGGAAGCGGTAGACCAGGAAAATGACGGATTTAAAAGGAGATATGAAATCATTTCCCGTTTGGCGCGAAAGTACCAGGTTCCTACCTTAGATATGCATTCGTACCTTTTTGCGCCAGGAGTACGTCAGTCCGGGAAGATCTGGTGGGACTTGATCCACCTGACTAATTATGGACAAACACTTGTTTCAGAAAAGCTGGCTCCTGCTATTTTGGAAACTTGGACGGACGCTAGTAAACCGGGCCCAAGGGGCGGCGTCCCACCCGGGTAAGGACTTCCGTGCGGAAGCGAATCCAAGGTTGCTCCACGAGCTTCGCCGCTTTTTTTGAAATTTCAGGGGGCAGGGGAAGGTTGTGAACCCACTCTTTGGCTTGGAAGATCGCCTCTTCAGCAAGCTGCAACCCGGCCTCATTGTTCCCTCGATGAATTCGAGAATTTAAATCGATCGGACTTTCAATGTACGCCCGGTAGTGAGGGTACGCCCAAACATGAAAAGTCAGGACCTCTGAAAGTCCCAGCTCTGAGATGGTGCTTTCCAACTCCGCATACGCCGAACGCTCCGAGCGGGTGTTCTCCGGTGGGTCGAGCGGTCCCAGCTTGTGTAAAACAGAAAGCGTCGGCAGCGGCGGCTCTTCCTGCTCTCCCGCTGCTTCCAGAATTTCCAAAAGTTCCTCTTCTCCCAAAAGCGCAGCCAAGCGAACCAGGGTTTGCCCGTGAGCCGAGAGTAGCAGGATGAGGAAATCAACGAGTCTCATTACCTTGGGAGGTTATGATTTTTTTGATGAAAAGAGAAGTTTCCAGTGAGGGGGAGTGGGTTTTTGTGAGACTCCCGGAAGGTGTTCTAGGCTGATACTGGGCTCTTTAAAATCAGGTTTCATGACAATGAGCCAGCGCCCCTTCCAGTGGTCTTGGAAACCCGCGACTGCAGCCGCATCTTGGGCGGCCTCGCAAAAAAGAATCACTCCGTGGGGAAGCATTCCGTCTGAAAGGGCGGTGTTCCAATCCTCGACTTTTTCAATCTGCACCCAGGTATCGAGCGTCCAAAAGTTCCATCCGAGCGAGGCGGCTTCTGCAGCGATTTCGTTTTCCCAGAGTCGGTCGTAGCGTTCAAACTTTTCCTTTTCGACATAGGAAAAGAGCTGCTGAGGTAAAAGGCGCGTTCTCTTTTTTAATCGGTCTGCTGTGGAAAACACTTCCATCAGAGCCCCATCGAGCTTGCCAGCGGTTCGGAGCAATTCGAGCTTATCTTCCCAAACCTTAATTTCCTTGGCTTGGTCTCGATTGCCTTGAGCAAGGCACTTGGATTTCTCTAAATGGAGATCTCGGGAAAGGTCGCGCAAGATGGCAAGGCGGAGAAGATTGGACTCTTCCATTCCTTGATAGTCATTCCAGCGTTCAGATCGTTGTGCGACCAGATCTTCCAGAGGATTGGCGCTCATAGCTCTTCGTCGGAATCCGATTGAAGAATGGGGGAGAGGAGTACAGATCCCGGAACGCGCTTCCGGTAGGCATCCGTATTCTTAATCTTGGTTTGAACTTCTTCGATGGGAACTTCTTCAAAGGCTCCGTCATCTTTCTTATCCGCTTGGGCGCGATGTTCCGCCAAGGTCATGAGAGCTTTGATGAGATCCTGATCAGCAATCGGAATATTTGGAATAATCGAATTCGTGGCCGGAGCAGGCACAACTTTTTTCGGGCTTTCAGCGGCTTTCTTTTTTTCCGCAGCCTCTTCAAGTGCCTTTGCTTCGGCCTTCAATGCTTCGGTAGCAGCAGCAACCTGAGCCTGAGTAAATGGAGCCAACGAACCCAGTAGTGCCAGATTCTCCAAAGTGGAATCCAGCCCTTTAGAATTCCCGGCGCCAATCAATTCCTGGATAAGTTTTTTTACTGGAAGGTCCAAAGTTCGATGTCCCCCAGAAGTTTTTGAAGTTTTTCGTCGCTGATTTTTGCAAAGTCAGTTTTTGAAATACCGATCTGAGTGACCTTGAGTGATTGGAGATTTTTTGAAACCGCGGTCCAATTCTGATCTGTGATTTTTCCGCGGGATCCATCGTCGGGGAGGTAACCCCCGCCGACGAGGAAGAGGTGAAAAACTTTCTTCCCACGCTGAACCGGAATGTAAACACTTTCACCCGCTTTGCCGGAGATGGCGCCCGACTTTAAGCAGTTCGAAATGGTTCCTTGAAAGCGCCAATCCAAAAGACCAGCGATACCGTGGAGGGGACGTTCATTTTCGTGAAAGCTGGCCACAAAGGCCGTGATTTTTCCTTCGGATAGGGCTTGATCTAAACTTTGATCCGCCATGTTGATGATTGGCATGCTGCGCAGTCCCCCTGAGTAAAATTATACTCAAGACTGGGCTGAGAACAAAGCGCTCTATTCAGACTCTTTTGAAGAGGAGCCGGGGGCAGAATTTTCCCGGTGGTAGGCGTCCAGAATGCCATTAATGAAGCTGGGGCTTTCTGAGGACCCAAACTGCTTCGCCAATTCAATGGCTTCGTCAATACTGACGGAGGCCGGGATGTCTTTGAAGTTCTGCATCTCGTAGAGCGCCATTCGCAGGAGGTTCCGATCGATCACGCTCATTCGACTCAATTTCCAGTGAGTGGCATGTTTCTCGAGGGTTTGGTCCAAAGCCTCCCGATGTTGAACGGTGCCGCGCACGAGCTCGCCAGCAAAATCCCGCAGCTTTTCGGGAACCTTAAAATGTTCGAAGTGCTTGTGGATCGCCCCGTCCAATTCAACGCCAGTCGGAAAGCTCCCCACATCGTATTCATATAAAATTTGAAGCGCTATTTCTCGTGCAAGGTGGCGGGATTTCATTTCGTCACCTCAGGAGCATCGCTTTTTCCGTCTTTAAAAATTGGGAAGGTGGGTTCGTTATCCGGAATGGGTTGGGGTTCCGTTTGTTGCAGCTCGGCTACAAATTCCTCAACATCCCGAAACTCTCGATACACAGATGAAAAGCGAACGTACGCGACTTTGTCGATCTGGTGTAATTCGCTCATCACCATCTGCCCAATGGTTTTTGCAGGAATTTCTTTTAACCCAATGCTCTGCATTTTCTTTTCGATGCGACCGACTGTTTCTTCGAGCATCTGAGTTGTCACGGGCCGCTTTTGGCAGGCCTTCATCAAGCCGCTCAAGATTTTATCGCGATCATAAGTTTCTCGACGGCCATCTTTTTTTATGACGACCGGCATGACTTCTTCAACGCGTTCGTAGGTGGTGAATCGGCCCTCGCAGCGGAGACACTCTCGGCGACGGCGGGTGAGGTCGGCCGTCTGATTGAGACGCGAATCGATCACCTTCGTATCGGGAGTAGAGCAATAGGGGCACTTCATGACTGACTCCCCTTGTATCCTAATCGACTCAGTGTTTAAAGAGCGGAAATTTCGAGCAAAGTTCGCGGACTTGAGAACGAATCTGGCGCAGGGTCTCGGGGTTTCCTTTGCTAGAAACAGTTTCGGATATCCATTTCGCCATGGCTTTCATTTCGGATTGGCCCATGCCCCGAGTGGTGACTGCAGGCACCCCAATGCGAATACCGCTAGTCACAAATGGACTGCGCTTCTCGTTGGGAACGGTGTTCTTGTTCACCGTAATGCCGGCGTGATCGAGCCAGGCTTCAGCATCTTTACCAGTCACTTCGCCATCGCCCGTTTGGGTGAGATCGACCAGGAGGAGGTGATTGTCCGTACCTTTTGTGACCAGGCTGAAGCCTTTCGCCATCAGTTCTTCTGCTAGGGTTTTTGCGTTGACCAAGATTTGCTTTTGATAGGCCCTAAACCCGGGTTGCAATGCTTCGCCGAAAGAAACCGCCTTAGCTGCGATCACGTGCATCAGAGGCCCCCCCTGAATTCCTGGGAAGATCAGCGAGTTCACAGCCTTCAATCGATCATTCGAACAGAGAATCAAACCGCCACGGGGACCACGCAAAGTCTTGTGGGTGGTGGAAGTCGTGTAAGTCGCATGAGGAATCGGTGTGGGGTGAAGGCCTGCGGCGACCAATCCCGCGATATGGGCCATGTCGACCACAAAATGGGCGTCCACTTCTTTAGCAATGCCCGCAATGGTTTCGAAATCAATGATGCGTGGATAGGCGCTAGCCCCTGCGACGATGACTTTCGGGCGATTTTCTTTCGCGAGTTTTCGAAGCACCTCGTAATCGAGGAGGTGAGTCTCGGGATGAACTCCGTAACTCACCACCTTATAGAGTTTTCCGCTGAAGTTGGCAGGGCTGCCATGAGTGAGGTGTCCTCCGTTGGACAAACTCATTCCAAGCATCGTATCTCCAGGAGCCATCAAGCTCATGTACACGGCCATATTGGCTTGGGATCCCGAATGCGGCTGAACGTTGGCGGCTTCTGAGCCAAAAATTTTGCAGATGCGCGAGATAGCCAGCGATTCGACTTCATCTACAAACTCACAGCCACCGTAGTAGCGCTTTCCAGGATACCCTTCGGCGTACTTGTTGGTGAGGACAGATCCCTGTGCTTCTAAAACCGCCGCGCTGACATAGTTTTCAGAAGCGATGAGCTCAAGGCCCTCGTGTTGACGGCGTTTTTCTTTTTCGATCATTTCGAAAAGAGATGGATCAGAACTTTGTAGCTGGGGAAGCTGGCTCATGTAAAACCTCTACTTGGATTCGATGTCGGAAATTTTCTTAACTCGAGCTAAGTGACGCTGGTCTTGGGAGCCCGGAGTTTTAATCCACGCACGAATAATTTCAGCGGCGTATTCGGGTGCCACAATTCTAGATCCGAGGCAAAGCACGTTAGCGTGATTATGTTCTCGAGAGAGCTGCGCCGAAACAGGGTTTTCAACAACAGCGGCACGAATTCCCTTCACTTTATTTGCGGCGATGCTCATTCCGATTCCAGTTCCGCAGATCAGTACGCCTAAAGGGGCGGTGCCTTTCAAGATTTCTTTAGAAAGCTTTTCGGCAAAATCGGGATAGTCCACTCGATCGGCTGTAGCAGGGCCTAGATCCGTCCACTGAAACTCTGGAAGGAGTTTTAGAATCTTTTGCTTGTGATCGAAGCCCGCGTGATCTGCGGCGATCAAGATTTTCATCTGGGACCTTTCTAGTTCTAGCTAGCTTGGAGCTAAATTCGGCCCACGATTACGCTGGCATTCGTTCCACCAAAGCCGAAGCTATTGGACAGAGCGTAGTTGAAGCGTTTTTCGACGGCGTTCTTGGCAGTAAAATCTAAACGAAGTTCAGCGCAACCCGGATCCAAATTGTCCAGGTTGATGGTCGGAGGAATGATTCCATGTTTTACAGCTAAAAGAGAGAACATGGCTTCAATGGCCCCAGCCGCTCCGAGCAAGTGCCCGGTCATCGACTTCGTCGAGCTGACGTGCAGATGTTTCGGACCTTGTGGGAAAAGTTTTGCAACAGCGCGGGCTTCTTCTACGTCTCCCGCTGGAGTCGAAGTACCGTGCGCATTGATGTAACCAATTTGTTCGGGGTTCAAGCCAGCTGATTTGAGCGCCATCTCCATCGATCGACGGCCGCCTTCCCCTTCCGGAGAAGGGGAGGTCATGTGATAAGCGTCGCCCGAAAGTCCGTAGCCACAGACTTCCCCATAAATTTTTGCGCCACGGGCTTTGGCGTGTTCGAATTCTTCCAAAATTAAAGTCGCAGCACCTTCGCCCATGACAAAGCCGTCTCTGTCCTTATCAAAGGGACGCGAAGCTTGCTCAGGGGCATCGTTACGAGTGGAAAGCGCCTTCATCGAAGCAAAGCCCCCAATACCGAGCTGTCCGATGACCGCTTCAGCGCCACCCGCGAACATCACATCTGCATCGCCACGTCGAATGGCGTCGAAAGATTCCCCCACGCTGTGAGCGCTGGAAGAACAGGCTGTGACGTTACAGAGGTTGGGGCCTTTTAAATCCAAAAGGATGCTGACCAAACCTGCGGCAATGTTCGGAATCACTTGCGGGATAAAGAACGGAGTGATTCGGCGATAACCTTTCGCCAAGAAGTCATTATAGACGTCCACGATTTCTGGCAAACCGCCCATGCCGACGCCAATGTTCACACCGATCCGTTCGGGGCGAATTTTTGAGCGATGAGCATCTAAGCCAGAATCTGCATAAGCCTCGATCGAGGCGCCCACTGCAAGGTGTGCAAATCGTCCGCCGCGGCGGAGATCTTTCTGACTAAACCCTTGAGTGACCACAGAATCAGCAGAGGGCTTGAAGGGACCCACCGGTTGAGTGGGATCGTAACCTCGAACCTCTGCAGCGATTTGAACAGAGCAGTCGCCGTAGTCGAAACAAGTGATCTTACCGACGCCGGACTTGCCAGCGATGGCATTTCTCCACGTATCCTGAGCATTGAGCCCAAGCGGAGTAATTGCACCAATCCCTGTAACGACGACTCGTCGTGTGTTCATTGGATGGAGTTGTCGACCTCTAATTAGTGGGTCGTCTTCGAAGCGATGTACTTCACCACATCGCCAACGGTTTTCATCTTCTCAGCGTCTTCATCCGGAATATCGAGTTCAAACTCTTCTTCCATGGTCATGACGAGCTCGACGATGTCCAAGCTATCAGCGCCCAGGTCATCGATGAACGATGCAGTTGCAGTGACCTTTGCTGATTCAACAGCGAGTTGGTCGCAGATGATGCTTCGGACTCTTTCTTCAACATTAACCGACATTACGATCTCCTTACGTTTTACATGTACATGCCGCCGTTGACACCGATCACTTGTCCCGTGATGTACTTGCTGGCAGATGACGCCAGAAAGGCCACCAAGGACGCAATGTCCGCAGGCGTTCCCAAACTTCCGAGCGGGATGCTGCGCAGAATCGCCTCTTTTTGTGCATCCGTCAAGGCCTCAGTCATGTCTGTTTGTATGAAACCGGGCGTAATGACGTTGACGCGAATCGCTCTGCTGGCCAGCTCTTTTGCCGCACTTTTACTGAATCCGATGAGGCCGGCTTTTGCCGCAGAATAAGCGGTTTGTCCGGCGTTTCCCATCTCTCCAATCACCGAAGAAATTTGAATAATACTTCCCGTTCGCGCGCGCATCATTTGCTTCGCAGCAGCACGGGTGCAGTAAATAGCACCCTTTAAATCCACAGAAAGGGTCTTGTCTAAATCATCGTCCTTCATGCGAAGGAGTAAACCATCAATGGTAATGCCTGCATTGTTCACCAATACGGCCAATGGACCGTAAGTCGATGCAATCCAATCCATTTTTTCATCAATTTGAGTAGAAGAACTCACATCGAAGCCGCAGAGCTCTGCGGTTCCGCCAGCATTTTCAATGGCACTCACCACTTCTTTTGCGCGGGCTTCGTTGGAAGAGTAATTCACGAAAACATGGAACCCGTCTTGCGCGAGCTTCAGGGCCACTCCGGCACCAATTCCGCGAGAAGCGCCGGTCACAAGTGCCTTGGGTTTGTCCTTTAATGAGGTCATGCGAGCTCCTTTAATATCCACTTTTCTGACTCGGCCATCCTGGCCTCGTTGAAAGGCGGCGCATTCGCTAGTGACCTTCGGTCACAAAGACTCGAAAGTGCGAATGTTTTCGGTACTACCACAACTGGTTACCTTCAATGTTTTATCCTCAAAAGAGATTCTCTTTGCCAAACCTTGCAGCACCTTGCCCGGTCCAAATTCTATGGCGACGGTGTGACCCGCTTGCAAGAACGTCACGATGGATTGGCGCCAAAGTACCGGATGATCAACCTGTTCAGTTAAGAGTTCAAACACCAGGCCCGGTTCCTGAGTCAGGCGTGCAGTGCGATTCGGAACGTAGGGACAGGCTAAGGGTTTTGGCCGATGGTCCGGTTGGGTATCCGCAAAGAGTTGGGCCATCCGGTCGCGAGCGGGCGACATTAACGTGCAATGGAAGGGTGCGCTCACCTGAAGGGGGATCGCCTTTCCACCCGGAACGACGGTTCCAGCCTTAATGAGTTCTACTGCGGTGGCCACGGCATCGGTTGAACCAGCGATCACGACTTGTCCGGGAGCATTGAAGTTTGCCGGTTGAACAATCGCTTCTACAGAGAGCTGCGTCGGGGTCTCTCCTGATGAGCGTTTTGCAATAGCGGCTTTCGTAGCAGCTTCGCAAATGGTGGTTACCTTTTCATCTTCTAAGCCGAGCACCGCGGCCATGGTGCCTTCGCCTGCGGGTACTGCCCGCTGCATGGCAGCTCCACGTTCTTTCACCCAGCGAACCGCTACGGCTAACTGCAAAGATCCGGCTGCGACAAGTGCCGAATACTCACCTAAAGAATGGCCGGCAACTGCCGCAGGCTTGAACCCGAATTCCATTTGAGCAACTCGAAATGCTGCAACGGAAGTAGTGAGTAAGCAGGGTTGAGTGTTTTCGGTCAGAGTGAGATCCGACTCGGGGCCTTCGAAGCAGAGCTTTGAAACATTCAGTTTCAACGCATCCGATGCTTCTTCAAATGTTTGCTTTGCAACGGGGAAGTCGTTGTAGAGATCCTTTCCCATTCCGACAAACTGAGAACCCTGTCCCGGAAAAAATGCAATCATGGTCTACCACCTCATGAGCAAGCTGCCATAGGTCAGACCTGCTCCGAAAACGTCGAAGAGAACGACTTGTCCGGGTTTTACTCTTCCATCGCGAACTGCTTCGTCAAAAGCTGTCGGAGTTGTTGCCGCTGAGGTGTTACCGAATTTATCGATATTAATCAGAGTGCGCTCGGCCGGAAACTCGAGACGCTTTGCCACTGCTTCGATGATTCGGAGATTTGCTTGGTGAGGAACAAACCAGTCGACATCGCTCAGCGAAAGCCCGTTTGCTTTCACTGCTTCTTCAGCAAAGTCCGCTAAAGTTTTCACAGCGACTTTGAAAATTTCTTTTCCCTTCATGGTCATCTTGTCGAGACGCTTTTCATGAATCTCTGGGGTGACGGGCTGATTCGACCCACCTGCGTGAATGTAGAAAAGGTCCCAAAGGCTTCCGTCCGTTCTTAAATGGCTAGAGAGGATACGCTGAGGGGAGTCGGCAGCTGTTTGTTCGAGAATAAACGCACCCGCGCCATCCCCGAATAAAATGGCTGAAGTCCGATCTTCCCAGTTCACAAAGCTGCTGAGAACTTCTCCGCCCACGACCAAGACAGTCTTTACCTGGCCATTGCGGATATACATATCCGCAGTTGAAAGAGCGTAAACAAAGCCGGAACAAGCGGCGTTGACGTCCAGGGCCCACGCTTTTTTTGCGCCCAATTTCTTTTGGAGCCAACATGCTGTCGATGGAACCAGCGTATCTGGTGAACAGGTAGCGAACAGAATGGCGTCGATATCTTCGACTTTCTTCCCGGCCATTTCTAGCGCGCGAAGGGCAGCTTGATAGCCTAGCGAAGAATTCTGTTCGTGCTCACTGCCGGGCTGAGAAATACGACGCTGACGGATGCCGGTTCGCTCGGAGATCCAAGCATCGTTCGTATCCAGAGTTTTAGCCAGATCGTCATTAGTGACAACCCGGGCTGGAAAAGCTGATCCTGTGCCGCTGACTCGCGAAGCGAATTGGCTCATGGATTAGTTTTGCTGAGCAGATACTTCTTTGGTTTTCGGTTTGAATACCGCTTTGCCTTCGTAGAAACCGCAGGCGCAAACGCGATGGGGGCGCTTGGGTTCGCTACAGTTCGGGCAGCTATTTGTCGTCACCACTTCGAGGCGATTGCCACCCGCGAAACGACGCATGTTTCTTCTGCTTCGGGATACTTTTTTCTTAGGTACGGCCATTTTCCATCTCCTTTAATACTGAGAACGGGTTGTTCTTAGCGATCTGTTTGCAGGCGCAGCGACCGGTGTTCCAGTCGGCTCCGCACTGACTGCACATTCCTTTACAGGATTCTTTGCACAACGGTTGAAACGGTATTTGGAGCTGCAGCTGTTCTGTGAGAACCGCGCTCAAATCAATGAAGTCATTTGAAATATAGGTAATATCTAAATCTTGTGTAACCTCGGTGCTGCTCTCATCGGACTCTGGGCTAGCAGCGTGTCGCGCCCAACCGCGGTTCTGTCCGCCAGGCTTCGAGGCTTTTTGATTTAAGTAGCCCACGCCTGCCATGACGGGGTCTTTACAGAAAAGAGCCGAGAAGTGGTGCTTCGCTGCGAATGAAAAATAAGAAGCACAGCGACTGCAAATTAAACGGATAGAGGTGTCATAGTCTCCCGTCGCAATCACGACTTCGTCGACTTTTCTTAAAGAGAAGTCCGCGCGCACGTTTCGCGGCTGTGGAGCCTTAGATCGAGAAGGATTTCGCAACAGCTCTGAAACAGCAGGCGACGAATCGTGAGATTCCTCATCGACCGCTTCAACTGAATCGAGAACCCACTTCTCTTCTTGCGTGAAGGAGAGTTCTTTCTCGAGATCTGAGAGTTCGTGTAAATAAACCTTCATGATTTACCAAATAGTTACCAACTAAGAGTTTAAGGGTGTGGACATTAGCTTGCGTGGGTGAGCAGAGTCAACCCTAAAGCGAAGTTAGAGGCTCAGGTAAATAGCTTCCGGCCTTAGTTGCAACCCATTGAACTTGATGGGTCTTTTGGAACTTTTTCCAGCGAGGACCTTGAAGCTGCAAGGCCTGGAGAGGGTGCTCGGTCAGGTGGGCTAAACTGGATATTAAAACGTCTTTCGGTTTGATTTTTTCGCTCTGAGATTCGATCAAAATCCAGTCATGAAAGGCGTCTGAAAGAAGTCTTCCTCCTCCAGCGAGGTGCCCCCCTTTGGTTCGAGAGGCTCCATCGGCGAAGTGAACTTGAAGGGTGCCAAAGGCGTGATGAGAACCCGTGGTTGTTTCCGCTGCCGATACACAGTCAGAGATGAAACAGAGCCTGCCCTTCTTGGAGCCTGCGTGAAGGCGTTTCATCCACCGAATCAGAGTGGGGGCGAGGTGAACTTGATCGATGATCACTTCGAGATGCGTTCCAGGCCTGCCCAGTGCAGCTCCTAAGATGCCGGGACTGCGGTGGTGAAAGGCGAGCGCATTCCATGCGTGAGTGACTCCGCTAAAGCCGTTTTCAAACGCAGTGTGACCTTGATGTTCGGTGGCTTGAGAGTGGCCAGCGGATAAAATCACCTCGTGCCTTTTGGCCCAATTCTTTAAAGATAACAACTGCTCAGGGCTAAGGAGTTCGGGTGCAATGGTCAGAAGTTTCAGCGTCTTCTGGCTGGCTTCGTACAAGGACTCGAGTTCCTGCATGTTGAAAGCGCGAATCGTGTTTTTGGGATGAGCTCCGCAGGCCATGGGGCTCAAAAAGGGCCCTTCGAGATGAATTCCCAGGGGAAGAGCGCCGGATGCTGTTTTCTCATCCCCGGATTTGTTCCAGGCTTTTCGAATCCATGCCCCGATTTTTTGAACGGACGAAGTGAGGTCGGACTCTGAAGCAGAAAGGGTGGTGGGACAAAAACCAGCAATTCCCTTTTGCCAAAGCGCGCGCGCGAGTTCCTCGAAATCCTTCGAGGAACCAGTCATTAAGTCGATTCCGAAAGCCCCGTGAAAATGGAGGTCAATGATTCCGACGGTCCGCGGTAATTTATTCTTGACGGCGCTACTTTGGCGTGGCACCCAAATACGGTACCATGACAGATCCGAAGAAAAAAGCTGCCCCTATCCTTGCAAAAAAGCCGGCTCAGAAAGGCATGCCCGTACCTCCTATGAAGAAACCTCCTGTGAAGGCTGCTGCCCTGGCTGTGAAAGCAGCTGGCAAACCCGCCGCTCCTGCGAAGCCGTCTCGTTTCGATTCCATTAAAAAAATGATTTTAGGTGGCGGAGCCCCGGCCAAAGGAGCTGCCCTTGCAAAAGCTCATCCGGCACCTGCTGCTAAGGGTAAGAAGGCGGTAACACCTCCCCCAGCTCCGGCGAAAGCCGTTGCAGCTGCAAAGGGTGCCAAGGGCGCCGCTGCAAAAACTGCGGTGGCTCCAGCGCTACCGGCGAAAGGTGCCAAAGGTAAAGCGGGAGCGGTTGTTGCTGCTCCGGTTGTTGCCCCGGCTCCGCTGACAAAAGCTCCTAAGAAAGGCAAGAAGGGCAAAGCCGCACAAGAAAGTACTTTTGCTGGGAAGGCGGCTGCTGGCACTTCATTGGCAGATGGACACGGCGATGCCGTTTGTCGCGAAGTGGCTTGTGAAAATTTGGCGACGACAGCGGGCTACTGCCGACTGCACTACATTAAGAATTGGAAAAAGATTAAGCGCAAGGATCTCATTTTGCGCGAGAAGAAACTCAATCAGTACATTGAAGAACTGGTTGCGAAGTATCCCGATAAATATATCGAAGCGATCCGTCAGGACCTCGCGAATGATAAGGAATTTGCCAAGGTCATCACCGACCTCGATCTCGATGAGTCGATGGATGATTTTGAGGGCGATTCTGAGAATGTCGAGGCAATCATCGACACTATTAAGCGCGAGTATGATGACGAGGGTGAATCGTTCTAACTAACCAGTTTGCTGTTTGCGGTTTGCGGTTTGCAGAAGCGGGCATCTGTTTGCTGAAGCGGGTTCTGTTAACTGTTTGGGGCATTAACTAGTCGGTAAATGTGGCCACCAAGTTTGTCACAGAGTTGAACGGTTTCAGTGGGTGGTTGTTTCACTAAATCAAGAAGAGCGCAGCACTCCCGTTGCGATCCAAGAGCAATCCTGTAGAAACGAACGCGGTCACGATGAGTACCTTTGGCGGACCCTTCTGCCAGGTTCAAGACTATGCTTGATGAAGCGCGAAGCAGCTGGTCCTGAAGGTGCAATGGCAATCGCACTTCCCGTGCCTTACGGTAGAACTCTACTGCTAGTTGATAGCTACGAAATTTCTGAAGACTCACTCAAGGGGACAATCAAATCCGGTGCCAAAAGCAACAGACTGGCAGTAACAGCTACCGCAGACAGATGCCCGCTTCAGCAGACCGCAAACAGCAAACTGTCTCAGTGTTTCTTTCGAGGATCCCCGGGAGGAAACACAAAGTGTTTACTAATCTCTTTCTCCCTCGTCTCCTCAAATTCCGCATCTTCTATCAAGGAGTCCGGATCATTCTTAGCAAGCCAATCGTCGGCCATTTGATCGAGGCCCAAATTCGCTTTGTCCACTCGAACGTAGAGAGTCTTTTTCTCGACTTCCATTTGTGCCCATTTAAACGGGATATCTTTAAACGAGGCGAGGGAGTTGTCAGCCAAGAGCTCCATCTTTTCTTTGTCAGTGGGGTCAAAAACTTTTTGCATGACGTTGGCAACAGCATCAATGCAGAGCGAAAGCAGGTCTTCGAGCTTTGGGCTACTGGCTTTGGGATCGAAATCGCTGCTGGCGTAAAAGGTGGTTGAAGCCAGCGCTTTTTCTGTAACCAGGGAGACTGCGAGAATCACTTCGTCGGGAAAAACTTCCGCAGAAGCTTGAAACTTGGTCGGAGATTTTAATTTTGCGAGAGCCTTGAGGCCGTCACTAAAATGATTCGTAAAAACTTCTTGAACCATTTTTGTAAAATCTACGGGAAGGGGCTGTCCTTTTCCGGCTGAGGTTTTTCTACGTTCTATCATTTACAGAATTCCTTGAGGCACTTCATCGAGCTTCGGGAGTTCTTGAAGCTGAATGGAAGGATCCATCGTTTTATTATTTCGTCTCACCTTGAGTGTGATCTTATCGGTCGGCTTGAGTTTTGCGAGTTGGCGTTCCAAATCGTAGGGTTCTTTGATGTCGACACCGTTTGCTTTGACAATAATGTCGCCCTGCTTGATTCCGGCATCCAGAGCGGGTCCGTCTTTTACGAGGTTGAGTACAATGACTCCCTTATCCACCGGAAGATTATAGTAGCTGGCAATGGCAGGGGTGACTCGTTCACCCAAAACGCCGAGCCAAGGACGAGGAACGCGACCATAGCGTTTCAAATCCGCGAGAATCTGTTTTGCTTCGTTGATGGGAATTGCAAAACCAACCCCGCTGCTCTGACCCGTTCGCGAAAAAATCACGGTGTTAATTCCTACCACTTCGCTTTTGAGATTAAAGAGAGGGCCTCCGCTGTTGCCAGGGTTAATGGAGGCATCGGTTTGAAGAAAGTTGTCAAAAGGGCCTAGTCCGATCGTGCGATTTTTTGCGCTGATAATTCCCATCGTCACCGTGTGCTGAAGGCCGAAGGGATTGCCCACGGCAAAGACGGCTTCAGCGATTCGAACTTTGTCGGAATCCGCGAGGGCAACGGGTTTTAAACCGGGCGGAACTTTTCGATTGCTGTCGCGAATCTGTAAAAGCGCGACGTCCATCTTTTGATCTTTACCGATAATCTTTGCTCGAAACTGGCGTTTGTCGATAAGCGTCACCATCACTTCATCGGAATGCGCGACGACGTGATTGTTCGTTATGACATAGCCGTCAGTGTCGATGATGAAGCCCGAGCCGAGAGAGGTATTTTTTCTCTCCTGGGGAACTCCCCAGAATCTCAAGAACTCATCCATTCCAAAAACATTGTTGGTCACCGTGTTGGCGCTGACGTTCACCACCCCGGGCAAAACTTTTTCGACTAAGTCGGGCAGGTTTGCGGGTGCCACATTTGCAGATGCGTCGCGTTGCGCAATGTGTGGTGCAGAGAATAACAAAAGGAAGAAAAGGCTCCATTTGAGGTGTTTTTTGGGGGTTCTCATGAGTCCTGATTTATGCCAAAGTCGGACCTCCATTTCAACCTATTCTAAAGAGGACGTGCCTATGACCGAAGTCGTGATTGCAAGCGTAGCAAGAACACCGATTGGGAACTTTTTGGGAGCACTTTCCAGTATTCCAGCGCCCAAGCTAGGCGCTACAGCAATCGAGGCGGCCCTCAAAAGAGCAGGTGTGAATGCCGACCAGGTTTCTGAAGTCATCATGGGCAACGTGCTCCCAGCGGGGGAAGGTCAAGCTCCGGCGCGTCAAGCTGCGATCTTCGCGGGCATTCCCAAGTCGGTTCCGGCTTTGACGATCAATAAAGTTTGTGGAAGCGGAATGAAAGCGCTCATGCTCGGTACACAATCCATCTTGTTGGGTGACAGTGAAGTCGTGGTTGCCGGCGGAATGGAAAACATGAGCCAGGTTCCCTACATTATTCCGGGTGCCCGAACGGGTTTGCGCATGGGGCATCAGCAGATCGTCGATGCCATGATTTATGACGGTCTTTGGGATCCCTACAGCAATCAGCACATGGGCAATTGCGGGGATCTCTGCGCGAAGGAAAGAAATTTTTCTCGAGAAGAGCAAGATCGTTACGCCATTCAAAGTTACAAGCGCGCTCAAGAAGCTCAAAAGGGTGGGAAATTTCAATTCGAAATCGCTCCGGTTTCGATTACTGGCAAGAAGGGGGATGTCACTCAGATTTCTGAGGACGAAGGTCCTGGCAAAGCCCAGTTCGACAAGATTCCTACCTTAAAGCCTGTTTTCGATAAGTCGGGAACGATTACGGCCGCGAATTCTTCTCCCGTCAACGATGGCGCTGCAGCATTGGTTTTGATGTCGGCAGAGAAGGCCAAGCAACTCGGCGTGAAGCCGCTTGCGAAAATCGTTTCTTACGGCACGCATGCTCAGGCACCGGAATGGTTCACCACCGCTCCAGCAGATGCCATGCGCAAGGCTGCGAAGAAGGCCGGCTGGGAAATGAACAGCATCGACTTATTCGAAGTGAATGAGGCCTTCGGTGTCGTTGCTTTGGCAGCTCAGAAGGAATTGCAAATTCCTGAGCAGAAATTGAACGTTCGCGGTGGGGCAATTGCATTGGGCCACCCGATTGGCGCGAGTGGAGCTCGAATCGTGATCACCTTGCTTGCGGCTTTGAAGGACATGAATTTGAAGCGCGGAATGGCAGGCATTTGTATCGGCGGCGGCGAAGCCACTGCGATTTGCATCGAACGGATTTAGCGATGAAGAAAACTGTTTCGGATGCCAAGGACGCAGTAAAAGATATTCCGGATGGAGCCGTGCTTGCTCTGGGCGGATTTGGTCTCTGCGGAATTCCTGAAAACTGCATCGGAGCCCTCGTCGAAAAAGGCGTGAAGAATCTGACCTGCATTTCCAATAATGCAGGGGTGGACGATTTTGGAATCGGTCTTCTGCTTCAGCGTCGACAAGTGAAGAAAATGATTTCGAGTTACGTCGGTGAGAACAAGCTCTTTGAAAGCTTGGTGCTTTCAGGGGAATTGCAGGTGGAGCTCACTCCGCAAGGAACTCTCGCTGAAAAATTGCGCGCAGGTGGGGCTGGGATTCCCGCGTTCTTCACTCCCACTGGTGTGGGCACCATTGTGGCGGACGGCAAAGAAGTGCGCGATTTTGACGGCCGGAAATATGTTCTAGAACGTTCTTTGAAGGCGGACTTCTCGATCGTGAAAGCCTGGAAAGGCGATTCGATGGGAAATCTGGTTTTTAGAAAAACGGCGCGGAATTTTAATCCGGTGGTTGCCGTTGCCGGAAAAATTACGATTGCCGAAGTGGAAGAGTTGGTGCCGGTCGGATCGATCGATCCCGATCAGGTTCACGTTCCCGGAATCTACGTTCAAAGAATTTTCCAAGGAAAGAATTACCAGAAGCGCATTGAGAAGCGGATGCTTCGAAACGGATAAACTATGGCACTCAGTCGTGAACAGATTGCTCAAAGAATTGCTCAAGAGTTGAAAGACGGATTCTACGTGAATCTTGGGATTGGAATCCCCACGCTCGTCGCAAATTACATTCCTCAGGGAATTTCTGTGATTCTGCAGAGTGAAAATGGGCTGCTCGGAATTGGGCCGTATCCCACCGAAAGTGAAATCGATTCGGATTTGATCAATGCTGGCAAAGAAACGGTGACTGTCATGCCGGGAAGCTCTTTTTTCTCGAGTGCCGATTCATTTGCCATGATTCGCGGCGGTCATGTGGACCTGACCGTGTTGGGTGCGATGGAAGTGGACGAGCAAGGCAATCTCGCCAACTGGATGATTCCCGGAAAAGTGGTGAAGGGGATGGGCGGCGCGATGGATTTGGTCGCGGGCTCTCCGAACGTCATCGTGGCCATGCAGCATGTCTCGAAAGATGGTCAGAGCAAGGTGTTGCCGAAGTGCCAGCTTCCGTTGACGGGTGTTGGTGTTGTGAAGAAGATCGTAACGGAATTGGCGATGATCGAAGTGACTCCGCAGGGTTTGGTTTTGCGTGAGCGCGCGCCGGGTGTTTCGGTCGATGAAATCAAGAAAGCAACCGCTGCGAAGTTAACGGTCCCGGCTCAAGTCGCTGAAATGCGATTGTGAGCTCTTACCACGTAAATAAAGTCGTCATTTTCTGAAAGCGTAATGGCAGCATCCGGGCCGACCATTTTTCGCATCAGTGCTTCGGTGGGATACCAGCGGTGTTCCGGGTTTTCCACCAAGTCCTTATCGTAGTTCGGCTTCCCAGCATTCGGAACTGTGATCACTAATTTCTTCCCGACACGGTAAGCTTCATCCACAATTTTCTGAGCATGGGGCATTTCCACATGTTCCAAAATATCGGGAATCATCACCGTATCGAATTCGCAATCTTCAAACGGCATCTTCGCTGCATCCATTTTTAGGAATTTGGATTGAGGATATTTTTCCTGTGCATACTGGAGGCGAATTTCATCGATGTCCACGCCCGTGCCACCGCCGACGTAATTCAATACATAACCGGTCGAACAGCCGATCTCTAAAACCTTGTTGTCCGCCTGTTTTTTCAACCAGTTGATGCGCTCTCTTTGTTTGGGGTCTTTATAGATAGAAGAAGGATGCCCGCACTCGGCAAGGAAATACGCCTTGCGAATCATGCCCAAGTAATCCTCATTCTTGGAATTGAAGGTGAGATCGCCAACCGAAGCGTAGCGATTCTTTCCGGTCGTGTCTTCAATCACAATGGCGGGGCCACCCGGCTTCTTTAAAATCGTGCGGGCCAACACCTTCAAAACGGGGCGTGGAATGGGGGGGAGTTTCTTGGTCGTTTCCTCATCCACTCGCCAATAAAGAACCATGCATTTTTTGGTGCGGCGTAAGAACTTGTAAAAATCGACGAAGTTCAAACCAAAGTCGGGCAGTTCATGAAAATGAACCCGGTCATCATCCATCAACTTCGGATGATTCCAACCCTCTCCTTTTCGGCCAATGACATTGATTTCCATTCCCCCCAGACCTACCACGGAAAGCCGCGGGGGGGTAGGGGCGGTGCGTGCTACCCCCACTGGCAAAAAAAGGGGACTCGCCTTTGGTTGGGTTGGGTTGGGTTGGGTTGGGTTGGGATTCTCGGAAATGAGATGCGCTGGGATCCGAAATTAGAGCGAAATCTGAGGTTGTCACAGATTCCCTCTCATAACCTCTGGGATGAGTGGAGGGCATACCGCAGAAGTGAGGCGAACCCTTCTCTGCCTTTCCCAACCAAACCCAACCAAAGGCGAGAAGGGAGTAAAAGGTAGCGGGGTCCCCGGCTCACTTCGTAGTCGAATAATTAGAGAGCGCTGCCGGCTGAGGTCGCAGCGGGTGCGATCTCTCCTGCGATCGAATTATTCAGGAACTTTTGGGATGCGTCCGAGGATTTTTCGGGCTTTTTGGGAGCGGGGGTGCCTCTCAGGAGGTCATCACACATTCTATTGCCTGTGGTGAAACCGTCAAAGAAGGAGCCTAGAGTAGGTCCTTCGGGAGAATTTTCCAGTCCTTTGATCGGAGTTTTTTCAGTGTCTCCCATCCAGAACTGTTCAGTCGTTAGGAGCTGAGGAAGGGGGGAGGATCCGTCTAGGTGAGCTCTCATATAGATCACCAAAGGAGCGAGCGGTTTTAGTTTGGGATGAAACTTTTCGGGATGCTTGAAGGTGACTCTTACGGTGAGGCCTTCACCCCGGTAAATGCCAACGTGGTTTGTAAAATCTTGTTCATAGGTAATATCGTCGCGGATGGAGTTGAGCTCGTCCAGTACCTTAGGAAGTTTTCGCTTGGCGACTGTGGTTAAGATGGCTGCCGTCAACTGTTGGGCCGAATTGATTTCTAGGGCCGCTTTCTGGTCGATGCCGTTTTTTTTGAGGTCTTTATTATAGCCAATTTCATTAAAGAATTTGAACGCCGCTCTTTCTTTGTCACTTAGAAGTTTCTCAAAAATTCCATTTTGGATTTCTTGTAGGCGAAGAGCGTCGATGACCTGCATGGCACTGAGGTCGGGATCAAAGGGCTTTTGATCAATAGCCTTACAGACCGTTTCCAATGCATCTCTTAATCCCGGAACTTGAAAGGCATTGCTAATCGGAGTTGCTTCCTGCCCGTAAGACGAAGAAACAATCGATAGAAGTCCGGCGATCAAAAAACCGAAGGTTCTTTTCATAAGTTCGCTCTCAAAAGGTTTACTTGCTTGCGGAATTTTCGGCGCCGGCTTGTTTGTACTCGACGTTTGCGGTGTCGAGGCCTTTCAAGCGAGCAGCTCCGTGCAATTCGATGCCGTAACCACTGGTTAAGTTCATGTTTGCAGGGAAATCAATCGCGTAAGCAGTGGTGTAGCCGACGTAAGTCCAACCATTGACCGGATCTTCCGGAATGGTGATCGGGCTGCCCGAGCCACCCATGTACTTGGTGACCACGATGGTTGCCGGATTCGGCTCAGTGCCTACGAATAAGTAACGGGTTTCGAAATCCAAGCGAGTCGCAGCGAGAGTCGAAGAGATCGAATCCAGTGCGGTCGAGATGGATTGAGAACAAACATCGGTAGTCGTACCACCCAAGGCGCTAGCCATGGCGATGTAACGATCGCCTGCGTACGATCGGCCACCCAAACAGGTGCCGCTCGAAGAGCCGTTGCGATCATACGTCGAAACCGATGAGAAGAATCGAAGCATGTTGGCCGAAGGCTTCAAGGCCTTGAGCGAATTCAAACGAGAATTGAAGCTCGTAGTACCGGTGCGCACTTGAGCGCAGCTGGCTTCAGCATAGTTCGGAGCCGTACAGATGATGTCGGCTTGATCCGGCCAGCGCTTGTAGTGCTGCTTGCCGTTTGCATCTTGATAAATCGGACCCGTCTTTTCGCAAGAATCGACGTAACCGTCGGAGCGAACACAAGCCGTCACGCCGGAGGTGTCGTTTCCGTTGCCGACGACGTAAATTACAAGCTGTGCGTCGTTACGAATGAAGTTCGTGCCGGGAGCATAGTTATGCAAAGCATTCAAAATAGTGTCTAAGCCGGGTTCATTTCCGTTCGTCGTGCTGTTGATGTCTGCCATGCTCAAGAAACGGGTGTAAGAACTCGGAGTACGAAACAAACTTGGGAGAACCGTGCCCGGAGCGTTTGCTACTGCGCCTGGAAACGGAGGAATCCAGCTAGCGCCCCAGTTGCTGTCGTATTGGGAAGCCGCGATTTGATCGAAAGTGCGCGGAGTCACCAAGGGGATCGTTGCGAAATGGTAGTCCCAGCCGCGGCTCTGAAGATTGTTCAAGAACGTCGGAAGCTGTGAAGCCACTTGGTTGAACACGGTTCCCATGGAACCGGTGTCGTCTTCGACTAAAAGAATATCGACCTTGGGCGGAATCATCACACCGCCAGGAGCTGCTGCTGCCTGAACTTGGCTGCCGACGATGAACGCCTGTCTGCTGCATCCTGTGGAAGCCAAAGATAGACCCGCAACTAGCGCAAGGAGCCATCGATTGGTAAAGCGTTTGTGGTTCATTACTCTCTCACTCTCTCTATAAAACTCTTGTACAGGTCAAAATCCATAGACCCACACAAGGAGATCTATCGCAAACTCGATACCAGTCTTGTGAGAGGTCTCGAAATATCTGAAATATTCAATAGTTTCAGTATATTAAGATGAATAGTTGAAAATCTGCATGAGGATGAAAGCCCCCCTTTGTCTCTCCAGACACGGACGACTGTCTAGTGTTTAGACAGCGAGAATCACCCCCAAATTTCTAGCGGAAGGCGTCGAAGATCGATAAAATAATGAGATGGAAAACACCGATCGAGTCCGCTTCGGAGATGACCCAACAGCGCAGTGGTTTGTGGCAATCGACGGCGGTGGTGGGTACGTCGGGCCTCTGAGTTCTTCCGATGTTTACCATCGCATTATGCAGGGCGAATTCACTTGGGCTCATTTCATTTGGAAAGAGGGCGAGAAAACTTGGACGCGCGTTTGCGATCACCCGGCCTTTGCTGCGGTTGTTCCGAGTAAACCTCCAGCTCAGCTGCAAAAAGATATTACCGGCGAAATTCAGGTGAAAAAATCCGAACGCACTAAAACTCTTGCTCGGGGAGGGAAGCCTCCGGCGATGCCTGGCCAAGATCGGCCAGTGCGAGATTGGTACCTTTATTACAATGATTCGCAATTTGGCCCTTTCGCTGAAGCCGAAATCGGCAGGCTGCTCAAGACCGGAAAGATTAACCCGAAGGTTCATGCTTGGCGCGATGGAATGAACACCTGGCTGCGCATCGAAGAGATTTCTTCCTTTGACGACTATACCGGCGACAAGGCTCCGACGGGTCATAGTCGAACGGTTCATGGTCCGTCTCGTTTAGCAGATACGAAAATCGCCAAAGATCGTCGGCCCGAACAGCGCGAAACTCCGCGTCGACCGATGGTGGCTCGTATTTTAATGTCGAATAACGAATCCGTGATTGTGGCGGTTTGTCGTGATATCAGCGTAGGTGGGATGCAGGTGCTCACCGATCGCGTGCCCGGACCGGTGGGAACCAAAATTAAGCTCAACGTGAGCCCCTCGGGAGATCAAGGCCTTCAGCCTTTCATCGCCGAAGGGATGATCGTGAGAGTTTTGGAGGACGGTCTTGGATTCAGCTTCCGATTCGACAAAATCGCAAACTCGGCAGTCCAATCTCTCGAAGAGTACATCGCCAGTGAGCCCGGCTGATTCGCATGCCTATCGCTTAGATGATCCGATTTATCCGGGGCTGATTCGCCCCAAGGGATTTCCAGAACTTCCCGCGGGCTGGACGTCAGAAGCAAATACTTTTGAAAGCTCCGACGGCAAACTTCAAATCTTTGAACTGATTCATTCCAAAAAAGATTCTCCAAAAGGGCATCGCGCTCTGGTTGTACTGCATGGTCAGGGGGAGCATTGCGGTCGTTACTTGCATGTTCCTCACTACGTGCAATCAGAGATCGATGTGGTGTACCTCATCGATCATCGCGGGCACGGTCGTTCGGGCGGCGGACGCGGGCACGCTGAACATTTTCACTCTTTATACGATGACGTGGTGCTGGGAATTCAGCGTTTGGAAAATCGTCTGATTAAAAAATATGGAAAGGCTGAGATTCATCTTCTCGGCCACAGCTTGGGCGGATTGATTTCGCTTCAAACTCTTTTCCTCAATCCCAATCTCCCCATTTTATCGGCAACGGTGACGGCGCCTCTTCTGCGAATTAAAGCGAAGGTACCGGCGTGGAAGAAGGCGATGGCGAATGGATTAGCGAAGGTCTGGGGCTCGCTTCAGATCGCGACGGCCCTGGATGCCACTATTCTTTCTCATGATCCCGGCGTGGTAGAGGCCTATCAAAAGGACCGCTTGGTTCATTGTAAGATGACCCCTGCCTTCTACATGCAGCTTCAGGTGGAAATGGAAGCCGCCAGGACCCGGACGACGGGGATGGAAATGCCGCTACAAGTCGTTGTTCCCATGGGGGATCAGCTGGTCGATGCCGATGCTTCCGTAGGCTTTTACGAGCAGCTCAAACATTCCGATAAGCGTCTAAAAACGTTCGAAGGTTTTTACCACGAGCCTTTAAACGAGATTGGCAAAGACCAAGTTTTTGCTGATATTTTATCGTGGATTGCGGCACATCGAGCAGGTAAGTAGTACCGCAAGGTTTTCGATGTCAGACACTACTGCAATTCAACTTAAGAAACTCGTCCGCAAGCTGAGCTATCGAGAAGGGGATTTCACCCTTGCCTCGGGGCAGAAGAGCAAATTTTACATCGATTTGAAGTGCACCACTTTGCATCCCGAAGGAGCTCAGCTCCTGGGACGGTTGATGGTGGAGCGTGTGAAGGCCGAAGGCCTCCTAGTCGACGGAGTCGGCGGAATGACCTTGGGCGCAGACCCAATGGCCACCGCTGTATCGCTCGCGGCTTTGGAAAAAGGCCTCGTTTGGCCGGCGTACATTGTTCGAAAAGAGCCGAAAGATCATGGCACCGCAAAGTATGTTGAGGGAACTGAGAATCTTCCTGCTGGCGCAAAACTCTTGGTCCTAGAAGACGTGGTCACCACTGGAGGTTCCAGCGTGAAAGCCATCGAGAGACTTCGGGAAGCTGGCTACAAACCGGTGGCTGTATTTACAGTGGTAGATCGTCAATCTGGCGGGCGCGAAGTCTTTGAAAAGATGGGCGTGAAATTCCTGTCGTTATTTACTTTGCAGGAGATTCAATCGCCGTGAACTCTGCTTTTGTGAATGACATGTTTTCGTCGATCTCTCGTCGCTACGATCTTCTCAACGATACGCTGTCGCTTGGTATTCATCGCATTTGGAAACGTGAATTGATCAGTACTGGTGTTGCGCATCTCAGAAAAGTCGCAGGCAGCAAAGTTTTAGACTTGGCTACGGGCACAGGCGATCTCGCTTTTGGATTCGCAAAGAGAACTCCGGAATCTGTTGAAATCTTTGGAGCCGATTTTTGTGCGCCGATGATCGAAGAAGCCGCGCGTAGACAGGCAGCTCAGGGCATGGCGCGAATTCAGTTTCGTCAGGGTGATGCCCTGGCTCTCGAGTTTTCTGATCAGAGTTTAGATTTGGTGAGTGTTTCCTTTGGTGCGCGAAATTTTGCCGATATTTCTAAGGGAATGAGCGAAATTGCGCGAGTTTTGAAACCCAATGGTCTCGCTTTGATTTTGGAGTTCGGACGTGCTGATTCCTTCGTGGGTCGCGCGTTCGAGAAGTTCAACTCGGCATGGCTCCCGTTCTGGGGTGGTCTGCTGACCGGAAATTCAGATGCCTATCGCTATTTGCATCGATCTTCGGAAGGGTTTCCTTCGGGAGAAGATTTTTTAGCGCTTTGCAAAAAGGCTGGTTTCGCTTCGTGTGAATACCGCCGGTTTTTTCCGGGGAATGTCTTCCTCTATTCGCTAAGAAAGTAGTTTGTTTGTGGTGAGAGCACGTGGCGGCCCTTCGAGGGCTTTCGAATTTTTCGGTCTATTTATTTTACCGCCGCTTCTCTATCTCTATTTCTTTCAAGGGAAGATGCCGCTGCCGTTGCTTTGGGGCGCGACTTATATTGCCTGGCGATTACTGAATCGTCAGAATGGTTATCGCTTCTCGCGGCTTTTTCGATATCACCAGAAGATTACGCCGGAGATGAAAAGAATTTTGAAGCGCTACTTCCTCATTGCGCCATTTATTTTTGTACTCGCTTATCTTTTGGTGCCTGAACATTTCCTACAACTTCCTCTGAAACGTCCGATTCTTTGGCTAGCTATCTTGATTCTTTACCCGCTTCTCTCGGTCGCGCCTCAGGGGTTTCTCTACCGGGAGTTCTTCTATCAGCGTTATAAGAAGCTCTTTGGCAGAGATCGTTTCGTATTGGTTGCAGGCGCGGTCAATTTTGGATTCATGCATGTCATTTTTCTGAATCGAATCACGGTTCTACTGACCTTAGTGGGCGGCTATCTCCTGATGAGGACCTATTTAAAGACGAAGTCCTTATTCTATTCCAATTTTGAGCATGCCCTCTATGGCCTCACGATCTTTACCTCCGGGCTGGGGGTCTATTTCTATCATGGCCGGATTCACTGATAATCCTACATAACCATTTGTAATTAATAACTTTTTTAAATGACATAAAGAGTTGAAAGCGCTGCAGCGTCAGTGTAGGAATAGGCGATGAAAAAAGTCGCGATTATCGCGAATCGCCAAGCCGGAGGAGGATCAGCAGCGGAGGCAATCCGGCAGGCACAGCGCAGCTTGTGGGGCTGGGACTTCGAATATCATTTCCCCAAAAGTCTTTCCGAGATGGCTTCCATCTGTGAATCCTTAGGCTCTCATACGCACGAAGCAGCCGTCATTGTAGGGGGGGACGGAACTGTGAACCAGGCCCTTCGTGGCTTGATTAAAAGTCAGGTGCCCCTTTGCGTTTACCCCGGGGGTACTGCAAACGATTTGGCTGCCGATTTGGGTTTAAAGAAAGATTGGTCTCAGGTTCAGCGCCTTCTAGATTCTCGTGAAACCGATCTCATCGACCTGATTGAAGTGAATGGAGTTCCCTTTTCTACGGTCGCTGGAATTGGAATTGGTTCCATCCTCACTTCCGAATTTAATCGAAAGCGCAAGGGGTCCGCAATCTACAGCGCGCTCTCGAAACGCTTGCACTCGCATCTCTATTCCTTCTTGAGTGTGAAAACCATTTTGATGCGAAGCGATTATCATTTTGATCTTCGTATTCGCAGTGACATTTTCGACGAAAAGGTTCGCTCTGCGGCTGTCTTCATTTGCAATCAGTCCAAGCTGGGTGGCGATTTACGCGTGGCCCATCATCGCGTTGAGAATGACGATCAGAAATTTAGTGTGTTGGTTGTTCCAAAGTGCGGAACCTTGCGGTTGATGCGAGGGCTTGTGGAGTTACGTCTTGGAAAGATGCCTAAGGACTTTATCGCTTTTTCAACGGATCGCCTCTCCATTCAAGAAACTCAGGGAAGAAATATCCCAGTATTTGGAGACGGAGACATTCTAGTCGAAAGCTCGAAACTCGAATTTAAAATCGCTCCTCGAGCTTTACGAATTTACCGGGAGGGAAATGCATGAAGGTTCTCCTGACTGGCGGAACAGGTTTCTTAGGAAAGAAAGTTCTTTCCCAGCTTCTCCTTCTTCCTCAAGTCACACGTGTTGTCGTGGTAACCCGTACTTTGAAATCTCATCCCAGCCCACGTGTTCACCTTTTAAATCTGGACCTGTCTCATCCATCGGCCATGAACTCATTGCCAACGGATATTGATTGCGTGGTTCACCTCGCAGGCCTTTACGATTTTGAAGCGGACTTCACGAAGAACTACATTCAAAACGTAGTGCCTACCTTGAATCTCTTGGACAAGATGCGCGAGCTGAACACAGCGAAACGCGTGCCGCTTTTATTTGCATCGACCTACGCAGTGGGTTTCGGTTTGAAGAAGCCGTTACTTGAGGAACCGGTGACTCTACTCCCACCTAAGAGCGTTCCCTATGCCTTCTCCAAGGCAACAGCAGAAAAGGCTGTGACAGAATCAGGAATTCCAGCACAGATTTTTCGGTTTGGAATTCTGGTGGGTGAACAAGAAAATGGCGCGATTGAAAAGGTCGATGGACCGTATACTTTCGTGCGCTTGATTTCCAAGCTCGGTAGCCTTGCTGCATCGCTGAGCCGCCCGAGACATTTCAAAATTTTAACTTCCACTGCAGTAACTCGGTGGGGTTACTTACCCTTTCCTGGGGACTCTGAAGGAATTCTTCCCTTCGTACCTGTGGACGTCGCAGCAAAAGTGGTGACCCAATCGGTAGACGGCCTCTCGCAGTGGACGGGCACTCAAGAAATTTACGGTGTCTACAACCCGTCGAGTGTGACGGTAAAAAAATTCAGTGAGCTCCTTCTCGGTGAGTACATGCCGGGGTTTAAGCCGGTATTTGTTTCTAGTTTGCCGGCGTGGAGTCTTAAGTTCCAGCGAGCCATTACTCAGGTTTCAGGAACGAGCTTTGAATTCGCTTTGAATCCACTCCAACTTAGTAATTTGAACTTCGTTGAGAGGTTTAAAGACGTGAGTATTCCACCGTTTGAATCTTATGCTCCGAGTTTCTTTCAGGGATACCAGGACTATGTGGGGGAGGGGCCTAACGCATGATTCCCTCTAGTCGTAGAAAAATTCTGGTCATCAATTTCCTAAAAGAAGGACCGGTGGACTCGGAAGTGACCGTCTTTTCAGGAGCAGAATTTGAGATAGTTCAGCACAAGATTGGTTGGAACTTCGCTGCTGCGGAAGAATTAATTAAGCGCTTTGATGGATACGTAGACGGTATTTCTCTCTGTGGTCTTCAAAAGAAGGCCTCGGTCGGAAGGCATCAGTTCATGCACCCCGGCTATCTCGCCATGATGAAAGTGGCTACAAAGACCCCGCTTTACTTGGCCGACGACGTTCGTGATTTCTTCGCGGATTGGACGATCCAGCGCGTTTTGAAAGAGCAGCCCCAGTTTTTTGCCGGTAAGAAAGTCCTTTTTCAGGTGGGGATTGTGAGTTCGATTCTGTCTCGAGTGGAGCAAGCAGGCGGTCAGCTCTATGGCGCCGATCCTCTCGTCATTTCCGGTATTCCGCTCTTGCTGAAGGGGCGACTCGCTTTTCAGACTTTTTTGAGGACCCTAGGCACTTCCCACGGCATTCTTTCTAAGCTTGGCATTGATCCGGGTAGAAGCATGAAGAATCAACGCGTGCTCAAGCAACTCGACAAGTGGGTTCGGGACGCGGATATCTTTGTCGCATTCAACAACATGTTGGATCGCATGGCGTCGCTGGAATGCTTACGCGGAAAAATTCTCTTGGTTGATTATCTGAACGCGGACACGCGTGCGCGACTGGATGAATTGGACCTCGCTCAGATTGTGGAGTTTACTCCGGACCATCCGATGTTGAATCCCATTCGGAGTCGGCATTTTTCAGTTCTTTCGGCACTCATTGATCAGAAGCGGATGCAGGACGATAGTCCCTGCGGCTTTGACGAGTATTTGTTGAAGTGGACTCAGGAACAGAACATCAGTCCGAAGAAGCTCTCATCTTCACGTGGCGTTGTTCGTCGATGCGCTTTCATAGTTCATCCTCTTTCCTTGCAGCAGCTCTGCGAGGGATCGAAGGTTCCGTTCTTGCCAGTCGCTCCCAAAACTGTTCAGAAGACGGCTGCCGACGTGATGGGACGCCTCCCGATTTTCAAGTTCGGAACTTTAAAGGGGGCTGTCAGCGAAGCGAATGGCCAAGAAGTCGTTTGCGACATTTACGCCATGGCGGCCACTCCCGCTGGTTTGATGGGAATGGATGAACAGTATGTTTACAAACGCCTGGTAGACGGAGCCGAGCTAGCTAAGAAAAATGGAGCGGCCATCTTAGGGTTGGGTGCCTATACGAAAGTCGTGGGTGACAGTGGAGTGACGGTAGCGAGAAAGGCCCCCATCCCGGTAACGACTGGGAATTCTTATTCGTCTTCTTCGACTCTTTGGGCTGCTCGGGAAATGGTGGAGCGTCTTGGAATCTATTCACGCCCCGAAAATGGAATGATTCGAAAAGCGATGGTCATCGGCGCTACTGGAAGCATTGGCCGAGTTTCTTCCATTCTGGTTTCCTTAGTGGCGAATGAAATCGTCCTCGTGGCTGTTCGTCCGGACAAACTTTTAGAGCTCCGTCAGGAAATTTTGGAAATGTCTCCGTCCACGAAGGTGAAAGTTACCACTCAACCCACTGCTGAGGACTTGGCGGACACCGATCTCATTGTGACAGCGACTTCAAATCGCGATGGTTCTGTTTTGAATATGGATCTAGTGAAGCCAGGAGCTGTGGTTTGTGATTGCTCGCGGCCCTTAGATATTGGGGCCGAAGAAGCTGCAAAGCGTCCCGATGTTCTCGTGATTGAGAGCGGCGAAATTCTCCTTCCTGGAAATCTCACCATCGACTGTGACATCGGTCTGCCAAAACCAGTGGTTTACGCCTGCTTGGCAGAGACGGTGCTTCTGACGATGGAAGGCCGTTACGAAAGCTACTCCCTCTCGAAACAGCTTTCGATGGAGAAGGTGAAAGAAATTTATAAGATCGGAATCAAGCATGGAGCGAAGCTCGCCAGCATCTGCGGTCCCACAGGGGTGATCACAGACGAACAGATTCAACGCTGTCGGGAATTAGCTCGCGAACGCCTCAAGACTTGGAATGGCGGAGGCAGGCAGAAGAACTATGACGAATCAGTACTTTCAAGACCTGAATTACACATTAGCCAATGAGGATACGGCTCTCGAAGTCGCGATCCTTCCGGAAAATGCGAAGCATGTTGTCTCTGTGGCGGGGAGCGGTGGAAGAGTTCTGCCGCTACTCAGTCGCTTTCCAGAGCGCTTGACCTGTGTGGATGTTTCCAAAGAACAGCTCGCGCTGACAGAGCTTCGAATTGAATCCGTTCGAGCGCTTTCGCACGAAGACTTCGTAGCTTTCTGGGGATACCCCCCTAAGGCAATGACTCCGGAGCGTCGCCAGGAGTGTTTTGAGAAAATCAATCTCACGTCTGGCTCTCAGGAGTTTTTGAGGAAGTATTTCGAAAAGCGGAACTGGGGCAGCATCCTTTACGATGGGAAGTGGGAAAAAACTTTCGCTCGCTTGAGTCGAGTGAATCGCTCGATCACCGGGGCGAAGGGGCTGGGGTTGTTTACCGCTCTGACCCCGGAGGAGCACACGGCTTATCTGAAAAAGAAGTTTCCCCGAAAAGCCTGGTTCTTAGTGATCTTCTTGTTGGGGAACGCCACCGTATTTAACGCCCTTCTCTATAAGGGACATTTTCCTAAGAAGAATATTTCTCGGTCCTTTATTCGATTTTACCTGGATGCCTTTGATCGTCTTTTTAAGCAGGGTCCTGCACGTCAAAACTTCTTCATGCAGCTTTTATTTTTTGGACGCGTTTTATTTGCCGAGGGCTGTCCAATCGAATGCGAAAAAGAAATTTTTGAAAAGTGTAAATCGGCTCTTGCAAAAACAAAGGTGGAATATGTTCGGGGCGATCTCATGAAGGTGGTTCAAGAGAGTGATCAGGACATCGATTTTCTGAGTTTCTCTGATGTTCCATCCTATTTCTCGGGTGATACGGAAAAGAATTTTATGCAGCGCGTGCGTCCTAAGCTTTCAAAGGACGGTACCGTGGTGGTTCGAAACTATCTCCATGTTCCAAAGGACGTGGATACAACGGGTTTTGATTTGGTCTCCGATCAGTACAAATCTGCCATCGACGCTGAAAAAGTTCAGGTTTACTTGGTTGATGTTTACCGGAGGCGCCAGTGAAGGCATTGATTGTCACCTCCGAGGTCACTTACGTTCCTAGGAACTATGCCGACCTCTTTGTTGAACTCGTTGCTGGTGCTCGTGAGCACTTGGCGGGTTTGATGGTGCTGAGCAATGCGGAGCCGAAGCTTTGGCTAAAAGTCATGGGTCTGGGTGCTCTGGGTTGTCGCAATATGGCTGGAACGCTGGCCAAAAACTTAGTGAGCCTTCGTCAAAAGTCCCGAGAAAAAATTTTTGAATCAGCAGGGCTTCCAGTCTATCGCGCTTCAACGATGAATGAGCCGGCCGTCATTGATTGGGTGAGAGATCAATCCATTGACCTCATCGTGAATGTTCGCACGCGCTGCATCTATCGAAGGGATATTTTGAAGGCACCGCGCCTGGGCTGCTTAAATATTCACCACGGCTTGTTGCCCGAGTATCGGGGCACTCTCTGTGATCTCTATGCTTTGTACGAAAGAAGACCCGCTGGTTTCACTATTCACGTCATGAATGAAAAAGTCGATGCCGGCCAGATCCTTGTTAGGAAGGCCGTGTCCCAGGGAGATGACCGAAACTATTTAGACTACCTAGCGCGCACAGGCGCCGAAGAGGGTAGAGCGCTCGCAGCTTTGTTGAACGACGTTGCTGCGCTGAACTCCCTGCCTGAAGGAGTTCCCAATAGCTGCGCCAAGCCTATTTATACCCGAAATCCAAATCGTAAACAGATCGCACAGATTCGAAAGGCAGGAATGGTATTATGAGTGAGAGAGCGACCACAGCAAGCATGCCGTGGCTCCAGTGTTTTCACGGGTCTCCCGGAATCCCAACGGATTTCGATGAAATGGCGAAGCATGTTCGCCAAGTGAACATCGTCGCACTTCCTCGTCAAGGTTACAGCGGTGCAGAGGCCAGTTCTGAATCACCTGACGGAGCTCGATTCCTACTGGGGTACTCCTGGGGAGTGGTGGATTCCTTGAAACAAGCCGTTCAATTGCTGGAAGAAAATCCTTCGGCGTTGAAGGGAGTAATCTTGGTAGCTCCCTATTTATTTCTAAAGGCTGAAGTCAGTTCCTTAAAAAAGCTGATTTTGAATCTGCCCGGAATTGGAAAAGCACTTTTAAAAAAAGTGGGTTCTGGAGCTGTGGACGAAATGATTGTGAAGAGCTCGCTTCCGAAATCCGTTCCAGCTGGCTACTGGCGGGCCGCTGAATCCTACAAGCAACCCGATGTTTTGAAGCGGTCTGTCTTAGAGAAGTCGGTTTCCGTATCGCAAGTTCAGGAATTACTTCGCCGTTTGAGTGCTGCAGACGTCCCCGTGGGAATTCTCTGGGGAGAGCATGATCAAACGAGCCGCTACATCGAACAAGTTGCCCCGATTCTCAAAGAAGTTCCCTACGCGCGTGTTTTGCGTCTTTCAGATGCAGGGCATGCGATTCCTTGGACTCATCCCAAACAAATGGCTGCCGCAGTTGAAGAACTCATGGAGGTCAAAAAGTGGAATTGAATCAAAAGGCCGGATATTTTTCAGGCGAGCATGTTCGAAATAATGTGCACGCATTCTTAGACGATCACATGAAGCGCGACCCAAAGCGGGTTGTTTTAAAATGGGTTCCGATGCAGGTACTCCTGGCTCGAGCTGCTCAACCATCGAATGATCCACTTCCGCACGAGTCGATCACGGTTGAAGGATTGCACGAGCGCATTGGTCATCTCGCTGCTGGCTTCCAGCAGCTGGGATTGGGAAAAGGGGATCGAGTGATCCTTTTTGTTCCGATGTCGATGCCGCTCTATGCTTCGATGTTTGCCCTTCAAAAAATTGGCGCTATCCCCGTGTTTTTGGATTCTTGGGCGCGTCGGCAGCATCTCGGTGCAAGCGCTAAGATCGTAGAACCTAAAGCGATGATCAGTTTTGAGAAGGCTTTCGAGCTCTGTGATCAGGTTCCTGAACTCGCTGAAATCGGGATGAAGATTTGCGTTGGCCCGACTGCGGGATTGAAAAAATATTCTGGTCATTTGGAGCAGCTTCTTCAGACTCCGGGGTTTGCGGAAGTCACTCCTGTTGAGCAGGAGCACACCGCTTTGATCACTTTTACAACGGGTAGTTCGGGCGTTCCTAAAGGTGCGAATCGAACTCATCGCTTTTTGGCGGCTCAGCATTACGCCCTTGATACCTGTATTCCTTACACGGACGGGGATGTTGATCTCCCGGTGTTTCCCATTTTCTCTCTCAATAATTTAGCAGCTGGAGTTCCGACGGTGATTCCAGCCTTCGACATTGGTACCCCCGGTGATCGCGATCCAGAAATTCTGTTGGGACAGCTGCTTTCCACCGGAACGACCTGTACGACGCTCTCACCATCGCTCTTTAGTCGTCTCGCTTCGTTCTGTTTGGCGAAGAACATTCAGCTCCCGCAGCTTCGCAGAGTCGTAACGGGGGGCGCGCCGGTCAGCCGAGACAATGTCATGGACTTTCAAAAAATCGCCCCGAAAGCGCAGATTTGGGTTCTCTTTGGAAGTACTGAGGCTGAGCCGATGGCCCATATTGAAGGCCACGAAATGGTTTCGATGAAAACCAAGGCTTCCGAAGATCCGGAATGGGTGGATGAAGGGGTCAATGTTGGAAAAATGGCCGACGGACTCGATTTCAAATTCCTGAAAATTCAAAAGGGTACGGTTGAGATTCAATCTTCTGCAGATTGGAAGAATCTTGAAGTTCCGCAGGGCGAAGTCGGTGAATTGATTGTCGCGGGTGAGCACGTCTGTCGCAACTATTATAATGATGACGAAGCTTTCAAGCGGGCCAAAATCCTGGATGCCAATGGCGTCGTTTGGCATCGAACCGGAGATCTCGGGCGCTTAGATTCCTACGGCTACCTCTGGATCGTGGGACGGGTTCATAACGCGATTCAACGGGGTGGACGCTACGAATTCCCTGTTCGAGCAGAGATGATTTTGAAGAAGTTGCCGTTTGTGAAGCTGGCTGCTTATTTGGGAATTCCCGACCCACAACTGGGAGAAAAGGCCGTGTGCGTGGTGACGGGCGATGATGTCGGAAATTCTCACTCTCAGTGGAAATCTGAAATCGAACGCATCATGAAGAAGAATGGAGTGCCGGTTGATCAAGTCGTGATCACCCAGTCTATTCCGATGGATCCGCGACACCACTCTAAAGTGGAATACGAAGTTCTCAAGAAAGAGCTCACAGCAGCTCAATTGGTATAACAATGCTTCAACGGTGGTGGACTTTTACTCAAGAGCGTTTTGAACCGATCTCACACTTTGTGATGATCAGTTTCTTTTTCTTGGGTCATTGGATCGTCGCTGACTATTTTATGAGGTATCCAGCGTGGTCGAGTCTCGGCATGCCGGTATGGAAGATTCTTCTTCTTTACTTGGGGACCTGGGTGTTCTTTTTTAAGTTACGCCTCTATGACGAGATTAAGGATTACGCATTCGACCTCAAATACAACCCCGATCGACCGTTAGCTCGGGGTCTTTTAAAAAAGTCTGAAGTTCAAACCGGAATTCTAATTTGCATTTTTATTGAACTTCTCTTTGCTCAATGGGTGGGCATGCCCGCCTTTGTGGGGATGTTAGTGGCAGTGGTCTACTCGTTGTTGATGTACAAGGAATTCTTTGTCGGAAAAATTCTAAGAAACTATCTAACTACCTACGCGCTGACTCATACGATTGTGTCCTCTCTTTTATCGGTTGCTCTTTTGAGCGCGTTGACAGCTCGCTATCCTTGGAATCTCAACTATCCCCTTATTTTCTTCGCCCTGAATAGTTGGATGATTTTTAATGTTTTTGAGTTTGGTCGAAAGACCTTTGTCTCCTCGGAAGAGAAGAAGGAGGTAGAGACTTATTCCAAGCTTTTCGGGCGATCTGGCGCAGTGATTTTGGTTTTAGTGATGGTGCTTTTGTCGGCATCTCTTCTGAGTCAGGTTCGGTTTGGATTTCTCCATCATTTAATGTTCACTCTATTTTGGTTGACCTTAGCCGTTGCTGTTTCTGGAGTGATTTATGTTCGAAAGAATACAAAACAATCCGCAAAGATTTATCGGGCCGTAGTTTCCACCTATTTGGTAGCGGTCTATGCCGCGGTTATTCTTTTCTGTTGGTTTCATTCTAACGGGGTGACTTCATGATCGTAACGCCACAGAGTACGGAGAGTTTTGCAAAACGTGAGGCGGGCGGGAAGGGATTCAATCTCTTTCTCTTGAGTCAGGCAGGTTTGCCCGTTCCATCGTGGGTGGTGGTCGGTGCCCGTTATTTCAAACAGTTTCGTGAGCAATCGGGTTTAGATGCACAGTTCGCTGCATTGCTGGCTCCGTTAAGTGCTCAATCCGAACCCGCACAGTTTGAATCCGTCTCGCAATCCATTCGATCGTTGATCTTAAAGACGTCGCTTCCTTTAGCGGTAGAGGCAACTCTCAGAGCCGCTTATCAGAAGCTCGGCTGCCCATTGATTGCGGTGCGCTCTTCCGGGGTGGACGAGGATTCGGCGCGCTTTTCATTTGCAGGTCAGCTCAGTACCTACCTTTTTGTGAAGTCCGAGGAAGAGGCGCTCCGATCGATTCGGGAGTGTTGGGCCTCCGGCTATTCTGCTCGCGGTCTGAGCTATCGCGCTCAAAATGGCTTGCTGGGACAGGGACCGATTGAAGTCGCTGTGGTTCTTCAAGAGATGGTTGATTGCGAGAAAAGTGGTGTTCTCTTTACTTGTGATCCTACGACTCAAGATGGAAAAAAAGTCATGATCAACTCCGTGTATGGAATCGGAGAGGGCCTAGTTTCGGGCCTTTTAGATGCCGATACCTTTGTATTAGAAAAAAGCACGGGAAAGAAGCTGAGCGAGCAGATTGTAGATAAAGGGAGTCAGCTCGTACGCAATGAATCGGGCGAGGGAACTGTCGAAGCTCCCGTTTCTGCATCGTTGATTTCTAGGCCGTCTTTAGATGATGGCGAACTCGAGGCTCTGGCTCGCATTGGCCGCGATGTGGAAGGGCTTTATCGTTTTCCTCAAGATGTAGAATGGGGTTGGAGAGAGGGCCGATTCTATCTGCTTCAGGCACGTCCAGTCACCACACCGGTAAGAAATGAGGATGGGCTTCTTTATATCTGGGACAACTCCAATATCGTAGAAAGCTACGGCGGAATTACAATGCCGCTCACTTTCAGTTTTGCTCATCACGTTTACCACTGGGTTTATATTCAGTTCTGCGAAATTCTACTGGTGCCTTCTAAAGAGATTCGCAAGATGGACTCTTTTTTAAAGAACATGTTGGGCCTGTTCTACGGTCGAGTTTTTTATAATATTCTAAATTGGTACAAGCTCACCAGTATCTTGCCGGGCTTTAAATACAATCGGAAGTTCATGGAAACCATGATGGGGACCCAGCACAGCCTGGCGGATGAAATCGCCGATCGAATTAAGCCCCCCGGGTTTCAAGAACGTTGGATATCCAAGGTTCGACGTTTTGTAACCGGTCTGAAGTTTCTCTATTTTCATTTTACCATTCAGAAAATGGTTGATGAGTTCTTAGAATACTTTCATTCAGTTTACGGAGAGTACCGAAAGCGTAACTATTCTAGAATGCCATCAGATGAGATTTTTAAGGACTATCAGGAGCTCGAAGAGAAACTCTTGATGGAATGGAAAGCCCCAATCGTGAATGACTATCTCTGCATGGTTCACTTTGGGATTCTGAAGAAGCTCACCGGGCTTTGGCTTTCCAAGCTAGGCGACTCCTTGCAGAACGATCTTTTATGTGGAGAGGGGAATCTCGAATCTGCCGAACCCACTCGCGAGTTGATTCGAATGGCGGCATTAGTGGCTCAGAATCCGGCTCTGAGAACTCTGATTGAACGCACACCTCCGCAAGATGGAATGGAAGCGTTGGTCAACGCACCTGAGTTCAGTGAATTCCGTGCGAGAGTCGATCGTTACATCGATCTCTATGGGTTTCGCTGCATGAACGAAATGAAGCTGGAAGAACGGGACCTCTATCAAGATCCATCGTTCCTCTTTGTCTGCCTGAAGAACTATCTGCGCAGTGGCCAAACGGATCTCAAGGAATACGAAAAGCGCGAAAAGGAAATTCGCCACGGTGCGGAGAAGAAGGTTCATGAAAACCTCACGGGCTTGAAGAAGAAAGTTTACCTTTGGTCTTTGAAGCATGCCCGGAAAGCTGTGCGGAACCGTGAGAATACCCGATTCTGTCGCACCCGAATCTACGGTATTGCGCGGGCCATGTTTTACGGAATGGGCCGAGATTTTGTTCTTCGCTCCATGTTGGATCGACCTGAAGACATTTTCTATCTTCAGATTCAGGAGATCTTTGGTGCCTTGGAAGGGACGTTGACGGTTATTAATCTGAGGGCGCTCGTTGATGTGCGCAAAAAGGAATACGCCACTTACGTGGCTCAAGAGCCGTCTTCTCGCTTTCACACTCGCGGCCCAACCTATTGGATGAACGACCACTTTCCTGAGCACGAGGTGGCTTTGCCACCCATCGATCTTCCTGATGGCGCATTAAAGGGAATCGGATGCTGTCCTGGGATTGTTGAGGGAACGGTGAAAGTGATTCTCTCTCCTCAGGATGATATGGAATTGAACGGCGAAATCTTAGTGACGGTGAGAACAGATCCAGGGTGGATTCCTTTATATCCATCGGCTTCGGGCCTGATCGTAGAACGGGGCGGGCTGCTTTCTCACTCTGCTATCGTGGCCCGAGAAATGGGCTTGCCCACTATCGTTGGCGTACAGTCGCTTACTAAAAAGCTTCGTACTGGAATGAAAATTCGAATGAACGGAGAAACCGGCGTTATCGAAAACGTGGAAGGACCACCACTATGACGATGCTCTATGAAGTTGAAGATTTAAAATTTCACTACAAGTTGGGAAATCAACAAATTGACGCCCTTCGCGGTGTTTCTTTGGAGATTAAGCAGGGAGAGTTTGTCTGCCTAACAGGCCCATCGGGTTCGGGAAAGTCAACGTTGCTCAATATCTTAGGAATGATTGAGAGTCCTGCTGAGGGAAAGGTAAAATTTGGGGGAGTCAATTTAGGAACTCTTCTGGAATCGGAAAAGAATGAAATCCGTCGACACAAGATTGGGTTTGTCTTTCAGAGCTTCAATCTTTTTCCTGTTCTGAAAGCAGCTGAGAACGTGGAGTATTTTCTGGGCAGAATGGGTGTTTCGAAAAAGGAACGCCACCTTCGTGTGCAAGCTTCCATGGAAGCAGTTGGAATCTGGGAGCAGAGAAATAAGAAGCCGTTGGAAATGAGCGGAGGGCAGCGTCAGCGCGTGGCAATTGCGCGAGCTCTCGCTAAGAATCCAGAAGTCATTATTGCTGATGAGCCGACAGCCAGCCTAGATCAGGCGAATGGGCGTCAGATCATGGAGATTTTTAAAGATCTTCACACTCAGAATAAAGTGACCATCGTCGTGGCAAGCCATGACCCGATGGTGCTTTCGTTTGTGGAAACTCAGATCAAGCTTCGAGATGGGCAGATATTAGATTTTCCTGGACTTCATCCTTCAACCAGTGGCCGGGGAGGACCGCATGCAGATCAAACTAGCTCTTCGTAATCTTCTTAGAAATCCGCGGCGAACGAGCACTGTCCTTCTGACGGTGATCACGGGCTCAGCTGCTTTGTTCATTTTTCACGGGTTCAACGCGGGCCTCATGAATCAATACCGGGAAAGTACCATTCATTCCCGCTATGGCCACGGGCAGATTAATACCGTGGGTTACCGAGAGAAGGTGTTCGAGAAACCGTGGGAGCATTGGATGAACAATGGCGCTCAAGTCGCAGAGCGTTTAAAGCAGCTCCCGCAAGTAAAACAGGTGTTTCCGCGCGTGGAGTTCTTCTCGCTCTTAACCAATGGTCGCGTCACTGTCAGTGGAAAAGGGCAGGGGGTCGATGCGGTTGAAGAGGCAAAATTCTTTAACATGCTCAATATTGAGCAAGGGGTAGCCCTCTCAGATCAAGCGGATGGAATTTTGCTCGGAAAGGGTTTGGCGCGGGCGTTGGACGTGAAGCCGGGCGATCGAGTCACCGTTCTAGGAAATACCATTCAAGGCAGCATCAATGGTTTGGACTTGATCGTCACTGGGATCTTTCATACAGGCCAGAAAGAGTTCGATGACGTCGGGTTTCGAATTCCTTTGGCACAAGCTCAGAAGCTTTTAGAAACAGAGCAGGTAGAGTCGGTTGCTTTAGGACTAGACTCTGTCGCGTCTTGGGATGCGGTTGCATCCGTGGTTCGTGCAGAGTTTCCAATGCTCGAAGCGACTCCTTTCGCTGTACTGGATAAAGTTTGGTACCAGAACTCGGTGGATTGGCTCGACTCTCAATTTGGGTTCATTCAGTTCATTATTTTGGCGATCGTAATTTTAGGAATTTTTAGCACGGTTTCGATTGGTGTCCTGGAGCGCAAACAGGAGATTGGAAATCTGCGAGCCAACGGGGAGTCCGGAAGGCAGGTACTGGGCCTTCTCATTTTAGAGGGCTTGGCATTAGGCGCTCTGGGGGCATTCTTGGGTTTGGCTATTGCTTGGATCATTAATCTCACGTTATTGAGAAACGGTGTTTTGATGCCACCGGCACCTGGAATTACACGCCAGTTTTATATTCACATTGAGTTGCAGCCCAAGATGGCTGCAGTCGCCTTTTTGATGGGCGCAGTGACTTCGGTCTTAGGAACCTTTTTAGCTGGATTGAAAGTGGCACGAATGCCGATTGGCGAGGCCTTACGATCGAATTAGCTACTAGTCCGGGGAGAGATGAGATGACGGCACTTTGGAGTTTAGCGTTGTGGATTTCGGTGAGCGCAAATGCTGCTGCTCCAGCTTTGGACACAGAAGAGATTCTCGCCAAGGTCGATAATATTCGAAATCCTGGCAGTTCCTTCTTAATGACGGTGGATGTTTCCAGCGGTGGCGATTCCACCTCTGCTTTCGAGGTGTTTGTTCAGGGAAACAATAAAACCCTCGTGAAAACCTTAGAGCCACCGAGGGACCGGGGCAGAAATCTCCTGATGCTCGATGAGGAGATGTGGGCCTTTGTGCCGAATCTGAAGCGCTCCGTGCGAGTAAGTTTGAGTCAGAAACTGACGGGTCAGACTGCCAATGGCGACATCAGCCGAATGCGTTGGAAGGGGGATTACGAAGCCGTTCTGGAGTCTGAAACTCCTCAGCAATGGATCCTGCTTCTCTCAGCAAAAAAGAAAGGCCTGACTTACGACAAAGTCCGCGCTTGGGTGGAGAAGAAATCTTATCGTCCTTTGAAGGCTGAGTTTCTCACTTCCAGTGGAAAGGCACTGAAGACTGCGGTCTATGAAGAATATAAGACCATGGCGGGAGCGATTCGTCCGACTCAGATTCGGATTCAAGATGCCATTCGGGCCGATGACCGTTCAGTCATTACTATTCAGAAGATGGAAGTGAGAACTTTTCCAACCTCGCTTTTTAATCAAAACAGCTTGCAATGAAATTTCTCCTTCTCGCAATTTCCCTGGGGGTCTGGGTTAGTGCGGCTCCAGCCCAAGCTGAAGTTCGGTTTTCTGATTTTCAGCATGAGGAAATTTTAGGCTACATTTCTGCGGTCCAGTTTAAGAATTCTACTTTGAGCCATAACCTTCTTTACGGATCGACGAAGTTGGATGCCCGCCTGAGCGATTGGACGTTTTCTGCCGCACTTCGATTCAGTGGAGAATTGGGTGTTGCTCCCAATAAGTCGCCCAATGGCGAAGTTGAAATTCGATCTTTAAATCTGGGCTACGCTCAGGGAGATTACAAACTCACCTTCGGATTCCAAGAAATTCCGTGGGGCGAGACATTTGGATTTTATATTGCAGACTTGGTGAATCCCAAGGATCTTCGCGACCCGATTTTGAATGAACTGGGTTGGATTCGTGTTCCTGTTTTTGCACTGAATGCGCAATATTTTTTAGACAAAACGACTTTTCAATTTATTCTCACACCAGTGCCCAGAAATCCCCGGGTGCCCCTGCGTGGTTCAAACTTTGACATTTTTCCTGAGGGAATTCCGTCGCAGGATTTGAGATCCTTCGATCTGAGTCGGATGGACGAGGAGGCGGAGTGGGGAGGGCGGGTGAGTCAGCTCTTTTCGAGCGGCTTAGATCTCGGTTTGATGTACTTCCAGCATTGGAATCGAACTCCCGTCTATGAGTTGATTTCTGGTTCTCAGATTGCTCCGGCGCAGGTACGGGTCAATACGCTTGCTCTGACAGCGAGTCAGGCGTTGAATCAGTGGGTGATTCGAATGGATAGCATCGCCACATTGGGACAACCCATTCCAGATATCAATCTCGGAGCGCCACGGAGAGTTTTGGATTGGCAAACGATTGTGGGGACGGACTATTCTCCTTCGGATTCTTGGACGTTCGGCGCCCAGTATCATAAAGAATGGGCGAACCCGGAGTTCTGGCATTGGGGAAGTTTTCGAGTGGCGTATAAGTGGGCCGAAGGACGGTGGGCCACCGAGATGTTTGTGTTTGCGGGGCTCAATAATTCCGATGGCTGGCTTCAAAGAAAGCTGATTTGGAATGTCTCACGAAGGTTAGTCGTTTCACTAAGTTTAGACGTATTAGGCTACTCTATTTCGAAACGACCCGGCATTTTGACAAGTTTTTTGAATGCCGATCGAGTTTTGGGTTGGGTGACCTATCACTTCTGAGTTAGAATTCTACCCATGGATAAAAAACTTCAATCGACCACGAGCAAAGAAGCATTGGCTTGCCTCAATCAGATTTATCAGGCCGAGATGGCGGGAATCATTCGCTACCTGCACTACTCGTTCATGATCATGGGGCATAACCGAATTCCGATTCAGAAATGGTTTCGGGATATGGCCGCTGAAGCGACCTCCCATGCGGTAGTGATTGGTGAAAAAATCACATCTTTCGGGGGACATCCGCCTGTTGCATCGGCCAAGGTCGAAGAAACGAATCAACACGGCGTTCACGCAATCCTCGAGGAAAGCTTGAAATTTGAACTGGAAGGCCTTGAACTTTATAAGAAATTAGTCGGCCTTGCTGGTGATGACATTGCCCTCGAAGAGCTAGCGCGTGAGTTCGTGAAGACCGAGACTGAGCACATCGAAGAAGTTTATAAGATGTTGCGGAAGGACTAGTTAAGCGGCTTTACTGCCCTGTGCAGCAATAATTTTTTGAATCTCTTCGTCTTTGGCCTGATCGCTCTTCAGTAAGAAGAGTTCGATGGGGGCTTTCTGTCCTTTGAAGAGATGCGTTCCTAGATTAATCAATCCTGCCGGCGGTGACTGAAGCTGATCCACGAAAGCTTTGGACATCACGATATTGGTACCGCTGATCGTGTGCACGAGCTTTTCCATACGATGGAGCATGTCGACTTCAGCCGAGGTCGTATCAAAAGATTTCTGCGTCACTCGTCCGCGAGGAGTTTCTAGTTCAACCGTGTGAACATCTACCGTCGTACCTTTTGCAACGTGAAGTGAAACTCCGCATTCCAAGATGGTGCCATTCGAGGTTTGAAGTTTCACAATGGCTTCGCGGAATTCGATGGCCACGGCGAGGGCGGAGTCGCAAGGATTGGACTTATCATCGAGCAGGCCAAAGTGACCGTAAGCAGAGTCGCCTTGGTGGGACTCTCTCCATCCGCCGTTTCGAATAATGGCTTCTGAAAACGAATGAATCACCGCACTTCGCGCCGATTTTTTTCCCACCTTGAGTTCGTGAATCTTGCTGCTATTGACTACGTCAAAGGCAATGCCCACCAGATCTTTTTGAATGGGGAATTTAATGTCCGTGTCTCGTAATGCCCAAAGGACAAACGGAGGAACCCAGCATTCTAGTTCCAGGCGCATCAGGGTTTCTGATTTCCGAGCGGTTTCTAATTCGCTCGTCAGCTTCAAGAGATTCACTGTTTGTTGGCGCAGTTCGCCTTCACGCACCTTGAGTTCTTCGTTCAGACGCTTGGCTTCTTGGTTCGCTTTGTAATAGTCGATGGCGCGTGTAAGGGCTTGCTCGAGCTCGTCCACATCCCAGGGCTTGCGGATATAGTCGTAGATCTGCGCTTTACGAACGGATTCCACCACTAGATTCTCATCTGAATAACCCGTCACTATAATTCGAACGGCTTCGGGAACGATTTCCTTCGCCTGCTGAAGAAAGGTCACACCGTTCATTCCAGGCATTCTCTGGTCGGACACCAAAATCCAAGGCTTCGCATCTTTTAAGGCTGCTAGCGCAGCATAGGGCGTATCAAAGGTTTTAATCTCCCAAGTGTCTGGAAGAGAGGCCTCAAATACGGTGAGATTATGCGGCTCATCGTCGATGTAAAAGATCACGGGTTTCATGCGGCTCTCTTGCCCTCCGTGGATCCTATTGGAAGACGCAAGACGATCGTGGTTCCTTTTCCTTCGGTGCTTTGAATGTCGACGGTGCCCTGGTGGCGCTCAATTTCCTTTTTCACGATGTGTAAGCCGAGGCCTGTTCCCTTGCCGACTTCCTTCGTGGTGAAGAACGGGTCAAAGATGCGATCCCGAACCGTCTGAGGAATACCTGTTCCAGTGTCTGAAATTTCAATTTTTACAAAGTCCCCATCAGGGCGGGCTCGAAAGGTGAGGGTGCCGCCGTGAGGCATAGCGTCGATCGCATTGGTTACGAGATTCATGAACACTTGGTTCATGCCCACCACTGAGCCAAAAATATGCGTGTCGGGTGTGAAGTCCGTCTGCACGGTCACTTTATCGCGAAGTTTGTTTCGGAGAATGGTGGTCGTGGATTTCACCAATTCCTCAATCATAATGTCATTGAAGGGCGCTTGATTGAGTCCGGTGTACTGGCGCAAGCTTTTGATAATGTCGACGGTCAGGCTCAGGCCGTCTTTCATCACTTTAAAGAGCTGATCGATCTTTCCTTTTTGAGTTTCGTCGAAATTGGCCTTACTAACGAGCTTTTCAAGAGGACTTAGGGCTCCATTGACATAGTTAATGGAGTTATTGATTTCATGAGCCAGACCAGCTGAAAGTGTACCAAGAGAAGCAAGCTTGGCAGATTGAATGAGTTCTGCTTGGGTGCTTTGGAGTTGGAGAGTCTTTTTCTTCACCTCGAGTTCAAGATTTTTTCTGAGGTAATCTCGTTCTTTATAAGCTTCTTGGGTCTTTTTGTTCAGCAGTAATCCAAAAATCAAGAAGCCCGTGTTTGCTCCCAGAGGAAACAGACTAAAGGAAGAACCCGCTCCTGCGAACACTAGCATCTCCGTTACCATGGCGACGGCAAGAACTCCGGTACTGACGAAGCAAAGAAGATCGGCAGTCGATTTTTCTTTTGCAAACAGGCTGCCACTCACTATGAGTTGAGACATAAAGCAGATCAGCGCCGCTGGAAACCAGAAGGTAGTTCCAAACTGAATTCCATCTCCAGTTGAAGAATTCATATTGAAGACGAAACCGACGAAGCAGGAGAAGAGATAAAAGTAGAAGGGCGGTGTCGGAAGGTAGCGCAATTGTCTCAAAGAAGCGAAATAAGTCAGAGTTCCGATGCTGAGAGCGAGGTCGCCTAGTCGATGAACGGTCAGCATGGGGAGATCGAATCCCAAGAGAGGGAAGATTGCTTCGCACTGATAAATAGAAAGTGCCACGGCCGATACGCTGGCTAAGATTGCGGCCTTTCGGTCTTCCTTCGCAAAAGTCGAAAGGTACTGAGAGAGAGTAATTAGAAGCAATGCGAAGGCACCGCCCGCGTATGCAAACTTGAAGAGCAGTTCTTCCCATCCCTCAGGTTGAACTTTGGGCCAATAGGAAATCGAAGCGTAGGTTTTCGAATACGAATACATCTTAATTTCAATGCTGCCCGTAGTTGGAAGTTCGCGGCAGTCAATGTTGGGCGCGTTGAAAATAAAATTTGGCGTTTGCATCGTCTTATCGCCGAAGACGCGATCAAATTTTCCGTTAATCCACACTTCTTGAGCGCCATAGAGCAGAGCGGGTAATTGCATGACCAAGCCCGGCTGACAGTTCAGATCCGCTGCGTTTGCTGAGATTCTTAAAACAGGTTGAGAAAGGCTAAGGTCCCATTTTTCTAGGACAGTCCACTTGCTTTCGCCGGATGGAATCGTAGTGTTCCCCGTCACCACCGCTAGCCAAAGCAAGATTTGAGTCGCTAGATTTTCCATTCAGTTCAAATTTAAGCGGTCGACTGCGGTTTTCCTGCGGTTAAGGTTGCTGCAGCTTCGACGAGGTCTACGCCGGCTGCCTTTGCGGCACGTTCCAATGAGTTTACGGCGTATTCCAAATCACTGATGCTATGAGACGTGGTGATTGAAAAACGGAAGCGGGATTTATTGCGAGCAACAACGGGGTAGACCACCGGGAGAGCAAAAACACCGTCGTTCATCATTGCCTTGAATATTTTTCCAATTTTTCCTTCATCGCCGATCAAAATCGGAATGATCGGAGTGGTGTGATCGGGAGGTACAACGATTCCGCGACGATTCAGAATGCGAATGAAATGTTGAATATTGCTTCGGAGCTTGTCGCGAAGAGTGCGATCGCGAGTGAAAATGTTGATGGCAGCCAGCGATGCACTGGCCACTGACGGCGGAAAGGAAGTTCCAAACATGTAAGAGCGGGAATAGGACCTGAGCCAGTTCATCACGTCTTTGCGGCCGACCACGAATCCACCCATGGTTCCAATAGCTTTCGAGAATAAGCCGACAATCAAGTCGATCTTGTTGGTCGTGTTGGTCACTTCACTGGTTCCGAGTCCGCGATTTCCCAGAACCCCGAAGCAGTGTCCTTGGTCGACGTAAGTGCGAGCGTTGTATTCGTTTGCGATTTCAGTGATGGTTTTCAAGTCGCCGAGACTTCCGTCCATCGAGAAAGCGCCTTCGGTTAAGATCATGCAGCCGCCGTACTTGTCGCGATTTTCAGCTAAAACTTTTCTCAGGTGGTCCATGTCGTTGTGTTTGAAAATACGAACCGTGGCACGAGACATGGCCATTCCATCATGCATCGAGGCATGCGCATTAATGTCGGCGACCAGGAGATCTTGTTCACGTGCAATGCCGGCAATGATTCCGACATTGGTGTTGTAACCAGAGGAATAAACGAGGGCATCTTCTTTGCCGTAGAGTCGAGCGACACGGAAGGCAAGCTCTTCGTGTGCGTCGGTGGTTCCGGACGTGGTGTGAGTTCCGGTGGATCCAAAACCATATTTCTCAATACTCTTGATGGCCGCTTCGAGCACCTCAGGATGGTGCGAGAGACCTAAGTAGTCGTTGGTTCCGAACATGAGAAAGTCGCTTCGATCGCCATCGCGGGTTCTATCCAGATTCACGCGAGCACCTGCCATGCTGGTTCTCGGAATCATGTAGGCAAATCGATCCGATTTTTTCCAGTCTTCGTAGAAGTGATTGAACTTTTGGGCGCGATCGAAAATATCGGCATTGGTCAGGTCCATCGTCAGGAAGCTGGCCAAGTTAAATCCCTGCGCCGGAAGTTCGACGTCAAAGACCGAACCTTCGGAGTGAAAATTTAATTCGATGAAACGAGAAAGTTTTCCGTCCAGCGGAACTTTGGAATCGATGGTCGAGAATCCGACGCGGAAAACTCCATTCTCGAAGAACCGCCGCTGAACAGCGAGTCGGCCGAGATAGGCTTCTTCTTTTTCGAAAAGAACCTTCGAGGAAGCGACGATGGTGTCGTCGCTGATTTCTTCTTGAACCTTGGCGGCGGCTTCACCTTCGATCACGCAAAAAAGGCCCGTGACCGAAAGGTCTTGGACGGTAAAAGTGTACTGATTACCTTGCCCGGTCTCGATGATCAAAGTTACAGAACCCGGTTTTTTTACCTGAAATCTTTTATTGCGCATGAGAGTGCTCGCTATTGTTGAAACCTTTAATCCCTAAGGTGTTTTCGGTGTTTTAGAGCATCCGGTTTAGCATAATCAATGCTGCGCCGCGTGATTTTTGGCAGGAATTCAAAGATTCTTAAACTTTGGTGGAATCCATTAGGATTTTGTCAATTCATGACGTTTGAAGTCAAATATTTGCCGATTTTGAAAAGGCTGTGATATACCCCTCCGACTGTGACCCAAAAACTTAGAAATATTTGCATCATAGCGCACGTCGACCACGGTAAAACCACCCTCGTAGATCACCTCCTCAGGCAATCTGGGACCTTTCAGAACCACCAGCAGACGGTGGAGCGCGTCATGGACTCGATGGACTTGGAACGCGAGCGAGGCATCACCATCATGGCCAAGAACACCTCGGTTCGGGTCGGAGACTACAAAATCAACATTGTGGACACTCCCGGCCACGCGGATTTCGGCGGTGAGGTGGAGCGAATTATGGGGATGGTGGACGGCGCACTTCTCCTTGTCGATGCTGCTGAGGGACCGCTTCCTCAGACTCGATTTGTTCTACAGAAAGCATTGAAGCAAGGTCACAAAATTATTCTGGTCATCAACAAGGTGGATCGCCCTGAGTGCGCGGATGGTACGCGTATTCAGCAGGTGGTGAATCAAACCTTCGATCTGTTCTTTGATCTCGGCGCCAATGATCAACAGTTGGAGTTTCCAATCGTGTACGCTTGTGCCCGCCAAGGGTGGTGCACTCAGGATTTCGATTCGATTCGGGATTTGATCGATGGAAAAAAGAAGAGTTCGCTTCAGCCCCTTTTTGATTTGGTAATCAAGAATGTTCCGGCGCCAGAGGTGGATGTCGACAAGCCCTTTCAAATGCTGGTTTCAAATCTCGCTTACTCTGAATACGTCGGCCGTTTGGCCATTGGGCGCGTGAAGGCGGGGACGCTGTCTAAGAACAAGCGCGTGATTCGCGCCGGAGATGGGGTGAACCAAAATTTCTCCGTCACCCAAGTGTATACCTTCGAGGGGCTGAAGCAGACTGAAGTGACGTCTATTTCGGCGGGAGACATTGTTGCCTTAGCGGGAAGTGAGCTCTTCGATATTGGTGACACCATCATCGAAAACGAAAGCACACCGGTTCTTCCAAGAATTAAAGTCGAGCCTCCCACCATCGGAATGATTTTTTCGGTGAACACTTCACCGCTTTCGGGCCAAGAGGGCGAGGCCATTCAATCTCGTAAACTTCGCGACCGTCTTTTGAAAGAAGTTCGCCACAACGTTGCGATTCGATTTGAAGAGACGGGTCTTCCAGACCAGTTTCGTCTTTTGGGACGAGGCGAGTTGCAGTTTGCAATTCTGATTGAGCAGATTCGCCGCGAAGGTTTTGAAATCATGGTGGGCAAGCCTCAGGTTCTTTTCCGTACCGGTGAGAACGGCGAGAAGCTCGAACCCATGGAACGTGTGACTTTAGATATGCCTGAGGCTCATACCGGCGAAGTCACTGCGCTGTTTCAGGGTCGAAAGGGGCTTCTGACTTCTTACGATATGGATCAAGGCCATGGTCGTGCCCGGTTGCAATTTGAAATTCCGACGCGCGGACTGCTGGGCATTCGTTCTCGTTACCTCACCATCACGCGTGGAGCCGGTTTATTTAGTTCCGAAGTGATCGGATTTGAACCGCATAAGGGTCAGATCGTTCATCGGATCAGTGGTGCTTTGATTTGCGATCGTTCGGGTGAAACCGTGGAGTATGGCCTTTTAGGTCTCGAGGATCGGGGCAGCTTCTTTGTGGGTCCGGGCGTAAAGGTTTACGAGGGGATGGTGATTGGGGAGCACAATAAGGATACGGACTTAAACGTCAATCCTTGTCGCGAAAAGAAGCTCACCAATATCCGATCCGCGGGCGCTGAATTTCTTGTGACCCTAGCGGGCCTGAAAAATATGTCGCTCGAGCAATTTATCGAGTGGATTGACGACGACGAGTGGATTGAAGTGACGCCTGAAACCGTTCGCGTCCGTAAAAAAATTCTCGCAGGCAATCTGCGCAGCGTGAAGCGAATCGAAAAGCCCGAATAACTATTTCAGGGTGACCGTAACGGCATTTTTGCAATGCGTACAGAGATCCGACGCGGGCCATTTCTCCGTGCGTTTTCCAAATGGAATCGGTGCACGACAGTCCGGACAAATTCCCATTCCCCCTTCAATCGTACTGATTCTATTGTAGGTCCAGAGCGCTAAAAAGGGTCCGGCTAGAAAGAAGCCTGGAACCAAAAAGAAATGGAGGAGGGGAATGAGGATGGAAATGCAGGCTAAGCCCCAACAAAGGCTGAGGGTTTTAGCGGCTTTTAGGGTGCGTTCTTTTTTGGACCAAACACTGATTTTTACTTCCCCGGCGGATTCTTTGCCCGAAGTGTCGGCTTTGATTTGAACGATGTGAAGCGAAGTGGACATAGCCCTAAGACTGTTTATAGCCATTTTTTAAATAATTTGCTAACGGAGATCTGGGGTTCGGAGAACGACGATGGAAACAAAGAAACTTTTTTTGGTGCACTGTGGCTTTTATGATTCGGAAATCTCCGACGGGGTTTATGAATCGCACGTGAATTATATGGTCGTAGCGGATTCGTTTGATGATGCACGGGTTCAGGTTCGCCTTCACCCCGAGTTTGCTAAAAAGAAAATGCACGTGGATGGAATGCAGTGGATTGAAGCAGTGAATGGCTTCAAGGTTCAGCTGAAGCGAGATCCCGCTTACGAGGGACAGAGTCGTATTAGCACGAAGAAGCACCGGGATTTTGCCACAGCAAAGCCAGCCGCTTCTTTCGTAGATCCTCAGCCTTCTTCGAATTAGTACGAATTAATCCGCATTAAAGGCTGCAGCCGGGACAGTGTAGCTTCCCGTGTAGCGAATAATTTGGCTCAGACGAAGTTCGTCCACCACGCCGGTGAGACGATACTTGCTGCTCGTGCTTGCGCCTTGGCCGACGCGGAAATCTGCCTGATTGGCAAAGAGTTTGGTTTTACCCACGCTGCCAATGGTGCCGCTGGCTTTTTGAGCGCCGTCCACAAAGATGCGGACTTCACCCATATTGAAGGTGACCGCGACATGGTAGAACTTCGAAGTATCCAAATTCATAGCCGGAGTTGTGATGGAACGAGTGGTACGGCCATTGGAGCTTCCAACGAAGCGAACTTTGAACCGGTTATTGCTTTCTCTTTGTAAACGCACTTCCCAGCTGAAGTTTGGCGAAGCAGCGCTTTGAGACATCAAGACCGAGTAAGTTTTCGTAATCGAGAACTTCACTCGAGCTTCTGCAGTAAGCTTTCCGCCACTTGCAATCATCGCTAAGCTGGACGACATCGGAGCAGCGACTGCGCTGCTGGTGGTGAGGTTCAATCCTTGCTTAAATGCGCCGTTTACAGCACTAGTGCCCGAGTTCGTCACAAGATTATTGTGATACGAGCCTGCCAGGAGGCTGCTATCGGTGGTGAGGGTGGGGGAGTCGAAGTGATAAAGAGCGAGGGTGTTTGCGCTCTGTTGAGTCCAGCTGACAGATGCAGCTTTGCTCACATTGCCAGCGGCATCGGTAGCGCGGACTTGTAAGGTGTTGTTCCCGTTCGGGACTGAGGTCATGTTCAGCGGCGAAGCGCAGTTTGCGAATGCAGCCGAGTTCAAGCTGCAGCTGTAAACCACGCCGGCTTCATCCGAACCGAAGGCAAAACTAGCAGTCGATTGTAAGTTCGGGCTTACCGGAGCACTTGAAATCGCTACAACAGGAGCGCGGGTATCGCGAACCCATTGAACGCTGATGCCGCCGGATTGGCTACCATCGCCGCTTTGTTGCGCCACTTGCATGGCATAGCTGCCGTCTCGAGACTTATTCACGACAAAGCTAAACGAAGAACCCGTGCAATACTGTGCGAGCTTCCCACCGGTGACTTCGTAGCTGCTGACATCACCCGAGAGCACGACGACGTAGCCGTTATTGCAGGAACCGCTGACGACAATCTGGTTGCCGTTTGAAGGATAAGAAGCCACGCTCGGCGAGAGAACGGCCGGTGCGGTTGGAATTCCAGAGTTCTTCTGCCAGCTCAAGTTCACGGCCGATGAAGCATTACCTGCCAGATCGACTTGTTTGAGTTGGAAGGAGTACGCGCCGTCCACTTTTTTGGAAACAGTGAAACCAAAGGTTTGGTTCGAAGCGCAGTTCACGACTTGGGCGTCATCGCCGGAGAGTTGAACCAATTGGCCGGCGGTGCAAGAGCCTGCGATGGAGAAGCTGCCGCTCGAAGCGTAGGGGCTGATGACTGGCGAGATAATCACTGGTGCCGACGGAACGGCCGTCATGCGAACCCATTCAAAAGAAACAGGCGCTGAAGTCATGCCCGTTTCTTCGTTTGTTTGAGTGACCGAGTAACTGTAGCTGTCGTCTTGGTTGACGTCGCTGATGTTCATGACGAAGTTGCCGCTATTGGGGCAAGTCATCGAGAAATCTGCATCGCCATCGAGGTCCACAGTGTAACCTGCGATACAAGAGCCTTGAATTGAAACTTCATTGCCATTGGTGTGAATCACACTCGAAGCCGGGCTGGCCAGAACAGGAGAAGCCGGAATCGAGGTATCTCGTATCCACGAGAAGCTCACTCCCTCAGAGGAGTTTCCAGCGTTGTCAACGGCCACGATTTTGAAATCATAGTTTCCGTCTTTTGCTTTATTGACGGCAAAGCCAAAGTTTGAAGCTGCGCAGTTTGCAATTTGTGAATCGGCGCCACTTAAATGAATGACTGTGCCGGTTTCACAAGACCCTTGAAGGTTTAAGACCAAGTCACCCGAAGTAAAGGGGCTTAGGCCTGGAGCTGTGAAAGCCACCGCTTCAGGAGCTTGGGTGTCGCGAATCCATTGCAGATGAACGGAAGGAGGGCGGAGTGCTAAACTTAGTTGAAATTGCAGCATGACCTCACCGCGTTTAGAATGGGTTCACCAGAATCCAAACATAAACGAGGGAGATCACGCATGAGTTTGAAGCTATACAAGAAGGC